>JAGYPA010000031.1 GCA_018399255.1 Spirochaetales bacterium | reverse complement strand
AGAGGATGCCCTTCTGACAATTTCTGTTACTGATGCTGCGGGAAATCGGGCCGAAGAAAGCTTGACCTTCTCCACTACCGGCGAACCGGGAAAAGCCTTTTTTACCGCCCAGGCCGACTACTATGCCGGACTGGATATTGCCTATACGATCTCCTCGGAACAGGAAGGTCTGGATATCCCCGGGGAGCTTTTTGAGGATGTTTCTCATGAGATCATGCTCGACTTTTCCGCTGGAACCCAGGGGACAGTCACTGCTGGCCCGCTTATGCTTTCAGCATTTGTCGAGCTTTCTGAGTCCAGGAACTTGCTGGAATATCTTGACACCTATCCTACAGTTCTGGACTACCCTTTCCCATCTGCCGTCATTTCCGACTTCCATGACATCGTGCGCTTATGGAACCCCTACGCCTTCAACTACAAATCAAGATATGGAACAGCCAACGCACGCAGCTTCGATACCGGCAATGAGTTTCTCTTCAGCGTATCATTTTTCAACAATTTCCTCCGCTACAAATTCGGCGATCAGACTATCTACTTCCAGGATCAGACGGTGAAAGATCTCTATTTCCGCGGATCTTCGTTTCAGCTGGATCTGCCGTTCCTGCTCTCGCTATCCGTGGCTAACGGGTTTACCGATCCCGGTATTTCGGGGGAAATCTGGCCGCAGGCGTTTGTCGGATTCCAGCTTGGTATTGACATCCTTGATTACTGGTACCTGCAGACCAATCTCTCTTTAATCAGTGATTATCAGGGGTCCTACAAAGAAGTTACCACCCTCGGGCATTCACCGATAGCAGAACTGTATGGATTGATTGAACCCGACGACAGCTACACGGTTGCCCCAAGCGAAAATTTCGTATTCGGTATCGGAACAGGCATCAATACGAAATGGTTCGAGCTCAAGGGAGAGGGAGGCCTTACGCTGTATACTGATGATGCGAGTCAGGTACGCGATGTCGGGGCACTTGCGGCCAGTTTTGGCGTTGATGAGGCCACTTCTGACTCAATCAGCGGTACCATAGATAAGGTTCAAGGCTACTTTCCGATTTTCGACTATTTCCCGATCAGTCTCGGACTGGCGGGGGAAGCTGCCGATGTATCTCTCTGGGGCATCACCTACGGTGCCGATTTAACTATCCCCCCGCTCAATCTGGAAGGCTGGTACCGCAAGACCGACGGCACCTATAAGAGTCTGGGAGCATCGGTTACTACCGGCAAGCTGGAGAGCGGCGGATTATGGAAGTTCGGGCTCGGCAGCTGGGGATTTGAACTTGGCTATGACTGGAACAAAACCAATATTCCCGATATTGTCATCAACGAAATTGCTCCGCTGATTTCCAGTCTGGTCCCCTCGATCGCTACCTATCTGGGAGATCTATCCACCACTTCAGGTATCTCGGAAATCACGCACAGTGCAAGTACAAAGATTCAGCCGCCAAACATGGGAGCGTTCGGACGCTTTTCGGGTGGTGCAGGAGCAGCCTGGGAGAGAACCGATGTTGAGAAAACATCCTCTGATTATAACGAGGCAGTTATTATTGAAGCCGGCTTAAGCTGGAAAAGCATGAACTACAAATTTGATAAGTTTTCCATGAGTCTGGGTGCAAAGACCGATGACAGCTATCGTATCCCCATAAAGGTTGACGGAGCCGACCCTGCCGATGGTTCGTCGTGGGATTTCAGCGTGTCGGGCAATACAAAATTTGCCTACGATTTCATATCACTGGCAACCAGTTATACCAGAGATTGGGGAACATCCGTTGATTCGGATACGGTCAATACCGTAAAGAACACCCTCGGACTCAAAAAGCTCTGGTTCGATTCCATCGGATTGGGAGTATCCTGGAAAAAAACCGATGCTTCCGGAGACTGGGTAAAAACTGCCGTTGATGCCGATGTCTCGCTCAAAAAAACCTTCGGCATGGTTACCTCCGGCATGGTCTTCTCGGTGGGATATGTCAATGCAGCTGATGATGCCGATGACGAATCATCGTGGAAGCTCAAGATATCGAGCGGGATATCGCTGTAGCTTATTCCGACAAATCTATGCTAAGCAGCTTCAAGGGGCTTGATCCGTTAGGATCAAGCCTTTTCTTTTTTTGCCTGCGGAAAATTACGATTCCCAACTGACAAACCTGGATGAATAATGGTATACTGGGCATCAATGAGTATTAATCGCTTGTAATCATTGTGCGTACACTAGAGGAGTCTTTCATGCACCAACTGCAGTCTGAGGGGATCATGATTCAGCCCGGCCTGACCCTTTCCAAGAAAATCCTTTTCGCCCTCGGCCAGCTGGGGTGGGCTCTGGCCTCGTACGCCCCCGGTAATCTGCTGGTCTACTTCTATCTCCCCCCCAATACCGGGGCTGAAGTTTTTCCAGCCAGGATTTATCAGGGATATGTGCTCGGATTTCTTACCCTGATCGGTCTTGCCTTCGGGGCTGGCCGGTTGTTTGATGCTGTTACCGATCCGCTTATTGCCGGGCTTTCCGACAGGAGCCGATCAAGGCTGGGAAAGCGCAGAAAATTCCTGGTAATCAGTGCCCTCCCCTTTGCCCTTCTGTCACTGCTCATCTTTACCCCGCCAGTCAGCGGATTCAGTCCGGTGAATTCTATCTGGGTATTCAGTACTATTATTATTTTTTACTGGTTTATGACCATGTATGTTACTCCGTACTTTGCCATGATGGCTGAACTTGGTCATACTCCCGAGGAACGGCTGCTGCTCAGCACGCTGATTTCCATAACCTGGGCTATCGGTACGGCAGTCGGCACGCAGGTTTTTGCCGTAAAAGCTGCGTTTGAACATATCGGAATGACCCAGACTGCAGCTTTTCAGGTTACCATAGCCCTGTTCGCCGTAATCGGATTTCTTTTTATGCTGCTGCCGATCATTTTTATCGATGAGAAGAAATTCTGCCGATCGGAACCGAATATGCTGAAAATTACCGAATCGCTCAGACAGGCTTTCAGCAACCGGAATTTCCGTCTGTTTACTATATCAGATCTCGCCTACTGGACCGCGCTGACCTTCGCCACCTCAGGACTGGTATACTATGTCACAATCCTGCTCAGAGAGGCTGAGGCATTCACTTCAACCCTGCAGATCATCATGTTTGGCGTCTCGTTCATCTTCTACCTGCCTACGACCTTCATTGCCCGCAGAACAGGCAAGAAACGGCTTATGAACATTGCTTTTGTGGTGCTTGCCGCCGTGTATGCCTTCATTATGGTCCTTGGACGCATCCCGCTGGGAGCTCAGCTGCAGGGGTACCTGATTGTGATCTTTATGGGGCTGCCGCTGGCAGTTTTCGGGATTCTGCCGAACTCGATTATCGGGGATATTGCCGAGGCTGACCGAATTGCCACGGGACAGCAGAAGACCGCTATATTCTTCGGAGCCAGGACTTTTATGTCGAAGATGGGTCAGATGATTGCCGGCCTCATTTTCCCTTCCCTTCTGCTGCTTGGCAGTTCGGTTGGCGATGACCGGGGAATCCGGCTGACCGGGCTGGCGGCAATTCTGTTCCTCGCTGTCGGATTTGCCTGCTTTCTGCTCTACAACGAACGTGAGGTTCTCGGCATAATCAGCAGGGATCTGATCAGGCAGGAAAAGGACAAAACAAAATAGAAACGGGAGCTTTTTTATGAATGTGCTGACAACAATTCTTATTATTCTCGTAGTCCTCGTCGGGGCAGCCGTCATCTATATTCTGTTTGGATGGTCGGTCGGCGTATATCTGGCCCGGAAGTTTGTCTTTCCCAACGCCCATTCGCTGGAAAAAACCTATACCGATTCCCTGGAATCTGCTGATTTTACCGAAGAGGAGTTCAGGAACTATCAATTTAAGCCCTTTTCCATTGAATCCTCCTTCGGCTATACGCTGAAAGGGGTGTATGTTCCCGGAAGCGACCCGGAAAAAACGGTGGTTTTCGTGCATGGTCACACCTGGACCTGGCATGGAATGATCAAGTATTTTCCTCCGTATGTTAAGCGGGGTTATACCATCGTTGCCTATAATCACCGCTATCATGGTGACAGCGGCGGTGAGTGCTGTACGGCCGGTTTTTTTGAGAAGCAGGACCTGCTGCAGGTATCAGACTGGATTTTTTCCCGGTTTCCCGCAACTCGGATTTACGGTGCCGTCGGGGAATCTCTCGGGGCGGCAACGGTTCTTCAGTATATGCCGCTTGATAAGCGACTTACCTTTGCCCATGCCGACTGCCCCTACTCGGATACTGAAAATCTTTACCGCTATCAACTGGGCGAACATAAGATCCCCAGTTTCATGGAAGGGATAACCATGTATTTCTGCGACCGCTACCTTAAGAAACATTGCGGCTTCGGCTTGGAAGATACTTCTCCCAAACAGGCTATTATGGAGAGCCCGCTGCCCCTTTTTCTGGTGCACGGCGCCGCTGATGATTATGTTCCGACCCGGATGTCGGAAGAGATGGCTGCCGCCCGCAAGCCTCTCTATCCTACGACCCTGCTGCTGGTAGAGGGAGCCGCCCATGCCAAGGCACTGGCAACTGACAAAGAGCTTTATGAGTCCGAGCTTAACGCATTTCTCGATGAAGTTGAGGACGACGGCATGTCGGACGGCGGCATATCAGGCGCACCTGCAGCAATGCGTTAATCATCCTGCAGGTGCAGGGCTTTGCGTAACTCTTCCTGAAGCCAGGCGACGGTTTCCACCAGAGACGGTCCGTCATGAATAATGTTCCTTCCTCTGGTTACGTCCGAAACTATTACGCTGGGAGCGAACTGTTCCTGCCATCCCCGCTCACGGCTGAGCAGCAGGAAGTCTACCGGATATTCCGGTTCACTGAATCCAAGAAACACTTCAGGTCGATGTCTCCCTATCTTTTCCAGGTCAGGCTCGGCAAAAGCCCAGGATTCGCTGCTGAACAGCGGCTCTGCCCCAGAATAGCGCAGTATGTCCTGCATAAAGGTTACGCTCCCAATCATTCGGGCATGCCTTCCGAACCAGGCCTCGGCATAGAGGGTCGTGCGTTTACCCTGCCATCGGCTGCGCAAACTGAGCAGCTGCTCCATCAGATCATCGGTGAATCTGCGGCCGGTTTCCGCATCTCCGCAAAAGGCAGAGAGCTGGACAAACCCGTCGCAAACCGCCCCAATTGAGGATGGCAGCGGCAGCACATGGGCTGGATACCCCTTTTCAACCAGCTTCCGGGCCAGTTTCAGCTGGATTCCGCTTGTCAGGAGAATCAGGTCGGGCTGCAGATCCTCGAGCAGCCGGCAGTCCACTTGCAGATAATCACCGACAACCGGAAGCTTTTCGCAGGCTGCATAGCGGCTGCAGTAGGCTGATACCCCGACCACTCGATCACCAAACCCCATGGCAAACAGCGCTTCGGTATAGCCGGAGCTGAGAGAAATAATGCGGCGGGCTCCATCAGCTTGGGGAATAGTGATTCGATTCTGCAGTATTTCTGAGGGTATGATCATAGGGTTTCGCTTCCTTCACTTACCGCATAGAGGTATTCGGTAAGCTCATCCCGATTAATCCGGCGATGGGCCCCGGCAAGGACGTTAAAGAGTTCCCCGGCCTCTTCCGAAAAAAACTCACGAGCATGGTCGCCGCTGTCATCATCGAGAATTATGAGTTTTCCGGTCGTGCCGGCCAGCTTCAGGTTGGCCAGATTTCCCTGCCCGACCGGAAATTCACAGAGAATGGTGAGATCGGCTGCTGTCGTCAGTTCCTCAGCTTTTCGATAACTTTCATCGTCAATCTCAGCAAATGCGGGTACCGTTATACATTCCACACCCAGTGAACGCCAGATTTTTGTATCGCTGTCCAGCTCGTGGGCAACTCCGCCGGATATGCGGCATCCGAGCAGGAACAGCATGCGGGTAACGGCAACGGCACTGCCCGCCCCGCCAATCAGGTGAACATGCAGACTGCAGATGGCTGCTTTTTGCGGTAACGCAGTAACTACGAGACTTCCCGTCGCCTCATTGGTACCGAGCCGCACGTCGGTATGGTAGTACTTCTTTAAATGGTGTTCGGTAAATACTTCGTGGGGTTTTCCCTCGCTGACCACCTTTCCCTGATGCATGAGCAGTATCCGGTCGCAGTATTCTGCTGCGCTGTTTAGATTGTGCAGGGCTATCACAGCCCCGCTACCTTTCCGGCAGAGATTCCGGACTACTTGAAGCAGCTGCGTTTCATGCCCGATATCAAGGCTGGCTGTCGGTTCATCGAGCAGCAGTACGGGGGTATTCTGGACAAGGATCTGGGCAAAAAGCACCAGCTGCTGTTCACCCCCGGAGAGTGTGGTATAACTGCGGTCGGCCAGATGGCCGAGACCCAGCGATTCCAGGGCGCTCAGGGCTGCCTCCCGCTCAGTTTTTCCCGGATGTCTGGCTGATTCAAGGTGGGGATACCGTCCCATTTCAACTATTTCCGCCGCGGAAAAGGGAAAAGTGTCAGGTCCTTTCTGGCTCATGAAGGCTGAATAGACTGCCCGCTCCCGGTGCTTCAAAGCAGTCAGGCTGCGGTCTCCATAACGGACCTCGCCCAGGACCGGTTCAATAAAGCCTGAGAGGAGCTTGAGCAGGGTGCTTTTGCCGGCTCCATTGGGACCGGTTATTCCGACAATTTCCCGCTGATGCAGGCTGAGGCTGACCGAGTCCACCAGCAGTCGATCGCTGTTTGAACCGCCAGGGGCATAGGAGAGGTTATCTGCTTCGAGCAGGATTGGACCGTTCATACCATCCCCTTCGTGCGGTGGCGCAGGATCAGGAAAAGAAAATAGGGGCCGCCTATCAGAGCGGTAATTATCCCGGTCTTAATTTCAAACGGAGCGATCAGGGTTCTGGCAATTATATCGCATACCAGCAGGAATATCCCCCCGGCCAGGGCGGAAAACGGCAGCAGACTACGGTGGTTGGGCCCCGACAGCAGTCGGACGAGGTGCGGAACCATCAACCCGATAAATGCTATGGGACCGGCTATGGCAACCGCCATTGCAGTCAGTGCCGACGCGGTAAGGAGCAGGATTATCTTCAGACTCTGTACGGGAACTCCAAGACTGTGGGCCTGCTCTTCTCCAAGACTGAGCAGGTTCAGGGGCTGGGACAGCGCTAGAAGAAGAATCGAGAATCCGGCGATAAACGGCAGCGGAGGAACGGTACGCTGCCAGGTTGCCCCTTCCAGCCCGCCCATGGTCCAGTAGATAAACTGTCCAAGAGCATATTCTTCAGCAAAAACCAGCACCGCTGAGACTATACCGTTGAGCAGGCTGGATACGGCAAGGCCGGCCAGCACCAGGTAGAGCAAATGGGTGCCCCCCGGTCGGGCAGCTATGGCATAGACAAAAAGAGCGGCAAGTACGGCCCCGGCAAATGCCGCAGCAGGGATTGCGAGAGAGCTGAACTGGGTCAGTCCGGTAACGATCGCAAGAACTGCTCCCAGACTGCTGCCGGCCGATATGCCAAGGACATCAGGACTTGCAAGAGGATTGCGGAAGAGCCCCTGAATTACCGCTCCGCTCAAGGCAAGGGCGGATCCGGAAGCCATAGCCGCGACAGCCCGAGGCATACGGATGTGCCAGATAATGGAGTATATTTTTCTCAGTTCCAGCTCAAGTTCCGCCGGTTTTGCCCAGGGACGGATTACAACCTGAAAGAAGGGCCTGACGGGAAGCACCACTGCTCCGAACACTACTGCAGCCATGAAGCTGACCGCCAGAGCGGCGATCAGTCCTGTAAGCTGCCATTTGAAGTAATCATGCTTCATGTACGGTTTCCCCAGTAATTCTCATAACTTTTTTATAAAATTGCTTTTTCAGGTATTTTTAATCCAGCTTTTCCAATCAAGCTTTTTTCAGTCAAACAGGTCAGGATATACCATCTCTGCTGCGGCTGCTGCGGCATCGATGAGATACTGGCTGTAGCTGTTTTTCAGACGCTCAGGAAAAATATAAACCTGGTTCTCCATTATTGCCTCTACCCCTGACAGAGCAGAATCCTGCATAACTTGTCGATAAAAGGCATCGGAGGCGTCCTCCTCCCCCCAGATATAGCTGGGCAGAAAGAGAACATCCGGGTTCAGTTCAAGCAGCACTTCCTTCGAGAGCGGAACCTGCCCGAAATCATCCACCTCCATCTCGGCTGCCGCATTTTCTATTCCCGCCAGAGTGAGAACGAGGTTCCATGTGGTATCGGCTCCGTTCGCGGTTCCCCAGCTGTTATAATCCAGGGCTGTTTTCTTCTCGTTTTCCGGGATTTGCTGCACTATGGCCTGCAGGCTGCTTAAACGCTGGTCGATTGCGGTATTCAGTGCTTCGGCCGCCTTTACAGACCCTGTAAGTTCACCCAGAAGGGTTACTGCCTGCTTTATTCCGGCAATATCGAAGGGAGTGTCTATAAGATAGACGACTATACCGGCCTGGCGCAGCTGGTCAATCTTTCCCGCGTCGCTCCAGTTGGCAGCAATGACGAGATCGGGATACAGCTGGATTATCTGCTCAACGTTGAAATCGATCACCGGACTTATTTTTCCAGCCTCTTCAGCCACATTCGAGTATATCGGGTTGACGGCCATGGTCGAGACGGCGGCAAAGGATTCTGCGGGAAGCAGTTCCATAAGCACCTCATCACTGAACAGTGACAAGGAGAGAACGGTTTCAGGTTTTCGCTCCAGTACTACTTCGCTGCCCATATCATCGGTAAAGGTCTGCGGATAATCGGCATCAGTGATACCCGGGCTGGACGGCTGAACTTCGCTTTCAGCGGCTCCTGCTGCAATCAGCGGCAGAACCATGCTGAGAAGAACGAGAGCGATACTGAGCGTACGGATAGTGCGTGCAAGGGTTCGGTTCATAGGTTAACTCCTGTATTGTGTACTCGCGTACAGGTTACGTTTGTAGTGATGCTCCCGTCTCCTGGCTTCCGGGTCATTCCGATGTGCGAGCCTTCCCGAGGATTCCCCAGTGGCAATATTCGCATCAGTCACCGATTACAGTGGCGCGTCCGCAGCGGTTTCACCTTTCCGTAGAACTTTCGGTCTTCAGTATAACAGGATAAGGGAGAAAAAGGATAGAAAGATTTTTTGATTATTGTATTTTTTACTATGTATTTTTTCGGAGCTCTAGCTGGCTTCGCTTCCTGATTCTTCATGGCTTTCTGTTTTCAACGCTTCCCTGAATCCTCCAAGACTATCCGGTTCACTGCTGAACAGGGTTTTATAAATATCCATTGCGGTTACCACCAGGGCTGCCAGTACGGGACCGATGAAATTCGAAGCTGAGCGACAATCCCCAAGGATGCTGACAAGAATCAGAAGATCCGGGCAGTTCAACATTCCCGGCCATTACGGCGGTCTGAGAATATTGTCTGCAGGCCCCTACCAGCGCCCCGGGCGCGTAGCCGATAGCCCACCCGTTTCTCCCACTAGAAACCAGATAGACAACAGCCAGTGCTCCATACCAACCGGAATTTCGACTCGGTATTGCAGAGAACCACAACGATGGATCCCAGAAAGCCGCTCCACCTCAAATACCCGATAACCCCAGAAGGCAATGGACATAAACATTGCCAGATGAAGCCCGATAATCAGGATGCATTTTCAATGAAAGATATGATAACGGTAATTCCCTTCAGAATGAGCTCGCTGTCTTCTTTGTCAACCGGGATATGTTTTCCAGTTCTGTACAGTATTGGTGCCGTGAATGAGAAGGAAATAGAGGAGCTGGTGATAAAACGTTGAGGTCAGGCCTGATGGTTTCACCGCATCAGATTGGGTGTCACCACTTACAGTAGGCTCCTATGCTGCCAATTCTTCCTATCTGCCAGAATATTCTCCCAGTAGGGTTCCGGCTGCTCGCTGAGAAGAATTTGTCCAGCTCAGTGTCCTCAAGAGATGATTTTTGCCATATCTCTTTGAGCAATCCAGGGGAACTATCAGTGGGTTCCCTAACAATACTTCTGAAATTGTAGCTAAGGCCGCTGGACCTATAGAGGTATGCCAATCGGATAGTCAGGATGGTACCACTGCTGCAGCAGATCGGTGCGTCATGAACTTTTTATCATCAGCGCTGAACGGACATCAACAAGGCGAAATATTTTAAGGACGAAACTATCAGATGACTTTAATCATTATGAAAGGCTAGCCATTAGTAAAAATCCCAGAATCATCACCTTTCCGGCCACATATGCCTTGTGCTGTTGCCGCGCCACCCCTTGTGAGCTGAATCATCCCTTCAGGTTTCCCATATTACTGACATTCTGAACCTTTAACAATAATTTACAGGAAAGCTGGAAGAGGTCAATGTAAGGGTTTTAACGCTATGCAGCAATGTTTGGCGATGCTTCGGTTGGTAAAAAGCACTGGGGAATCGAAAAAGAGACAAAATTAGGGTACTGATTGACCCTCTGCCTGCGGGTATATCATTGGGCTTAGTCGGGCGGTTAACTCAGCGGGAGGAGTGCTACGCTGCGGTAGAAAGTCGCCAGTTCAAATCTAAGCACTGCCCATAGTGTCATTTCTATAATGTTTGGGACTATACTTATAGCGTCCATGTGATTTACTCTACCAGGACTAAAATACCCGAAAGTTAAGATTGAGAAGGAAAGATGTGAGGTTATACCCACCAGCCATTTCATTATTACCAAACGGGGAAAATTACAATGCATGGTCCAACCGTGAAGGCACATAAAGTTCTCAACTTGCTGCCCAATGACTGCAGCCAAACCATTGCCATTCAGAAGCTTCAACAATTCACCAGTGAAGAAAATGAAAGGTAATCAAAATCCAACACTCTTCAAGATGGAATAACAAGTTGCTTTACATCCTCCTCTCTCGCTAGTTTAGGAATAAAATAATCCACATTCCGCCATCGTACGAGCATGTCCACAGCAAAGGTGAGTGCGAAGGACTGCTGCCGTAAAATCCTTTCATTTCTTAGCCACCGCTTTAAGTCAAAAAATAATACCGCCTGCTGTCCTGCTGCGGACAGTTCGGAAATGGTTTATCAGAAATCATTCCACACCTTACCACGCCATGGACAACAAGCATTCACTTTGCCCTCCACAGTAGAAAGATTTTCACAGTCGAAGTAGTCTTTACTTCATAGGGACCTGCCTCAGCCTGAAAGTGGTAAGGTCGGCTCCATCACTCACGTGTCACGGAAGCAGCAAACTGATCATGGTGCTCTCCTCTCGTCAAGCTAGTTTACCGTGTATGACTTGTGTGTTCGCGTTCGATATGGTTAACATTTGCCTATTCGCGCAAAATTCCGCCCACCTCGTACTCGTGGGACACATTATCTTCATTTTGACCAGGCTTAAGGTTTTCGTGACCTCTCAGCGCTCATACCCTGCAAAGGCCTTATTGCTTCCTTCCGGCTACTCGTACGACATGTGCCTCGAACCGGACAATCAGATTCCACCGCTTCTAGCGACGCCCCGCCAGGTGCTGCTTAGTATTCTGACATTTGACCATTTTCTTCTTTCTTTCCATCCAAGGGTTGACATCATGCGCTATGGTCGTTCATTAAAAAATGCCGGAGTAAGAAAGTTGATATCTCGGATTCGCAGCTTCACAGGAAGGGTACTCAATTAAAACAATAACAGATGTTGGGTCCAAATTAATTCAGCGGGCACCCACAATGGGAAAGCCAAATCTCCCGGGAGAATGAGCGATTTGACTAATTTCAAAAATGCTTCGCATTTTTAAAGTGGCTCCAATCATCTTGTTTGCTTTTTGCAAGAGCCTCAGTTTTAGAAATATGTGAGCATTAAAAAAAATGAGACCTGACATGTTTTGAGAGTTATTTACAGATGTTAAAATTGGGGTTCAGTTTGGTGGAAAAATTGGGAAGTTCAGATAGGGAGAGTGGATATCAGCGGACGTGTTGCGATGTTTAGTTTGAATGCACATTAAGTAAAAAATCTTTATCAAGCGATCCCGCAACCTTCCACCCAAATCAGAGTTGTTTCCTGCTCTCAACACTATGCGTATAATAGTGTCCAGAAGGTCAGCACCTACCCTGAGAAGCCTTCTGATAAATGGTATTCCAGCTCGTTTGATATGGTCTTCCAGCTCTTTATGCTTCAGATTGTGCTGCATCCACGATATCGAACAAATACGGCATTTGGACTTTGATCCTCAAGAACTCCTTTCAGTTCAGAAATCGTAGTGAAATTAACCCCCTTCTCCAAAATTGCCAAATCGACATCGGAGCCAGCTCTATAGGTATTCATTGCCCGGGGCAAAAATAACGGCTTTGTCGTCCTGATGCTGTAAGCTGCTCCCGTATAAGACAGATCTTCGTCCCGCAAACCATAGTTCATCGACTTACATCAGTGTTTTTTTCAATGATACAAGCAGTTCATAATAAATTGTTTCGTATAAGATATTCTGCTTTCAGCATTCTCTTCACTGTAGGTAGCAGGCCATCAGATTCCTTTTCTCAGCATCCCTATCCTCATGTCCATGTTCAATGAAAATATCCTTACCCCAGAATAAACGACTTCTGCAGATGGCACTTAGGACAAGGAGGCTTGCTATGCACGCCTATGTTCGAGGGCGGGGTATGTTACCTTGCGATCCCGGCACTCGCTCGGGAATGGAACCAACAAGTTGGTTCCGCTCCTCTCGCTCCGTTTGGGAATCACCCTATTCTGGAAGGCTTTTTGAATGGTTTCTCTCGGTGTAGTAACTTCCAACCCCTGATAAGAGGGATGATCATAGTTTTCCAGCCCAATTCAAAAGACATACTCAAATACTGAATCGACCTGTCGTTCAATTTGTTGTAAGGCTGATCACTTCCCATAAATTCTGTCAATTGCTGAAGGAGCTTTCTCATAATTCTGAAACGCTGTTTCATGGATATCTATTCATCATTTTCTGCTCCTCAGCTCATTATACATAGTCAATAATCGACAACAGGTCTGCGGCAACAGGTCTTGCCGGCGAGAACCTACAGCTCCAGCATGGCAGATAGTTGAGAACACCTGCCTTACGGAATGTGAGCTGAATACACAGATGATCAGTCACGCGAAGGCCGAATCAACGGAAATATGTTTTGATCTCTGATAGAAAAAAATTCAACAGTGAAATCTTCCTTCATGATAGAAGGCTTCAATCCGGGCTTTTTATTGCTCAGTCTGGTGAACGTAATCCTCCCCAACGGTAAACTCATATTCCCAGGGGTTGTTTTCCATCATATTGACCCGGCATGTATAGTTTGTCATCTTGATACATTTCACATCCGCAAAAACAATTCTGGCTGGTGGAACTTTGTTTCAGCACCCGCCTGAATAATCCAGGCGTTATAGGATGAGACCCGTTCCCTCCGGCTCTATACCCTCATTATTATTTACAACCGTATACATGGGCTCACCTGAAGTCTTTTTGATTACCCAGGCGGGAATATGTATTGAGGGGTTCAACAGAACTTCCTTTAAGAAGGCACTGATATCATAGCTCGCTATACAGTCTGAAACTGCGACCTACGGGCAGGGAGACTCCAACAAGTATGTTATTATCTTTACAGTACTCAATGGGCGCAGCCGTACTGCCGGAATGCTTACGCACATTTTCCAGGGTCTCATCCCCATAATGACCTGAATAGTGCTGAAGCCCGTAACGGACGGTCAGTGCATTTAGAAGCTCTGCATGAGCTCCGAAAAAGAAGATCCCGTCAAAACCGAGCATATTAGCACCGCCAAAGCCCTGAAAGACAACATTCAGTCCCCCCTGAAAGGTAAGTTCTGCGGTAATCAGGTTTTTTATTCCTAATCTGAACAGACCTATTTCAATACCGGTCATCAGCTGCGCATAGAGCGACTCTGAAACATACGCATCACCATTATATATAGAAACATCCTCATAGGTGTTTTCTCCAAAAACTCTGATCGTTCGAGGCTGTCCCTCTAAAACAGAGAGGATATGCAGTTTGCTTGCCGAAGAGTGCGGAGCGGCAATTGCCACGGGATACAGTACATCAGGTGCATAGAGATCGAACGAGATCAAACTATCAGAGGATGCAGACTCTCCGAAGGTCATACCGGCAATCAGTAGGAGCAGGATCCCCCATATTAGATGCTTACAATTCATAGTTCAGTTTCCTCCTCCACTTGATTGATCGAATGTCCTGAAGCAGCCTCGTTATTATATCTCAAGTTGAGCGATTAAAGGTAGAAAAAATACCTCCATGTGGTGTAATAGCTTAAGGAATGAAAGGTATCAAAACGGTGCATCAGCATTGTCGGAGCAGGTGGAAAAACGAACACGATCTATGCTCTGGCAAGGTCTGCCGCTGAGCGGGGAATGCGGGTCCTGATAAGCACCACCACCATGATGATGATGATGGACCCCCGCAGCGATCCCATCGCTCAGTATGATCGGTTCTATCTTGGGCCGCTCCTTCCTGATCACCTCCCTGCCGGAACCGAGGAACCGGGGCAGATTTACTTCGCAGCTTCCGAAACGGTGGAAAAAGCCTCAAAGGTTCGCGGTCTGTCCGGTAAGGAGCTGGCCGAAATCTCATAATTCTTCGATCTTATCCTGATAGAAGCCGACGGAGCAAATCATCGTCCGGTAAAAGCTCCCGGGGCGCAGGAGCCGGTTATCCCGGCAGATACTGATCTGCTAATCGGCATCATAGGGCTGGATTGTCTCGGGAAACCTATGGATGCACGTACAGTGCACAGGCCTGAGCTATTTGCCAAAATTCCCGGTCTAACAGAGGGCGAGGTAATTGAGCCCGAACAGCTAATAAAATTGATACCTAGCCCTGCCAGGTTATTCTTCTCCGCTATGCACAGGGAAGATTCTCTGGAACAAATACCATTATCTCATTCCTAAAACAATGGCTTTCTGTATATTGTCTGAGAATTATAATTCAACACCGGGGGATATCTATGAACATTTTCGAGAAAGCAGCTGAACTCTCCGGCTGCCATACACCATTTGCCATAGCAACCATTCTCTCTTCCTCAGGGTCAACCCCCCGGAGCAGAGCCAAGATGATTGTACTTGCCGACGGAAGCAGTTACGGAACCATCGGAGGAGGAATTGTCGAAAGCAATGTCATAGAAGAAGCAATTCAGTGCATTCAGTTCAACCGCTCAACTACCCTTGAATATGATCTTGACCGAAAAGGAAAGAAAACCAGCATTGAAATGGACTGCGGTGGAAATATGAAGATATTTATAGAATCCGTAGCTCCCGGGCCCCGGCTTCTGCTTATCGGAGGGGGCCACGTCAGCCTGAAGATTGCAGTAACAGCGGCAAGACTTGGCTTCCGCATAGCGGTGGCGGAAGAACGGCTAAAGTTCTGCAGTCCAGAACGATTCCCCATGGCAACTGAACTCTATCTCCGGGATACGCTGGATGAGGCCATGCAGGCAGTGCCGGTCAATTCTGACTCCATCCTGATTATTGCCACAAGCAGCAGCGACGAGCGGGCACTCCGCCATTTTATCACACAAGAGTGCGCCTACATCGGGATGCTGGGAAGCCGCCGCAAAGTACGGGTCCTTAAAGACAAACTGGCTTCCGAAGGAGTACCGGCACAACGGCTGGAAGCAGTCATGGCCCCAATAGGATTGGATCTGGGCGCTGAAACACCTGAAGAGATCGCTATTTCCATCCTTGCGGAAATACTGAGCCTGCAGAACAGTCGATCTGCCAGACCGTTATCAGGTGAAGAACCTCAGCTCGTGGTGGTCCGCGGCGCCTGACAGAGACGCTTGCCGGGAGCCGGCCCCTACATCAGTATAAAACGGATCTCTGTCTGCAGTTCCTCCGGCGGTACTTCCATGGGGGAATTCAGGTAGAATTCGTACATCCACTCCTCATAAACCTGAACTCCCTTTTCATTAACATATTCCATAAGCTTTCGGTACGTTTCTTCCAATTTTGCATAGGGACCTGCATGCAGAGCTGAGGCAACCTTCCCACCCGGGATTCGGCCGGTCTTTATACGCCCCTCCCCGCTCTCTTTCCCAACGGTCGGAAAACCCATCTCGACATCGAGAGCCTCCATATCCATATTGTAATACATAGCATAGGGAGGCCCTGCAAACTGAATCCCCTTCCTGCCCATATATGCTCCCAGTTCACCATAAGCCTCCCCCATAACATCAGAAAGCCTGCTCGCCGGTGTGATCAGCCGGATCATCAATGTGTTCTGTTCGGCAACTTCTTTAATTTCCATAACAAACTCCTATTTTTAAAAATTAAGATATGCCAAAGTATACCTCAGGATATACGACAGCTGTATGTCGTAATTTTAAAAAGAAATCGGGAAAATTAAACTTTTTTTCCTGCAATTCTTTAATTCTCATACTTTCCGGCAATCTTCTCTGCTATTTCTTTCACCTGTTCTCTGACATGAGCTGGCTCCAGAACTGTGACATATTCTCCATAGGATAAAATCAATCCATAAAGCCAGCCGTCTTCCGGGATCCGCATTTTCACTATCAGGTTCCCCTCAGGATCGAGAGAACAATCTTCAGGAGCAGCATACTCTTCTGCTAGCGCTTTCATGAAGGGATGGAACAGGAGTACCAGTTCTGTCGTTTTGCCCGGACTCTGCTGATTCTGCAACTGCTCAAACTCTTCAAAGGAGAGTGGTCTGCGAATAAATCTCCCGGTAAGAATTTCAGGCTCCCTTATTCTGGAAACCCTGAATAAACGATAGTCCTGACAGTTACTGCAAACCGCTTGGCAAGAACACGGGCGCTTACCACTTCATGGTTCATAAGATAGATGATGATGGAGAGCAGGCGATCGATTTTCATGTTTTTGGATTATATCACAGCCCCGGTGCCCTTCAACAGGATACTTGCCAAATTAAGATCAGAATACTATTCTTCATGCAATTCCTGCAAGGCAAAGGCAAAGGCAAAGGCAAAGGCAGGTGCGGAAGGAGTTATCCATGAGTTCTAAAGAATTATACGATGCTATTCACGCCGCCAACATTGATGACCTGCGGCATGGCCGAATTGACACAGACCCCCTGCTCCTGCCCGGCGCCGGTGACCCCCGCCGCGGAGTTTCGCTCATCATCCCTGTCCAGGGCAGCCGGGAGCACTACCAGGAGCTGGTAAACAGATTCTCCCAAGTAGAACCGGATCAATATTACTATCCTTTTGAAGACCTGCACATCACCATTTTTGATTTCATTCAGGGTTCAGCGGCATATCAAAGGAGTAACGATCGGAATAGACAATTTCTGCAGATCTCACGTGAAGCGGCATCAGAAATCCAGCCGTTCCGACTGCTGCGGCAAGGGGTCGTATTCAGCAGGACGGCAGGACTGGTCCGTGGGTACGACGATAATATCCTGGTCGATTTGCGGGAGAATATCAGAAAACGGTTACAGGAACACAATCTGCCGAACGATGAACGCTATGCCTCAGAATCGGCCCACACCACATTCATGCGGTTCCCCTGCCCGCTGAGAAATCCGCAGGCCCTGGCAGAACTGATTGATAGGCTGAGCGAAATGCATCTCGGTTCCGAAGATATCACCTTCTGTCAGCTGGTGGAACATGACTGGTATAACTCCCGGAGCTGCACCAGGATTATCGGGCGAGTGGAATTTGGCATTATCAAACCTGCTGGTGATGATGCAGTGCTTTCACACCGATGCTGCTGACCACCGTCACTGCCCCGATAATGATAAAAGCGAGAGAAAATGAGGCTGCATCTCCCATATACCCGATAAAAGCCGGAATAATCCCCGTCCCGAAGACAGATGCGATCGGGAGAAGCATCGCAATGATAATACCCTGCTGTTTTGGTCCGCCGACGGTAGCAGCTGCCGTCAGAGCCGGAGGTATAATCACTGCCGCAAAAGCCGGCTGCAGAAAAATCGCAGCAAGCAGCAGCGGTCCGCTCAACAGGCCGGTTAGAATAATCATGACGCCGCACCCGATAATTGACACAAGGAGCGACCACTTGACTCCCACCCGGTCCTGCACCAGCCCGGCGCCGATCAGAGCAGCTATAGGAGTGAGACGGGAGATGCTGAACAGGGTATTTGCTGCTTCCTGCGTGTATCCTGCCTCATCCACGAGAAATATTGGAATAATAGCGTAAATACCCGTTGCAGCACCGACCGCTATACTGAAAATCACTATCAGCACCCAGAAAAGAGGAATGCGAAACAATTCTCCCAATACCTGGAACGTCGGCGGATCGCCCTTGAAAGAGCCCGCAGGTACCCGGAAAAAGTAGAGAATACCGGCAGCCAAAGTAATAAACGCCAGAACCACATAGGCTGACCGCCAGGAGCCATAGAGGATAATAATATTTGCCAGCAGAGGCGCCAGCAGCATGGCAGTATGTGGACCGAGCTCGTGGAAAGAAATCGCTTTCTGTCTATCTTTGCGAATAACCAGATCGTTGAGCACCGCCAGCCCTGAAACTGGATACAGACCGGAGCCAAAACCTGCCGCCAGAATTGCTGCATTGAAAAAAGTCAAAGTCCGGGCTGCCGCCATAAGCAGCAAAGCTGCAAAAATTATCACAGAACTGAGCAGGACCGTTGCCCGGTGTATAATCCTGGAAGAAATATACATTGATATCAGCAGCGCTGAACTGTACCCGATACTGCGGAAAAGAAAAATCCTGGAGGACGGCCCGTGGCTGATGCTGAAATCCTGCTGAATCTGCAGCAGCAGCGGCGAAAGAAGAACCCGGTTGAAGGTAATGAGCAGCAGAATGAGTACTGCCGAGGAGATAGCGGGAACCGACTGAATAAAGGTTTGCTGAATCACATGACGTCCCCGTACCTGCTCCCCCTCCTCTCTCTGTCTGGAATTCACATCACGCTCCCCGGAATTTACACCTGCCTTACTTCTCCCCTTTCGCTGTTTTTGCATTCTACCGGCAGACCGGAAAATGAGCAACCGGACGGCACCGGCCAGTTTGTCATCTTTCAGCGAAATAATCTTGAAAAACTCTTGATTTATCAGGAAATCAGAAGTACGATAATCATGCATTGCACGCGCGTGCATTACATGATTGGGAGAAGAATCACATGATAGAAGGAACCAGAGAAAACGGGAACGAGAATGGGAACAGGATTGGGAAAAAACTTCGATACGGCATGATCGGCGGCGGCCCCGGAGCCTTTATCGGAGAAGTTCACCGGAAAGCCATCGGACTTGACGGTATGGCCGAGCTGGCTGCCGGCTGCTTTTCCCGCAGCTGGGAAAAGACGCTGGAGACCGGAAGGAGCCTTGGATTGCCTGAGGAACGTCTCTATCAGGACTTTCTCACCATGGCGGAAAAGGAGGCTGACCGCCCCGATCCGGTAGATTTTGTGGTCGTAGTAACCCCCAATGCCCAGCATTACGGTGCGGTAAAAGCATTCCTCTCTAAGGGGATACCGGTAGTCTGCGATAAACCCCTCACTTTCGAGACAGAAGAGGCTGAAGAGCTGGCAGCACTGGCTAAGCAGAACAACGCCCTCTTTGCCGTCACCTACACCTATACCGGATACCCTGCCGTAAAACAGGCCAGAGAGCTCATAGCAGCGGGTGAAATTGGCGATATTCGCTTTGTCAACGCGGAATATCCCCAGGAGTGGCTTGCCCAGCCGATAGAGCAGGAAGGCCAGAAACAAGCCTCCTGGCGTACCGACCCAGCCCTGACCGGAAAAGCAAACTGTACCGGCGATATCGGCAGCCATGTAGAAAACCTTGTCTCGTATGTAACCGGCCTGAGAATCAAAGCTCTCTGTGCGCGGCTTGATACGTTCGGTCCCGGAAGAGTGCTCGATGACAACGTCTCTATAATGCTCGAATATGAGGGCGGAGCAAAAGGTCTCTACTGGGCCAGCCAGATTGCCATCGGCTATGACAATGCGCTCAGACTGCGGATTTTCGGCACAAAAGGCACCATTCAGTGGCTGCAGGAAGACCCGAACCACCTGCAGGTGACCTATCTAGACCGCCCCGCCCAAATACTTTCCCGGGGAAGAGATGCCTTTTATCCAGCTGCACAGCGCTATTCGCGCATCCCTTCGGGACATCCCGAGGGATACTTTGAAGCCTTTGCCAACATCTATAAAACCTTCATTGGTGCCCTGGAAAAGCAGAAAGCCGGTGAACCGCTGACAGCGGAAGATCTCGACTTTCCCGGACCTGAAATGGGAGTCGACGGAGTAAAGTTTATCGGTGCCTGCGTGGAAAGTTCCCGGAAAGGAACTGCCTGGATAGATCTGTAAGAATACTGCTGCTGAAGCGGCGCGAAAAATTACCTGATAAGAATATTATAGAGGAGAAGTGAGCAATGGCAAGACCAGTTACCCTGTTTACCGGCCAGTGGGCCGATCTTACGTTCAGAAGCGTCTGCGAAAAAGCAGCCTCTTTCGGCTACGACGGACTCGAAATCGCCTGCTGGGGCGACCATATGGATGTCCGCAAGGCAGCCGACGATCCAGCCTATACGGCAGAGCGCAAGGCGATCCTTGCTGAATACGGCCTGAAAACCTGGGCTCTCGGGGCGCATCTTGCCGGACAGTGCGTCGGGGATCTCTGGGACCCGAGACTGGATGGATTTGCCCCCGACAAGTACAAAGGAAATCCTGAAAAAATCCGAGCCTGGGCAATTGAGGAACTCAAATATACCGCCAGGGCGGCTAAGAACATGGGCTGCAGCGTCGTAACCGGATTCATGGGCAGCGGCGTCTGGAAATACTGGTACTCATTTCCCCAGACATCTGCAGAAATGATAGATGCAGCCTATCGGGAAATCGTGGAACTCTGGACCCCGATTTTTGACGTGTTTGATGCAAACGGCGTCAAGTTTGCCCTGGAAGTGCATCCTACCGAAATAGCATTCGACTACTATACCGCAGAGCGGCTCCTTCAGGAGTTCAGCTTCCGCCCCACCCTGGGATTCAATTTTGACCCGTCTCACCTCATCTGGCAGGGCGTCACACCGCATATATTCCTCAGGGACTTCATAAAACAGGTGTACCACGTTCACATGAAGGATGCAGCAGTGAACCGGGACGGAAAGGCCGGTATCCTGGGTTCTCATATAGAATTCGGCGACAGCCGGAGAGGGTGGAACTTCCGTTCTCTCGGCCACGGGGATGTCGATTTTGAAAGTATTATCCGCACCCTCAATGATGCCGGTTATCAGGGCCCTCTTTCCGTAGAGTGGGAGGATTCGGGAATGGATCGGGAGTACGGAGCCCGTGAGGCATGCGAATTTGTGCGCCGCATCGACTTTACCCCATCAGAACTCGCTTTTGACGGGGCAATGAAGCAGTAGCAGCGGAGACTTACGTGACTGTTGAAAAAACTGATCAGAAATCCGTACTGCTGGAGACTCGGGGAATTACCAAAGAGTTTTCCGGTGTACGGGTGCTCGATGATATATCAATCTCGATCCGTGCCGGTGAAATAATGGGACTCATCGGCGAAAACGGTGCCGGTAAATCGACCCTGATAAAAATCATCAGCGGCATTTATCAGCCTACAGCCGGTTCCCTCCAGCTGGACGGCAAACAGGTGGAAGTACCCGATTTTATCACCGCCAAAAGACTGGGAATAGCCATAGTCCCGCAGGAATTCAACCTGATCAACACGCTCAGCGTATATGAGAATATCTATCTGGGAAACGAGATCAGAAAAAAATCCGGCCTGCTGGACAAGAACAGGATGCGGGAAAAAGCTGCCGAACAGCTGGCCGAGCTTAAGATGCCGATCGATGTCAATCTGCTGATCAGCGAACTGAGCGTTGCCGAGAAGCAGCTTGTGGAAATCTCCAAAGCCCTCCTCTTGGATGCGCGCATCCTGATCATGGATGAACCGACCACCACACTGACCGGACATGAGATTGTAATTCTCTTCACACTGATGCGGAACCTGAAGCGAAAAGGGGTTACCTTGATCTTCGTATCCCACAAACTGCAGGAAATCATCGCCATCTGCGACCGGGTAACGGTGCTCAGAGACGGCAGCCTTATCAGTGTTGATAATGCAGCCGATGTGGATGAGCATGATATTGCACGAAAAATGATCGGCAGGGATTTTCAGCAGGTATTTCCGCAGAAGAAGATTCGGGGGACCGATGATATTATCCTGGAAGCAGAAGGTCTTTCCAGCGGCAAAATGGTCAAAGATATCTCCTTCAATCTTCGGCGCGGTGAAATTCTCGGCTTTGCCGGACTCGTCGGTGCAGGCCGAACAGAAACAGCCGAAGCAGTAATGGGACTCAGACCGCTCGAGGCGGGGAAGCTCACCTATAACGGGAAAAAAGTCGCCATAAAAAATCCCCGGGATGCAGTCAGGCTCGGCATCGGCTATCTCAGCGAAGACCGTCAGGGCAAGGGCATAGTGCAGAACTTCAATATCCCGCAGAATGTCTCCCTGATTTCCCTCAAGCGCTATCTTAAGGGGGTCTTGATCGATAAGCGTGCCGAACTTGAAAAGAGCACGCAGTATGTAAAAAAATTCAACATTGCTGCCGCCTCGCAGAAAATGGCACTTCGCTTTTTGAGCGGCGGCAATCAGCAGAAAGTCTACCTCGCCCGCTGGGTTGATACCGATCCGAGAATTCTTATTCTCGATGAACCCACACGGGGTATCGATGTCAATGCAAAACGTGAGATTTATGACTTTATTCACTCCCTTGCTGCGTCCGGCATCTCCTGCATCGTTATCTCCTCGGAAATGGAAGAGGTTATCGGGCTGTGCAGCCGGGTCTATGTTATGCGCGAGGGAAAAGTAACCGGCTGTCTCGAAGGGAAACAGATAACTGAGGAGGAGATAATGTTTCATGCAACCGGCATAAAAGGGCAGGTAAGCTGATGGGTATCGATATAAAAGCAAAAACAACCGGATTTTTCAAAAATTTCCGTTTTGGGGATCATTCGACGGGAATGGCATTCATCCTGCTATTTATTCTGGCAGTAATTGTCGGCTGGCCTAATTTTCTTCAGCCCCGAAATCTTATCAACATCCTGCGCCAGATTTCCTATACCGGAATTATCGGTCTGGGAATGACACTGATTATTATCTCCGGAGGAATCGATTTATCGGTCGGATCTATGGCAGCCTTTACCGGAGGAATAACCATACTCTTCCTGAATCTGTTTCCCGGCCCCTCCCATCTGGGAGTTGCCCTGGCAGCGATCTTTGCCGTCATCTTCGGCGCCTTGTGCGGTCTGTTCAACGGAATCCTGGTTACCAAAGGCAGAATAGCCCCCTTTATCGCAACTCTGGGAACCATGTCCATTTTCCGTTCGCTCATCCAGTACTTTTCCGGAGCCGGCAATATTCTCTCGCTTAACACCGTCTATCCCGAAGTGGGAGCGGGCATGGTCCTGGGGCTTCCAGTCCCTGTATGGGCGTTCTTCATTATAGCTGCCCTTCTGCATGTGCTTCTAAATAACACCCGCTTCGGCAGATATGTCTGCGCAGTCGGCGCCAATGAACAGGTTGCCCGCTATTCTGCGGTAAGTGTCACGATTACCCGGATGATCCCGTATATCATTACCGGCGCTACTGTCGGCGTAACCGCCCTGCTCTGGTCCTCGCGGCTCAATTCGATAAATTCCAGCGACTGCGTCTATTACGAACTCGACGCCATTGCCGCGGCCGTCATCGGCGGCACCTCAATGTCCGGCGGCAAGGGAACAATAATCGGTACGGTTCTCGGGGCAATTATGCTGGGAATGATTAACAATATGCTGGTGCTGGGAGGTGTCTCGTCATATCTGCAGCAGGCGGCAAAAGGTATGGTTATTATTGCGGCAGTATTGCTGCAGTACAATAAAAGAAACTGAATGGAGGTTTGGTTATGAAGAAATTGTTAGCACTCTTACTCATTATCGGTCTGGCAGCTTTCTCGCTGACAGCAGCTGGTGAAGCGGAATCGGGTGGAGCCAAGGCAGTAAAAATCGGCATATCGATACCTAGCGCCGATCATGGATGGACCGGCGGTATCGTATGGTGGGCAAACAAAGCGGTCAAGGATATCGATGCTGAAAAACCCGGCAAATATGACTTCCGGGTCGTGACAGCAGACAGTCCTTCCTCCCAGGTACGCAATGTTGAGGACCTGCAGGTGTGGGGTATGGACTTTCTCGTGATTCTTCCCCATGAATCTGCTCCCCTAACCCCGATCGTTAAAGAGACCCAGGCAAGCGGCGTCAAAGTATTTGTCATAGACCGAGGTCTGACAGATACAAGTTTCGGATATGTCAATATCGCCGGAGACAACCCTGCACTTGGTAGACTCAGCGGGCAATGGCTGGCTAAGGAGATGAAGGCAGCAGGGCTCAAGAACTATGTGGCTATGGGCGGACTCCCGGTTACCATCGACACCGAGCGGATGGATGCGTTCTTTGCAGAAATGAACAAAGAGTCATCTCTGGTCAACCTGCTCGGTGGAAACAAGTATGAATATGCAGACTGGTCCACCCAGAAGGGACTTTCCCTGATGGAAACATTCCTGCAGAAATACCCCCGCATAGATGCAGTGTTCTGCCAGGACGATGACGTTCTGCTTGGCGTAATGCAGGCAATCAAGGAATCAGGCAGTAACGATGTCAAGATCGTGCTGGGCGGCGCCGGATCAAAAGTGGTCTACAAAATGATTATGGACGGAAACCCGCTGGTCAAGGCAACCGCAACCTACCACCCATCTATGATAAATGACGGAATACGCTATGCAATTGATGTGGCGGAAGGAAAAAGAAGCTCAGATTTCCACACGGCAAGCAGCCCGACAACCGTAGTAATTCCTTCGGTAATGGTCGATATTACCAACGTTGAGCAGTACTACGAACCGGAATCTATTTACTAAATCGGCACTTCAGCAGCCGGGGTTTTCACAGCCCCGGCTTTCTTTTTTATTCACCAGCGCCTAGCGCCCAGTACCAGCATGCTGCTGGAAAAATCCTCTATTTCTGGATATGATGAGATGCGTATGAATACAAGACCAAGCAGGGCGGATGTGGCGAAGCTGGCCGGTGTATCCGAATCCACAGTCTCACGGGCATTGAACGATTCTCCCCTGATCTCCGATCCGATCAAGGAGAAGGTGCGCAGGGCAGCCAAGGAGCTTGGCTATATACGATCCCGTCAGGCTACCCTTTTTGCCAGCAAGAGAACCAACATGATCGGGTTCGTGGTACCCTCCTATGAGTCGTTTCCTCCCTTTTCTCGGTCTTACTTTCCTGCGCTGCTCGACGGTGTGGTGCTGGAAACCGATGCCGCGGGCTATTCGGCGACAATTATCCTGGACCGTAAAAGTGTCGATACCGAGGACTACTACACGCTTATCCGTTCAAAAACTGTGGACGGACTGCTTTTTGCAGTGACGCGGGCCGATTTTCGGCCATTCTACGGACTCAGGGAGCAAGGGGTACCCTTTGTGCTGATAAACAACTATCATGAGGGGCTCAACAGTGTCGATGCCCTTCCCGAAAGCGGCATGCGTAAGGCCTTTGCCCACAGTATCCGCCTGGGTCACCGTCATTTCGGCTATATAACCGGGGATATGCAGTTCCGCAATGCTACGGACCGTCTGGAGGTATTTAACCGGCTGGCCTCAGAGTTCGATGTAAAAACAACGGTAACAGAGGGAGATTTCTCTAAAACTTCTGGATATCTGGGTGCGTCCCGCCTCCTCGGCGGCAAGGGTGACACCCCGACGCTGATTATGACCAGCTCAGATCGCTGCGCATTCGGTGTGCTGGCCTATGCAGCAGAAGAAGGGTTACGGGTTCCGCAGGATCTGAATGTAATCGGGTACGATAATCTTCCCCCGGTAACCGATGTCTCCCCGACTCTGTCAACCATTGATCACCCGGTTACGGCGTTGGCAAGGCATGCCGCCCGGCTGCTGATCTCAATTTTAGAGGGGAAACGGCAGGAACCGGTTCAGGAATGGCTGCAGACCGATTTCATCGTTCGTAATTCAACTTCAGCAGCTGAAAAATCTGATAAAGCTGATAAGGGGTAACACTTTGGTTCGTTTGGCGATAGCGGGAAGCGGAGGCATGGCCGGGTATCAGGTACGGAAATTCCGGGCCGTTCCCGGGTGCACGATTTCCGCCTGTAAGGATCACGTTATGGCCCATGCAGAGAGTTTTGCTCTCCTGCACAACATTCCGCGCTATTTTGATAGCATGGCCCCTCTCCTGGACAGCGGGGAAGCAGATGCTCTCTCCTGTGCCGTTGTTGATTCCCGACATGCCGATATCTGCATCTCTGCCCTCCGGCACGGGTTGGCGGTATTCTGTGAAAAACCCCTGGGTCGAACGCTTTCTGAAACCCGGGCAATGGCCGATGCTGCCGAAGAAGCTTCCGTTCCGAACTATGTCAATTTCAGCAAGCGCAATGCTCCCGCCCTGCATGCCCTGCGCAGGCTTATTCAGGAGCAGTCTCTCGGGAAGATTCAATCGGTTGATATAGCCTACCTTCAGGGCTGGGCTGCAAATGCTCTGTGGGGCGACTGGCGGACGGTACCTCGCTGGAAATGGCGCCTGCTGCCCGATGTGAGCACCGGAGGGGTGATCGGGGATCTGGGAAGCCATGTGATCGATGCCCTCCTCTTCCTCTTTGGCGATCTTCAGATTGATGAACCAGCTGCATCTTTAAACCTGGTCGACGCTGCCGGTGCAGGAAAACTTCCCTGGAAAGCTGTCAGTGAGGAGTTTCTCGTTCATCCAGGTCCGGTCTGGGTTGATATTTCCGCCCGTGGAGAGCTTCCCGCAAGCATCCCGGTGAGCCTCAGGCTGAGCCTGATAGAACCTGATGCAGTCGATGATTTTACCATAACCGTCAGGGGAACCGGGGGAAGAGCCGAGCTGGATTTACGTAAATCTCGAACCAGCATCGAACTGTTCAATCCTGAAGAAACTGCCGTGCAGACGGTACCTGGTGAGTCGCCGGTCAGCACCTACGAAGAGTTTGCTGCTTTGGCTGAGTCTTCCCGGCACCGGCAGGCGCTCCAGGATCAGGATCAGGATCAGGATCAGGATCAGGATCAGGATCAGGATCAGGAACTGAGAACCCTTACCAATCGCAAAATACCACCGCTACCCGAAGCGGAGAAATCTGTCTATCCCGATTTCTCCCACGGACATCGGGTTCAGGAGCTGCTCGATCGGCTGGCTCCGGGAGGGCTTCCGAGATGAATAACTCAAGCTGCGCCATTGGAACCCTGATAAAAGGTGATGCCAACCCGGCACAGGCTATACGAAATCTTGCCCGGGAAGGGTTTGAATGCTTCTCGATCCAGTTCTGGGAGACAATCGGTCCAGCCGATATTACGCCGGTCATCGAACAGGCTGTCGAAGCGGCAGATGCGACGGGCACCTGGATACGTTCGCTTTCGGTCTATGGAAATCCCCTGCGAGGTGATGACCGGGGAGATGAGACGCTCCGCAGTTTCAAGGTGCTGATGGAGCAGGCCGCTGCCATGGCTGACCCCGGTTTCATTGTGAGCGGGTTCGCAGGACGTGTGCCGGGAAAATCTGTCCCCGAATCAATTGAGGCATGGAAGCGGGTATTTGCTCCGCTGGCAGAACAGGCTGAAGCAGATGATATCTTTCTGGCTTTCGAAAACTGCCGCCTGGGAGATACCTGGAAGACAGGACGCTGGAATATTGCCATAAATCCTGATGCCTGGGATCTTATGTTTGAAGCGGTTCCCTCACTATCTCTCGGGCTGGAATGGGAACCGTGCCATCAGGTTGAAGCCCTGGCCGATCCGATTGATCAGCTGCGGGAGTGGCTGCCGAGGATATATCACATCCACGGAAAGGATGCCCGAATTGACCATGAACTGCTGCACCGTAAGGGCCTTTACGGTGCAAAAAAATGGTACACTTCCTGCCTGCCGGGATTCGGGGATTCAGACTGGGCTTCCGTATTCCGTATACTCCGTGAGGGCGCCTACCGGGGTACGGTAGATATCGAGGGCTGGAACGATGCAGATTGGTCGGGAGAGAAGGAAATCGAAGGGCAAATCCGGGCTCTGCACCACCTGAAGCAGAGCCGGAACCGGAATCCGTAATCAACCGTGCAGTCGGTTTACCGTAAAATCAGTTTACTGTGCAGTCGATTTCATTTTTTATCACGCTTAACAACCTGTCCGAGAATGTTCCCATAGGGACAAATGGTAGAACACCAGACCCGCTTCCTGGTTAGATTCTGCAGCAGTACAGCAACCGCCGCGCTGCCAAGCATAATGCTGAGCATAGCCTGCCACAATTTGCCAGGAACAGGATGAAGCAAAAATATGGATGCTGAAACCGCTCCCCAGAATATCGCTGCAAAGATAATAACAGCGCTGCGGGACTGAAGAAGCCGGTAGAGCTTCTCATTCCGATACTCATGCTTCTTATAAAAGGCATCCTGCACGGTTCCCATCGGACAGTATGCAGAACAGAAATTCCTCCGTCTGCTGATCAAAGTGAGAATAAGCCCGAAAGCAAAGAGGATCAGCATGGTAAACCAGAGCTGCAGGGCGCACATCATAATAAACACTGCAGCCAAGGAAACATTTCCAACTATTTTACGCTGTTTTGTTGTCATAGGTATATATTACTGAGAATAATGGGTTTGGGCAAATATATACCTTACAAATTTTATCATATCTTTTCGCGAAGATTGCCCTGCCCTACGGGAAAGTGCTGACCGCTTCCCGCTCAATTGCCAGCCCCGCATGATACCGTGCGAAATATTGGTCGAAGCCGGCGATATCCTCAGGTCTCGGTACTACCGGTTCACTGATGCTGTCAGCAATCAAGGCATCGAGATAATCGGGCAAGGCGACTGACTTATCCTCGCGAACCATGAAGGCTGCCAGCAGGGCTATACCCCAGGCTCCGCCCTCCCCTGCTGTTTTCGGCAAACTCACAGGGGTCCTGGTTGCTGCAGCCATTATCCGCTGGCCAACCTCGGCCGTCTTGAAAAAGCCGCCGTGGCCGCGAATTTCATCAACCTCAACGCCCTCTTCCTCGGTGAGAATATTCAGCCCGGTCCGAAGCGCGCAAAGGGAGGTAAACAACAGAGAACGCATCACATTGCCGATGGTGAAACGGCTGCCCGGCTTTCGGACGAAAAGCGGTCGGCCTTCGGAAAAGCCCGTAACATGCTCTCCTGATACATAACTGATGTGGAGGAGTTCCCCGGCATCAGCCTCTGCAGTCAGAGCAGATCCGAGCAGTTTATCATAGAGTTCGGGTACCGAAACAGACAGGCCCAGCAGTTCTGTCGACTCCTTGAACAGCTGTACCCAGGCATCGTAATCCGAAGTACAGTTGTTCGAGTGGGCCATTCCTGCAGGTTTTCCATCAGGAGTCATGACGATATCAATCTGCGGCTGCACCTTGGATAGTCGTTTTTCCAGTACCAGCATCGCAAACACCGAAGTGCCGGCCGATACGTTGCCTGTTCGTACCCGAACACTGTTGGTAGCAGCCATCCCGGTACCGGCATCCCCCTCGGGAGGACAAACCGGAATACCCGGTTCCAGAACTCCTGAGGGATCCAGCAGTTTCGCACCGCTTTCTGTAAGTAATCCTGCCGACTGCCCGGCAGTGAGGACTCGGGGCAGTATTTCCCGCAGCTTCCACGTAAAGCCCTTATCAGCAGCCAGGGTATCGAAAGCATCAATCATCTTCTGATCATAATCCAGGGTGTCAGGATCAATAGGAAACATCCCGGAAGCCTCCCCGATACCCATCACCCGTTTTCCGGTAAGCTGTTCATGTATATATCCGGCAAGGGTTTTCAGCGAGGCTATCTGCCCCACATGCTCCTCTCCGTTCAGTATTGCCTGATACAGATGGGCGATGCTCCACCGCTGTGGAATGGCGAAGTCAAAAAGCTCGGTCAGAACTGCACAGGCTTCGGAGGTTATGTTATTTCTCCACGTTCGAAACGGAACAAGAAGCTCACCTTCTGTATCATGAACGATATACCCATGCATCATCCCGCTGAATCCGCAAGCTGCCAGCTTCCGGATGGTAACACCGTAGGTTTTTTGAACATTGTCGACTAAATCTGCGTAGCATGCTGACAGCCCGACTTGTGCATCTTCCAGATCGTACGACCAGATACCGTTAATCAGCTGATTTTCCCAACCGTAAGATCCCGAAGCCAGCGGAGTTCCCTTCGAATCCACTAACGAAGCCTTTATCCTGGTCGAACCCAGTTCGATTCCCAGTGCAGCCTTTCCGGCAGCTATTAATTGCGCTCTTTCAGAAATCTCTCTTGTTTCAGCCATACGGTATCCTCTCCTGTCATTACATTATGTGAACCCGGAATTCGTTATTTATCGGTTCCCTCACACTATTCCACAGAGAAGCCGGTATATCAAGGTGCTGAAAGCCTGCTGAAGGCGAAAAATCTGTTCTAATTATCTGTCAGTAGGTATTTGTTATGTAATACTCCAACTCACCGATTTTCAGGGCCTGATCTGCCAGAACCGCTTTTACCACATCGCCAATTGAAACAATGCCTATCGGGTTATCCCCGTCCATTACAGGCAGGTGCCGGAAACGTCCGGTTGTCATAAGCTGAAGGCACGACTCCAGGCTTTGATGGGGTTTTACATAGGTGACCTCTTTTGTCATTACATCTGAAACTGGATGGGTGGTCGGAATATCGATGCGGCCTGCCAGATGTCTGATAATATCACGCTCGGAAAGAATTCCCTTTATCGCCCCTTCTTTATCAACAACCAGCACTGCCCCGATTTTATAATGGGTGAGCTTCAGAATTGCCTGCGCCAAAGTGTCATCCGCACTGACGCTGATAATTTCACTGCCCTTCTGCTCTAAAATGTCCTTTACTGATGCCATACTCATCCTCCCTTTATATGGTTATACGTTAATGTAATGCCATTTAAAACGTTTCGACAATAGGTAAAAACCAAAAATGACAAAACACAATTTTTTCTATTGACAGATTTTCTAAAAGTGCTAGTATGGTCTTAACAACTGGTTTTTATTTAGAACCAATTATGCCAAGATTATACTATATTTCAACAGTTTTAGAATATAATTCATATTTTCTGGTTCTATTTTGGGTTCATTTCTTGGTGTAGCCAAGATGCAGATATTTGCTGGAAATTCTATAGCCAAAGGAGAGTTATGAATGAACAGAAAGAAAATTGTATTAGTGATTGCCTTTATCGCAATCATGGCTGGTCTGGCTGCTGGTCCGTCAGCAGAAAAACAAACTACTGAGCTGCGGTTTATCGACGTATCTCCCAGCCCCACCAGGCAGGAGTACTTCACCACCACATTTGACAAATTCGAACAGGAAGCCGGAATCAAAGTAGTCTATGAAAGCGTACCGTGGGATGATGCGGCCAACAAACTTACCGTTCTCGGTGCTTCAAACCAGCTCCCGGATGTCATGACCACCTGGGCTGGCTGGCTCGGACAATTCACCGAAGCCGAATGGGTTGTTCCCCTCACCGACTATATCGGCAGCGCAACTGATGAATATGCAGCAACGGTAACACAACTCGTCTGGAAAGCAGAGAAAGAGCTCTATGGAAACATCTATACTATTCCTGACGGCATGATGGTCAAGGGTGTTTTTGTCCGCAAAGACTGGGCGGAAGAGGCAAACCTCGACCTCGATCCAAAGAAAGGCTGGACATACAGTGAATACTTTGACACCGTCTATGCCCTTACCGATCCCGCCAAGAACCGTTACGGAACATCATTCCGCGGCTCACGCGGAGCTTTCGACCCCCTGTACGTCTATCTGGAAAGCCTCCAGGGCGGATCCGCCTATGCAGAAGACGGTTCAACTCTCTTCGCCAACCAGGAAGCAGTCGATGCATATGAACGGTGGGGCGCCCTCTATCTTAACGGCGCCGCCCCGAAAGATGCCATCAACTGGGGCTTCGTAGAGATGGTTGATAATTTTGTCGGCGGTCTCACAGGAACCCTGATCAACGATTCCGAAGTAGCGGCTACCTGCATTGAAAACATGACTGACGATCAGTGGATGGTTATGCCGATGCCGAGCAGTGACAAAGACGGTATGATCTACAATACGGTTAATTCACCCTATGCCTACTCGATCTCTTCATCTTCAAAAAATAAAGATGCTGCATGGCAGCTCATCGAGTTTCTGACCAGACCTGACAACAATATCGAATACTGCAAGCTTACCGGACTTATTCCGATAAAGACCGCTGTCGGTGACGATCCCTTTTACGGGCCTGATGGTCCCTACGCGACTTTCGTACAGCAGCTCAACGATCCCGCCATGGTGGTACCGGTTGCTTTCGGACCGTTCAATTATACCGACATGCACCAGGGCATGATGCATGAAGAACTGCAGAAGTATCTGCTTGGCAAGCAGACAGCCGAAAAATCGCTTTTCAATGTTGTTCTGGAACTGGAAAGCCGGATGAAGGCGTATCTTGCAGAGAATCCCGGTTCTGCGGTAGAACAGCCGAAAGGCCTGCTCTAAACATCACATAAAAAAATCTATTTATGGTATTGCGGGGGCACATGCCCTTGCAGTACCATATCACTTGTTAGTACCTGCTGCGGCAGTATCATACTTGAGTATCATACTTGATAAGGAAACCCGTTCATGCTGATATTGGTTTTATACCTGCTGGGAGTCGCCCTTCTTTGTGCCCTGGGCATCTGGTTCATCGGCAGACACAGCAGGCACAGCAGACATGGCAGATTTTCCCATGGAAAAAACCCCGTGAGAACTCACGGCACGACTTCCCGCAGAAAAAACCGCCCGAGACTCGGGGTACAGAGAAAATCCGAACCCTACCTGTTTCTGCTCCCCACCTTGCTGCTGCTCCTGCTGATGTTCGGCTATCCCCTGATCAACAGTTTCATCATGGCCTTCCAGAACTACAAGCTTACCGCCCCCGGAAAAATTTACTTCAACGGCTTGGACAACTTCAGAAAGCTCTTTGGAGAATCGGACATCTGGCTGATCATCCGCAACTCCTTCATCTATGTACTTATCTCAGTTCTGGGCCAATTTTTGCTTGGAATGACACTTGCCCTGGCTTTGAATAAAAAATTCAAACTCAGAGGGCTCTATCAGGCTATCGTATTCCTTCCATGGTCGCTTTCGGCATTCGTTATCGGTCTCATGCACCGCTGGTCATTTAATGGGGAATATGGGGTTATCAACGATATGCTGATAAAGCTCTCGCTTATCAGCGAGAAGATAGCGTGGCTGGGAACCCCCGGATTTTCGCTGGCTGTCGTTATAATGGCGATGATCTGGATGGGCATACCCTTTTTCGCAATCATGATTCTCGCATCACTGCAGTCCATTCCGATAAGCATCTACGAAGCATCCCATATCGACGGCTGCGGTCCCCTGCGCCGGTTTTTTCAGATCACTATCCCCTACATCAAGCCCACGGTAATCGTGACGATCCTGCTGAGGACTATCTGGATTTTCAATTCATTCGACCTGATTGTAGTGATAACCAACGGCGGACCCGCCAACTATTCGCAGACATTGCCCTCCTACATGTACACCAAAGCCTTCTCCAGCTATGACTTCGGTCTTGCATCGGCTCTCGGTGTACTGCTTATGGCAGTTCTTGTCGTCTATGTAACAGTTTTCCTGAAAACCACACGCTACAATAAAGCGGGGAATTTCTAATGAAATATACAGCTAAACGCCGATTGGGAAATCTGGGGAGAGGCCTTATTCTCCTTATCTTCATGCTTCTGGTCATCCTGCCGATCTACTGGATGATAATAAGCTCACTGAAAACAAATGCGGAGATTATCAACGCCCAGCAGGTTACCTACTACCCCCACCAGATGACCGGGGAAAATTATACGCAACTTTTCAAGCTGTACAACTACCGTCAGATGCTCACCAACAGTCTCATCGTATCGATATCTACCGGCTTATGCATTACGCTGCTCTCGATATTCGGCGGATACGGTCTGGCTCGATATTCCTTCAGGGGAAAGGATACGATGCTTCTCTTTTTTCTGGTTACCCAGATGATTCCTGGAATCCTTGTAATCATACCGCTGTATGTCATCTTTTCGAAGCTTGGTCTTATAAACACCCGTCTGAGTCTCTTTTTCTTCTACCTGATCGTCAACCTGCCTTTCTGCGTCATCACCATGCGCAGCTTCTTCGAACGCATTCCCTATACCCTTGAGGAGGCGGCCTATGTTGACGGATGTTCCAAAATGACCAGCCTTGTGCGTATAATCCTGCCGGTCATGTTTCCCGGCATCGTTGCAGTATTCGTCTTTGCCTTTATCGGAGCCTGGAACGAGCTGATAGCAGGCACCATTTTTATCAACACCTCAAATCTTTGGACGGTACCAGTCGGATTAAAGTCCCTGATCGGCAAATATGATGTAAAATGGGGAGTACTCATGGCAGGGGGTGTCGGAGCCCTCATTCCAACGGCCTTCATGTTTGCCTTCATGCAGAAATTTGTAGTGGAGGGACTTACTGCCGGAGCGGTCAAGGAGTAATGAGTTATGTCGATAGAGAATACCGTTAAGCTGATAGAACCCATTGCCAAGGATCTGATGCATCAGAAGGTATCGGATGCCCTGATCAGCTACATCTACCGCAACGGACTGAAACCGGGTAACAAGCTGCCAAGTGAACGGCGGCTGGCATCCGAACTCACGGTGGGAAGAAATTCTGTTCGCATGGGGCTCTGCCAGCTGGAAGAAGATGGGGTAATCGAGCGCATGGCAGGCAAGGGAGCTTTTGTAAAACGTGAAGTCTCGGCCGAATCTATTCAGCTGAAGCTCATGCGGGTCAACTACAAGGACTTGCTGGAGATTAAAATCTGTCTCGAGCAGCTTGCCATCCGCAGAGCGGTAGAGTCTGCATCCGATGATCAGATTGCAAAGCTGAGAAAGATTGCCGAACGGCTCAAATCGCTGGCTGATCAGAAAATATTCTCAACTGAAATCGACCGGGAGTTTCATACGACTTTGCTTGAGTGCGCCGGCAGCCCGACCCTTTCGCAGCTGGTGCTTAGCCTGATCGACTCGCTTAACAGCTTCACCAATATGCTGGGGAATGTCTCGGAAATATGGGTCAGGACTATCCCCTTTCACGTGGATATCGTGGAAGCACTGGAAAACAGGCAGCTCGATTATGCCTTGGCCGCACATCAGTATATCTACCAATATGACACCAAGGTTCTTGAGGACCTTACGGACAAAGAAACCACACATTAGAGAGCATACAATTATGATTACAACCGCAATGAAATGGTGGCAGGAGGGCAAGTTCGGCCTGTTCATCCACTGGGGACTCTATTCACTGCTTGCCGGCGAGTATCAGGGACAGAAAACTGATAATATCGCCGAATGGATTCTGCACGATCTCGATATCCCCGTTGAAGCCTACCGCGAGCTGGCATCCCGCTTCAATCCGGCCTCATTTGACGCCGAGAGCATAGTCCGCATGGCCCGTGATGCCGGAATGTCCTATATCGTCTTTACCACCAAACATCACGAAGGTTTTGCTATGTACGATTCACAGTTCAGTTCCTATTCCAGTGTAAAAGCTGCTTCGTTCAAACGTGACCCTCTGGCAGAACTGCGCTCGGCCTGCGACAAATACGGCCTGGTTCTCGGTATCTACTACAGTCAGGCCCAGGATTGGGATGATCCTGCCGCCTGCCGCGAGGGAGATGACGGCACAGATAAAGATTTCACCACCTATTTCCGGAAAAAGTGCATTCCTCAGGTTACTGAACTTCTGAGCAATTACGGCCGGATCGGTCTTGTCTGGTTTGACACTCCCATGTATATGAGTACCGCTCAATCAGAAGAGCTTAAGGCTCTTGTAAAGCAGCTGCAGCCTGACTGCCTGATCAGCGGCCGCATAGGCAATGGTCTTGGCGACTATATGACAACCGGCGACAACTTTATCCCCCTTCTCCCCTTTCCCGGCCCATTCGAAGTCCCTGCAACCATTAATGCCACATGGGGATACAGCAAGCACGATAACGACTGGAAGAGCGCATCCCGAATTCTCAGATCCCTGGTCAAGGTGGTGAGCAGAGGGGGTAACTACCTGCTGAATATCGGCCCCACCGGCGATGGTACAGTCCCTGAGGCCTGTGTGAGTGTCCTTGCGGAAATCGGGATATTCATGCGGAACTGCGGCGAAAGCATCTATGGAACCAGACCTGTACCCATATATCCCTACGATATAGAGGGGGTGTACTTCACCGCCAAACCGGGAAAACTGTTTATACATATCTTTGAACCGCAGGAGCGGGCATATTTGTTGAATATTGCCAACAAACCGCTCCGCTGCTATCGTCTCAGCGACAAATTGCCCCTGAAACTCATAGAGCGGACCACCTGCGAGGGGGACAGCAGCTGGCTGATTTCCCTGCCGCCCCGGAATCCTGACGAGATCGATCTGGTTGTCTGCGTCGAGATTGCGGAGGAACAGGTCGAATTCGAACCCATCCACTGGTAATGGTAGAGATAAAATTATATCTTTTGTTCGGGAGAATTTATGAATAATGACAAGCTGATCCATGCCGGTGATATTCTCACCGATGATACTTTTGGATTTTCGAATATCGAGAGACCGGTAGCCGCTCCCCTGTACCAAACCTCACTTTTCACTTTTCCCGACGTTGCAGCTTTACAGCAGGCTTTACAGAACGAAACCGCCTCCCACCTCTATTCACGGGGCAACAATCCTACTGTTGAGCTGGTCGAGCAGCGGACTGCAGCGCTGGAAGGAGGGGAACAGGCAAAACTGTTCTCCTCGGGCGTAGCGGCAATAGCAGCCAGCATACTCTCCTGCGTAGAGCAGGGAGATCATATACTATGCAGCAGCGATGCCTATACCTGGGCCAGGTATATAAGCGGCACGTACCTTAAACGCTTCGGGGTGACGGTGACCTATGTAAATGCCGAGGATCTGGAAGCTGTTGAACAGGCTATAACAAAAAAAACCAGATTGATATATCTCGAGAGCCCGGGCACCCTGACGCTCCATGTGCAGAATTTGCGAGCTCTTTCCGCGCTTGCCAAGTCCTACGGCATCACAACTATAGCCGATAACACTTGGGCAACACCGCTGTATCAGAATCCACTGGGACTGGGTATCGACATTGTGGTCCATTCGGCCTCCAAGTATCTCGGCGGTCACAGCGATGTTATCGGAGGGATCGCCATCGGCAGCAAGGAACGTATTGAGAAAATTTTCAAGACTGAATTTCTGCCCATCGGGCATGTGCCGGACCCGTTTCAGGCATGGCTTATTCAGCGGGGTATGAGAACTCTTCATGTACGCCTCCCCTACCATTATCAAGCGGCTCTGGAAGTCTGTGATTTTCTCCACGATCACAGCAAAGTTGCCCAGGTAAATTACCCGATGCATCCAAAGAGTCCCTGGTTTTCCCTGGCATCTGAACAGATGCGCGGCGGCTGCGGACTGCTTTCTTTTCGAGTAAAAACAACAAACAGGGAGAAAATCGTGACAGCTGTCGATGCCTTCAGCCATTTCCGAATTGGTGTGAGCTGGGGCGGATATGAGAGCCTGGTCTATCCCGCAGCAGCAGCCGTGGATGGTGACCCGTCGATCATTCGTCTGCATATCGGGCTTGAAGCGACGCAGACACTGCTTGAAGATCTGGATCGGGTCCTATCGCTGCTTTAGCAACTTGGAGAAAAGAAGAATGGATGTACTGCAAACGGTCAGGAACCATGCTCCCATGGTAACCGATTCCCGCCCGTTCACTCGCTGGTGGTGGTTTTCCGGACCCATAACCTGCGATGCTGTCGACAGCCAGCTTGACTGGCTGGCTGACAATGGTTTTGGCGGAGTAGAGATAGCCTGGGTTTACCCGCTGACAGGAACCGGAGCCGATACCGGCCCGAAGTTTCTTGATGAAGAATTTATTGCCTGCCTCTCCTATGCTGTAGAAGGCTGCCGATCCCGCAGTCTGGGGTGCGATCTGACTTACGGCACCCTTTGGCCTTTCAACGGCACTTTTATTCCTCCTGCCCATGCCGCAACGACACTCAGCGGGCCATCCCAGCAAAGAGTAACCCGCTCCTGGGAGGCCCGATACAGCCGGGAGCCAGCTAGAATTCTCAACCACCTGAATCCCCTATCGCTGAGATGGTACGCGGAATACCTGAAATCCCACGGATTCACCCAGTTGGCTGAAAAAACCCCGATGTCCTTCTTTGCCGACTCATGGGAAGTTGAACCGGGAAATCTGGGCTATGATGGATTATTTGAAGATTTTCTGGCTGTCTGCGGATACCCTCTGGCACCTCATGCCGAAAAGCTCAGCGATGATGCGGATATACGCTTCGATTACCGCCATATCATTTCCGAACGTGTTCTCGATGCTTTTTATCGACCTTATGTCGAGTTGTGTCATGAGGCTGGTGCTCTTGCCAGAGTACAGTGCCATGGGGCCCCGACCGACATCCTGGCAGCCTATGCCCTGTGCGATATTCCCGAGACCGAGACCCTGCTTTTCGATCCTGATTTTGCACTACTGGCTGCTTCAGCTGCCGCAATAACCGGTAAGCCTATAGTCTCCAGTGAGTCCTTCACCTGCATTTACGGGTGGGTTCCCGCTCCCGGCCATCCCCCCGGTCTGGAAGAAGAGCTGATTGATGATCTGCGATGCATTGCCGATGCACAGTTTGCCTGGGGCGTTAATCGTGTTGTCTGGCACGGCAAGCCGTTCAGCACTTCCGACCATCCCAGCCGCTTCTATGCATCGGTGCATGTGGGGCCGGAGGGTAGGCTGGCACCCCATTTCCCATCGTTCAATGATTATTTGAGCACGGTGAGCTCCTTGCTGGGACAGGGCGAAACAGTATCAAACATGGCCGTTTACCTGCCGCTCGAAGACCAGTGGATGCGTGACCGGCTTCCTGACGATCTTCTGAAGCCCAGCAGCAGCTGGTATTGGGAACTTCAGGAGCTGCATATACAGGATCAGCTTTTACCCTGCCGCCCGCTCTGGTTCTCATCTGCCTGGCTGGAAGATCTTCATACTGATCGGGGTAAATTGTTCTGTCGGGGCCGCGATATAGGAGTGCTTTACTGCGACAGCCGATGGATGCTGCTCTCTTCTGTACGGCGATTGGCGATTCTGCTGGAAAAAGGAGCACCGATCATCTTCAACCAGTGGCCGAAAGAACCGGGCAAGGTCAAGCATGCTGAGTACGATCAGCTGGTCAGGCAGATGAGAAATCTCGGCAGCTTTCAGATAGAAAAAGCCCGCCCCGTAGTTACCACCTCTATTCCAGTCGATTTCTGGTGCCGTGAGGTTAAGGATGGCTGGAACCTCTTTTTTTCCCATCCCCAGATGCGCCGGCTGCGTTATCCGCTTCCCTATGATTACTCCGCAGAAATGCAGGAGCATTCCGTCGAGACAGTCGTCCACCACCCCGCTGGAGACATCGCTATCCATCTCAATTTCGGCAAGTGCGAAAGCCTGCTCTTCAGGATTGACGGCTCAAAAGGAACGCCCTCTTCCTCGGGCCAAAATCAGAGAACAGCAAATTCTTCAAAGAGTTAATCCAGGATATGATCGATGAACATGTCCACTGGAGGAAAGACTTCCATCCTGAGGATAAACCCATTGTCTCCCTGCATGAGCAAAGCGAAAAACCCTTTGTGGAAACACAGCAAAGAACCATCGAGGTTTTACAGGAACTCAGTTCAAGGCTAAAAACAACTTCCATGCCCTGGCATTCACCGCGTTATCTCGGGCACATGAATGCCGATATCCTGATGCCATCTATGCTTGGCTATGTTGCGGCCATTCCGATCTCCTGGCAGTTCGAGATGATTGC
>JAGYPA010000030.1 GCA_018399255.1 Spirochaetales bacterium | reverse complement strand
TTCACCCTTATCCATCAGGATATGAACGAGCGGATTACAATCGATACCGATATCAGCTTCATACATTCAGCACAAAAACTGTTTAATTCAACGGGAAACCGGGAATATGTATCCGGAATAGCTGTTGCCGAGATCAAACGAGAAGCGGGCATGGCAGCCGGAACTTTCCAGACCACACTCAAGCAGCTGGGCATCCGTCCCGGAGGTATGAGCAAATACTGCATCGGCATGGCTATTACGGTACCTGGAATACCATACAACAACTTCAAGCCCACCACCTTGAAGATTGAAAGGAGTTCATATGCTTGATTACAATCCTCTGCTTGATTTCTTTATTAGATTTCTGGTAAATCTGCTCATCCTCGCTATTATATCCCTGCTGGTTTACTATCCTCGCTATCGTAAAAAGGATTACGCCTTCACCTTCATTATCATAGGAGCGACGATATTTGTTCTGAGTTTCATGCTCTCGAGCATCAATATGGAGCTGGGGCTTGCTCTCGGGCTCTTTGCCATCTTCGGGATCATGCGATACCGGACTATGAATATTATCATTACCGACATGACCTATCTTTTCTTCTCTATCACAATATCGGTCATAAATTCCCTGGCCAGTGCAGGTTACGGTAATATTCACTTGTTCACTGCCAACGCATCTCTCCTGGCTATCATTCTGATTCTCGAGTTTGTCTGGATGAGAAAGGGGGTCAGCTCCATAACCATACGGTATGAGAAGATCCAGCTGATTCTGCCGGATCGTCATGCGGAACTGCAGAAGGATATTGAACAGCGTCTGGGGATAACTGTGCTGCGGCTGAAAATCGGGCAAATTGATTTCCTCCGTGACACGGCTTCCGTTGAGGTGTTTTATGATGCCAGAAAGTATCCGCATCTGGCTGACGAGAGCAAATTCTAGAGGATTACAAGTTATGAAGCTGCTTATTAAAAACGGTATAATCATTCCCATGGCGCCTTCTTTAAACTTGGCGCCCCTGAACAAGGGTTTCCCCGGCAGCTCAGGCGGGCTGGAAGCCGGCGGGCTGAAAGCCCGGGAAAATCTGGAGAGCCGGAATTATTTAACTGGCAGTATCGCAGTCGACGGTGAGCAGATCATTCATGTGGGTTCTGTTCCTGAAAGCTTTGTGCCGGACAGGATTATTGATGCATCTGGAAAGATTGTCATGCCGGGGCTTGTCAATGCCCATACGCATCTGAGCATGGGATTGCTGCGAAACTACGCCGATGATCTTGATCTTTTTACCTGGCTCAATGAGAAAATCTGGCCGGTAGAAGCCCATTTACGGGAAGATGATGTGCATGCGGGTTCCCTTCTGGGGGTTCTTGAGCTGATCCGTTCGGGAGTTACTGCTTTTGCTGATATGTATTTTTACCAGCAGTCTACCTGCAGGGCAGTTGAACAGGCCGGAATCCGGGCGAATATCGGGGCAACTTTTTTCGGGGACATCCGCGAAACCGAGGCTCGCCTGTCTGACCATGAGCGTCTGTACCAAGTCTGGAACGGAGCCGGAAACGGACGAATTCTCATCGATACTGCGCCGCATTCGATATATACCTGTACCCGTGAAACGCTCGCTGCCGCCCTTGAGTTTTCTCGCGAAAAGAACAACCGGATTCATATTCATCTTTCTGAAACATTTCGTGAGAACAGCGATTCCCGAAAAACGCACGGGGTTAGCCCGGCTGCCTATATGGAAGAGTCAGGGATGCTGGAACGGCCGGTTTATGCAGCCCACTGTGTTCATCTCGATCCGGGTGATATGGATATCCTTCTGCGGAATAATGTTATTCCTGTGCATAATCCGAGCAGCAATCTTAAGCTGGGAAGCGGCTTTGCTCCTGTTCCGGAGATGTTCAGCCGGGGAATGCTGCCGGCGCTGGGCACCGACGGGGCATCGAGCAACAACAACCTGAATATGATGGAAGAGCTGCATATCGCATCACTCATTCATAAGGGTATAAGCGGAGATCCCACCGTTGTCTCCGCTTATGAAGCTCTGAAAATGGCAACCATTTCGGGAGCTCGAGCTTTGGGTATCGATCATCTGTGCGGGACCATCGAACCGGGAAAACAGGCTGATATCATTATTATTGATACCCATGTCGCCCATATGCAGCCGCTTCACGATCCGATTTCCGCTGTAGTGTATTCAGCGCAGGCTGCAGATATTCAAACGGTTCTCTGCGCCGGGAGGGTTCTTATGGAGGATCGCCGGGTGCTGACTGTTGATCAGGAGAAGGTTCTGCGTCAAGCTGCTGCCCAGGGGGCTTCCCTGATATCGCGCAGCAGGTCGTAAAACCTGCAGAACCCCCTGCTCTCCATCCTGTAGGGCCATCCTGTAAGGCCATCCTGTAAGGAAAAAGGAACCGATTATGTCAAGAAACAAGCAAGATGCTTCCGGGCAGCAGAATATAGAAGAAACATCAGTTAAAAATCTTTCTGGTATGGAAAACCGTCCAGCTTCTAAAGCAGGCCCAGCCATTGAAACTCGCCTGATCCATGGGGGAGATGCGGAGGGGGATGAGTCAAAAACCCTTGCCCCGCCTATTCATATGTCTTCCTCCTTTTCCTTTGACACTATAGGGCATGCTGAGGAAGTGATGGCTTTTGAGAGCAGTGACTATGTCTATACGCGGGGCAACAACCCCACCCTTCGGCTTTTTGAGAACCGGATGACCAGGCTGGAGGGAGGGACTGCAGCAGTTGCATTTTCCTCCGGAATGGCAGCTATATCCTCGGTTCTTTTTTCTCTGGCCAGGCCGGGGGATACGATCCTGACCCACAAAACGGTCTACGGTTCAACGCACACGGTAACAGCCAAGCTTCTGCCCCGATACGGTATAAATTCCGCATCGGTCGATCTTACCGATCCCTCCCGCCTGGAGGAGATCCTGGAAAAGGATGCTGGCGGACGCATCAAGGTGATCTTTTTCGAAACTCCGGCTAATCCTACCCTGGCGGTAATTGACATAAAGACTATTGCCGAAGTTGCTCACTGCAGACAGGTCACGGTTGTTGTGGACAATACCTTTGCCACCCCCTACCTTCAGAATCCTCTTGCTCTGGGAGCCGATGTGGTGGTTCACAGTGCGACAAAATACATCTGCGGCCATGGCGACGCCATGGGAGGGGTGGCTGTTACAGGGGATTCCGCATACGGTTTTTCGCTGAAATTTGACTATATGTGCGAACTCGGGGGCGTGATGAGTCCTTTCAATGCCTGGCTCATGCTGCGGGGTCTGAAAACTCTTGCCGTCAGAATGGACCGTCACGTACAGAATGCGGGTAAAGCGGCTGAATTCCTCGAAAATCACCCGCGGGTGCGAAGAGTCCATTATCCCGGGCTTGCTTCGCATGCTCAGTTCGATACTGCTTCAAGGCAGATGCGGGGGGCTGGAGGGATGATCAGCTTTGAGCTGGAGGGTAACCTTGCCGATGCTAAGCTGTTTATCGATAAGTTGAAAATCATCAAGACTGCGGTGAGTCTCGGTGACTGCGAGACGTTGGTTCAACTGCCGGCTGCCATGACCCATCGGGGGTATGACCGGGAACGGCTGGCTGAATTCGGGCTTACAGAGTCGATGATCAGATTGTCAATCGGGATTGAACATGGTGATGATATTGTTCAGGACATCGCCCAAGCCCTGGATGCATAGAATAGCCCTGGATGCATCGCCCAAGCCCTGGATGCATAGACGAAATAGTTTTTTTTTAGAGGTAACCGTGGAAGTAAGATCTACCGTATTGACAGCCCTGTTTGCTGCCCTGATATCAGCCGGCGCATATATTGCGATTCCCATTGGCCCTGTTCCCCTTACTCTGCAGTCCTTCTTTATCCTTAGCGCCGGTATTCTGGGCGGCAGGCGCATCGGTGTTTCTTCAGTTGTTATCTATCTGCTGGCCGGTGCGCTGGGACTGCCGGTATTCTCCGGCGGAACCGGCAGCATAGCCCATTTTTTCGGTCCGACCGGCGGGTATCTGCTGGCAGCCGTTCCAGCGGCGTATACTGCCGGTCTGCTCGCCGAATGGGGCATCAGGCGACAGCGGCATTTGCATGAGCTTAAACCCCACTTGATGCGGGGTGTCATTCTCAAGACGGTCATGACAGCCGCCGGCGGTCTTGCCGGAACGGTTATTATATATCTGATCGGGGTTCCCTGGCTCAAGATAGTCCTGAATCTCGAGTGGAGTTCAGCCGTCAAGATCGGAGTCTTTCCGTTTCTTGTCGGAGACGGTATCAAGCTTATTGCCGCCATTGCCTTAGGAAGCACCTTCAGCGACCGGGTATATGATTTCCTCAGTAACGGAGCCGCTCATGAGCCTGCTTGATGTCCGCAATGTTTCCTATCGCTTCTCCGACGGCACCTACGCCCTGCGCAATATTTCCCTGCAGGTAAGTGAGGGCGAGTTCATCGTTATATCCGGGAAAAACGGATCGGGAAAAACGGTCTTTCTGCGCAATTTGAACGGCCTCTATAAACCTACTGAGGGTGAGATCATCATTAACGGGACATCGGTTGTGGAAAACCCGTACAAAGCCCGGAAATCGGTCGGTCTTGTTTTTCAGGATGCTGACAGTCAGATTGTCGGCCAGACGGTCTCCCGTGATATTGCCTTCGGGCTGGAAAATCTGAAAATTCCCAAAAATGAGATAAAAACCCGGGTCAGACAGGCTCTGGAAACCATGAATCTCGAAGAGCATGCGGATCAGCGGGCCCGGACCCTTTCGGGAGGCGAAAAGCGGCGTCTGACGATAGCCGGGGTTGCCGCCATGAATCCGTCCATTCTGGCCTTGGACGAACCTTTTACCAACCTTGATTATCCAGGGGTCCTGCAGCTGCTTCGCATTCTGGTCAGGCTGAAGGAGACTGGCCATACCATTCTCGTGGTCACGCATGAGCTTGACAAGGTTCTGGCCTATGCCGACCGGCTGGTGCTTTTCGATAATGGTTCAATTGTCGCCAATGACAAGCCGGAGGCCGCGGTGCTGGCTGCCGAGAGCTGCGGGGTCCGCCTTCCAAGGACAGAAAACGGCACCCTCGATATTGGAGCTATGACATGGCTGAAAGACTGATATTTCATTATCAGGCGAGAAAAACCCCAGTGCACCGCATAGATCCCAGAATCAAAATTGTCATAACTTTCACGCTCACGGCGGCTATGTTTGCTGTCAATCTGTCTCAATTCGGTATTCTTTCCGGGTATATTGCCGCAGGGTGCCTTGCAGCGAGGCTTCCCTTTCAGCGGTACCGCCGGGAGCTGAGGTTTTTCTTTATCCTGGTGTGTATCATTGTTCTTTCACGCTGGATTACGTCAGGGGTTTTATTCGAGGGGCTCTACTATGGGGCCAGGTTTATTCTGATTGTAGCCGCCGGTCTGCTGCTTACCGACACTACAGCGCCTGAAGAGCTTACCCTTGCTCTATACTGGTTTATAAAGCCGTTTTCCTTTCTCAAGCCCAGGCGCATTGCAGCCCGCTTCAACCTGACTATAAGCTTTCTGCCGATTATCTTTGATGCGGTCATGGAGATTCAGGAGGCCAGGCGGTCCCGTCTTGATACGGTATGGAAACGTCCGGTAAAACGGATTATTTCATTCTCGACTCAGATATTCACGCTTATTCTCCAGAAGGCCGAAGAGACAGCGTTTGCCCTCGAGGCGCGGCTGTTCGATGAGAATATTGTACATGGGTCCATATCGCTGCATAAAATTGACTTTCTGGTACTGCTGATCACATCCGGTGTCGTCTGGGGTAGTATTATCCTTGGATAGCTTTATCCGTAATAAGATTCCGGCAGCTTCAGTTCCGCATCGGGATCAAAGGCGGCTGTCTTGCTGTCACTCATGGAATAGACAAATTCGCGCAGGCGCCTGGCCCAGATCCAATCGTCATAACGCGGAGTGAACAGGGTGCTGTCTATCGGTTCTCCCACTACAACAGCCATAGAAAGGTGCTGCTGCTTCATCATCTCATTGACGAGAAAGAGCATTTCAAAGTTGCCCTTGATTCCGAGGCGATGCCGAAATCGGGCAAGGTTATAGAAAAAATTCGAGTTTTTACCGGCCACATAGATAGGTATAACCGGGCGTCTGCTTTCTCTGGCCATTTTAACAAAGCTCTTGTTCCATTCCAGGTCATAAATCCCGTAGGGGAGCTTTCTGGAACAGAGGCCGGCAGGGAATATCAGAAGCGGATCATCAGAAGCTATTGCCTCATCCAGCTGCTGTTTGTATCTTCTGCTGGAGCCGTGCTTGTTGACGGGAACAAATAGTTCCTGCAGGTTCTCTATGGCCATGAGGAAGTCGTTTACCAGCAGCTTGACGGTACCGTGATAGCGCCCGACAAGCGTAAGCAGGGCTACCCCCGTCCAGACCGCCAAGAGGATGATTTGCACCAGCGGCGGCCGTCAGGCATCGGCCAGGTATTCCTCACCAAATCACCTGCAGCTTGAGGTCGACAAACTTCATGCCGGCCTCTGCAAATACAAGCCCCGCTCTGGTGATGTTCCGCCAGAAATTCGTTGATTTTCTTTCAGGTGCAGGATTCTACGGAGGCAGGCTTTGACAAGCCGGGCATCTTTTCGCCAGGCGCGGGTTTTTTTCCGCAATAAGCTCATCGGAGATCGATTTGTTTAACCATGCCCTAACTATAGTGAGTGAATCTGATTCTTGCAAGTAAAATTGACTTTTACCGTAAATTTATAGGATGATGGATATGGGCGCTTTGCGCCGGGGAACCGTGTGAAGAAAAATGAACTTCGTCGGGAGATACGGGGTAAGATTGCCGCCGCTGATCCTGTATTCAAATGTAAAGCAGGCCGTATTATTGAAGAGTCACTGCTTGGCAGCGCACTTTGGGCTGATGCTGATGCCGTCTTTCTCTTTATCTCCATGCCGGATCGGGAACCGGATACATCCGGGACTCATCAGGGCCTCACTCGATTCCGGTAAGATCACCGCCGTTCCCTATATAGCCCCGGGAAGTCGGATTATGACTTTTAAAGGGCTGAATGGAGAACCCTTCCCCGCTTCGCTGTATGCCGGCAACATCCGTTCGGTTCAGTCAGCCGGGCGAAATCTTCCCGACAGATACCCGCTGGACTTTGCAAAGGCTTTGATTGTGGCTCCCGGGGTTGCTTTTACGCCGCAGGGGGTCCGCCTGGGAAACGGGGGCGGTTTTTATGATGCATTTCTCGGTTCTCTGGAAAGGGATATTCCGGTGGGGAGTGCTTCGGAGTATGCCGCCGTCGGGATCTGCTTTTCCATCCAGATTGTTTGGGAAATTCCGAGAGAACCGCATGATATCGGCGTTCAGTTCGTTTGCACGGAGTCCGGCTGGTTCGGAACAGACTCAGCTTGATCTGCTTGATCAGAATAGCGTGCTTGATCAGAATAGCGTGCCTTGCATCAGCGGGCGTTCTCAATGCTCAGACGATTTTCTTGTTTACATACTCCAGAAAATGCTGTGATGCCATCATATCGAGAAAACTTATGCAGGCGGCATTCTGCTCATCAGAAAAATCAAGATTGGTATGTCTGATAAGCTCGGTACGAATATCTGTCATTTTAACAAACCGCATTATGGCCGCAAGCGCTCGTAAATATTCGATCTGTCGGAACGGGGAACTGCCTATTACAAAAAGCAGGTGGACGGGTTTTTTATCAGCGGCATTGAACTCGATGCCTCGGGGGGAAATACCCAGCCCTACTTTAACTCTGGGGATGGTCTTGAGCTTACCGTGGGCAATAGCCACTCCCCTGCCGATTCCCGTTGTTTCCAATTTTTCCCGTTTGATAACAGCCTCGGTAAAACCGGAAAGATCTGAGATATCATCAAAAATTGTACAGTGAGCAATTACTTCCTGTATAGCTTCAAATTTATTTTTACTGCTTATACAGCAGATTACATCTTTAAAATTTTGCACCCATTTCTCCAATGCCTCATTATAAGAAAATATGCAGGATATGGCAACTGGACTTTAGCCTGTTTGTAAGGACAGGAGTTTCATGCAGGAATCCGGCAGGATGTTTATCAGCTGGTTACAAATCCCTGCAGGGCAGCAGTTCTGCTCCCGGCAGGGACATACTAGCTTAATTGCAGGCTGATTACCCTGTATGACATACGAGAAAGGTTTTCTGGCTGCGAATCATTAATTTCCCGTTAAATAGGACTTGATGGATTCGGCAGCTATGCGTCCCTGCCCCATCGCCAGGATAACCGTAGCGGCACCAAGAACGATATCCCCCCCGGCAAAGATTCCCTCCATCGAAGTTTTGAGCTTCTCATCAACGATAATATTGCCCCATTTATTCGTTTCAAGCCCTTTGGTAGTCTTTTCCAGCAGCGGATTGGAATCATTCCCAATTGAAACGATAACGGCATCCACCGGAAGGATTGACTCGCTGCCTGCAATGGGCACCGGCCGTCTGCGTCCGGACTCGTCAGGCTCTCCCAGCTCATAGCTGAGCAGTTCCATGCCGGCTACCCGTCCGCTGCCGTCATCCAGAATCCGCTGGGGATTGTGGAGCAGAAGGAATTCTATCCCCTCCTCTTTGGCATGGGCAACCTCCTCGACCCTTGCCGGCATCTCCTTTTCAGTACGCCGATAGACAATATACACTTTTTCCGAGCCCAGCCGCTTGGCTGTTCTTGCGGCATCCATGGCTACGTTGCCGCCGCCGAGGACTGCGGTCACTTTCGATTTGTACATGGGCGTGGAGGCATGATTCTTATCATAAGCCTTCATCATATTGCTGCGGGTCAGATATTCATTGGCACTGAATACACCGACCAGGTTTTCCCCTTCGATGTGCATGAACTTGGGAAGTCCGGCGCCGCTGCCGATAAATATCGCGTCAAATCCATCTTTTTCCATTAAGTCTTTCAGCTTGCGGGTCCGTCCGACCAGAAAGTTCTGCTCGATGCTCACGCCCATCGAGAGAAGGTTGTCAATTTCCTGTTGAACAATTGCCTTGGGAAGCCGGAATTCGGGGATTCCATACACCATGACCCCGCCGGGCTTGTGGAATGCCTCGAAAATAGTTACCGCATGCCCGGCTTTGCGCAGATCGGCGGCCACGGTAATGCCGGCGGGTCCTGAACCGATTACCGCCACTTTTTTGCCGGTATCCGGAGCAATTTCTGGCATAACCGCCTGGCCGTGCTCCCGTTCGTAATCGGCCACATAGCGCTCGATACGCCCGATGGATACCGATTTTTCGACATCCTTCAGTGATTTCCCGACCGTGCAGTAGAGCTGACACTGAGATTCCTGAGGGCATACTCTTCCGCAGATCGCCGGCAGCAGGCTGCTTTCCTTAATTACGCCAACCGAGGCCGCAAAATCGCCTTTTGCCGCGTAATCAAGAAATCGCGGGATATCGATGCCAACTGGACAGCCTTTTACGCAGGGGGCAGTTTTGCACTGCAGACAGCGCATCGATTCAACTATTACCTGTTCTCTGGTGTAGCCGGTGGCTACCTCATTCATGTTTGTTATCCGTTCCTGAGGATCCTGGGTCGGCATTTCCTGAGGAGGTATGGCTATGCGGTCTTTGGCCTTGAGGGGTTCAGTTCTCTGCTGCAGTTCGCTGAGCAGTCGTACAGCTTCATCCTGCAGGTGCTGGTTATTATGCATCTCTTGGTTCCTTCCTTTTTTCACGCTGTGCATGTTCACGCTTTTTTCAGCTTCACGCTTTCTTGGCTTCAAGCTTATTTTGCTTCACGCTTTCTTGGCTTCAAGTTCATCAAGCTGCAGATCAATATGGCATTTATGATGATCACTGGCTTCCTGATTCCTGTAGGTTCCAAGGCGCAGCATCATATTGTCAAAATCTACCAGGTGTCCGTCAAATTCCGGTCCGTCAACACAGACAAATTTCGTTTTTCCCCCGACGCTTACTCGACAGCCGCCGCACATCCCGGTTCCGTCCACCATGATGGTATTCAGGGATACTATGGTATAGACTCCGTAGGGCCGGGTTGTTTCGGCACAGAACTTCATCATGATCGGCGGGCCTATCGCTACGACCATATCCGGCTTCCACTCCTCGCAGAGTTCTTTGAGCGGTTGGGTAACCAGCGCCTTTCTCCCATAGGAACCGTCATCGGTACAGATTATCAGCTCATCGGCGATCTCCCGCATCTCTTCTTCCATTATAATCAACTCCCGGTTCCGGGCACCGATAATGGTCTTCACCTGATTTCCAGCTTGCTTCAGGGCTTGGGCAATAGGATGCAGCGGCGCGGTTCCAATTCCGCCGCCGACGCAGACAACCTTGCCGAAATTCTCAATATGGGTGGGTTGTCCAAGGGGGCCGAGCACATTCTCAATAGCTTCACCGGGTTCGAGGGCTGCCAGTCGATGGGTGGTATTGCCGACAGTCTGGAAGATTATGGTAATCGAACCTTTTACAGGATCGGCATCGGCTATAGTCAGCGGAACGCGTTCTCCAAAGTCTGTATCCAGCTGAAGAATGATGAATTGTCCGGGTTTGCGCTCTTCTGCAATCAACGGCGCCTCGATCTCCATCCGGTAGACCTCTTCGGACAATTGAATTTTCGAGAGAATTTTTTTCATGTGGACCTCCTGTCCAGTAAGTTACAGGAAAACAGGTATTTTTGTTAATAGCAAAAATCTATGTTATGTAAATGTTTATCGCCTTTTTGTCAAATGGTAAAGCCTTTAGTCCAGCTGGCTGCAAAAGTTCAGCAGGATACTGGAAGCACCTGCCAAGTTTTGATATATTGAGGTATGATATCTAAAATTGCAGCAATTGCCAACCGTCAGGGAATTCATGTACGACCGTCCAAGGTCATTGCAGCATCTGCTGCCGGCTACAAAGGCAAAATAACCATAACCAAGCATGATTACTCAATAGATACGGTAAATATCATGAATCTTCTTACGCTGGCACTTACCGAAGATGACCAGATAACGATTACGGTGGACGGACCTGATGAAGCTGTCGTAATAGATAATCTGGTCACGCTTTTCGAAACCCACTTTGACTTCCCTGCTAAAAACTGAGAGATTACTTGATAGGTTATCTGATGGATTAATGGATTAATGGATAAAGGAGAAGAAAACGGATGATTAAAACACACGATTCGATGAGAGTGGAAAATCGGGAGCAGATGCGCGGCGGTCCCGGCAACGTACGCATTCAGCATATTGTTGAGCAGGAAAATCTGGCTCATGCCCGATTGCTTGCCGAGATTGTACTTGAACCGGGGGATGGGATCGGCCCCCACCAGCATCAGAATGAAACTGAATACTATTACATTCTTGCCGGCAGCGGTACGGTAACCGAGGATGACGGTGACAAGCAGGTTGCTGCTGGAGATGTGGTCATAACCGGAAACGGGGCATCGCACAGCATTATCAATACGGGAACTGATACGCTCCGTTTTCTGGCGCTTATACTATTGGATTGATGCATGGAGTCAGTTTGCATCTTCTGCTCCTCCCAGGTAGGAAATAATCCCGCGTTTGCCGATTCTGCAAGAGCTTTAGGCAGCGAACTTGCCCGGCGGGGCCTGCGCATGGTTTACGGGGGCAGCGATTCGGGATTGATGGGGATTACCGCCCGTTCTGCCCTGGCCGCCGGCGGAGAAGTGATCGGCGTTATCCCGGAAAAAATTCATCATAAAGTTTCAGCTCTGGAAATTACCAGACTCGTCATTGTGAAAACCATGCACGAGCGAAAGGCGGTCATGTTTGAGCATGCTGATGGATTCATTGCCCTTCCCGGCGGGATCGGCACCCTGGAGGAATGGACCGAAGTATATACCTGGCTGCAGCTTGGCTACAGCCGCAAACCGGTGGGGCTGCTTAATATTGAAGGCTTTTTCGATCCCCTGCTGGCCTTTTTTGATTCGATGGTCGAGAACGGGCTCATGAAGGAGATCCACCGCAGCATGATGCAGACGGCTTCTGAACCGAAAGCTGTACTGGATATGCTGGAAAATTTCAGGTGGGAATATCACGATAAATGGTAAACCTGTTGAGAAGGAAAGACATATGATGAAAAATAACGTTGTAATTGCCAACGACCATGGAGCCGTAGAGATTAAGAACACCATTATCAGGCACCTGGTATCCCGTGGTTTTGAGGTTACCGACCTGGGTGTTGCCGACGGGGAGAGTGCCGATTATCCGGATCAGGCTCTGCAGGCCTGCACCGAATTCAATGCTGCCGGAGACTATGCCTTCGGTATTGTCTGCTGCGGTACCGGCATCGGTATTTCGATGGCAGCCAATAAGGTTGACGGCATCCGCTGTGCCCTTCCGCAGAATATCTTTGCCGCCAGAATGGCAAAAGAGCATAACAATGCCAACTTTCTCGCTTTCGGCGGAAGAATAGCCTATCAGGATCCCGTAGAGGGGATGCTCGATGCCTTTATCGATGCGGATTTCGAAGCCGACAGCCGCCACGATAGAAGAGTGAGCAAAATAATGGCTATTGAGAAAAATTCAAAGTGATTAAGGGGCACTTTCACAATGTAATTATTTTGAAAGTGCCACAATAGAAAGCTGATCAATGGCCCCTGCCGGGTCTGCGCTGGCTTGACCGCTGATGCGGCTGCTGATGAAGCCAGGTTAACGAGCCTGTTTCTTTTCCAGCGGTGAGCCGTCAAAGGGGTACGGCAGCAGTTCCCCGAAGGTTACCCGGGTCAGGATCTTTTCCGTATTGGCAAGATATACCGGAAAATCGGGACTGCAGAATTCTGAGAGCACCTGCAGGCACTGTGCGCAGGGCGGCGTCGGGTTCTGCGTATCGGCGGCTACCACCAGCAGGGAAAAGGTCTGCCTGCGGTCTGCCGAATCGCCGGTAATGCCTTCAGCAGCTATAGCAGAGAGTACGGCATTACGTTCTGCACAGATTGTCGCCCCGTAACTGGCGTTTTCCACATTGCAGCCGCTGTATATTCTTTCCCCACACCCGCCCCCGCCCCCGGCTCCATCAGTCCGGGTAACGAGCGCGGCTCCACTTTAAACCCTGAATAGGGAGTATAGGCATGCTCCCGCACAACAGTCGCCTGCCTGTAAGCGCTGAGCAGGCGCTCCTGACCAAACCATTCCAGCTCGGTAAAGAAGAAACCACAAAATCGCTGAGATCCGGAGGACCGGAACAACGATGTCGGCCCCCTTGACTGAAAGCTCTTCAGCAGGAAAGCTCGAAGTAATACCTATGCAAGAACAACCGGCCGCTTCCGCCGCCTCGACTCCGTTGGGAGCATCCTCCACCACCACACAGTCGCCGTTTCCAGCCCAGCTTTTCGGCTGCCAGTGCATAGATATCAGGAAACGGTTTTTTTCCGTTCCACATCAAGCCCATTGAGCAGAACGTCAAATTCACCATGATCAAGCCCGATCTCATGCAGATTGATCTCCATTTTCGTTTATCGGCACTGGTAGCCACAGCCAGCGAGTCCCCGGCGCCGACATTCCCGGAATAAATCGACTACTCCGTCAAGCGGCTCCAGGCGACAGCGGCAAGCTCACCATAAATCGCGTAGGTCCGCTCCTTCGCCGCCGCAATATCCAGATATGGGAATCCCGTATTTTCCGCGACTCCCAGATACCGGTTTTCACCGGCTCCGACGAAAGGGGGATAAAATCTTCCGGAGCCGTCTCCACTCCCTTTCGCGAAAATAGGCAATTGCTGCCTCCACAAATATACGCCTCTGAGTCGAGCAGGACTCCGTCCATATCAAACAAAATTCCTTGTATCATGTCATCCTCTATATAATTTTTACAGCTCCATCAAGCTTTATCTGTCCTGTTTCTTGTGCGTGACAGAGTTTTTATTTTAGTGTAGGGTATAGGCTATGATCACAAACTTTAAAACTTTTAAACCTGTTATCGCCCCGGATGCATACCTGATGGAAAGTGCCGTGGTGATTGGACCCGGGTCACGCTGGGAACTTGCGTATCAGTCTGGGCAAATGCCGTTCTCGGAGACATCAGCACGATAACGATCGGAGATTATTCCAATATTCAGGATAACTGCGTAGTCCATATTACCGAAAACATTCCGCTCACTGTAGGGCGCGGGGTTACCAGGCCACGGGGCAATCCTCCACAGCTGCACCATAGAGGACCTTTGCCTTATCGGTATGGGATCGATCATTCTTGACAACGTGCTTATTCGTGAAAATTCCATGGTCGGGGCCGGATGCTGCTTCCACTCGAACGAGGTATCATAAACTCGCTCATACTCGGCTCACCGGCTAAAGCAGTGCGTACCCTTACCGCCGAAGAGGTAGAGAAAATCAGGATTAATGCCGAACATTACGTTTCCTATGGAAGAGACTATCGCAATATGTAGCAGCCGGCTGCAGTCTGTGGGAGGATCAGGCAGGTATACTCATACTATAGGCAGGAGCAGAAGATGAATCACCTCACCATTGTACACAAAACTGAGACTTATACGCTTTCTCCCGAAACAGGAACCAACCTGCTTGATATTATCCGGGATCTGGAGATTTCCGGATTCAGCGCACCTTGCGGGGGCAAGGGCACCTGCGGCAAATGTCGGATAATTCTCAAAGACGGCGAATTGAATCCGATTACCGACCAGGAGCTCAAGCTTCTTGACCCTCCTGATATCGAAGGCGGAACGCGTCTCGCCTGCAAAACCCTGATACCGGCCGATTCTACACTGGTTTTATGGGTTCCAGATTCTCAGGCCTCCCGGATACAGGCTTACAGCTCTCTGGCCGCCGCCGCGAAGCACGCCCGCTTCAAGCTGCTGAAAGCAGACCTTGGCACCGCCAGCATTCATAACCAGCAGGGGCGGCTCGAGCGGGTGCTGAATCAGCTTGAAAAACTCGGAGTTCCTGCAGAACAGATTGCCATCCCACTTACTGCTCTTCAGCAGCTGGGAAAAGCACGGCTGGACGGGGAATCCGGCAGCGGGACCATGTTTGTCGAAACCGAAAAGCAGACGGGAAAGACGAAGCTCCAGTTCCTGCTGGACGGCGATACGCTGCGCTCTATAGAGCTGGAAGATACGACCCGCTGCGGCTGTGCCGTCGACATTGGAACCACGACGATTGTTATGCATCTGATAAACCTGCTTGACGGCACGATTCTCGGCACCTGGTCTCAGCTGAATGAACAGAAAAGTTTCGGGGCCGATGTAATCAGCCGTATCCAGTACACGATGGAAGCCCCGGAAAATACCGGCAAACTGCAGAAAGCTATTTCCCGTCAGTTAGATACTGGGCTGCGAAGCCTTTTTACAGAATCCGGGATTCCCGGCTGCAGCCTGCGGGCAATGACGATAGCCGGAAATACCACCATGCTGCACCTGCTGACCGGCTGTGAAACTGCGGGAATTGCCGCAGCCCCCTTTATTCCGGTATTTACTGAAAAGCTGAATTTTTCCGGAAGAGATCTGGGCTTCACGGCCGCTCCGGAAGCACTTGTCGAGCTGCTGCCTTCAATTGCCGCCTACGTTGGAGCCGACATATCCGCCGGCATCAGTGTAACGGATCTGCCGAACAGGGAGAAACCGGCCCTGCTGATCGATATCGGCACCAATGGAGAGATGGCGGTGGGAGATCATCAGCAGGTTGTCTGCTGCTCAACCGCTGCCGGACCTGCCTTTGAGGGAGCCAATATCCGTTATGGAACCGGCGGCATTACCGGTGCCGTCGATTCGGTCAAACTTACTGACGGGAAGGTGGAAATTACTACCATCGGCGATACCCCGGCTGTAGGTATCTGCGGATCCGGCATAATCGATGCCGCAGCGATGCTGGTTGCTTCCGGAGCAGCCGACTATACTGGAAGACTGGCTGACCCTGGGGATCCGGATTATCCCTGGATTGTCGACTTTCAGGGATCTCCTGCCCTGCTGATTGCTGATGCGCAGCAGACTTTGAGCGGAAACCCTATCTATTTTACCCAGAGGGATCTGCGGGAAGTCCAACTGGCAAAAGCGGCTATAGCCGGCGGCATACGAACGCTTCTAGCCGAAAAGGAGCTCTCTATGGATGAGATTGATGAGGTATTCCTGGCCGGGGGATTCGGCAGCTACATCAATCCTGAGAGTGCCGGGATTATCGGCCTGCTTCCCGGAAGCCTGGCAAAAATCACCACCACTGTCGGCAATACTGCCGGAGAGGGAGCGGTCAGGGCCCTGCTGGACCGGGATGAATTCACCAGGCTCAGGCAGATTCAGCAGGAGACTACCTATATCGAACTATCCGCCCGGGCTGATTTTCAGCAATACTACATTGAAGAGATGTACTTCGGGGAGATCTGATGAAAGTGACTACCGTCCCCTCAGCTAAATTGAAGCCCGTCGAGATCCATCACCGGGAAGATCTTGACACTATCCTTCAGAGGGCCCGGGAAATTGCGGTTCATTATGAATCCAGTACCGGTATTGCCTGCCGGATTATTACCGATACAGATCTCGCTGATGATGCGGCAGACTTCTGCTTCTGCCGGATAGCCCGGGATCACCCCGATGAACGGACATCGCCGCTGTGCGGAAGAAACCATCTGCACAGCGCCAGACAGGCGGAAAAATTCGGCGGAACGTTCATTTATTTCTGCGCATCATTTCTTATCTATTGGAGCAGTCCCATTATGCGTGACGGGATGATGATCGGCGCCCTGATTGCAGGTCCCGCCATGATCGTCGATAAGGAGGAGGTTCTGGAAGAGTGGCGTAAACTCTACCCTTCCCTCTCTGAAGAGGTCTTCGCGCAGTATATCGATGAAATTCCCATAGTCTCTCCCGATCGGTCCAGAAGTCTTTCGGAAATGCTGCTCATGTGTGCCGGCTGGGTTATGGGATCCGGTGACCGGCGGCTTACCGAGAGCAGCGCCTATCAGCAGCAGCAAGCTAAAATATCAGAGTATATCCACGAACTGAAAGATTCATCGGTTGATCTGAAGTCAGTTTCCTACCCTATCGAAAAGGAGGAAGAACTGCTCAGCGCTATCTCCCGGGGAAACCGGGATCAGGCTCAGCGTCTGCTCAATGAAATTCTGGGCAACGTCTTTTTCTCCAGCGGCAGAGACTTCGAGATTATCAAGTTCAGAATTCAGGAGATCATAGTACTGCTTTCCCGGGCGGCCATTGACGGAGGAGCCCAGCCGGACGATATCCTCACCTACAATTACCAGTATCTCCGCGAAATCGGGCAGTTCCGGGACGTAGACAGTCTTGCTTACTGGCTTTCGGGTGTTCTCAACTGGTATTCCGAGCAGGTTTTCAATCTGCAGGAGGCCAAGCATGTCGATCGTCTGGCCAGAACCCTCCACTATATCAATTCTCATTATACCGAGAAGATCAGCCTCGAAGAGGCGGCTTCCTATGCGGCGTTCAGCCCTGCCTACTTCAGCAAGATTTTCAAAGAAGAGATGAACTGCAGCTTCACCCAGTATATTAATCAGATCCGGGTGGATCATGCGAAAACCCTGCTGAGGACTACCCCCTGCACCCTGGTGGAAATTGCCGGCCTGGTCGGATTTGAAGACCAGAGCTACTTCTCCCGGGTTTTCAAGAGCATTGCCGGCATCTCACCGGGGAAATACCGTGAGAATTCGGGAAAGATTCAGCGGAACAATCAGGAAATCCACTCATAACCGGCGACTTCCGGTTCATCGGCAGCTTCCGGTTCATCGGCGACTTCCGGCGCACCGGCGACTTCCGGCAATTCAAGATGATAAAATAGTGCAATTTTATAAAAATATTTTACAGACTGCGGACGTACGACAGGGTATGGTTATTACAATACTACATCTGCTTCGGCGGGGAAGGGAGTGAAAATCTTCCGCGAACCCGTCACTGTGAATTACCGGAATTTCTCCGGTAACAGCCAGATCGCCGCTGAAGTGGAAAAAAACATTACTGCATAGCTTCGTGGATTGAGCTCCAGGCAGAGAGGAGATTATGTATGGCTGACATGCAGGCTCTTTCTGAATTCCTGCAAAAAGGGAGAGCAAAAGAGGTTAAGGAACTGGTTCAGGCGGCCCTCGATGAAGGGGTCAGCGCAAAGATTATTCTTGAAGATGGGCTGATGTCCGGAATGGGAATTATCGGAGAAAAGTTCAAGAACAACGAAGTATTTGTGCCGGAAGTATTGATTGCAGCCCGGGCTATGAACGCGGGAACATTTCTGCTGAAACCGTTTCTCGTGGATGCCGGCGTTAAGTCCAAAGGTACCGTTGTAATCGGCACAGTAAAAGGCGACCTTCACGATATCGGGAAAAACCTGGTAGCTATGATGCTCGAAGGAAAGGGCATGACGGTCGTCGATCTAGGGACCGATGTTTCTCCTCAGAAGTTTGTCCAGGCGGCAATTGACAACAATGCCGATATTATTGCCTGCTCGGCACTGCTTACTACCACCATGACGGCAATGCAGGAAGTTGTCAAGGAAGCCGTTTCTGCCGGTATTCGCGACAAGGTGAAAATCATGGTCGGCGGCGCTCCGGTTACCCAGTCCTATTGCGAAAACATCGGAGCTGATTTTATACCGCTGATGCTGCCTCTGCTGCAGATGCTGCGGGTACAGCTCAGCAAAAGTTTCATAACAGGATTTTTACGTCGGCGCCCGGGTTTTGCAGGATACCAGCTCACTACCGCAAGCTTGATCCGGGCTTCTGTTTTTTTCATCAAGTGCTGCTCTTGCAAAAAGCAAGAGCAGTGTTTGGAGCCAATTTCAAAATTGCGAAGCATTTTGAAATTGGCTCAAGTGACGGCTGAATAAGGATTAACAGACATTTTGCTCTCTTTCCCGCTGCAAAACCTTTTTGCCGCATGGGGCGAAGTTTGTCTGGACACATTTAACGAGAGGTGCATATATAATGACAGGTAAAGAACGTATTGCCGCTGTCCTGCGGGGCGGGAGTGGGAGTGGAGTGAAAGCTCGATAAAACCCCCCTGGGTTCCTTTTGCAGGAGTTCATGCCGGCAAGCTGGCTGGATACTCGCTGTGGATGTTTCAACAGATGTAGATAAGTTAGTTGAATCACTGCTGCAGGTTCACAAGATATATATTCCGACGGACAGCCGGTTATGTTCGATCTGCAGATTGAAGCAGAAATCTGGGTTGTGAGCTGATGTGGTCAGAGAACGGTCCGCCCACTGTGGCATCGCACCCCTTGGCCGATACTGCTGATATCCCTGAGGTAATTCCCGGTCCTGAGGATGGACGTCTTGGTATGGAACTGGAAGCGATCCGCCGCATGCATGCCGCTGTGGGCGACACTACCGCCCTTTACGGCCTCATCTGCGGTCCTTTCACCCTGGCTTCCCATCTGAGAGGGACCAATCTGTTCATGGACATGATCCTCGATCCGGAGTATGTTCGTGCCCTGCTGTCCTACACAAACAAAGTAGCTCAGACTATCGCGGGATATATGGTCGAAGCCGGTGCCGATATTGTCGCGGTTGTCGATCCGCTTATCTCCCAGATCTCAGCCGACCATTTCGGCGAGTTTATGGATGAGCCCTTCACTGACCTCTTTGCGGCAATCAGGGAAGCCGGGGCTTTCTCCTCATTCTTTGTCTGCGGCAACGCTTCCCAGAATATCGAGCCCATGTGCAGAACCCGGCCCGACAGTATTTCTGTCGATGAAAATGTCAATCTGGCTTCGGCAAAAAAAATTACCGACCGGTACAATATTACCATCGGCGGCAACATTCCGCTCACATCGGTCATGCTGTTCGGCAATCAGCAGGATAACATGAAGGCAACGGTTGACCTTATCGACTCCCTCGACACTACCGATCATCTTATCATTGCCCCCGGCTGTGATATGCCGTTTGATATTCCCATAGAGAATGCCATTGCCATCGAGCAGGCAGTTCACGAAACCGATACGGTACGGGAGATGATCAAGAATTACGAATCGGTCGGGCTTGAGTTTACCGGAGAACTCCCAGACTATGCCAACCTGGCAAAGCCGCTTATCGAGGTATTCACTCTGGATTCTGCCACCTGTGCAGCCTGTACCTATATGCTGGCCTCGGCAGTTGATGCCGCCGGTCATTTCGGCGATAATGTGGAGGTTGTTGAATACAAGTATACCTCCCCGGAAAATATTGCCCGCTGCGGGGCTATGGGGGTAAAGCAGCTGCCGAGTATCTATATCAATGGGGAACTGAAGTATTCATCACTGATTCCCGGTCGTGATGAGCTGATCGAGAAGATCAAAGAAGTAATGTAATGGCTGATAATACGCTTTCCGGACAGTATTCAGGCAAGAATGCTGATAAGAAAATCCCGCTGTACCTCATAGCAGGGTTTCTCGGCTCCGGGAAAACAACCATGCTGCAGACCCTCCTCGGTTTCTATCGCAGCGGCCGGGCCGGGGTTATTGTCAATGAGTTCGGGGATCTGGGAATCGATGGTTCACGACTGCCGGTACGGGACGGGATTATTACGACTGAGCTCAACGGCGGGCAGATTTTCTGCAGCTGCCTCTCGGGGTCATTTGTCGATTCTATCGCAGCCTTTGCCGATACCGGCATAGATGTTCTCTTTGTCGAAGCTTCAGGTCTCGCAAAACCGGCCCCGATGATGGAAATTCTCACCTATGCGGACAGGAAGTCGAACGGGGCTTTCGACTATCGCGGCATGCTCTGTATTATTGATGCTTCCCGCTATCTTGTATTGCGCAAATCATTGCTGACTATCACCGAGCAGGTTGCCTTCAGCGATCGGTTTGTCATTAACAAGACCGACCTGGTTTCACAGGAAGTTCTGGATGAAATAACAGCGAGCATTCAGGAGATAAAGCCCGGAGCTCCAATCAGGCTGACAACCTACGGCCACATAGACAGGGGTTTTCTGGAAGATTTCCGTAAAACCGACTCCGTGAGCAGCGGTTTCGGGGGCAGTAACGGTGAAGGCACCAGTAACGGTGAAGGCACCAGTAACGGTGAAGGCACCAGTAACGGTGAAGGCACCAGCAGCGCCGGACTGCGTTTGCAGCCGGTTTTTGCCGGCTGGGGACCGCAGGGACGCCCTGTACCCGTCAAGCTTGTTCCGGCTTCGCCGCCTGAGAGTGCAGCGCTGAGAGCATTCATTCAGACGGAGGCAGCCAGGACCTACAGGATTAAGGGAACGGTAGAAACCCGGGATCAGGGATTGCTTACGGTTGACTGCGTTGGTGACACGGTTGTCGTTTCCCGCTATACCTCTGCTCCGAATAGTGGAGAATCCGCCCGGCTTGGGCTGGTGCTGATCTTCCCCCGGTGACAGTAAGGAACCTGGCCGGCTGCTTGCCGAATGGAAAGAAAACTTGCGGCATTGGTGCCTTTATTACGTCCTGAACCGCCTGACTGGAGGACCATGTCTGAAAGTTGATGTCTGAAAAGTTGATAAAACTTACCGCCCCATTTAATCATGTAAGAAGTTTTTGACCATCATCTCAGATTCCTATCCAGGCGAGGGAAGCCCGGGAGCTGTTTGATGCCGCGCAGGCGTCTTATCCCGAAAGTGTTGATTTGCACCGCTTTTATTGAAGAACGAGAAGTCCTGGATGAGGGGGTCCATATAACCGCGAGCGGGGTTCCTTTCTGCGGCAAGGTTCTCACAGAACTCGCAGAGGTACATCGGGTATTTCCCTATATCATTACCTGCGGGAATGAGATGGAGGACTACGATCTTTCCGGACTCGATATGCTGGCGCCCTTCTGGCTCGATACGCTCAAGACTATGGCCTTAGGGGCAGCAAGACTCCACACCATCAGCCAGATTCAGGAACGGCTCGGCCTGGGTAAGCTCAACAGTGTCAACCCGGGATCTGGCAATGTCGATATCTGGCCTGTCCAGGAACTTCGCGGCATATTCACACTGCTCGATAACGGCGATCCTGTCGGGGTGTTTCTAACTGAGAGTTCCCTGATGATACCCAATAAAACCATTTCGGGTCTGCTGTATGAGTCAGAAAAGAGCTTTACCAGCTGTCAGTACTGCGAGCGGGAACACTGCCCGGGCCGCAAGGAAGAGTTTGCCGGAACAAGATTATAGCCTGCCGGATCTGAGTCTGTAAAATTACCCTCTCTCGGATCTCGGATTCGGGATTTCGAAGGCCTGCAGCAGTTTAGATACTACCGGCAATTCCCTCGGCCGCACGGATGCCGCTTGCCCAGGCAGCGGTAATTCCCCGACTCGTTCCTGCTCCGTCCCCTGCGAAAAAAATCGAATCATACACGCGGAAGTTCTCATCAAGGTATTCGGGTTTATTGGCATAGAGCTTTATTTCCGGGTAATACATGATTGTCGACGGGTGCAGAACTCCTGGAACTATGGTGTCAAGTTTTTTCATGGCTTTCCAGATAGCCCGCAGGATTCTTGCAGGCATGGCAAGGCTGATATCTCCGGGACAGCAGGCCAGCAGGCTGGGTTTAAAGTCATACAGATCATCGTTAAAGCTGGCCTCTTTTGAACGGGTGCCCAGGCGAAAATCCCCTACCCGCTGCATCAGAGGTTTTCCCCCGCCCATAAGCATCGCCTGCAGTCCGAGATTTTCGGCAAACAGCTGGCCGCTTGCCAGGGGCGCGGTAAGACCGACAGTCTGCAGCATGGCAAAATTTACCAGTCCGTTTTCCTTGCCCTGTTTTGCGGAATAGGCATGTCCGTTAACCGAGCAATAGGGCTCCCCATGGATAGTCTTGTAGTTTTCCTTGACCACATGGGCATTGCCGCTGTTGGTGCAGAAGGTTCTCACTTTTTCGGGAAAATGAAATTTAGGGTCATAGTAGTCCCGTACTATGGGGAAGTGTTCGATACGGGTCTCGATTCTGATACCGATATCTACGATATTATCGATGTAATCAACTTTGATCGTATCCATGAGGTTCTGGAGAAACCGGAAGCCCTTCCGTCCCGGGGCTACCAGCAGCGCTCGATATCCGAGGATCCGTTCGTTGGTAGTTATGGTTTTTTCTGACAGATCGATGCCGGTCATTGCCTCACCGAGCGCCAGATCTATTCCCGCTTCGCCGAGCTCGGCGAGAAGCTTCTTTATCAGCACAAGACCGCCGTCCGTGCCAAGATGGGTCTGTTCAATTTCTATCAGGCTTACATCAAGTCGTCTGGCTCTCTGCTGATAGATCTCAAGCTGCTTCTTGGGGAGGATGGTCGGCTTCAGAAAGGCTGATACTTTCTCCAGATATCTGTCCGCCCGGGCTTTATCCCAATACTCAAGGGGGAACCCGATGGGATAGGTGAAATTCATTTTACAGTCGTTTCGCATGCCGCCGGTCGAATATTTTTCGGCATCTAGTATAAGAATAGAAATGTTTTTATTGTTACTGGTCAGCTCGAAGGCTGCTCCCATTCCTGCGGGACCGGATCCGACAATTATTACATCGTATGTTTTCATAGCGAGAGGAATATACCTTATAAGTGATGAAACTGCAATACGATCAGTTGATAAAAGAGAGATTTGGCAATAGGATGTAACCGCTATGAATACAACGCAAACTACGGACAAAGCAGAATACACTGTGAAAAAGGAACCTCAACCGGCATACCCGTCCTCGTCCCCGATCCTGCTTCACGCCTGCTGTGCTCCCTGTGCGGCCCCTTCGGTTGAGCGGCTTCTGGAGAATGGACAGGCGGCAGTTCTTTTTTATTCAAATTCAAATATTTACCCTTATGAGGAGTATCTGAAACGTCTCTCGCACGTCAGAAGGCTGGCTGATTTTTTTACTGTTGATGTTATAGAAGATACTTGGGATCATGACGCCTGGCTGAAAGCTGTTCGCGGCCTCGAAAATGAGCCGGAAGGCGGAAAACGGTGTCAGGTCTGTTTTGCCTTCAATCTGGCTCGAACCAGGAAAAAGGCTGATGAACTGAACCTGGAACTGTTTACCACTACCCTGACGCTCAGCCCGCACAAAAACAGCCCGGCGATTTTCAGTATAGGAAATCGCCTTGGGGGCTTTCTCAAGGAGAATTTCAAGAAAAAAGACGGGTTCAGGCGCAGTCTGCAGCTCAGTAAAGAGCTGAACCTCTACCGGCAAAGCTACTGCGGATGCGAATTCAGCATGAGAAACACTTTGCCGAATTCAAAGAATTCGGGGTATTTGTCGGATTCTCAGAGCTCACCGGATTCGGGGAATTCGCCGGATTCGCAATCCGTATAACAGGTCCTCAAGCTTTATCTAATAACGAGTGTTTATCGAGATACTGCTTCATAAGCTCATAGCAGTTATTATGCTGTATACCGATAATCTTCATCTCCCTGACGGCACTTTCCGGCGAATCGGAAGCGTGTGCTGTATTTATCATGACATTCTGTCCGAACTCCCTCCGTACGGTGCCGCCGGGAGCTTTTGTGGGGTCCGTCGGCCCGAGGACCTCACGAATCTTGTTTACTGCGTTCTCCCCCTCATATATGAGCACCATGCTCTTCACTTTTCCGGGTTTCTCAAGATCTTCTACAGGGCACTGGTCGGGTCGGCAGCCGGTCATGAATTCAATAATCTGATAAAACTGATCTATTGAGAGCTCCCGCCCGACAGTATTGACCAGACTGTCGCCTGTCTTGTCTGCAAAGTCAATCCCGAACTCTTTTTCGAGCATCTTCCTGGCACGCCGGGCAAACATGGGAGATAACTTGCTGATCAGGATATCTTTTACCGATCCGTAAAATTCAAGGGCCTGGGCGACGCTCATCTGATGAATTTTCGTACTGATTATCCGCAGCCCTGTCCGACTGAACATATCGATGATGGTTCCCGGTTTGGAGCTGGCAAACTGCCAGTTATCCGGCTTTATGATAACCAGCGTGCGTTCTATCTCTTGCGGATCAGGATAGGCCATGTTGGCAATTACCGTATCCTCATCCTTGATAAACTCACTGATCATATTCAGATGATGCATTGCCGTAATCGGACTTCTGGGGGTAAGAACTGCCGGCTCATAATAGAGCACCTTTTCAGGATCATCAGCAGAGGTCACAAAGTCGGCATAGGTGTCGCGTATCGTCTCTCCGGTCAGCAGTTCAATATTGACATCGTCCTTGTACAGAGGTCCGGCAACAGAAGAGAGTTTCTCATAGGGATTCTCCCCTTTGAAAAGCAGCAGCAGGACCCGGTGCCGACGCCCTCCGCTTGGCGAGAAGGCATTAAGAATATACTTCTGAAGCACCAGAGCTCCTTTCCGGCTGTCTCCCTCATAGGCAGAAAGTACGGATTCGGCATATTCACGGGCAAATTCTGCTGTCGGGGCAAACATTTGCGCCCCAACCAGTTCCAGATCGAGGCGGGAAAGCAGGCGGGACAGTACTCCTCCGGTCCTGCTTTTTGCGATGGTGTACGGTGTCACCAATAAATACGAGAGTTCTTCTTTAGGCATGCTGTACTCCTTAAACCCAAATCACCTTATTATTTCAAGCATCCCGGAGGATTCCCCAATCCTTTATTCCGAGAACTTCTGCATATTAGCACGTCTGCATGGTCAGTGTTAATAATCTTTTTTTCCATTGTCGGAAATTATTTATCCTGACAGCTATTTTTTTTACCAGTATAATCCCAGTTTAATACCATTTTTTTACATCAGCTGAATAGCATTTTCCGCGCATTTCTTTCGTACCACTTCCGGCCATAAGCTTGCCTGAACCTCGCCTATATGGGCTTTACGTAAAAGAAACATACAAAGGCGGGACTGTCCGATGCCCCCGCCGACAGATTCAGGAAAATCCCCCCTGAGCAGGCGCTTATGAAAGAGCAGCTCTGCTCTTTTTTCCGCTCCCCTGAGCGTTAACTGATGCTGAAGCGTCTCGCGGTTAACCCGGATCCCCATCGATGAGAGCTCAAATGTTCGTTCCAGGACCGGGTTCCATAAGATAATATCTCCGTTCAGCCCACAATAGCCGTCCTCGCTTTCACTGCTCCAGTCGTCGTAATCCGGAGCCCGTCCATCATGTGGTTTTCCGTCGGACAGGTCAGCCCCGATTCCGATGACAAAAACCGCCCCGAACTCCCGGGCAGCCATCGATTCCCGATCGACCGGAGAAAGGTCCGGATAGGTGCGGCAGAGATCTTCAGATTGAATAAAGGTAATCTCTTCAGGCAGAATCGGCGTAATTTCCGGAAAGCTTTCGTACACCAGAAACTCAGTTGCCGTCAGCGTAGCGTAAATTTTGCGTACAATATTTTTGAGAAAATCCAGGTTTCGCTTATCCGGGGTTATCGCCATTTCCCAATCCCACTGATCTACATAGTAGGAGTGCAGGTTATCCGGCTCCTCGTCGGGTCGTATGGCATTCATATCTGTGTATAATCCATAACCAGCGGGGATGTTGTAGTCTCCAAGCATCATTCTCTTCCACTTTGCCAGTGACTGGGGTATTTCAGCAGTTATATGCTCCATTCCTTTCGGAGTGAATGAAACAGGTTTTTCTATCCCGTTCAGGTCGTCGTTAACCCCGGTTCCGGCTTCCAGAAAGAGCGGAGCGGTAACCCGGCGCAGCTTCAGTTGGGCAGATAGATAGGTCTGGAAAAAGGTTTTTATATCGGCAATCGCCTTCTCGGTCTCTTCAAGCGACAGTTTAGAGCGGTAACCATCCGGATAATAATACTGGGGACTCATAGCATTTCCTTTATTTCTGGATTTTTCTGTGAGGAGTATACACTGCTTTCTGCCGTTAACCAAGGGGGGGCTGATGCTTACGTTATTTACGTTATTTACGTTATTTACGTTATTTAGCAGCGGTCAGGCCGTAACGAATTTTTATCGCGGTCTTCAGTATGATAGAAACCCCGAGAATCACCATTCCGGCTATTGCAGCGATGACAACGGCCTGAGCGGGCTCTACCCCTTCCATTGTTCGCTTTACCATAATACCCAGTAACGCCCAGAAACCGACAAGAGGAAACCAGATGTCATGTTCCCTGAAGAGCACCAGCAGATTTATGATTATTGCGGCTCCTATAACAAATACTGTCCAGAACTGCTCAGAAAGGCCAAATCGGTTCCATTCATAGACTACAAGCACGGTTGTGAGATTGGCTATTGATGCTACGGTTATCCAGCCGAAGTATATGCTTATCGGAATTTCTACGGCAATCGCAAATCCGGGTTTTGTCTTTTTCTGCACCGATTTGATTCGGGTGAACATTATCATCAATGATATGAGCATGGTAATGATCAGAAGCAGTGAGAGTATTTGCCGTTCCCAATGCCAGGCAACTATCCAGAGAGCATTTGCAATACTTGAAATGAAGAACCAGATTCCAATGAGGCTTACTGAGTCGACATTGTCAGGCTTTTTTCTCAACAGATATACCTGATACCCCGCGAACACTATCAGAAGCAAATAGATAACCCCCCAGATAGCAAAGGTTATCCCGGCAGGGGCAAAAAGATCGGGGATGGAATCTGATATTTCCCCGGTATTTTTTCCGTTCAACGGGAGAGCATTAGCCAGTACATTCATTACCAGGGCGACTGCAAGCCCCAGGATATTTACCAGAACCAGCATTTTCCGTTTTTTATTCTCTTCCATAGCCCTCTCCTCTCCAGTTCATTATTTGCAAACTGTTATGTAAACTGCTTTACTGTATAGTAATATACTGACACCTGCAGAAAAAAACAAATTATTTCAACTTTTTCTGGAGAACGCTTTTTTCTGGCGAAGCCTCCCGAATTCTCAGTGGACGTTCATGGCCGCATTGCGCCCAGCTTCCCGCCCGAAGACAAAGCATTCCGTAATTGCGCAGCTTCCGAGCCGATTAGCCCCGTGAATCCCTCCGACAACTTCCCCGGCGGCATACAGCCCCGGTATCGGATCTCCCTCCCGATTGATCACCTGGGCTCTGGTATTTATTCCTACACCGCCGCTGACGTGGTGGACCTTGGGCCATAAGCGCATGGCATAAAACGGAGGGGTTTCGACGGGCCCGGCCTGCTCCAGGATCGGTTTGCCGAAATCTGCATCCCTTCCGGAGGAAACCGCTTCGTTGAATCGTGAAATGGTTTTTTCCAGGATTTCGCAGGAAATACCGTAGGCTGATGCAAGGGCATCGAGGGTATCATAGGTGCGAACTACCCGGGTTTTCAGGGCTCTCGAGATATCCCAGCCTGCTTTTGCAACAGCTGCAGAATCTGCAGCTGCTATGCATGGATGCCCCGCATTGAGCAGAGCATCGGATACACGCTTGCGGTCGGCAAGCTCATTGACAAACCTGCGGCCGGAAGCTGGATCAATAATTACTCCGTAGGGAAAGACAATGTAGTCGGCAAACCGCGGTCCATGGCCGAATCCCTTCTCATCGGGAGACGCCCACGGTCCCAACTGGATGGATGAGAGCTGAACCGGCTGACCTCCGATTTCGAAAGTGGCCTCGAGCGCTTCCGCAGTGGCTGAACTGCGGTTTGTTGTATCGATCGAAGCGTCGAGACGCGGATCCTGACGCCTGCGAAATTCGACATCGGCCCCATACCCTCCGGATGCAAGTACGACTCCTCGTCGAGCTCTCATAAGGATCTCCTTATCAGGCGAGGCTGCAGCGGCTGCCCGGATGCCGGTTATGCGGCCGGTTTTATCCTGGACATACCCGCAGAATCGGGTTTCGCGCTTCACCGCTACACCCTGCTCCTTCAGCCGTTCCAGCTGTCGGGCGATTATCGTTGAACCGGAAATCTTCTCGGCAGTATAGCAGCGCGCTGCCGAGTGACCGCCGAAAATATCGACCCGGTCAAGGTACGCTGTCCCCAGATCGTCCCGACTCCATTCAAAGGCTTCTCTGGCGTGATCGACCAGCATCCTGACAAGATCGGCTTGATTAAGGTTGAGCCCGGACTGCATGATATCCTCATAGAAGAGATCCCGGGAATCGGTTATTCCCCGGGCACTCTGCAGGTCAGTTTCCGGGGCAGCAATTCCGCTGTCGCTGATGCGTGAGTTGCCGCCGGCTGATTTCATTTTCTCCAGCACTATAACCGACGCCCCTGCTGTGCCTCGATTGCAATGAAAGCCCGGCAAAGCCGTCGCCAGATCACCGCTACATCCCATTCTTCATCCCAAAGGTTTGCTTCATGGCGCATATAGACCTTCCTTATTTGTTCTCAATAATCCTAACAGCTTTTTCTGATGTCCTGAAGGGGTAGAAAATATGTTTGCCCCATTTCTACCATTTCTGTACCATTTGCAAACAAAAATATTTACAAATTGGTAAAACAGCTATAGCCTTCTTTCTTAGCGTGAGGAAATTCCTTGAAATCGGCTCTAATACGCGGTTTCCTGAAGTTGCCTCTACGCCGCACCGGTATGTGTATGAATTTTACGTATGGATAAAAAGTTGAGTAAACCATGAAAAAAAAGTTTTCTTTTTATCGGCTTTTTTTTGATCGTTTCAGCTATTCTGTCGGCTCAAACGGCCCAGACAATGGTCATCACCAGAATTGACGGTACTACCATCCAGATCCCCCTGATTGAAATTAAAAGCATATCGAGCCAATTTCAAAATGCTTCGCATTTTTGAAAATTGGCTTTAGAAGTTCTTCCCGGTGCCAGAGGTACCGGGGCGACGGTCAAGAATGCGGTAAAGGATAATTACGCCATAGGAGAAACCGTCATCCCGCAGGCGGTATAGTCTTCATGATAAAGGCCTCGGCAGCTGGATATTATGGCTTATCGAGGCCGCCCGCGGTCGCGGGAAGGAAAAGACAAGCTTCAAAGAGGGAGTAAATGAGTTCTTTCTCTTGAGACAGCTGCAGGATAGTGTGCACCAAAGACACACAGCAAAATCGTGCAGAGACAGGATGCTGTCGGATATACTGCTGACAAGCGGGGTTTTGCAAACGCTTACTGCTATGAGCTGGTCTACGGAGGATACGATGACTGGTTCCTTCCAACCATTGAAGAACTTGGTCCTTATAAAAGCAACGAACCTTCACCAAAAGGGCTTGAGGGTTCCTGATTACTATTACTGGACATCTTCAGATTATGACGGTGGAACGAATGGTATGTATACTTTGAAACCGGCACCCAGTATGTTATGTCAAGGATAATGAACTGCACGTGCGACCAATACGCTATTTCTGATTTTTTTTCAATTTTTAAGCATTTTCTCAATTTTTGAATAAAATCCCCCTTTTTTCGAGTCTATAGATATGTAGATAGAGGCAAGAAAAACAGGGGGATTCCATGAAGAAGCAAGCTTGCGAACAGCCGGAGTCGGCTGACCAATCAGCTCTGTATCAGCAACATTCTTGAGGGGTCAGGGTATTTCGGTCCCGAAATCGCGGAAGAATCGTTTCACCGCCAGATTGTCATCCTTCCTACCGGTTCGGGGAAAAGTCTCTGCTTTATGCTCCCAGGGGCCCTGCTGGAGGGCATCACGCTGATAGTCTTTCCGCTTCTCTCCCTTATAGCGGATCAAGCCCGACGTCTCGAAGAAGCTGGACTCTCCTGCGCAGTTATCAGAGGAGGACAGTCGAAGGAAGAGCGAAGAAAGCTGTTTGACTCCGCGATGAAGGGAGAATTTACATTTATTCTGACCAATCCGGAAATTCTCCAGCAGGAGGGGCTGAGGAAAAAGCTGGCCGGGCTGCCGATTGCTCATGCGGTAATCGATGAGGCGCATACCGTCAGCGAGTGGGGGACGACGTTCCGGCCTTCCTACCTGGGTGTCGGGAAAGCTCTCAGGGAACTGGGGACCCGCCAGGTTACCTCTTTTACCGCTACTGCGGCCCCTGAGGCTATTGCAGATATAACTGCATATGTCTTCAACGGTGAGGGGGCTCACCTGATCAGGGGCAATCCGGACCGGCCGAATATTTCCTACCGGGTGGTGCCCTCTCTTTCGAAAATGCATGATCTGGCAAAGCTCATCGATCCGCAGATCGGGATGCAGCGTCCGCTTATCGTTTTCTGCGGTACCCGCCTGACTACGGAAAGAACTGCTGTCGAACTGAGGCTGCGGCTCCAGGACAGCCGAATCAGGTATTACCATGCGGGTCTTTCCAAGGAGGAGCGGAAGGAGATCGAGCAGTGGTTCTTTCATTCGGAGGACGGGGTGCTGCTGGCTACAACTGCCTACGGAATGGGGATTGACAAGGCCGGCATCCGATCGGTTATTCATTATCATCTTTCATCTTCCGCCGAGGCGTACCTGCAGGAGACGGGCCGGGCCGGCAGGGATACAAAGCCCTCTCAGGCCGTGCTTCTGCTTGGTGCTGAAGAGGCTTCTCATCAGGGAAAGGCTGCCGAAGATTCGGGGGCAGTTTCAGATACCCGAGTCAGCGTGCGGCAGGGCAGCAGGCGAAAGAAAGTTCTGCTGCAGGTTTTTACCAGCGGATCTGTCTGCCGCAGAAAAGCCCTTTTGGAAATGCTGGAAGCTGAACCCGAGGTCTGTTTCGGGTGCGATATCTGTGACGGCAACCGTCAGCTGTTCGCTGAGGGAGAACGGGAAATCATCAGCCTGATCAGGCGGCATCAACTACTCCATACCATCAATGATGCGACAGCCATTCTGGAAGGGCGCTTTTCACTGGCCGTCCGCAGAGATAAGCTGTACCGCTTCAAGGGATTCGGGGCGCTCTCCGGGTGGGAGCAGGATGATATCAGGCGTGCGCTCTATTCGCTGGTTTCTGCCGGGGTTCTCCAGTTTGCCCGCCGCGGTCCGTGGAAGCAGCTGCTGAGAACTGCCGGGTATCCTTTTACCCGTAGGTACCGGAAACCGTCAAGCTTGCTGGAATTTTCAGGCCAGTCGGTTCCCGGTGATTCCTATCGTGAGTAGTACTCTACGACCATCTGATCGTTTGCAATCGACGGGATGTCGTCACGGAATGGAAGTCTCACGATCTTGCCTGTCAGCAGATCAGCATCCACAGACAGCCATACCGGAGTCGGAGTCCCGCTCGAGGCGAGCTTTTCCCGAACATTTTTGCTGATGTTCCCGGAGGGATTTACGGTTACCGTCTCCCCTTCTGAAACAAGATAGGAGGGTATCGTAACCCGGCGTTCGTTTACCTGAATATGACCATGACTTACCATCTGCCGGGCCTGGGCCCGGGTTGCGGCAAAACCCAGTCGATACACGACATTATCCAGCCGCTGCTCAAGCATGATGAGCAGGTTGGTTCCTGTCTGGCCGGCAAGCTTTTTGGCTTTATGAAAAGTATTGGCAAACTGGCGCTCGTTCATGCCGTAAGCGAATCTGAGTTTCTGCTTTTCCTTTAGCTGGAGGGCATATTCGCTCTCCTTGCGTCGAGATCGGGCTCCCTTCGCCTGCCCGGGACCGTGCGGTTTTTTCTTGAGAAGGCGGTCGTATTTGGGATTGGCAAAAACATTGACTCCCAATCTCCTGACAATCGCCCCTTTAGCTCTGGTATTTAATGCCATTACAGCGTTACTCCTTAAAAAATAATTTTACAGGAGTATAATATACTCATTTCAGCCGGCACCCGGCAACTGCGGCTGCTCAGAAATCACTGGCACCGCCAAAGGTGAGAATATTTCTTCTATCGGGGTTCGGGTTAAACGGCTTCCGCTCAACTGAGAAAGAAGCAGCTCAGCCGCCCGGTAATAGAGCTTGCCTGGTTGAATGTCGATGGAGGCAAAACGGTACGGAAGCAGGTTTCTGAAAGGTACTGCATCGTATCCGCAAAACGGCAGCCGGGGAATCTGCTGTTCAAGGCCTTGAGCAGCAAGTCCGTTCAGGAGCCCGATGAGGGTTACGTCATTTACTGCGGCTATCCCGTCGCAAGTTCCGCTGCGTATCTTTTCAGCTGCGGTTTTTGCCGCATCATAGCCGCCTCGACCTCCGGGAGCAGCTTCGAGGATCTGCGGGGAAATAGGGCTGGTTTCAGAGTTGATCCCGGCCTCAGCCCAGTATTCCTCAAATCCCTGCAGTCTTTCGGCATGCGGTTCTACCTCACTGGTGAGCCCGGTAACATAGAGCGGATTCCTCGCTCCGGCAGCATAAAGCTGTTCGGCCTGCAGTCGGCCCCCGATCCGGTTATCGGTGGAACAGCGGTTACAGCCGCTGAAGGTGCGGGTATGATGAGCGATTATGTAGGGAACTCCAAGGCTCCTGACCATTTCGGCCTCTTCGAGCATATCGATATCGAAACAGATAAGACCATCGGATTCCGCTGCAGCGGCCTTCAGCGCTGCTGCACTAGATGCACTAGCCATGTTTAATTGGTACATAGTCGGCGCCAGACAGGCCTGAATGCCTTTGACTATTTCCCCGTAGAACCAGGAAAAATCGGGAAGCAGGCCCCAGTAATACTTTCTCGACGGTTTGGGAAATTCGACAAAGGTGATTATTCCAGTTCCGTTCCGCCGCAGGGCACTTGCCGATTTGTTCGGGCGGTAGCCGAGGGTCTCAGCCGCTTCCAGAACCGCCCTCCTCCGCTCCCCGGCAACGCTGCCGGAATCGTTGAATACCCGGGAAACGGTGGCGGAACTGACTCCGGCAAGCCGGGCAACGGTATCCCGCGTGATGGCCCCGCGGGCAGTCCTCTCTTTTTTGTTGTCGTTCATATCGCGGCTCTCACGTTACTGGTTTCATACCATAGGTTTCTCTTGACTTTTCCTGATTATACCCTATAATGTACACGTGTACAAGCGTTTTTTACCCCGGAGGCACCCATGAAATTATTCGACAATCCTCATAAGCGGCTCAATCCCCTTACCGGAGAGTGGGTTCTCGTCTCTCCCCACCGCACCAAGCGTCCCTGGCAGGGGCAGACTGAGGCTCCGCAGCGCGATACCGGTCCCGAGTATGATCCCCACTGCTATCTGTGTCCCGGAAACAGTCGGGCCGGAGATTCGGTAAATCCGGATTACACCGGCACCTTTGTCTTTGATAACGATTTTTCAGCCCTGCTGCCAGATTCGCCGCAGCTGCAGGATACCTCGGGCCCCCACGGCCTGCTTCAGGCTCGAAGCGAGCGGGGAATCTGCCGGGTGGTCTGTTTTTCGCCTCGCCATGATCTGACTCTGGCGCGGATGGATACCCGGTCAATCCTCAGCGTAGTCGATACCTGGGAACGGCAGTACCAGGATCTCGGCAGCCGGGAGGAAATCGCCCATGTGCAGATTTTCGAGAACCGGGGAGCCGTGATGGGCTGCTCAAACCCGCATCCGCACGGCCAGATTTGGGCTGAGGAACTCATTCCTGACCTTCCTGCAAAGGAATTGGAGCGGCAGGAGAGCTATTTCAACGAGCACGGCACCAGCCTGCTTATAGATTATCTCAACTATGAACGGGAACAGGGTGAGCGGATTGTGGTGGAAAATGAATCTTTTACCGCGCTGGTCCCCTACTGGGCAGTCTGGCCGTATGAGACCATGGTTTTGCCCCGACGCGGCGTTCAGACGCTCACGGATCTGCGTCCGGAAGAACGGGAAGCGCTTGCCGATATCATCAAGCGTCTCGGCATCCGCTATGACAACCTGTTTCAGACCAGCTTCCCTTATTCCATGGGAATTCACCAACTGCCCACCAACAGTCAGGATTATCCCGGAGCTCAACTGCATATGCACTACCTGCCCCCGCTGCTCAGATCGGCATCGGTTAAGAAATTTATGGTCGGGTACGAGCTTATGGCGCAGCCGCAGCGTGATATTACCGCTGAAATGAGTGCCGCCGCGCTGCGAAGCTTGCCGGAAACCCACTATCTGGAAGTTTAGCAAGAATGCAAGGAGATGCAGGCACGTGTTGAAAAGAAGCAGGAAGGTAGAAAAAAGCAGAAAACAGCAGGAGGCTGGCAGCGATGACTGAAACAGAATTGAGCAAAGCTATTGAGACAGGAACGTATGATGCGGTATTCCGGCAGCTTTACGGGGAAAACTTTGACCGGGAGCAGCAGAAAAGGCGCTATGCCACCCTTTGCAGCCCGGCACAGTAAACTGTTTGGCAGTGCATCCTCTGAAGGTTTTCGCATATACAGCATTCCGGGCCGTACAGAACTTGGGGGAAACCATACGGATCACAATCGAGGACGGGTTCTTGCTGGAGCCATCAACCTCGACACCCTGGCCGCCGCGGTTCCTGTTGATGATATGACGGTGGTCATCGATTCCGAGGGGTTTGATCCGGTCCGGGTATCCCTGCGTGATCTGGAACGCGGCCCCTCCGCCGACGCATACGGTACAACAGAATCGCTGGTCAGAGGCATTGCCTCGGCTTTTGCGGAAGAAGGCTGGAAGATCGGCGGCTTTCGGTCAAATACCACCACAGCAGTGCGCAAAGGGTCGGGTCTGAGCTCCTCTGCGGCCATCGAGATCACCATCGGATCAATCTTCAATGACCTGTATAACGGCAATCGTATCGATTCGGTAACCCTGGCAAAATTCGGCCAATATGCGGAAAACCACTGGTTCGGAAAGCCCTCCGGGCTCATGGACCAGACGGCCTGCGCCTACGGCGGCATTATCGGGATCGACTTTGCCGATCCAGCCGCCCCTCTTATTGAACCGGCCAGTTTCAGCTTCCTGGAGCACGGGTTTACCCTGGCGGTGGTGGATACCGGCGGCAATCATGCCGATCTCACCCCTGCTTACGCCGCCATACCAGAAGAGATGGGTAAGATTGCCGGGTTTTTCGGTGCTTCCCATTGCCGTGATATTACGATAGAACTGCTGCTGGACGCTGTACCGGAACTGCGAAAGCATTACGGCGACCGTGCCGTCCTTCGGGCTTACCATTTCCTGACGGAAAATAATCGGGTTCAGAAGATGATAGCGGCCCTGCAGGGGAATTCCCTGGATCGGTACCTTTTTCTGGTGCGGGCCTCAGGCAGCTCGTCGTTTAAATTTCTGCAGAATCTCTATCCCGGCTGGCAGCCTGAAGAGCAGGGGCTCAGTCTCGGGATTGCCCTGACTGAAGAATTCCTCGCCGGCGAAGGGGCCTGCAGGGTGCACGGCGGCGGATTCGCCGGGACTATTCAGGCCTATATCCCCAATCAGCGGATTGCTGAGTATGTTACCTATATGGAAAAGGTGTTCGGCAGAAATGCGGTGGAAATATTGAGCATACGTACGCTGCCGGCGGGAAGGATTTTCTAGATTCTCCAGCTTTTCCAGCTTTTCTATCTCTTCTAAATCCTCCAGCTTTTTTAGCTTTTCTGATCCCCTGTTTCTCAGTCGTCCAGAAATGCCAGAGAATCGGGATCAATTTCCGCAGCGGATCCGGGACGATGAAGCAGTTCTGCCAGCTGGGGAGGTATCGGTACACTCTCCCCGATAATCGGCTCTACGATGGTCTCAAACTTGGCCGGGTGGGCTGTGGCGACGACCATGGTAGGGGAATTTGACATGGCCGGTGAATCCTGGGCAATGGTTCGACGGACATATTCACCAGCTGCGGTGTGGGGACAGACAGCATAGCCGTTTTCCTGCCATATCCGGCCTATTGTCTCCTGTATTTGACCATCTGAAACGCTGAGAGCGGTGATATTCCCGCGGATTTCCTCAATTGACGGGAACAGATGCCGCAGCCGCTCCATATTGCTCGGATCTCCGACATCCATGGCGTTAGCCAGGGTGGCGATGCTTTCCCGGGGTTCGTAGACTCCTGAAGCGAGAAAATCGGGGATGGTGGTATTGGCATTGACGGCCAGGACTATCCGTTCGATAGGGGCCCCCATGGCTTTTGCCCAGTAGGCGCCGACAGAGTTGCCGACGTTTCCACTGGGAATGATGATAACCGGTTTTTTTCCGGTTTTCGCCAGATACCGTACCGAGGCATAGACATAATAGACGGTCTGCGGAAGCAGGCGGCCTGAATTTATGCTGTTGGCAGAGGTAAGATGCCGGGCCGCAGAGAGTTCCGGATCCATAAAGGCGCTTTTTACCATTCGCTGACAGTCGTCAAAGGCGCCGCGAACAGAGTAGGCCTGCACATTTGCGCCCCAGCAGGTCAGCTGCTTCTCCTGACGGGCCGATACCCTTCCCTTGGGAAAGAGTACTTTCACGCTGATATTGCGTTTGCCGGCAAAAGCCGCTGCTACAGCTCCTCCGGTATCTCCGGAGGTCGCCACCAGGATGGTCAGCGGTGTGCCTTCATGTTCGGTTATTCGTTCCATGGTGCCGGCTAGAAAACGGGCTCCGAAATCCTTGAAGGCCGCAGTCGGCCCGTGGATCAGTTCGAGCACTGCTTCACGCTCGTTGTGCCAATGAATAGGAACCGGGAAGGAAAAGGCCTCCCGACAGACAGCTTCCAGCTCGCTTTCCAGAAAGTCTCCGGCAAAGAAGGGACGCAGCACGGCCAGGGCAGTTTCCGGATAGGAAAGATTTCCAGATATTTCAGGGTCGATAAGGCCGCGATCGAATGCGGGTAATGATTCGGGTACATAGAGACCGCCGTCCGGGGCGAGTCCTTTCAGGATTGCTTCGGATACAGATACGGGGGATGCGCTGCCCCTGGTGCTGATAAACTGCATATGCCGCTCCTCTCTCTGGTACCGGTGGCTGTTACTGGGGCCGGCGGTAAGAGAATCATGCCAAAAAATCTTGCTCAGTTCCGTACTGAATGTCTTGCTCAGTTTCGTACTGAACATCGTGCTCAGGTATCGGCTTAGAATCGAGCCCCCAGATAGGCGCTGAGCCGCAGCAGGTCGGCAAAGACGCCGCCGGCGGTTACATCGGGACCTGCCCCCGGCCCCTGGATTACCAGCGGCTGAGCATGATAGCGGTCGGTGGTAAAAGCTACGATGTTGTCGGTTCCACTGATGCGGGCAAACGGGTGATCCAGCGGATAGGCTTTGAGGTCCACCCTGCAGGTTCCGTCAGCCTCTATGACACCGACATATTTCAGCAGCTTCTGTTCGCTTTCCGCTTCCTGCTGTCTGGCAAGCATCGATTCGTCGATACGTTCAAGGTTGTTCATGAATTCATCAATTGATGCCGATCGCAGGCTTTCCGGGATCAGGTTAAGCACCGGCACATCTTCAACTTCAATCTGGATTCCGATTTCCCGGGCGAGAATAACTGCCTTGCGAACGATGTCCATTCCCGAAAGGTCATCCCGCGGGTCCGGTTCGGTATATCCGAGAGCTTTCGCCTCCCTCACGAGCGTGCTGAAGGGGACTTTCCCGTCAAAACGCCAGAAGAGGTAGGCAAGGGTTCCTGAAAACACTCCCTCGATGCGGTGAATCTTGTCGCCGGTCTGAATAAGGTCTTTCAGGGTATTGATTATCGGCAGTCCGGCTCCGACGGTGGTTTCGTAGAGAAAATGCATGCCTTTACGGCGGCCTTGCTCCATCAGGGTATGGTAATAGGGAAGTTTTTCCGTTCCGGCTTTTTTGTTGGGGGTTATGAGGTGGATTCCCCGCTTTATCCAGTCAACGTAGCGTCTGGGCAGCTCGGAGGATGTAGAGCAGTCGATGAATACGGTGTGGGGAAAGTAGTCTGCTGCTACGTGGTCGGTGAATTTTTCCAGGTCGGCAGGGACTGATTCTGTCGATAATCGTTCCCGCCAGTTTTCCAGGTCGATGCCGACATCGTCGAAGAGCATTTTGCCGGTGTCGGCTATGCCGCGGACCCGCAGGTCTACGCCAAAATCGTCCCGCAGGCGGATAGACTCACGGGCTATCTGATCCAACAGGGTGGACCCGATGAGTCCGGGGCCGAGCAGCCCGATGCTGAGTGTCTGGTTGGAGAGAAAAAATCCTGCATGGAGGGCCCTCAGGGCTTTTGTGGAATCGGCACCCTTTATTACGGCACTTATGTTTCGTTCCGATGATCCCTGGGCAATTGCCCGAACATTGACTCCCGCTTTGCCCAAGGCTCCGAAGAACTTGGCTGCTATCCCCGGCACGCCGGGCATATGCTCGCCTACGGCAGCTACAATGGCGCAGTTCCGCTCTACTTCGACTGAGTTTATTCTATATCCGGCCAGTTCCTCCACAAATGTCCGTCTGACAACTTTTTCGGCCTGTTCCGCGTCTTTTTCCAGGACGGCAAAGCAGATCGAGTGTTCGCTTGAGGCCTGTGAGATGAGGATTACTGATATGCCGGCATCACGCATGGCGGAAAAGAGGCGGGATGATATTCCCGGTACCCCGATCATGCCTGCCCCTTCTATGTTTATCAGGGCGGTGTGGTGTATGGCCGAAAAGCCTTTCACGATTAAATCGTGGGAGTTTTTGTTTTCTGCTGATACACGGGTGCCGGGATGTGCTATCTTCGAGATGCTTCGGAGGTATATAGGGATTTTTTTTGCGATGGCGGGGGCCATGGCCAGCGGATGGAGCACCCGGGCGCCGAAATAGGAGAGTTCCGTCGCTTCGGCATAGGTTATCTCCTGGATTATCGAGGCACTCGGTACTTCATCGATGTCGGCGGTCATGACCATCTCTTCCTGATTCCAGAAGGTGATCTCCTCGGCATCTATGATCGAGCCGATTGCGGCCGCGGTGAGCTCTCCGCTGTGCTCATCGGGATCCACCACGGCATCATCATCGCAAAGCGCCCATCCGCCTCCGATGAGGAGGGTGTCAATGCCTTCGTGCTTTTTCATGAAGCTGTTCAGATGATATCCGGTTTTATCCATGCGCAGGCGGTAGCCGCTGTCGGTTTTTGTGGTGTGGACAAGCTGGGAAGAATCTATGACGGCCGCGTTATAGCCTTCTGCATCAAGGCGGATTCGCACCGCTTCAAGGATCCAGAGGAGTTCCACCTTGTCGATATAAATTCTTGCGCTGTCTGAAGCTTCGCCTATCAGCCAGACGGCTTTGAGGATGTCCTCGATATCGCCGAAATCTTTTTTGACGGTCTTCAGAAGTTTTTCGCGTTCTCCGGCTTCCAGAATTGCACTGATTCTGTCTATACGTTCCTCGAAGAGGCGTCCCATATCTCCCCAGATGCGTTCGTTACGGGCAACAGCTTCGGTTACGAGATTTGAAAGGCACTGCCCGCCCTCAGTGTCGGGAGTTATGATAATTGCGGTCTTTTCGGTCCGGGTCAGTTTCCGGATTTCGAGTATGCTTTCTCCGGCCCGGCTGCGAGCTCCCAGGATTCCTGCTGCTGAATGTACAGACCACTCTTTCATATTCTCTCCTCATGTCGGCTGCTGGTACTGATGCGGCTGCTGGTACTGATGCGGCTGCGTATTCGAAAGATGCCGCCGCCCCAGCTCAGCCAATCCTACCGCATCTTCTGATAATTTTGAACCATTTAGAAAAAAAAAGAGTCCTTCGGGAAGGACTCTTTTTGCTCCGGCTCAGCCGGTTCTGCAGGTAGTTTCGGCTAGCAGACCTTTTCCACCTTCCCGGCTTTCAGGCAGCGAGCGCAAACTTTTATGGTCTTTGTAGTGCCTTTTACATTGGCTTTTATTTTCAGGATGTTGGGTTTGAAGACGCGTTTTGTCTTAACTCCGATGTGCTGGCCTACTCCGCCTCTCTTTTTTGCCTGTCCTTTTCTGGGTACATTGTTACCTGCTACCGTACCTTTTCCGCATATCTCACATCTGCGTGCCATGATCGTATCCACCTTGTTCATATCTTGAAAAATAGTAATATCGTTACAGGCCCCTGCAGCATGCGTCAAGCAGCAAATACTACCGTATGCACCGGTGCATGAGCATTTTACCCGTCACTGTCTGTTTTTCTTACTTGTACAGCTCGTTGAAATTACCAGATAATTTAATTTATGTAAAGAGGAAAAATCAAAATGATTGCATTTTGAAGTTTCGACGGTTGGCAAGGTATTCCAGCCCTGTTTTCAGACCTCGTACGATATTGCAATATTTTTGAAAATAGGACAATGTTCACCTATGTCTTTTGTAACATATTTACTTGCAGCTACTCTCTCTGAATCGGCAGAATTGGCCCTCTACCGCTATCGAAGGGAGCTTTTCCGTTCTCACGGACTGGTCTCCGCCCTGGCCCTGCCGCCCCTTGTTCCTCTGGCCTGGCGTGATAACAGGCCTATTGCCGACCAGGTTCCCTACATTGCGGCACCCGAGGGGGACGGCGTCTTTCGCAGCACCCGCCCGAAGATGATTGACGGGGCATGGTTCCTTGAGATGGGGACCGAGCCCGCAAGCGGGAAAGCATCAGCAAATGCGCCCGTTCCTGGTGGAAGGGGTGATGGTGCAAATGTGGATGGCAGCTCTGACATTCCTGCGCTATGGCAGCGGGCACTGCATCAGCAGGAATTTTTAGATGATGCACCCGGATGGTTTCCCGTTTTCCCCGGAATCTTCCTCTGCATGGATGAGCACATTGATGAATCACTAACGACTGACGGGCAAGCCGAAGCCGATATATCCGAACATTTGTTTCAGGAAACCTGCCGGCTGAACGATTTCCGCATAGCCTGCTTTCGCCTTACCGCAGCAGCCTCCCGGAGATGGTGGGAGGATCTGGTTGTCACCAGACTCTGGTCCAAGCATATCACCGGCTGAGGGATTCGCTGCCGGTAATAGCTGCATTCACCCCAATTTTCGGACATATGCGGTGCAGCAGGCACTTTACACATTCCGGTTTTCGGGCATGGCAGACAATTCTGCCGTGGTTGTTCACGGTCATGGAAAAGCGGTACTGCTGTCCGGGCATCAGCAGGGCGGCAATCTCCTGTTCTATTTTTTCAGGCTGATGGGATCCTGTGAGCCCCAGGCGTCTGACAACCCGTGAAAAGTGCGTATCGACGATTATCGCCGGCTTGTTGAAGACTGCCCCGAGGATGACGCTGGCGCTCTTGCGCCCTACCCCCGGAATCTGCAGCAGTTCTTCCATGGTTCCGGGAACGGTATCATGAAACTGCATATGGATGGTTTCTGCCGCTCCCATGATATTTTTAGCTTTGGCACGGTAGAATCCAGTGGAGTGTATCAGGCGCTCAACATCCTGAATATCGGCCCTGGCCAGATCGGCCGGAGCCGGATAGGCGGTAAAGAGGGCTCCTGTTACACGATTTACCTGACGGTCGGTTGTCTGGGCCGAGAGAATTACGGAGATGATGAGCTCATAGGGATTGCGGTAATTGAGAAATCCCAGCTTTTCTGGATATGCGGCATCCAGCAGCTCGTGAACGCTGCGGGCAAGGTCTCGAAAAGCCTGCGGTTGAGTATGCCTGCTCTCGTTCAGGGTTTGCCCTGACTCTCCCATCAGCTTTCGTCCCGATTTCTCCATCCCGGCGCCCGTCGTTTTTCCTTCGGATGCCATCAGGTTTTTTCTTTCCCCAATCCCGACCCGGATCCCGACCCGGACCTTGATCCCGACCCGGTCTGCTTTCTGCTGCCGTTTTCTTTTTTCCCGGGCATTTCTTTTTTGCGGGTAAGCAGGCGGAAGAATTTCCGGATGAGGCCTACCCTGCCCCAGCCTATCAGATAGATAAGCCCGGCGGTCAAGATTATGGGTATACCGAATATTACGGCATAGAGCAGCCCGATTCCTATGAAGTACAGAAGGTTGATGAATCCGTAGCCCAGTTTTTTCAGTCCTTCCAGGATATTGGGGAGGTTGCCCGAGACTTGCTTGTCTGAAGGCAGGTAGCCGTTTACAAAGACGGTTGCATAGGTTATCTGTCCATCGAGTCGGCGCATGGTCCGTTCCATCGATTCTATTTCGGCTATGGTGCTGTTCAGTTCCCGTTCGATTGACAGGATATCTTCCATGGTTTCGGCTTTCTTGAGGTAGTCGGTATAGCGCTCTTTGAGAATAGTGAGGGTTTCGAGGCGTGCCTGCGTGTCTGTGTAGTAGTCGGTTACATCATCTGCAGAGAGGGATTTGGAGAGCAATTTTCCCAGGCTGCCGGCTTCCTGAAGAAACGGTTCCAGCTGTTCGGCCGGTATGCGCAGGGTCAGTGAGAGGGAGGTTTCCCAGGTTGATGAGCGGTCTATCCAGCCCTTATAGGAGGCGGTAAGGTTCTGCAGGGCTTGTTCCGCACCGGCAAGATCCTTGACCTCAAGTTCGATATTGGCAGTTATTACTTTTTTACGGCCTTCTTCGAGCATCAGGCTGCTGTCGGCACTCTGCTTGGGAGCCGGCATACTCTCGGCAGCGGCGGTCCGCAGGGCCATTCCTCCGGCTGAGGAGCTGACAGCATTATCGTATTGAATCATCTGATTTTCTCCATACGAGGCCTTCCCGCAGCTGGTCAGCAGCAGGAAAACAATGGCGAGGATTATCAGGACGGTATTTTTTCCAGTCATCTTTCTGATGGCTCCGTTCATATTCGGACTCCTTGGGAATGCCGGCAGACTTGCCAGCAAGATTGATTGTTCTTCAGAGTTCTCACACGAAATATTGCGCGTGTTCTCATACGTGATTCCATGTGATATTTCATACGTGATTCCATGTGATATTTCATGCGTGTTCTCTCGTGTGATTTCATGCGTGATTTTGCGCGTTCTCTCACGCGTGAGAACTCGCATGCTCCCACACAAGTTCTCTTGAGAAACAGTCGGAAAAGC
>JAGYPA010000003.1 GCA_018399255.1 Spirochaetales bacterium | reverse complement strand
ATTCAGTAGACATCCTCCAGTCGATCCAGCCCGGCAGCGCTTAGCGGCGACCACCCGTGAAGATTCTTCTTCACCAATGCTGCCGGAAAACTTTCCAGGAAATATTTCTCCCCGGCTGCCGGAGAACGCTGAACCCAGAAGGCGTTCCGATGAAAGGAAGAACGGGTTACTATCAGCTCGTTTTGAGCCCGTGTGAGGGCTACATAGAGAATTCGCCGCTCTTCCTCCTCTGCATCGATATCACCAAGCGATCTGAAATGAGGATAGCTGGCCTGGTCGGCTCCGGCAACAAAACAGATTGGTGCCTCAGTTCCTTTTGCGCTGTGAACCGTAATAAGCGTAACGGCATCATCATTGGTTCTCTGGCTGATTTCGGTATCATTCATAGGCTCGAGGGTAAAGTCATCGATAAAATCATTCATGCTGAGATAGTTGGCTGATGCCCTGACCAGCAGCTCGAGGTCTTTGGACCGCTGCTTCCAATTATCGTACCGCTCCTTCAGGATTTCATGCAGATTTCGGGTTACCTTTTTCATACAGGCTTGCGGTTCCAGATAGTTGGCAGCTGCCAGGCGGTACGCTTCAAGGGCTGGATGGGATGCTCCAAGCATTTTTTCAAGCTGCTGCTCGATAGTATCTGCTGCATCGACAGCATCTCCCGCCACAGCGTCTGCCGTGCCTTCAAGCAGTGCGTCTGCCGGCGTTGAGACATCGACACTCTTTGAGACGGCGGCGAAAATCTTTTCCGCCGTCCTCTCACCGATTCGCGGCCACAGCTGGAGATACCGCATCCAGGCCAGATCATCGCGACTGTTGCGTACTACCCGCAGAAGAGCCAGTACATCTCTTACGTGAGCTGATTTGGTGAGAATAGTCCCTCCGATAAACCGGTAGGGAATATTCCGCCGTATGAGTTCAGCCTCGAGCGGTTTAGCATCATAACCTGTTCGGTAGAGCACCATAATATCAGAAAGCCTGACGTCAGCCTCAGAGCGTTCAAGAATCGTATCTGCGATCCAGGCAGCTTCTTCAGAACTATGCTCAAACTCCTCGATGGTTGGAATATATCCCGATATACCACGACTGGCAGAAAGCAGATTACGGTAGTCAAGAGGCGAACGGCTGAGCAGCCAGTTGGCAAAGTCGAGAATTTCCTGATAACTGCGGTAGTTACGGGAAAGAGGAAGCTCTACGCTGCTGCCGAATCTTTCCCCGAATTCATAGACATGCCGAAAATCTGCTCCACGAAAGCGGTAAATGGACTGAGCGGGGTCCCCTACACAGAAAAGTCGAACCCCCTCATCGGCAAAATGGTGGAGAATTTCGAACTGGATGGGATTAGTATCCTGCATCTCATCGACGAGAACCTCATCGAACAAAGAACAGACGGCTCGTCTCAGCTGAGGCTTTTCCCTCAGCGTCCGGGAAAACCTTTCGAGCAAATCATCAAAATCAAGATACCCGCGGACATCCTTGGCTTTTTGATAGCGGGAAAAGAGTTCGGCGCAGGCAGCTATGGTTTCCGGTTCCAGATCGGTCTGCTCACTAAGATATTTTTCGGGTTCCTGACAGGTATTACGACTGTAGGAGTAATATTTCAACAGCTTGGAACTCTTGGGAAAACTCTTGCGGGGTCCTGTACGGGAAGTGGATGCGGAAGCGAAAAACTCTTTGCGCAGCAGTCCCATGAGGCTGTTCTGATCGTCCGTATCGATAACACTCAAACCTGAGATGCCGAAACTATTGGGGATTTTTGTCATCACCTTCAGGCAGAATGCATGAAACGTACCTGCCTGCATGTTCTCCGAAGCCGCTCCAATTTCGTTTTTCAGGCGCATCTTGAGCTCACGGGCAGCGCGATTGGTAAAGGTCATGATGAGAATTCGCTCCGCATCGGTCCCGGAAACAAACAAATGAGCTGCCCGGGCAATGATAGTACGGGTTTTCCCGCACCCTGCCCCGGCAGTGACCAGAATATTCCGTTCGCTGCCGTTATAGGCGACAGCGGCCTGCTGCTGTTCATTCAATTCCATAGATATCCTCAACACCTGTTAAGAGGTGTCAGTATCATACCATGCTCCTCCGACAGCGTGAAGATAAAGATATCAGCATTTTACAAATTATCAGGCAATTGAGAGAATCTTTGTCTGAATTTATGACTTTCATCCTTTATGGATTGACATCGGATTCTGCTTACGGATAGTATATTCCCATGCCTGCAAACAAGATTCGTCAAAAAACAGTAGTAGAACAAGTAATGGCCCAGATAAAAAGTCTTATCTCCTCAGGAAAATATAAGCCGGGCGATAAAATCCCCACCGAACTGGAACTGGCGGAAACCTTTGGCGTGGGGCGCTCATCAATTCGGGAAGCAATCAAAATCTTTAACTACCTCGGGGTTTTGAAATCTCAAGCCGCCAAAGGAACCTTTGTCCAGGAGCGGTCGCACATATCCACCGAAGCTCTCACCTGGTCAGTTCTGCTCGGCAATGATGAATTTGAGGAGATGGTTGATCTGCGTGGCGCAATTGAGCTTTGGAGCATCTTCTCATTAACCAAACGGGTCGGCAAGGGATCTGAACAGGCGGCCCTGGTGCTGAAAGAACTCTGGGATATTGTCGAAAGCATGGAGAAATCGGTAAAAGCCGGAGCCGGAGCCGAAGAAAAACTGGTTCTGGAGGACTTTCATTTCCATGGCACCATAATTAAAGCCCAAGGGAATGCGCAGTTCTACTCTCTGTATCAGACCCTGCGCTCGTTTCTCTTCGAGGAGATTCGCAAATCGCATTCAAACTATGCCGATCCATTTCTCATCCCCCAGGAACATAGAGAAATAACTGAAGCCATCGCCTCCGGCAACCCGCAGGAAGTTTTTGTTATCTATATCGATCATATAGTAAATATAAAGCAACGCATTAAAGATGGTGAAAAACGGTAAGCCGCATGCCTGTCACCCCTTCGCCAGTCTGCCCGCTCTGTGCCAGCCCGACAAGCACTTTTCTGTGCCGGACCGATAACCGGGACTATTACACATGCCCTGTATGCCGCCTGGTTTTCCTCACCCCGGAACTTCATCCTCTTCCCCGGGAAGAACTGGCTCGATACAGAGAACATCAGAATACACCTGACAATCCGGGATACAAGGAGTTTCTCGGTAAACTGTTCAATCCCCTCAGAAAGCATCTGCCTGAAGGAGCCAGTGGGTTTGAATTCGGCTGCGGACCCGGTCCCGTCCTCGCTCAGATGCTGCGTGACAGCGGGTTCATAATGGATACCTATGACCCCTATTTCAGTCCCGATCTGGAAGTGTTTACGAGAAAATACGATTTTATAACTGCTACTGAGGTTTTTGAGCACCTTTTCTCTCCAGGAAGGGAGATCGGCAGGCTTTTTTCTCTGCTCAAGCCGAAGGGAACCCTTGGCGTGATGACCAGGCTCTATGATGAAGCAGCAGACTTTTCAACCTGGTACTACCGAAGAGATCCTACCCACGTCTGCTTTTATTCCCGGGAAACCTTTTACTGGATTGCTGATACCTATCAGGCCGATATCACCGTAATTGGTAATGATGTCATAATCCTCAAAAAACGGTAATCCATATAAACCTATAGATGCTTCATGATTTTACCGGCATATTCCGGATTCCGGTACATAACTTCCATAACCGTTTTCTTGGCTGCTTCAACGGCCTTTTTTTCATCAAATCCGGTAAAGCGCCCATCACGATAGACTATCCGTCCATTGATAATTGTCATATCTACGGTTCCCGATATTCCTACCTTTACCGGAAGACTTGCAGGATCATGCAGTGCTCCGATATATTCGAGCTTATCTACATTGATAAAAAACATATCAGCGGCCATTCCTGGCATAAGCATGCCTATATCATTCCGCCCGAGGAGCGATGCCCCGCCGGCTGAACCGATTCTCAGGAAATCCGCCGGTTGGGGAATGGGAAATTCCCTGGTATCGGCAGCCAGACACTGCAGCAGATAACTGTTCCTCAAGGTCTCCAGCAGGTTCGAGTTGTCATTTGAGGCCTGACCGTCACACCCGAAACCGAGCCGTACTCCTTTGGCATACAGCATGGGGATATCGGAGATATTGAAACCGCCGAGAAACACGGGCGCTGGACAGTGAGAGAGCCCGGTAGAGCTTTCAGCCATCAGTTGGATTTCTTTTTCCTGTAAATCCCATCCATGGGCAATCCAGACATCGGGTCCAAGGAATCCCGCTTTCCGGCACCATGAAAGAGAACGGATTCCATACCGCTCAACCATGGCTGGATCTTCCCCCTCTCCCAGATGGGTGTGCATAAAAACTCCCCTGTCCCGGGCAAAGCGTACGGTCTCGGTAAAGGTATCCAGGGTGCAGTTTATCGGCTGGCGGAAGCAGCCACTATCTGGCGCATGGAAAACCGTCCATCATCATGATAGGCAGTAACAAGTCGGTCAAGGTCATTGATAAAGGTATCGGTATCCTCAATCATCGCTTCAGGAAGCATACTGCCGTCTTCTGCCGGAAGCGTATTGGCTCCCCGTCCCGCATGAAAACGCATACCCATAAGCTGGGCAGCCTCCATCTGCCGGTCAACCAGCTCCTTGCCTGCATGAGCGGGATAGCAGTACTGATGATCAAAAGCGGTGGTGCATCCATGCTTGACGAGATCCGTCATAGAAATGAGCGATGAATAGAATATGGCTTCCGGGGTCATCGCGGCAAAAAAGGGATAAATTGCTTCAATCCATTCCATAACACTGAGCCGTGACCAGTCCAGCCACACATTGTTGCGAATGAACGCCTGAAAGAAATGGTGGTGCGTATTCACCAGGCCGGGGTAGATGAAAAAATGGCGGCCGTCAATTATCTCATAAGTTCCCAGCCGCATTCCCTGCGATAGATTCCGACCGATCTTTTTTATCCGGGCTCCTTCAATCAGGATATCGGCATCATATAACACCCGCCGTTCCTTATCCCCGACAATAATTGCCGCAGCTTCCTTTATCAGAATCATCTTTTTTAAATCCTCCCGATTACCGTAGACACCCGATACATATCCGCATATAAAGATAATATCATGACCCTGCAAGTATTACCATTTATTACCTACGTCTTTACGGTCACTTTTACTCCCGGCCCCAACAATATCAGCTCAGCCGGCTTCGGCATGGAACAGGGGTATGTAAAAACTCTCCCCTATCTGCTTGGTATATTCTGCGGCTTTTTCCTGGTTATGCTTGGTACCGCAGCTGCTTCCGAGGCTTTGGCAAACGTGGTTCCCGAGCTGCTTCCAATCCTGAAATATGCAGGAGCCGCCTATATCGCCTGGCTCGCCTGGCATTTTGCAAAAAAAGCTTTCTCAACTGAAGATTTCGGCAAGGAAAGAGGCCGAAAATCTGCCTTTGCGCAGGGGCTGATCCTCCAGGTGGTCAATATTAAAGTCCTGATCTACGGCCTGACCGTATTTGCCCTTTTTATCAACCCTGTTTATGAAAATATTTTCATCCTGATGCTTTTTTCCCTGTTTCTGGCAGGCTGCTCTTTTGTAAGTATTTCTCTCTGGACGGCAATCGGCGGCAGCCTTAACAGATTTTTCTCAAATTCACCGATTAAGAGGGGTTTTTTCCTGGCATCCTCCCTGCTGCTGCTCTATTCTGCTGCTGCCGCACTCCTGCCTCAGCCGTAGCGTATGAACCGCCGTTTGCAGCATCCTGTTGCGTTATGTTGTGTTTTTCATGGTTTTTATAGAAAAAACCCCTTTTATTGAGTATTTCATGGTATACTTTACCTATTCTGCTATAAATATTTCGGCAAGAAACAGCAAAACCGGAAACCGAGACAGGAGATACTATCACCAATGAAAGGCGATCGAATCATGCAGCTGGAACTTCTGCTGCTATCACATCCGGAAGGTATGCGCCGTGCAGAAATTGCCCGGCGTCTCGGAGTGCACAGATCCACAGTCGGGCGTTATGTCGATGAACTGAAAAAGCATCTGGATATTATTGAAGACCAGTTTCTCATCAAGATATCTCCAAAAGACAATATGGATATGATGAAGCTCAGCATTTATGAGAGTCTGGCATTTAATCTCTCTGCCGAAATGCTTGCCAGCCATGGTGATTTTCAGAATCCTCACCTTGCCTCCGGCTTGAGAAAGATTGCCGGAAATATGAGATCCTATGCTCCGGGCATCAGCCAGAATATTGATGCTGCTGCCGAAGCCATTGAAACCAACTCAATTACTGAAAATCGAAGCTTCACCCATATTTTCGAAGTCCTTATCGATGCCTGGGTTTCGGGAAAAATAGTCCGGATCTGGCATAAGCATAACGGTGATGAGGAGGAAGAGACTGAATTTGCACCCTATTTTATTGGTTTCCGTGAAGATGCCGAGGGGCGAACCCCGATCAGCGTCACCGGACGTCTGCGGCATACCGCCGAAATAGAAACGCTCGATATCGAAAACATTACCCGCGTCAAGATTCTGGATGAGATATACACGATACCAGACAACCTGAAGCCTTTCAGAAAACCGGTAACCGGAGAGCGGTACGGCGGAATAGATATGATTCCCCTGAAGCTGAAACTGAAGGAACGCTCAGCACTGAACTCCTTCAATTTGCTCTATCGGGAACATATCACCATATACGAAAATGAGAAAAACGAACTGATCTGCGAGCTGCAGGCAGAAAACTCCATCGAACTGCTTCTTCGGCTGGTTCAGTGCGGCGATTCTGTGGAAGTACTGGAGCCGAAAAGCTACAGACAGAAATTTATCCGGGAACTGAAAAAAATTTTAACGGTCTATCCCGATTAAGCTGTTGTTTTATCACGGAATAATGATATTCTGAGTGTGCATGAGATTATAACGGACAATCGTCAGGAATGTTCCGGAAATTACCCGGAAGTTCGAATATTTTTTATAGGAGGTCATACTATATGGCAAGTATCAAAGGCACAAAAACAGAGCAGAATCTTCTTAAAGCATTTGCTGGAGAGTCTCAGGCAAGAAATCGGTACAACTTTTTTGCTTCTCAAGCAAAAAAAGAGGGATTTGTACTGATAGCTCAAATTTTCGACGAAACAGCCCAGCAGGAGAGTGTTCACGCCAAGCAATTCTTCAAATACCTTGAGGGAGGTCCCCTGGAGATAACAGCCGTCTACCCGGCCGGTAAAATCGGGACAACCCTGGAAAATCTCAAAGCGGCTGCGGAAGGAGAAAATGAAGAATGGACTATGCTCTATCCTGCTTTTGCCCAGACTGCCAAGGAAGAAGGCTTTTCGGATGTTGCCGGAACTTTCAAAGCAATTTCTGTTGCAGAAGCCAGACACGAGGAACGGTATAACAACCTGGTAAAGAAAATGGAAGAGGAAGCCATGTTCAAACGGGAAGAGTCAGTTGTCTGGCGCTGCCTGAACTGCGGCTACTTATACGAAGGAAAAGAAGCCCCGGCTATCTGTGCAGCATGCAAGCATCCGCAATCATATTTTGAGGTTTTCAAAGAGGTTGACTGATTCTGTAAATTTGTTACAATTAAGTAATTGTTCCAGAAATAAAATCTGGACGAAAACACGACTGTAAGGAGAAAAAAATGGCAGCCAGTATCAAAGATGGCGTATATGAATGTAAGATATGCGGAAATATGGTAGAAATGCTCAGGGCTGGAGGCGGCGAACTTGTATGCTGCGGAGAGCCGATGGAACTTCTGGAAGCAAAAAGTGCCGATTCATCAACGGAAAAGCATGTACCGCTTATTGAAAAAGTGTCCGGCGGATACAAAGTAACCGTAGGTTCAACCCTTCACCCGATGCTTGAAAACCATTTTATTGAATGGATTGAACTGATAGTGGACGGCAGCATCTATCGTAAAGATCTGCAGCCGGGAGATGAGCCCTCAGTAACATTCTGCTGTGCGTGTGACGGAGAAGTAATTTCCGCCCGGGAGCACTGTAATGTTCACGGCCTTTGGTCAACAAAGTAAAAGCAGCAGATTTCTGCTGAAAAAAATCAAATAATCTGGGAGTAGACAAAATGAAAAAATATGTTTGTGATATGTGCGGATATGTGTATGACCCGGCTGAAGGTGATCCGGATAACGGGGTAGCTGCCGGAACAGCATTTGCTGATGTCCCCGAAGATTGGGTCTGCCCTCTCTGCGGAGCTTCCAAGGATGATTTTTCCGAACTGGATTAATATATCTTTCCGGAAAAACCTGGTTCAGTCGAGCCAGGTTTTTTTTGGCTGATCCCGGCACTCGCTCGGGAATGGAACCAACAAGTTGGTTCCGCTCCTCTCGCTCCGTTTGGGAATCAAGAAAAAGGAAACCTCATGAAAAATAGTAATTTTCTGCAAGTGTGTTTTCGCAGTCTGCTGCGGGTTACGGCCCTGTTTTTGCTGCTCAGTCTGCTGACTTTCTCATGCAGTAAAAGAGAAACTCAAGAGCGTGTGGAGGAACCCATAATGACTGAAAAAACAAAGCAGCTCCCTGAAACAGAGTCGGCAGAACCTTCCATAGAACGTTCAGTCTTTGCAGGCGCCTGGGAAGGCACGCTTTCAGCCGGCGGACAGGACCTGCGGATACAGTTTTCCATTGTTGAGGCGGAAGGCTCCTTGACAGGAACCATTTCTATTCCTCAGCAGAATGTGTTTAATCATCCTGCTGCCTCAGTTACGGTTAAAGAGCAGAATCAGGTAGAATTGACCTTTCCCGATTTCGGTTCTGTGTATACCGGTACTGTCGAGTCCTCGGATACTGTCGAGTCCTCGGATACTGTCGAGTCCATTGCAGGGGTTTGGAAGCAAGGGGGAGCATCTTTCAAGCTTGACCTGAAGAAAGCGGATCAGCAAGCCCTCCAGAACATGCGCCCCCAGGATCCCTCTCCGCCCTTTCCCTATGAGGCCAGAGAGGTCACCTTTCCGGGTGGTAACGGTGACTTTACCCTGGGCGGAACTTTAACCGTTCCAGAAGGCAGCGGCCCGTTTCCTGCGTGTATTCTTGTCAGCGGATCGGGCCAGCAGAACAGGGATGAGGAAATATTCAATCACCGCCCGTTTCTTGTTATTGCCGACAGCCTTACCCGTGCAGGAATTGCCGTATTGAGATATGATGATCGCGGTGTCGGCAGTTCAGGAGGCAATCCCGAGTCAGCCTCAACCTGGGACTTTTCACAGGATGCAGCGGCAGCGCTTGATTTCCTTTCTGCTCAACCGGAGATAAGTTCCAGCCTCGGCGTTATCGGACACAGTGAAGGTGGTCTCATAGCTGCCATTCTGGCTGCCGAGCGAAAAGATATCGCATGGATTGCTCTCCTGGCATCTCCCGGCGTTACAGGAGCCGATTTGCTGGTTATGCAAAGCGAAGCTATCATGCGGACATCAAAGATGAGTGAACAGCAGATTTCCGCTGCCGGCAGCATAAACCGCCGAGTATACGATATCGCAGTCAGCAGCCGTTCCGATGAGGAAAAGTATTCCATGATTCATGGTGAGCTGCTGAAAGCCGGCATTCCCGGTGATCAGGCAGAAAACCAGACTCTCGTGCTGCTCTCCCCATGGATGGTATACTTTTTAGCAGCCGATCCTTCCGATTATCTTGAACAGATACAGATTCCTGTACTGGCCATGAACGGAACAAAGGATCTCCAGGTACCGTATGCCGAAAACCTTGAAGGCATCAGAACAGCGCTGGAGAAGGCTGGAAACAACGATGTTACCATAACAGCCAGGAATGGGTTAAATCATTTGTTTCAACCGGCCGATACAGGCCTGGTTGCGGAGTATGCCCTTATCGAAACAACTTTCGACCCGGAATCCCTCAATTTTATGAGGGACTGGATTCTAGATCAGGTACGGTAGGCCGCTCCTTCAGATATCCGGGTTTTTCAGGAACAGCAATTTTACCGATGCAGGCAGAGGCTCTTGCAAAAAGTCATACAATTGTAAATAGATTATTTCTTTGTTTACATTTGTTACATAAATCTGGTATATTTCTACTATTGCATCAGCTACATTGGAGGTCTTCATGGCTGTTTCAGACACTGTGCTTTTGGAACTTTACCGCAAGATGCAGCAGACCCGTTTTTTTGAAGAAACCGCTGCCCACCTGTTTTCCCTGGGGAAAGTACATGGAACCGCTCACTTCTGTATAGGTGAAGAAGCATCCGGCATCGGCGTAGGCCACGCTCTGAAAAATGAGGACTATATTCTGCAGACCCATCGCGGACACGGTCAGGCAATCGGAAAAGGGATGGATATGAAGCGAATGATGGCGGAATTCCTGGGGAAGGAAACCGGCTGCTGTAAAGGCTACGGAGGCTGCATGCATATAGCCGATTTTTCGGTCGGCAGTCTGGGCGCTAATGGAATTGTAGGCGGAGGGCTCTCACTTGCCGTCGGAGCAGCTCTCACACAGCAGTATCTGGGAAAAAACAACGTTACCGTCTGTTTTTTCGGCGACGGGGCTACTAATCAGGGGATTTTCCATGAATCCCTCAATCTGGCATCCGTCTGGAAGCTGCCGGTAATATTCGTCTGCACTAACAATCTCTACGGCATGTCCACCCATGTTTCAAAAGCCATGAATATCACTGATATCGCAGTCCGGGCTGCTTCCTATAATATGAAAGGCATTTCCCTTGATGGAAACGATGTCATAACCATTTATAAAGAAACCTTGCAAGCCCGGGATTATGTGCTCCAACATGGCCCCATGCTTATGGTACTGAATACGTATCGCTGGATGGGACATTCGAAGAGTGATGCCCAGCTGTACCGTACCAAAGAGGAAGTGGACGAATGGAAAAACCGCGATCCGATCAAGCAGCTGCGGAAAACCTTGCTTGAGGAACGTCATATACCGGTGAAAAAGATTGAAGAAATTGATCAGGAAGCTGAAATTGATGTTGAACAAGCCCTTGCTTTTGCCGAACAGAGCCCGGAACCGCGCCTGGATTCAATCCTGGCCGATGTATATGCCGATTAAAGCGGGAGAGTAAATAGATACTATGCGAGAAATAACCTATGCTGATGCTATTCGGGAAGCCATGTCGGAAGAAATGCGCCGGGATTCCCGGGTAATCTTTATCGGTGAAGATATCGGAGTCTACGGGGGAGCTTTTGGAGTCTCCCGCGGCATGCTGGAAGAATTTGGTGAAACACGGGTTCGGGATACCCCTATATCAGAAGCAGTTATTGTGGGAGCGGCGGCCGGAGCGGCCATGACCGGACTTCGCCCGATAGCCGAACTCATGTTCAGTGATTTTATCACCCTGGCAATGGACCAGCTGGTAAACCAGGCAGCTAAAAACAGATTTCAATTCGGCAGTCAGGGAGCAATCCCCCTGGTTATCAGAACCCCTGCCGGCTCAGGAACGGGAGCGGCAGCGCAGCATTCCCAAAGCCTCGAGGCCTGGGTCTGTCATGTCCCCGGACTGAAAGTTGTCATCCCCTCAACTCCTTATGATGCAAAGGGACTGCTGAAGGCTGCTGTCCGCGACAACAATCCGGTTCTATTTTTTGAGCAGAAACTGCTTTACAGAACAAAAGGCGAGGTTCCTGAACCCGAGCTCTCAGAGGATCATATTATACCCCTGGGTAAAGCAGATATCAAACGTTCCGGTCACGATCTCACAATCATTTCCTATGGTCGTATGGTTCAGGAGAGCCTGAAGGCAGCGGAAAAGCTGGCCGGTATTGGTATCGATACGGAAGTTCTCGATATTCGCACGCTTGTGCCGATGGACCGGCAAGCTGTCATAGCATCTGCCAAAAAAACCGGACGGGTTCTGATAGTCCATGAAGCGGTTAAAACCGGGGGCTTCGGGGGCGAAATCGTCAGCACTATTGCTGATTCAGAGGCTTTTTTCTATCTCGATGCCCCCATAAAGCGCTTATGCGGACTCGATGTTCCCATACCCTACAATCCGGGACTGGAGGCCGGGGTAGTTCCTTCCTCTGCTGCTATATACACATCAGCTCTTGAACTGATGGAGCAGCGACAGTTGATGCAGGGGGCAACATAGCATGGCAGAACCCATTATTATGCCCAAAGCCGGCATGCTCATGCATACTGGTACGATACTTGAGTGGTATGCAGCAGAGGGAGTCCCGATTCGAAAAGGTGATGCAATTGCCCACATAGAAACTGATAAGGCAACGATGAATCTGGAAGCTGAGTATGAAGGGGTACTGCTGAAAATTGTACACGGCCCCGGAGAGATTGTTCCCGTAACCCGTCCCATAGCTTGGGTAGGTGATCCGGGGGAACCGATTCCGGATAATCATCATGCCATTTCGAAAACACCGGTCAACCTTGGTCTGACTATCCCCCTTAAAATAGTGCATAACGAGAAATCATCGCAGGAAAACTATCCTGCCTCCAGGGTAATGTCGGGAAATCTGACATCTCAGAAACCTGCAGATAAGACCATCGAGAGCAGCCCGCCAGCTGAACACCATTTCGGAATCTACCGGGCAACTCCAGCTGCCCGGAGAACGGCGGCTGAACTCGATATTACGCTGGGGGAAATTCCGCCCTCCGGCCGCTACGGGCAAATACTTGCTTCAGATGTGCTGCACTATGTCAACCAACGCCATGAGAGAGAAAACTTCATTCCCATGATGGAAGAGGGAGACAGTTTTCTGCCCCTCACTTCCATTCAAAAAGCAATGGGTCGTCATCTGACTTTCGGTGTGCAGACTATCCCCTACTCATCCTGCTCTATGGATGCTGATGTAACAAGACTCGTCGAAAAACGGGAACAGATGATAAAGATCGGAAGCAAGGTTACCATTACCTCCTTTGCTGCTGCAGCCCTGGCTTTCGGGCTGCAGAAAAACCGGCGGTTTAATTCACAGTATGACCGTGACCGACTTATCCTGAAGGGTGCCGTTAATGTAGGAATCGCAGTAAATGGTCCCCAGGGACTGGTTGTTCCCGTACTGCAGCATGCAGACCAGCTGACTATTGAGGAAATATCGAGTAAAACTGCAGAGCTGTCGAAACTGGTGCACACTGAAAATATCAGCCCGGATTTGCTTGAGGGAGCCACTATTACCTTATCGAATCTTGGACCATACGGAGTTACCAGCTTTATACCCCTCATAAATCCCCCGCAGTCGGCTATCCTTGGGGTAAGTGCAGTCCGGGAGATATTCCTGCCTGACCCCGACGGCAAACCGGTACTGAAAAAGATCATGAGCCTTACCCTTTCCTATGACCATCGAGTGGGCGGCGGTGCAGAAGCCGCCCTGTTACTGGCGGGAATCCGCGAAGCTCTGGAACAACCGGAACTTCTGAAACCTCAGGAATAATTCCATGGCACCGATGAAAGATCGTACATACCTTATCAAGGTTGCCAGACGCTACTTTGAAGATGGGTATTCGCAGCAGCAGATAGCTGAAGAGTTTAATGTCTCACGACCTACGGTCTCGATGCTGCTTAAAAAGTGTCGGGAGGAAGGGGTGGTCGATATCCGCATATCCGATCCTGACGATGCCCGTAATGCATTAGCTGCCGAACTCAAAGCTCACTTCCCAGTAGAACGCGTTCTTGTTGCCGAATCCCGGCATAATTATCAGGGAACTATTGAATCGGTTGGTGAATTGGGAGCTGAATTTATCCAGTCGCTGCTCACCCCCGAATCGATGCTGGGAACATCCTGGGGCGAAACCCTATACCAGATTGTCCACCACCTGCCCCACATTAATCTATCAGGAGCTACCGTTGTGCAGCTTGTAGGCGGCACGGGAGCTGAAAACCCCCATTACGACGGATTTGACCTTGCCCGCAGTTTTGCCTTGCGTCTTCATGGGACCTATCGCATCCTGCCGGTACCGATTCTGGTCCGCGATGACTCTGTCCGCAGAGGATTACTCCAGGAACGGGGTATCGCGGCTCATCAGGATCTGCTGGCCAGTCTGACTCACGCTCTGGTGGGTGTCAGCTCCAGCAGCCCGGAACACAGCGCTTTAGTGGCATCGGGATATCTTACCCGTCGCGAATCACAAAAACTTGCCTCCATGGGTGTCATCGGCAATATGTGCGGATACCATTTTACAGAAGACGGTGAGTTTCCCGATATACCGGTAAATCGCTGCATAGTGGGGATAACCCTTGACAACCTTAAAAAGGTTCCTTTAACGGCGGCCGCCTGCGGCAAGCACAAAGCAAAAACACTTGCCGGTGCCATGCGGACGGGGTTTATTCAGTATGTGATCACTGATGAATTTACCGCACTGTCAATTCTCGAAGATTGCAGAGAGCTGCCCCTCTCCAGCCGCCTATAATCCTAAGTTTTTCTTTTCTGCTCTAATTACCTTGCCGCCAGCCGACTGCAACTATTACTATATAACTAATGAATAATTCTATATAAGGCTTTCAAGCCGCTTAAGGAGTATTAAATGAAAAAAGTGATCACGATGGTTGTAATGTTGGCTCTGTCAATATCCTTTCTTGCCGCATCAGGGGAAAAGGAAGAGGCTGCTTCTCCTTCACCCGCACCCGCACCCGATTCAGCATCTTCAGCTTCCCTCGACAACGCCTCGCTTGCCTGGGAAACTGCCGGAGAAGAAATTATTTTCACCTTTGCAGCAAAAACAACGGGCTGGCTTTCAGTGGGGTTTAATCCATCCCGAGTAATGAAAGATGCTCAGTATGTCATCGGCTATGTTGCAAACGGGCAGACAACTGTTCGCGATGACTTTGGGACAGGAACATTTGCCCATGGTCCTGATACTGACCTGGGTGGAACCGATGATATCAGGCTTATTTCGGGTCGTGAGGAAAACGGATGGACAGAGCTGGTATTCGCTTTGCCTATAGATTCAGGAGATGAATACGATGTTCCGCTGACTCTTGGAGAATCCCATAAAATCCTGATTGCCTACGGTCCCGACGGAAAAGATGATTTCCGTACAAAGCATACGTTTAAAACATCTTTTGAGGCGACTTTTTAACTCATTACCTCTACCCCGTTAACTCGTACAAGAGATGAGAGAGGAGATAGGAGGGTTTTACAGAAATACGGAACTGGTACATTGTAAAACCCTCTCCTCTCATATAGTATTATCTACAGCATGGAAAAACCGTATCATACCTCCGTATTTGATAATATTTCTGATGAAAAAAGGCAGGCTCTTCTCGATGCTGCATCTGCAGAGTTTACCTCAGCAGGCTACACCGGCGCCAATATCAATGTAATTGCCAAAAAAGCCGGCATCAGTATCAGGTCACTCTATAACTACTTCATCACAAAAGAAGACCTTTTTCTGACGGTTACTGCTGACAGTGCCTCCCTGCTATCAGGTACTTTGGAGGATATTCTGAAAACAGAGGGAGACTTCTTCGGGAAAGTGGAAATAATCCTTCGCACTATTCAGAAGCATTCCTTTGAACAATCCAGCATGATCAATCTGTACAATGAGATAACAACTGAAAACAATAGAGAATTGGTCAAGAAGCTCACGATGCAGATGGAAACAGCTGCGGCTGCCTGCTATACGGCTGTAATTGAAGATGCCCAGAAATCAGGCCTGATCGCTGCAGATTTTGATTCTGAAATATTTGCCTTCCATTTAGATACAATTTTCAAGATGCTGCAGTTCTCATATGCTTCCGCCTACTACCGGGAACGGATGAAGGTTTTTATTGCATCCGATACATATGATGATGAAAAAATCATTGCCGAAACCATGAAATTTATCCGAAAAGCCTTTTCCTGAAACCTTCCAGCCCAGTGCCCCCCAACCGGTAAAGATTCCACCCTGTGCAGGTAATCGGCAATCATCGCACCAAACAAAAAAGGACTGCCGCAGCGCGACAGTCCTCAGAACAGAAACATTCTTCTGCAGCTACATTATATCTCCAAGTTTTTTAAAGAATTCATTTCTCCGGGATGCATCAGCAGCAGCCAAAGCAAACAGCTCTTCGGCATGATCCGGATTTGTTTTGTAGAGAGACGTATAGCGTACCTCGCCCTTGATAAATTCCATAAAATCGCCTTTCGGCTCCTTTGCATCCCAGCTGAAGCGCTTGCCGTCGGCAGCTGCGGGGTTATAGCGATAAAGAGGCCAGTAGCCGCATTCAACCGCCAGTTTTTCCTCAACCTGAGACTTTGACATATCAATACCATGGTTTATACAGGGAGAGTAGGCAAAGACTATTGACGGACCTTTAAAGTTAACGGCCTCCATTAAAGCCTTCTGGGCATGGTTCCTGTTTGCACCGAGAGCAATCGACGCCACATAGGTGTTACCGTAGCTCGGCCGGCCCATATTCTTTTTAGCCTGGGTCATCCCGGCATTGGCAAATTTCGCCACAGCACCAATCGGGGTCGCTTTGGATACCGTCGCCGGTATTGGAATATACTTCGGTGTCAAGAACCAGAATATTTACATCTCTTCCGGAAGCAACCACATGGTCAACACCGGCAAACCCGATATCATAAACCCAGCCGTCACCGCCGATAATCATATACGCTCTTGTCAACAAAATAGTCTTTGAGTTCTTTAATCTTACTCAGAACTGCTTTTGCCTCACCGGAGGCTGAAGCCAGAGCGGCATCAATAACTGCCGCAACATCACGCTGAGCCTTAATACCTTTCTCGGTGGTATCATCCCACAGCTCCAGACTTGCTTTGAGAGCTCCGGACAGTTCCTGGGTTGTTCCCGGTTCGAGTACGATTCGTCACCTTGAGGAGTGTTCTGTTGCTGTCAACTGCCAGACGCATACCAAAGCCGTACTCTGCATTGTCTTCAAACAGCGAGTTGCCCCATGCCGGACCGCGACCGTCTTTACGGGTGCAGTGGGGATGGTGGGAAAGGTTCCGCCGTAGATTGAAAAACAGTGGCATTGCCGCAACAATCCGCTCTCCGCAGATCCTGGGTTACCAGCTTGACATACGGTGTTCCCCGCAGCCGGCACAGGCTCCCGAAGAACTCGAACAGCGGCTTCTTGAACTGCATTCCCTTGAGCGTTGTCTCTGAGATTCCGTCAAGCACATCTCATCTTCAAGGGCATCAAAGAAAGCTGCCTTTTCTACCTGGCCATCGGCCACGTTCAATATCAAAGGGTACTGAAAACCAGCGCTTTCTCCTTAGCCGGGCAGGTTTCAACACAGACGCCGCATCTGACAATCTTCGGTATATACCTGGATCCGTAGTACTGCCTGGGTCCCGATCATTTTTCGTATTGGATTTGAGAACGGTAAATCCTTCAGATTACTCTCGAGATCCTTCGAGTCAATCTGTAGCGCGGATTGCCGCATGGGGACAGGACTGAACACACTGGTTGCACTGGATACAGTTGTCTGAAACCCATTTCGGTACCCTGGGTGCTACCCCGCGTTTTTCCAGCTTTGCCGTTCCGGTTGGCAGCGTGCCGTCAAAACTCATTTTGAAACGGGAATATCATCACCTTTCAGGTGCATGATCGGTTCAATAATGGATTTTGCAAAGTCAGAGGCATCCTCGGCAATAAGTTTGGGAGGAACAAAGGACTCTCCGATCGAGGAGGGAATTTTCACCTCTTCCAGGGCTGCGGAAGCAGCGTCTACGGCGTCCCAGTTCATCTTTACAATAGATTCTCCCTTCTTGCTGAAGGTCTTCTTAATGGCATTCTTGACCAGCTCAATTGCCTGATCCTCCGGAAGCACTCCGGATATCTTGAAAAATGCTGCCTGCATGACAGTGTTTATTCTTGCGGCTCCAAGACCCACCTGTTCGGCAATCTTTACCGCATCAATATTGAAGAAACGAATCTTCCGGTCGATAATAAGCTTCTGATCCTCTTTTGTCAGATGATTGAAGACTTCAGTGGAATCTATCTCTGAATTGAGAAGAAACACGCCTCCCTTCTTGAGAGGGGCCAGCATATCGTACCGGCCAAGGTAGGCAGGATTGTGGCAGGCCACAAAATCGGCATGCTCGACAAGCCAGGGCATATTCACGGAACTCTTCCCGAAACGCAGGTGAGAGGTGGTGATACCGCCGGACTTTTTCGAGTCATAAACAAAGTAGGCCTGCGCATTCATATCGGTATTCTCACCGATGATCTTGATGGAGTTCTTATTCGCACCAACAGTTCCGTCGGAGCCGAGCCCCCAGAAAATACAGGAAACCAGATCTTTTGGTGCCACATCAATAATTTCATTTACAGTTATTGATTTATGGGTTACGTCGTCATTGATGCCCACGGTAAATCCATGAAAAGCTGCCCCGTCAAGATGATCGTACACTGCTTTGACATGCGAAGGGGTAAATTCCTTGCTGGAAAGCCCGTATCGTCCGCCAACAACCTGAATGCTGCCCCGACCTGCTGCTGCAAGGGCTGCTACAGTGTCGAGAAAGAGGGGTTCACCGATCGAACCCGGCTCTTTGGTACGATCCAGAACGGCAATTTTTTTAACTGACGCGGGTATGGCATCAATAAAGTCGGCTACCGAGAAGGGCCGGTAGAGACGAACCTTGATCGCTCCGACTTTTTCTCCCCGTGCTGTGAGGAAATCGACTGCTTTTTCGATAGTGTCGCAGCCGGAACCCATGGCTATGATAATCTTTTCCGCTTCGGGATCTCCGACATAGTCAAACAGGTGATACTGCCGTCCGATCACTTCCGCTACTTTATTCATATACTCCTGCACGATACCGGGAACCGCATCATAATAGGAGTTAACTGTTTCCCGACCCTGGAAATATACATCCGGGTTCTGGGCGGCCACCTTGATGAACGGTTTTTCGGGGCGCATGGCACGATCCCTGAACCGCTCAATATACTTATCTTCAATAAGGCTTTTAATATCCTCAAAAGAAATTTCCTCAACCTTCTGCACTTCATGAGAAGTCCTGAATCCGTCAAAAAAACTGAGGAAAGGCACCTGGGTCTTCAGCGTAGAGAGATGCGCTACAAGGGCCATATCCATGGTTTCCTGAATTGATGAAGCCGCAGTCATCGCAAAACCGGTATTCCTGGTAGACATTACATCTGAGTGGTCGCCAAAAATGGACAGAGCCTGGGCGGCAAGGGAGCGGGCGGATACGTGAAAAACAGTCGGCAGCATTTCACCGGCAATTTTATGCATATTCGGTATCATGAGAAGCAGCCCCTGCGAGGCAGTAAAGGTTGTTGTCAAAGCTCCGCCGCTCAGCGATCCATGCACGGCACCGGCAGCACCGGCCTCTGACTGCATTTCGACAACATCCACCTTTTTGCCGAACAGGTTCATCCGTCCCGTACTGGCCCATGAATCTGCATACTCACCCATTGGTGAGGAGGGGGTGATGGGGTAAATTGCCGCAACTTCACTGAAGGCATACGCCACATGTGCGGCCGCGGAATTCCCATCGATAGTAACCTTTTTTTTGTTACTCATAATGAAACACTCCATACAATAAAAATTTTGAGATTATTATCCGGGTCGATCATTGCAAATACCCTGAGGTTTGTATTTGACCCCTGCCGCAAACCAGTCTTGTATAGAGGCTGCGGTTATTTCGTTTAGAGATACTTCCAGTAAATAAAACAGCACCATATATCAATAAACTTGCTGGAGCCCCAGACTGGCACATGCGATGCATATGCTGACAGGCTGGTTCATCCATGGATAATCAGTGCCCTCAGTATATAGAAACCACCCCCGATATACAACACTCAGAGCTGGTATTGATAGATAATTATCGAGACCAATGAGCCTTTTCAATCTGCAAACGGCACTTCCAGAACAGTGATCAGATTTTCAGGTTCAATTCGGTACGGGGATCCCGCTCCCTCATAAAACCCATGATCCCGCACAAAATGGATATGCAGATCGGTATAAGTTACCTCACGTCCGACCGCAGTGTTTCTCACCGTTGTGTTGACTTTCTCATACATGCCCGGCCCGCCGAAAGGAGAAGGCAGCTTGCCTCTTACAGAATCGACCCGTACTTCAAAATGGCCGTCTATCGTCATAAATTCACCTAAACCGTCAAGTCCCGCATCCCGGAAATACTGCATCCGATCAGCAATCGTCCTGTGGGATCGCCCGGATCTTCTTACAATCCCGTCATCCTCGACGAGGATATCGATCAGATTGCGGTTATCGGTACCCAGAAACCCGTCCAGAGTTATAACACCCGGCTTCATCTGCTCCTGTATGCGTGTCAGTTGAATAGACTGCTTCATGTCATACCTCCCCTAAGCAAACTTATCATAATAGATGCGGTCTTCAGGAACACCGCACTCGGTCAGAACCTTGATGCAGGCATCGATCATACCGGGGCTGCCGCACAGGTAAGCTTCCTTACTGGCACCATCCTTTACATGCCTGGCAACAACATCAGTTATCAGTCCTACCTCACCCTTCCAGTTGTCTCCCTCATCAGGCTCGCTCAGGGCCGGCATAAAGGTAAAGTGTTCATTTTCCTTTTCCAGCTGCCTCATTTCATCGAGAAGGAAAAGATCCCTGGCCGATCGGGCACCGAAAAAATAGGTAGCCTTGCGCTTCAGACCCTTCTCCTGCATATCAAGCAGGATCGATTTTATCGGAGCCATCCCGGAACCGCCGGCAATACAGATAATATCACGGTCGGTATTCTGAAGGTAAAAATCACCGTATGGTCCGTTGACAAGAACTTCATCCCCTTCTTTCAGATATTTATGCACGTAGGTTGTACATATACCGTTTGGAACAAGCCGTATTTCGAGCTCGATATGATTTTTGTCACTGGGTATCGATGCCATCGAATATGCCCGGTACACCGGCTCATCGGTAAGTTCATAGGCAGGAACCTGAAACTGAACAAACTGCCCGGCAACCGGTGTTATCTCGGGAGGATCGATAAGCTTGAGACGAACCTCCTTGATGTCATGCGTCAGATCCCTGATGCTTTCGACTACCGTGGTAAACTGCTTGACAAGAAACAGTTCATCGGGAATCTGAATGGAAAGATCGTTCTTCACCTTGAACTGGCAGGAAAGACGAATATTGCTCTTTTTCTCCTCTTCGGAAAGCCAGGGAAGCTCTGTCGGCAGGATCTGTCCGCCGCCTTCGACAACTTTAACCTTGCACAGTCCGCAGGAACCGCGTCCGCCGCAGGCTGAAGGAATAAAAATCCCCTCCCCCGTCAGCGCTTTCAGCAGGGGCTGTCCGCCGGGGACAACCAGCTCACGCGCCCCGCCGTTCACATTGACGGTAACTTCCCCGTAATTGCCGATGGTCGCATCAGCTATAACCATGAGCAGAGCAAGGAAGACGGCGACGGCTGAAATAATTCCAACACTGATGAATAATGTAACCAGCATGTTAACCTCCTCCCTACGCTATATTGATCATTCCGGAAAAACCCATAAAAGCCAGCGCCATCATTCCAGCAATAATAAGCGTAATGCCGGCACCTTCAAGTCCCGGCGGCACTTTTGCCCGGGCAAGCTTCTGCCGGATACCGGCCATGGCGAGAATAGCCAGAAACCAGCCGAGCCCGCTTCCCAGTCCAAAGAAAAAGGACGTGATCAGGCTGTACTCTCTGATTACCATAAAGAGACTGACTCCGAGAATTGCACAGTTCACCGTTATAAGCGGTAGAAAAATCCCCAGAGCCGCATAGAGGGTTTCACTGACCCGTTCAATTATCATTTCCACAATCTGCACAAAAGCTGCTATTACAATAATAAAAACTATAAAACGCAGGTACTCAAGACCAAAGGGCATCAGAATATAGTTGTAGACCATCCAGTTGAGAATAGTCGTTGTCGCCATGACAAAAGTCACGGCAATTCCGAGGCCGACCGAAGTCTTTATCTCCCGGGAAACCGAAAGAAACGAGCACATTCCGAGATAGTTTGTCAGCAGGATATTATTGGTAAATATGGCTGCGAAGAATACTGCTATGGGATACAACGCTTCGTTCATTTGCTCTCCTCCTTGATAAAGACCTCTTTAACCACCCATATAAAAATTGCCAGCATAAAGAAGGCTCCCGGAGGCATGATCATAATTGACCAGTTTGTCCACCAGCTGCCCAGTATCTGAACGCCCCAGAGCGTCCCGGTCCCCAGCAGTTCCCGGAAGAAAGCGATAATCAGCAGGACGTATGCATACCCCAATCCTGAAGCAAGCCCGTCGATCAGTGAAAGCCCAGGCTTGTTGTTCAGCGCAAAGGCCTCTGCCCTACCCATAATAATGCAGTTGGTGATTATCAGTCCGACATACGGTCCGAGCTGCTTCCAGATATCAGGCATGTATGCCTTCAGAACGATATCCACAATTATAACAAAAGTGGCAATGATGAGGGTCTCGACCATCATCCGGATTCTAGCCGGAATAAGCTTACGGAATATCGATATCGTGAAGCTGGAAAGAGCCGTCGTAAACATTACGCCAAGCGTCATGACCACCGTGTTTTCCAGTTTATTGGTAACGGCAAGCGTTGAGCAGATTCCCAGTATCTGAACAAATACCGGATTGTCCTTGCCCAGGGGTGCGATGAATGTCTTTTTAACCAAACCTTTTGCCATGTTACTCCCCCTTTATAATCTGCGGGCCTTCACTGACAGCCCTGTTCATGATCGCTTGAACGCTTCTTGATGTCCGTGTTGCCCCGGTCAGGGAGTCAATCTCATCAGGTTCATCGGCTGTACCCTCTTCCACCATAGTAAAAGGTCCCCATTTTCCGATGAACTGCTGCTTGTACCAGGGTTCCTCTATTCTGGCTCCCAGCCCCGGCGTCTCATTCTGGCTGATAATGCCGATACCGGTCAGAGCATTCAGCTCTCCCGCAAAGCCGACCATCAGACTGATCGGGCCCCAGAGCCCCGGACCGGTAAACGGCACAACAAAAGCAGTCCCTCCCTGGCCTTTATTTACTGTGAATACATCACCGGTTTCCCGCACGATCTCATCAAAAATACGGTTTATCTCGATAAAATCATCAGGATAGGAAACACCGGCTGCCTCGAGGACCGTCTTTTTGAGAAACAGATTTTCATTGGCTTCAACCCGTTCCTGTGTAAAAAGATATAAGCCCGAAGTCACAGCAATGCAGAGAACGGTTATTCCAAGCATAAACAGGAGAGGATATATCCGCTTTGCAAAAAAACTCTCTTTTTTCATGCCGACGCTCCTTTCTTCGCTGCAGAGCGCTTCTTTTTCCGCTCCTTGAGGTAATAGTCAAGCAATGGAGCAAACATATTTGAAAGCAGAATGGCAAAGGTGATTGCCGCCGGCCAGATTGAAAAGGTCCTGATAAGAACCGTCAGCACGCCAAAAAGGGCTCCGTATATCCAGCGTCCAAGGTCGGTCGTCTGCGAAGCCGATACCGGATCGGTAATCATGAAGAATGCTCCCAGAAGAAAGCTTCCGCCAACCAGAGCATAGAGAGGATTAAAGGCATCTCCAGCACCGGCAAGCCAGAATATCGTCTGCGTTACCAGGAAGCTGGATATTGCAGCCGTCACAATGCGCCAGTTGGCAGCCTTTTTATAGACAATGTAGAGTCCTCCCAGTATAACCAGTATTGCAGACGTTTCCCCAAAACTGCCGGGAATCGATCCTATTATCATATCTGCAATATTTCCCGCCCCGGTCACCAGCGGAGTCGCGTTGGATATGCTGTCAATCGGCGAAAGCCAGTAGCCGAATCCGCCAGGAAACCATCCCAGGGTACCCGGGACTGCAGGAACAAAATTTCCTGTCAGCGGCCCGCCGAAACTGATATAGACAAACGCCCTCGCCGAGATAGCGGGGTTGAATATATTCTTGCCGAACCCGCCGAAGACCATTTTACCAAAAACAACGCCGAAAAGCATACCGAGAGCAGCTATCCAGAGAGGGATAGTCGGCGGAAGGGACAGGCTGAAAAGAACGACTGATACAAAGAGGGATTCGGTCATCGACAGCCCATATTTTTTAGCCATCAAATATTCACCCAGAACCCCGGCCGCTGCCACTACCGCCAGCACGGCAGCAAAACGCCAGCCGTAGAAGTAGACGGCAGCAAGGCAGAGCGGGATCATTCCCTTCAATACATTACGCATTGCCTGCTGTTTCAGTATTTTCACTAGATCCTCCCCGATATGTACAGTATTCCGCATCAGTATTATTGCCCATTGACAAGACATAATAAATTATTTCTGTAAAAAAGTAAAATCCTGAGCCGGCATCTCACAGTTCATTCACAAAAAAACGGAACGAAATCCCCATTGGAAACAACAGCCGACAGCTACTGATAACTGCGGCCTGCAATCCGGTCCATCAGGAAGAAGGCAGCCGCCCCCGCCGCAGCTGCAGCCGCCGCAATCGGCCAGATGGCTGTTATGCCCCGCTGCTCAATTACGATCCCCGATATCCAGGGACTTACGGCAAACCCGAAGCCATGGATGAGAGAAATTATGCCGTTAAACCTGCCGCGATGCGTAATCGGGGTACTGCTGGCTGCAAACACCTGAGAATTCGTAACCATCAGGATTTCTCCAAGGGTCCAGACAAGTGTTGACGCAAAAAACATTCCCATGGTTCGGATGTAGAGGATCATCCCGAAGCCGACCATGTAGAGAATGGCGGCAATGGCCATATTCAGCAACGGGCGCAGCCTGCTGGTGACGGCTGTGAGCGGAGCTGTAAAAAGCAGTACCGTAACGGCGTTCGCTGTCATAATGTAGCCGTAAAATCGCGGTCCGCTGTCTGTGTATATTCCATTAATTTGCAGAGGCAGGGAAAACTGATGCTGAGAATAGACAAAACTGATCAGGGCTGCAATAAGAAGATAGGCAATCAGGGCCGGCCGTCTGAGAAAAACCTGTAAAAACCAACCCTCTTCAGCACGCTCACCCTCAGGTCCTGCTCTTCGGCTCTGCTCGATTTTATCGCTCTCAGGTCTGGTGTCAGACACAAAAAGCAGTACCGCCCCTGCCGCAAAGAGCGTTGTTGCACCATCACCCCAGAAAAGCCAGGGAAGATGATTGGTAAAAAGCAGGCCTGCAATCAGCGGACCAACGGCAACCCCGACATTAGTACCAAGATAGAGCAGGGAAAAGGCCTTTTTCCGTTCGGTACCTTCAGTGAGATCGGTAACCATGGCATTTGTGACCGGCCAGGTTGCCCCGCGAAAAGGTGAGGAGATAAAAATGAGCCAGGGAACAGTCATGGAAACGGGAAGAAACCCGCAGGCAATGTAGGAAAATGCCAGCACAGCCTGACAGATAATCAGAACAGTCTTTCTCGAAAATCGATCGGAAAAAAAACCGCCGGCAACAACCCCGAACCCGTTCATCACTCCGGTCATCATGATGAAGCGACCGGCGGCCGCCTCGTCAAAGCCCAGTCGTGATGTAAGGTAGAGAACGAGGAAAAGCTGCACGAAATCGCCCATTCTATTGACTATCCGGGCTATAAAAAGAATATAGACACTTCGTTTCAGCCCCGCATACGTGGAATACAGGGGAAAAGTCAGTTTCTTCACGCGGTCAATCTCCTTTCAGCAGTTGCTGAAACCAGCACTCGCTGAAACCAGGACTTGCTGAAATCAGCACTCGCTGAAACCGCAGGAAAAACACTTTTTACACCCTTCAATATTCATGAATGTTGCATTTCCGCAAACCGGGCAAATATCAGCCTTGTGTATTTTCTCCCGGGACGCTCCCTCAGAAGACGCCGGAACTTCAGTAAAAGAGAGATCATACTGCTTTTTCCGGTTCTCATCCTCCTCATCAGGCAATTCAGGATAGGCGTGGTCCGGCTCATCAGATCCGATATGCTCCTCAAGCACCTGAGCTACCGCATCGGGAAGACTCATAACACGATTCTTTCCAAATCCCATCTGCCGCCCGGAACCGATACCGCGCAGCTGGGCTATCACCGCTTCAGCACGCTGAGCGGGCGTCAGGGGACTCGGCATACGCAGCACCAGACTGACCAGCCGCCCAAGCCCTTCAGCATCCGCAGCCACATCCGATCCCACCTTTGCCACATTGACAAACACCTCAAAGGGATTCTCCCGACTGATGCCGTCGGAGTTAACGGTAATATAGGCGGTACCTATCGGGGTTGCCTTCCGATACGTAGTGCCCTGAAGAACCGTCGATCTCACCCGCGGCTTGACATCGATGACAACCGGCTCATCTATAGCCTCGTCATCATCATCCATCTTGTTAAGCACCTGAGTATCCCGTGAACCGTCCCGATAGGTAGTACCGCCCTTGCAGCCCAGATCGTACATCAGCTTATACAGGTTCGCAGTCTCTTCCACTGTATAGTCTGCCGGAGTGTTCCCGGTCTTCGATATGCTGGAATCGACCCAGCGCTGGATAGCAGCCTGCACTTTCACATGACCCTCCGGGGGAAGATCCATAGCGGAGACAAAGTAGTCGGGCATCTTCTCGTTCGGATGAACGGCCAGCCAGTCGGCGTAAACATCAACCCGCTCAATATGGGATCCCATCCTGCCGACCCGCTCCCATTCCCAGAAAAAATAGGGCTCGATTCCGGTACTGGTGCCCACCATGGTTCCAGTAGTCCCGGTAGGAGCCTGCGTCAGCAGCGTGACATTGCGGATCCCTTTTTCCCTTACAAGAGAGCGAATCTCTTCCGGCATCTGCTGCATAAAGCCGCTTTGCAGAAATTTTTCGGCATCAAAGAGGGGAAAGCTGCCTTTCTGGGCGGCAATTTCTGCACTTGCCCGGTAAGACTCGACACAGATAAACTTGTAGAGCTTGTCCAGGAAGGCTATCGATTCGTCGCTGCCGTAGGCGAGCCGCAGATGAATGAGCATTTCGGCAAGACCCATGGTACCGAGCCCTATCCTCCGCTCCGACTGCTGCTGTACCCGGTTTTCCTCGAAAAAATAGGGTGTATCGTCAATCACGTCATCAAGAAAACGTACGGCGTAGTTAACCGTCTTTTTGAGATCGTCCCACAGAACCTTTCCGTTTTCCGCAAATTTTGCCAGATTGATGGAACCGAGATTGCATACTCCCCAAGGAGGCAGACCTTGTTCACCGCAGGGATTCGTACAGCGGATCGAGGAATAGTACCAGGAGTTGCTCAGGGCGTTATAGCGATCGACAAAGAATAGTCCCGGTTCAGCCGAAGCCCAGGCGCTTTCGATAATGCTGTTCCATACTTCCTTTGCCTTGAGGGTTTTATACTCGACAACTTTGCCGCCGGCGGCAGTCCATTTCTGGATGTCACCGTCCCATTTCTCATTATAGGCAGGATCGGAGGTGTCCGGAAATATGGTAGTCCAATCCCTGTCCTCTCTGACCGCTTCCATAAACTCATCAGTTATGGCTACGCTGATATTTGCATTCTCGATTTTTCCCATTTCCCGCTTACTGTTGATGAAATCGATAATATCGGGATGCCATACGTCAAGAATCAGCATCAAGGCACCGCGCCTGCTTCCGCCCTGCTCGATCAGCCCTGTTACAAAACTGTACAGGGCACCCCAGGATACTGATCCGCTGGATCGGCCGTTTACGCCTTTCACATAGGCATTGCGAGGGCGAAGTGAAGAGAGGTTCATGCCGACCCCGCCCCCGCGGGACATGATTTCCGTCATCTGGGTCAGCGTGTCCATAATTCCGCCCCGACTGTCTTTCGGAGATGGAACTACATAGCAGTTGTAATAAGTGAGATTCTGGTCAGTCCCGGCACCGGTAAGAATTCGTCCCCCTGGGACAAACTTCCAGTCATCAAGGAGCCAGGCAAACTTCTCCTGCCACTCCTTTTCCCCTTTCTCTCCGGAGGCTGTTTCATATGCTGCTTCCTGCACGGCTACTCCAGCGGCAACCCGTCTGTGCATCTGGCCAGGATCAGTTTCGAGCGGCTTATCAATATGGTCCAGACTGCAGACAGTTTCTGTTCCATCCTCCAGCTTCACAAGAACGGAATCTCCTGCAAGAAATTCCGCGATTTTTCCAATTTCCCGCTGTCCAGTCTGCCCGTTACTCACGACAACCACCAGATCCTCTTCCTTAAGGGTCTCTTTCTTTGTATCTTTAAGCGCATACCGGTCGAAGAAAATTTTCCTTCCCAGCGGCTTTAAACTATTTTTCTTATCCTCAGGCTGCCCTTTTTCGGTAACTTTTCCAATAACATTCCCGCTCACTTTTTCCTCCGTTTCCTTATCCTATATGTCAGCAGATACTTAGATGAGTATTTTACTCACATAAAAGCTCTGACCTATCGCCACAACTGCTTATCTGCTTAACTGCTTGTCAGGTTTGCTTGTCAAAATTGTCTGCAGCGGTTACAGCCGCAACTTAAATCATACTGCAAAGATCCGGTCTGTTCAATCTGATTTTGGTAATTCAGCAGGAAAAATCCGCTACATTTTGTGTGAATTCAGCTATCTTATTGACATATAACACTATATGGAGTTGTTTGGGAGCAGGGGGTTCCAGGGCTGATTCCTGGCAAAAACGAATGAATCTCCGTCTGGCTGCACTTTATCGCTGCTCGTCTTTTTCCAGTGTTTCGCTTCCTGCTCCCATGCAGACCGCCTCCAGCAAATCTACCAGGGCATAAAAATCATCCAGATGTATCAGACAGTTATGGCTGTGTGCATAGCGCACCGGCACCCCGGTAACGATTGAGGGAATCCCGTTTCCGGCAAGGTGCAGCACACGGCCGTCCGTCCCGCCTCCCCGCCGAACGGTTTCCTGTATGGGAATGGAGCCGCCCTCTGCTTTTTCTCTTATCAACCGGAGCAGGCCGGGATGGGCAATCATCGTAGGATCGTATATGCGCACATGGGCGCCGCCTCTTATGCGAGTCTGCGGAATCTCCGGTCCCCCGGGAATATCATCGGCCGGAGCACCCTCAATAATGAGGGCTATATCGGCATCGGTATAGTTTCCAAGAACAGCCGCACCTCTGGTCCCGACCTCTTCCTGAACCGTTGCCGCCAACCGCAGGCGATTTTTTCTTCCGGGTTTTCCCGCAATACGCAGCCCCAGCTCTATCAGAGCGGCTATCCCTATCCGGTCATCAAAAGCTTTTGACATCAGCGTACGACTTTTCTCGTTCCAGGAATAGTTGGTTACCGGAACAACAAGATCTCCAGGAAAGATAGAGAATTTTTCGGCAGCCTCCCGGTCAGAGGCCGCTCCGATGTCGATAAACAATTCAGAGATCTGGGGAATATCACTTTTTCGGTCTTTCAGAAAATGGGGTGGAATATGGCCAATGATTCCAGGAATACTTTCTTTTCTCCGGTTTACTACCAGAACGGGGGACGAGGGAAGCGTAACGGGATTCCAGCCGCCCAGACTCTCCACCCGCAGAAAGCCTGAGGGCAATACTGAAGCCACCATAAAACCGATTTCATCCTGGTGTGCAGCGAGCAGGATGGTCGGCACTTGGCCGGAAGCCGGCACCTGGCCGAAATTCGGCGCAGTATCGACGGACCGGTTTTCCGCCGTCGGCTCGAAGGTGAAAACAGCATTGCCGATCCGGTCTACCGCTGCAGAATCACTGATATGTCCAATTTCAGCTTGAATAATAGCTGTAATTTCCTGTTCAAAACCCGGCAGGCCGGGAGCCAGGCTCAAGCGTCTGATAAGATCAAGAGTATCTTTTTCATTTCTCATGCTCATCAGTATATGCCGAAGGCAAAAAAAAACAACCGCCCGCAGAATAATTACTGCGCAGTCGGCTGTTTTCTGCTTTCCGGCCTCGCCTGAAGCCGGATCATATGGAAGCCTGAAGGAATGACTCAGTAACCGAGTTCAAGCATGGCGTCAGCCACTTTTTTGAAACCGGCAATATTGGCTCCCTTTATGTAGTCGACACGACTGCCGTCAGAGCCTTCCTTTACACAGGCATTATGAATTTCGGTCATTATCCTGTTGAGCTTTTCATCAACTTCCTCGCTTGTCCAGCTCAGTTTCATAGCATTCTGGGACATTTCCAGACCCGACACGGCTACTCCGCCGGCATTAACAGCCTTGCCCGGAGCAAACGGTACTTTGCTACGCTGGATGTATTCAATTGCATCAGAGGTGCAGCCCATATTGGAGGTTTCTACAATATACTTGACACCGTTACTGATCAATTTTTTTGCATCATCAAGATTAAGTTCATTCTGGATAGCACTGGGAAAGGCCATGTCGACCGCTACTTCCCAGGGCTTCCGTCCCGGATAAAATTTCGCACCGAATTCTTTGGCATACGGCTCGACAACATCATTGTTGGAAGATCGCAGCTTGAGCATATAATCCCATTTTTTTTGGGTATTAATTCCTTTTTCATCATAGATATATCCGTCGGGTCCGGAAATAGTGACAACTTTAGCGCCCAGCTCGGAAGCCTTCATAACTACGCCCCAGGCAACATTCCCGAAACCGGAAACCGCAATCCGCTTTCCTTCCAGCTTGTCATTGGCATGAGCTGCCATCTCGCGGGCAAAGTAAATAGCCCCGAAACCTGTCGCTTCAGGCCGTATCAGAGAACCGCCCCACGAACGCCCTTTTCCGGTAAGGACACCGGTATGCTCAATGCGCAGTTTTTTATATTGTCCATAGAGAAAACCGATCTCTCTCGCTCCGACACCGATATCTCCGGCGGGCACATCGATTTCAGGTCCGATATACCGGTTGAGCTCAGTCATGAAGGCTTTGCAGAACCGCATGATTTCATTGTCGGATTTTCCCTTGGGATTGAAATCGGAACCGCCCTTCGCTCCACCCATCGGAAGGGTGGTGAGACTGTTTTTGAAAATCTGCTCGAATCCAAGAAACTTCAGAGTACCGAGCGTTACGCTGGGATGAAACCGTAAACCGCCCTTGTATGGACCGAGAGCATTGTTATACTGTACGCGATACCCTCGATTGACCTGTACTCCGCCATTGTCATCTTCCCACTCAACCTTGAAGGTGATGATGCGGTCGGGCTCCGTTATACGTTCCAGGATTCGGGTACCAAGATACGCAGGGTTTTCGTTTACGACATCGAGTACCGACTCGATAACTTCCTGGACGGCCTGGATAAATTCAGGCTGGGCAGGGTTCTTTCTCTCAAGGTCTGACATAAAAGAATTCAGGTGATACATGCGGGGCCTCCTTCAGCAGAACAGCATCAGCACAGACGTAAGGATCTAATCCTCAATATATTATGATAATATATGCTGAATACCTCAATTGTCAATATGAATATTTATATTTACATAAATATATTCACCAAATAATGATAATCTTTAGTATATTGTAATTATAGTTATTTATTTTTATGCATATAGTAATTATATCTATTTTTACTTATGTTTACATAAATATTTAATAACTTTTATGGTGGTTTTTATGTTTTCACGTTTTTCGAACAGCGAACATGATTGAATTGCCGGTTCCTCTGAATACCCGAATTATGATAAACTTGCTTTGTGCATGCTTGGCACTCAGCAGCCTTTACATGGCAACTGACGTAACGTGACACCACAGAAGCACTATTCCTGCATGCTGTTTCTTGAATTCACATATAAGTAGATCTTTTTTTGGAGCCTTCCTATGTACAGAATGGAACTTTTCGACACCCCCTTTCAGGACCTGATGAAAAAAAGAGTGCGGAACATCCTCATGATCTGCAGTCAGTATGATCGGTTTATGCTTGAAGAGGATGGACGGGTTGACGAACTGCTCTTTCAGGATTACGTCGCCCTCGGCCTGCGCTATCCGCCCATGTTCACTCATGCTCAGACTGCCGATGAAGCCCTTGCCCTTCTGGACTCTCATGAATTCGAGCTGGTAATTACCATGCTCAATATTGGAGACCTCCACGCGGCGGATCTGGCCCGGACTATCAAAAAAAAACATCCCGATAAGCCTATTATCATCCTCTCCCCGGCTCCGGCCCATAAAAGCATAAAACAGCTGAAAAAAGAATCAACGGATATCATAGACTATATTTTCACATGGCAGGGAAACCCGAACATACTGCTGGCTATGGTGAAGCTGGTAGAAGACAGCATGAATGCCGAGGACGATGTCAAGACAGCTGACGTCCAGGTAATTCTGCTTGTTGAGGATTCCGTCCGCTATTACTCATCCTATCTGCCGATGATCTACACTAGCCTTATCCAACAGGCCCGCTATATTATGGCTGAAGGGCTGAACGACTGGACCCAGACTCAACGGATGCGAGGTCGTCCGAAAATACTCCTTGCAAGAACTTTTGAAGAGGCGATCGAACTGTACGAACGCTTCAAGGAGAACATTCTCGGTGTTATATCGGATGTGGAGTACAAGCGCAACGACATAATAGACCCGCAGGCCGGCCTTGCCTTCTGTTCAGCAGTGCGGGAAGGAAACCGGGATCTCCCGATTCTGCTTCAATCTTCCCATACCGAACATAAAGAGGCCGCCGATGCCCTGCAGGCCGGCTTTCTTCATAAGCATTCCCAGACGCTCCTCGCAGAACTGCGCAACTATATAAAGATAAGCTACGGATTCGGGAATTTTATCTTCCGGGATCCCGGAACAAAAGGCGCAGTCAGGACGGCATCTAATTTGCGGGAGCTGCAGTATGCAATTTCCGCCATCCCGATCGATTCATTTGTCTATCATGTTCAGCATAACGATTTTTCCAACTGGCTGCAGGCTCGTGCGCTTTTCGGCTTAGCCCGCCAGATCCGGCCTATTGTCCTTGAGGACTACCCCACGCCGGAAGAACTGCGGGATTTTCTGATCGAAACCATAAAAAAGTTCAGGCAGAGGCGGGGCAGAGGAATTATCGCCAGGTTTAACAAGGACCGGTTCGATGAGGTCTCATTTTTCACCAGAATCGGATCCGGCTCACTCGGCGGCAAGGGACGCGGCCTGGCCTTTATCGACCTTCAGCTGAAGCAGAGCGGGATTCCGGAAAAGTATCCCCATATGTATATCTCCATCCCGAAGACCGTCGTTATCACTACCGACTTTTTTGACCGCTTTATGGAGGAGAATACGCTGCAGCAGTATCTCATGAACGGCAGCAGCGATGAGGAAATCCTCGAGAATTTTCTCAAGGCCAAGCTTCCTGACGAACTTGTGGAAAACCTCAAAACTGTCCTGCGGGTTATCAAAGCCCCTATCGCCGTCAGATCCTCAAGTCTGCTGGAAGACTCCCATTACCAGCCTTTTGCCGGAATCTACCAGACCTGCATGCTGCCCAATAACCATCCTGATTTTGACCGTCGCCTTGCCGACCTCGGAAAGGCTATCAAGACCATCTATGCCTCAGTCTATTTCCGGCTGAGCAGGGACTACCTTCAGGCTACCGACCATCTGGTGGAAGAAGAGAAAATGTCAGTTATTATTCAGCAGATTACCGGCTCCCAGTTCGGCAGCTTCTGCTATCCGAATTTTTCCGGAGTTGCCCGCTCTCTCAACTACTATCCTGTCGAACGGGAAAAACCTGAGGATGGAATTGCGTATATTGCCTTCGGGTTCGGTAAAATTGTCGTAGAGGCCGGTACCTCGCTGCGCTTTTCCCCTAAGTACCCCAAAAAAATCATGCAGCTTTCCAATCCCGGGCACGCGCTCAAAAATACTCAGCAGAAATTTTATGCTCTCGATATGGAGAATCCTTTCAATCCGACGGCAGGTGAGGCGGACAACCTTAAGCTTCTGTCGGTTCAGGATGCAGCTGACCATGGATCGATGAAATATGCCGCTTCCACCTTCAACCTGCATACCGGTCGGTTTTCAGACTCGCCGGCCGGGGAGGGCCAAAAAGTCATTACCTTTGCCGGCATTCTGAAATTTAATTTATTCCCTATCGCCGAAATAATCCGGGATATGCTGAAGCTTGGCGAAAAGATTATGAATACTCCCATCGAAATCGAATTTGCGGGGAATCTGAACCGGCCAGCCGACAAGCTGCCTGAATTCAGCCTTCTTCAGATACGCCCGATTGTTGAAGGTTCCGAACAGGAGGATGTGTTTATCGATGAGTCTTTAGCTGAAGAAGCCCTTGTCTACTCAATCAAGGCGATGGGCAATGGAAATTTCGGCGATCTGCAGGATGTAGTATATATCAAGCCGACCGCTTTCAACCCGGCTGATACCCGGAAAATGGCTGATAAACTTGGTACGCTCAACGCGTCGTTTGAGGATCATGATAACGGCTACGTTCTGATCGTAGTGGGGCGTCTCGGGTCAAGCGACCCATGGCTCGGCATTCCGACTACCTGGAATCAGATTTCTCATGCCCGGGTGATTGTCGAGATGGGCCTGGAAAACTTTCAGGTTGAACCAAGCCAGGGAACGCATTTTTTCCAGAACCTGACATCATTGCGCAACTGCTATATGACGATCAATCCAGCCCGGGGAGACGGGCAGTTCCAGGTGGAGCGGCTCGATGCGATTGAAGCGATTTATGAGGATGCCTATTTCCGGCATGTCCGGGTGGCCAGCCCCTTGAGCATTGTTGTTGACGGCAGAAGCGGGAAGGGTCTTATAACATGCCGCGAAGTTAACTGAGGTTATACCGACTCAGGCTCAGGCTGCTCAGGCTCAGGCTGCTCAGGCTCTGCTGACTGCCAGATCTGTTCTTCGGGAAACGGAGCCGTTATAACAACCGGCTTCCCGGTAACCGGATGAACAAACTCAACCTGCCGGGCATGCAGACAGATTCCACCGCCCGGATTGGAACGTGCCGCCCCGTACTTCAGGTCACCTTTGATATGTATATTCAGCGCAGCAAACTGAGCCCGAATTTGATGATGACGGCCTGTTTCAAGCTCAATCTCCAGCATATAATACGATTTCGTCGCTCGTTCCAGACGATAGGTAAGAAGAGCCTTCTTTGCTCCCTTTTTATCGGAGGGTACTGCAAACGATTTATTTTTCGTACGATCCCGAATCAGGTAGTGTTCAAGACGCCCTTCGGTCTCCGGCGGCGGCTTATCCACAACAGCCCAATAGAACTTACGGATTTCCCGATCCCGGAACATGGCGGCAAGACGGGCAAGCGCCTTCCCGGTTCGGGCAAAAAGGACAACCCCGCTCGTCGGACGGTCCAGCCGGTGAGGAATTCCGAGAAAGACATTTCCCGGTTTTCCACAGCTGGCTCTGATAAACTCCTTAACCGCATCAGCAAGCGTCGGATCCCCGCTTATATCGCTCTGAACAATCTCCGAGGGGAGCTTAGCTACCGCAATAATATGATTATCCTTGTAGAGCACCCGATCTTTAACCGGCACAGATGCTGCATCCTCATTTTTTCTCATACCTGTCTCACCGCCCGCACTTTGAGAGTTTTTACCTCTTTTGATGTAATTTTAACGCCTCCCGTTTTTACCCCCTTAACCAGATAGTCATGGAAGAAAAAACTCTCTTCCTTCTTCTGCAGCCGGGGTTTCGGCTTATATTCAACATAGATCTCAGCATCTTCACGAATAGATAAGTTCACCAATTTTCCGTCCTCAGGAACTAATTCGTATGTTTTGTTAAGAATAAATTGTGTTACCCGGCACCGTTTTATGTAGAGAGCTTTAGTTTTACGATCCTGATATATTGCAGTCAGCACCTGATTTTCAAGCACCTCTTTATCCGCAAGACAGCATAATCGAACAGTCTTGTCGACAAAGAGCTTTTCCGGGACATCGGTAACAAAATAGGTTCCCGATTTCTTTATAATCAGCACCCGGTCATAATGCGATACCTTACACTGCTCATTCCCGGTTTTCAATCCATACCCGAGATAGCCTGTAGAAGGATTATAGCGAAGTACCAGATCGCGGGCAGCCGCTTCACGCACATCGGTTTTTCCGAAAGTAGTTATTTTTGTCTGCCGCTGGCGAAGGTAGGCCGATCCCAGCTGCTTCAGGCCGGCGATATATTCGAGTGCGTACGAAACCAGATGGGCAAGGTGATACGCTATGCGCTCGAGCCGGTCATTTATACCCCGGACTTCCTCTCGGGCCTTGTTGATATCATAAAGCGATATCCTGCGAATCGGAATCTTGAGCAGCCGTTCTATATCATCATTTGTCACTTCCCGGTTAATTTGATCCCGAAAAGGCTTGAAACCATCAAAAACAGATACAAATACTCCATCACGGGTCTTTTCTTCCTCGATCCTTTTATAAATTCGCTCTTCTATGAAAATCCTTTCCAGCGTACGGGCATGCAGTTTGTCAAGCAGCTGCTCCCTCTCCACCTCCAGCTCCCGCTTGAGAATCTGGATCAGACGACTGGCATGATACAAAATAACCTCGGTAACGGTCATCTGCACCGGCAGACGATCCCTGATAACCAGCAGGTTAACCGAAACAGACTGCTCACAGTCGGTAAAGGCATAGAGCGCATCTTCCACATCTTCAGAATAGGTGTTGCGGGCCAGGGTGATTTCGATATTCACTTTCTCAGTAGTGAAATCGTTAATGGACGCTATTTTCAGCTTGCCCTTGCGGGCGGCATTTTCCACCGAGGCTATAAGCTTTTCCGTGGTTACTCCGAACGGCAGCTCTTCGACCACAATCCGCTTAGGATCTTTCGTGTTCAGTTTAGCCCTGACCAGTACCTTTCCCTGGCCGTCGTTATATTCGGAGACATCAACCAGCCCGCCGCCGGGAAAATCGGGATACAGCACAAAATCATCGCCCTTCAAGGCGGCCGAAAGCGCATCGAGGACTTCATCCAGATTATGAGGAAGTACTTTGGTTGCCATACCGACCGCAATTCCTTCAACACCTAGGGCAAGGAGAACGGGGATCTTTGCCGGAAACGAAACCGGTTCGCTGTTCCTTCCGTCGTAAGACTCCTGAAACCGGGTCAGTTCCGGATTATACAGCACATTCCTGGCAAATGGTGTTATCCGGCATTCTATATACCTCGCCGCAGAAGCGACATCGCCAGTGAGAAAATTACCGAAATTTCCCTGCTTGTCGATAAAGAGATCCATATTTGCCAGATTGACAAGGGCTTCATAGATGGAAGCATCGCCGTGGGGATGATACTTCATGCAGTGGCCGACGACATTGGCAACTTTATGAAATTTTCCGTCATCCATTTCGAGCAAGGAATGCAGAATCCGGCGCTGAACCGGTTTCAATCCATCGTCAAGGTCGGGGATAGCCCGCTCTTTGATTACATACGAGGCATATTCAAGAAAGTTGGTTTGGAAAAGGGTTTTTGCATATGCCATCAGATAAGGTTCTCCATGATAAACTGCCGTCTTTCAGGGGTGTTTTTTCCCATATAGAATTCGAGCGTCTTCCGTATCTCATGAATGGCCTGAACACTCACTGGAACCAGCCTGATATCGGGTCCAATGAATTGCCCGAACTCTTTCGGCGATATCTCCCCCAATCCTTTGAAGCGGGTTACCTCACTGTTTTTCAGCTTCTCCCGGGCTCTCTCCCTTTCGGCGGCGTTATAGCAGTAGAGCGTTTCCTGCTTGTTGCGGACCCGGAAAAGCGGGGTTTCCAGGATAAATATATGACCACCGTGGACCGCTTCCTCGAAAAAATTGAGAAAAAAGGTCAACAGCAGATTGCGTATATGGAAACCGTCAAAATCGGCATCTGTTGCGATAACCACCCGTTCATAGCGCAGTCCTTCAATTCCGTTCTCAATTCCGAGCGCCATCATCAGATTGTAGAGTTCTTCGTTTTTATAAATCTCGGTCCGCTTCTTGCCGTAGACATTGAGCACCTTGCCCCGCAGACTGAAAATGGCTTGTGTATAGACATCCCGGGCAGAGATCATCGACCCGGAGGCCGACTGACCTTCCGTCAAAAAAACCGTGGTGGGGGATTCAGGGAGTTTTTTATGATTTTCACCGTAATGATTCTTGCAGTCCTTCAAATTGGGAATCTTGAGCGAAATCTTCTTGGCGGCCTCCCGGGCACCCTTCTTGACTTCGTTAAGCTCCTTGCGGAGCTTTTCGTTGCTGACGATTTTTCCAGAAAGTTTTTCCGCTGTTTTCTGGTTCTTCATCAGCACATCAATTATAGCGGCCTTAACTTCCTGCACAATCCAGCCCTTGATGTCATTATTGCCCAGCTTGTTTTTTGTCTGGCTCTCAAAAACAGGATTCATCAGCTTGACCGCTATCACCCCTGCTATACCGTCACGGACATCAACGCCTGAATAGCTTTTTTTATAGTATTCATTTATGCCTTTCAGAATTCCTTCGCGAAACGCACTGAGGTGAGAGCCCCCGGCACTGGTGAACTGTCCGTTGACATAGGAGAAGTAATCCTCTCCGTAGTTATGGGTATGGGTAAGAGCGAATTCAAGCTGTTTCCCTTTGTAATAAATAATATCATATATGTTTTCGGATCCCACTTCCCCGCTGAGCAAATCAAAAAGCCCGCGTTTTGAAGCATACAGTTTTCCGTTGTACTCCAGGGAGAGTCCCGTATTAAGGTAGGCATAATTCCATATCCGCTTTTCAATGAACTCGGGGTTAAATACATATTCGCCGAAAATTTCCCTGTCAGGCACGAATTCGATCAAGGTTCCGGTAGGCTGAGAACTTTTTCCCTTCTTTTCTGAAATCAGGAGACCCCGCTCAAAATGGGCTTCGGCAAATTTCCCCTCCCTATAGGCAACTACCCGGAACTTTGAGGAGAGGGCATTTACTGCTTTAGTTCCTACCCCGTTCAGACCGACGGAAAACTGAAACACTTCATCATTATATTTTGCCCCGGTATTGATAACCGAAACGCATTCAACGATCTTCCCAAGCGGAATGCCGCGTCCAAAATCCCGTACTTTAACCATGTCTTCGCGGATTTCAACAGAAACCTCGCGTCCGAAGCCCATAATGAACTCATCAACACTATTATCAACGACTTCCTTTAAAAGGATATAGATTCCGTCATCAACATTAGAGCCGTCACCTAAGCGACCTATATACATACCTGTTCTCAGCCGTATATGTTCCAGAGAGCTCAATGTTTTGATCTTGCTCTCATCGTACACAGCTGCCGAAGAGACTTTTTGTTTTCCCATGGCGTAAGTGTACAATAAATTGCATTGATTATCAATTTATCTGCGCCAGAAGCAGCGATTATAGGCTGTCCCCGAAGTCCTTTCTGAATTTTTCCATCAGCCTTATCGGCCAGTCGCCCTTTGCATCAAGTCTTCCCAGAAAAAACCTGAGAACTTTCGGTTCGTCACGCCATACCAACCCGCCAACCAGATCCCGGTTATCAAAGAGCCACTTTAGACGGTCTATAGTATATTCCAATTGCGAGAGGGTAAAAACCCGTCTTGGAAAAGCCAGCCTGAGCAGTTCGACATCAGCCAGAACATCCTTTCCCTCAGCATCCCGGACACTCGATATTGTTCCCCGCTCCATGCCCCGTATGCCTGAAATCAGAAAGAGGGCTCCAGCAAGAGCTCCGGCCGGATAATCTTCCTGGGGAACATGGGGTAGGAATCCCATGGCGTCAATATGCGCGCCAAGCGCTCCGCCTGGAGTAACCACCGGAATTCCCAGAGCATCAACTCGCCTGACAAAATAATCGATGAAGCTTGGTGACTGGTTGATCATCTGATCATCCAGGGTCTCTTCGAGCCCGACAGCCATTGCCTCGATTTCTCTGACAGACATGCCCCCATAGGTAAGGAACCCCTCAAACAGGGGAACAAGGTCGCGCATTTTGTCGTACAGCTCTTCTGAACCGGTGCAGATGATACCTCCGCGAGATGAACTGAGCTTTCTCGCTGAAAAGTAGACGATATCGGCAATATCTGCCATTTCCAAAAGAATTTGCCCCATTGTGCTGTTCTCGTAACCGCTCTCTCGCTGCTTAATGAAATAGGCATTTTCGCCGATAAGACTGGCATCGAGAACTATCATAATACCGTGCCTGTCGGCAACAGCCTTAACCTGACGCATGTTTTCCATGGAAAAGGGCTGCCCTCCGATCAGATTGGTGGAAGCCTCCAGCCTGATAAAAGGGATATTCTCCACTCCGTATTCTGCAATAACCCGTTCTAGCTTCTGAATGTCAATATTCCCCTTGAACGGATGATCGCTTTTTATTTTAAGGGCTTCATCAGTATAAATCTCGTGCAGGGTTCCACCGTTAATCTCTATATGAGCCTTTGTGGTGGTAAAGTGGTAGTTCATGGGGATCTGATCACCCTCGGAAACAAATGTCTGTGAGATAATATTTTCCGCTGCCCGTCCCTGATGCACAGGTAAAATGTATTCTTTGGCAAAGAGAGCTTTTACCCGTTTTTCAAGGCGCTCGTAGCTCTGGGAACCGGCATAGGCATCATCGGCAAGCATCATGGCTGCAGTCTGCCTGTCGCTCATAGCGTTGCACCCGGAATCGGTAAGCATGTCAAGAAAGGTATCTTTTGTGCTGAGAAGAAATGTGTTGTACCCGGCTTCTTCAATTGCCTGCAGGCGTTCTTCAATAGGCTTGAGAAAAAGCTTCTGCACGACCCGCACTTTATGCAATTCCAGCGGGAGATCTTCTCTGTTGTAAAATTTAACCATGGCTGTTTGTTTTTTGTTACTTTCCATTACTGCTCCTGAATATGTAGTTATTTTGTATAAGTTTTGTATATTTATACAATGGTTTTTACAATTTTAAAAGTATTTTTTCAAAACCTGGGTGCATATCCGGAAAAGCAGGATACCATGGACGATATCACGTCTTATTTGTATACTTTAAGGAAAGCGAATAATGGGCAAAAACTTTTTTAAAGAAAACAGGAGTATATAATGGGCGCTAAACATCATGTATCGGTAGATTTTATAGGTGACAACTGGAAGGCTTTAAACGATCGGGGTTCCGTCGTGGAGCTGGGCGGTGAAAATGAGAAATTTGCTCCGTATGAACTGCTTCTCAGTGCATTGAGCGGATGTCTTTTCATGACCTACGAATCCATATTGGAAAAAATGCAGATATCGGTCAAAAAAACAAATTTTGATGTCAGGGGTGAAAAGCGCGATGAAAAAATTGCTACCCTTAAAGTTTGCCATGTCAAAGTGACTATTTCCGGGGCAGAGGATGAGAGCAAAGCTAAAAAAGCGGTTGATATTGCATCCCGTTACTGCTCAATATACCAGACCCTGAGCAAGGTAGCTGATATGTCATGGGATGTGGAGTTTACAGATTAACGACCCGATTCCGGCTCAGACAGCTTTCTCGCTCCGACCTTTACTTTCTGATATATGGCATCAGTCCTGCTGTCTGAATCATCGTCATTTACGCCCGGTCTGGCTGCCTCACGGATAATTGAAGTAAAGTAGGATCCTACCACCGCCGCGTGGGCGTGTCCGCGGAGCGCTTCAATCTGTTCCCTGCTCGTTATGCCGAAACCGGCATACACACGAAGATTTTCGAGTGAGTCAAGAAACTGCAGCTGCTTGTCTTCAACGATCGTTCTGGTCCCGGTAACTCCCTGCCTCAGCGCAGCGTAGCAGCGGGATACCGGCAGACTCTTTAGCAAGTCTGCACGATCTGAGCGCATGTTAACGATGACCACCGGTACCGCATCGATTCGCTTATCGGCAGTGTAGGCATAAAAGCCTTCTTCATCTTCAAGGGGCAAGTCGGGAATGATTATTCCCGTCACCCCGACATCATCGAGATTATCAACAAACGCTTTCATCCCCTGCCTGTAAAGAATATTTGCATACGTCATTATATGGATTTCATCGAATCCTCCGGCTTTTACCGTATCCAGATAGCTGGGCAGATCGCGCATTTTAAAACCATTGCGCAGGGCTGTTTCTCCCGCTTCTGTATTCAGCGGTCCGTCGGCTGTAGGATCGGAGAACGGCAGCTGCAGTTCTAGAATCTCTATTCCGCCGTCTGCCATTGCCCGGCACGCTGCCGTAAACCCCTCCCGATCAGGATAGCCGGCGACAAGATGTCCCATAATAGGTATCGGTTTATAATCTGGTTTTTGCAACTCTTCTATCATCGTTCTGCCTGCCTTTCCAGCCGGTCAGCTTCCTGTCGGAGGAACTTCGCCCATTCCTCTGTGTATAGAGCACCAGCGGTTATAAATAGATCTTTATCTCCCCTTCCCGACATATGTATCACAATTGAATCGTTTTTATCCATATGAGGAACTTTCTTGAACGCTGCCGCAGCTGCATGAGCTGATTCGAGAGCAAAGAGAATCCCCTCACTCCTGGCGGTCTGCTGAAAAGCAGCAAGAACCTCACCGTCCCGGGCTGAGGTAAAGACAACTCTCCCTGTCCGCCCAAGCTCGGCGAGCTCCGGGCCGATACCCGCATAATCCAGACCGGCCGATATGGAATGGGTCGGCTGAATCTGCCCGTCATCATCCTGAAGAAAATACGATTTATAGCCTTCAACGATTCCTGTTTTGCTGAGTCCGTTCATCCGGGATGCATGCTCTCCTGGAGCATTGCCTGTTCCGCCAGCTTCTACAGCAGTAAGACGTACCGGATCATCAAGAAAAGCGGTGAATATTCCGATAGCATTAGATCCCCCGCCGCAGCAGGCGAACAGCTCTGATGGAAGCCTGCCGGTTTGATCCAGCACCTGACGCCGGGTTTCATCGCCAATAACCCGCTGGAAGCCGCGTACCATATCCGGATAGGGATAGGGTCCCAATGCCGATCCCAGAACATAGGCTGTCGTATCGGGATCCCTTACCCACTCTTTCAGTGCTGCATTTACCGCATCTTTCAACGTTCTCGTCCCATCGGCAACAGGCTTCACGGATGCCCCGAATTGACGCATCAGGAAAACATTGGGCTGCTGTCGCTGTACATCGATTTCACCCATATAGACTTCGCAGGAAAGACCAAGCTTTGCCGCTGCAGCTGCCACCGCCACCCCGTGCTGACCCGCACCGGTTTCAGCGATTACTCTCCGCTTCCCCATTGTCCTGGCAAGCAGCACCTGCCCAAGCGCATTGTTAATCTTATGCGCTCCAGTATTGGCAAGTCCTTCAAGCTTTATATAGATTTTTGCCCCGCCCAGCTGCCGGGTAAGATTCTCAGCAAAGTAGAGCGGTGTGGGTCGGCCGACATATTCGAGCAGCATGGCCGCATAGGTATCCTGAAAACTCTTTGACGGAATAATCGTGCTGACGGCGTTCTCCAGCTCCAGCAATGCCGGCTTAAGCACCTCAGCAACATACTGTCCACCAAATTCACCAAACCATTTACCCATAATTTTTCCTTATAATTGAAAATATATTGTTAATTTTATTACGATCTTTTATTCCCGGATTTTTTTCAACGCCTCCCGCAATATCAACAAGAAGCGGGTCAAAGGTCTTCAAAACATATTCAAGATTGGCCGGTGTTATACCGCCGGCAAGGAATGCTCCTCGGAGAACATCAGAGAATTCACTTCCAAACGGAATCCCCAGTGAATCGTTATTCTTCCCCTTTGGTCGGTCGTAAAGCGAAAGTGGAGCATAGGGATCATCACGGACATCGGCGGGATCAAGAAGGGTCAACGCTTTATACCCGTTCCCCTGAAAGGACTTCACCAGCTCAGGGCTCTCCTGCCCATGAAACTGAACTGCATCAATCACCTCTTTTTCAAGCATATCCCGCAGCAGATTCTGCAACTCTTCATCAGGATCCATAACAACGGCAGCCTTCAGTACCGGCAAAGTTTTGAAGGTGCCGAGATCCGCCGGTGCAACCTGTCGTCTGGAGGGAGCAAGAATAAAGCCGAGAACATCAGCCCCTGCCTGTACTGCAGCCTCCGCATCAGAAATACTTGTTAAGCCGCAAATTTTTACCAGGGGCCGTCCTGCATGCAGCTTCATCAGCTTTGTGAAAAAGTTGGGATGTTCCTTGGCCCCGTCAAAAAAAGATTTCCTCAAGGAGTATACGAGATCGGTTCGTACAGAGCTGATACTGCGCATGACAGCCTCACCTATAAGGATACCGTAAAATCCACTGTTCCCCGCCAGGTAGGAAACCGAAGAATCCATTACTCCCGACTCGAATAGTACCGGCAGGTTATCCGGAACCATACCTTTAAGGGCAAAGGGTATGCGGGTATTGACGTGAAAGGTTTTCAGGTCACGGGCATTTATTCCCAACGCGTCAGTTTTCTCCCTCAAATCGACTATTCGCTTTACTTCCATGGCCGTATGAGCTTCACAGAGCACTTTTAACCCATAGGTATGCGCTTCTGCTATGAGCTCTTCCAATTCCCGGTCTTTAAGCATGGCGGCAATCAGCAGAACCGCGTCAGCTCCCATAAGCCAGGCATCATGAATATCTTCCCGGCAAAAGAGAAAATCCTTACGCAGGAAACCCATTTCCGGGTGTCGGCTTTTCAAGGCATGAAGGTACCTCCAATCACCAAGAAAGTAGTTTCTTTCGGTGAGGACAGAGAAGCGACTGGCCCCGCCGGCTAGATAATCATCTATGATATCCGTAAATTCTTCACTATTATTGATTACCCCCTTACTGGGAGAAGCTTTCTTCAGTTCACAGATAACATCTTTTTCTGAAAAAAAATCAACAAGCGGCAGAGCTCGAACATTTTCCGGAAAGGCATTCCGTATCTCCCTGCTTTCATGAGACCGATAAAGGTTTCTTTTCTCTTTTATTTCATTAATAATATTTATCATGTTAACCTTTTGCAAGCTGCTGGACAAAATCAATAAGTGTTCCGTCGATCAACAGCGTTTTTGCTTTGTCGAACCCGGCTGCAATCGAGACCTCCCTGCCGCTAACGTACAGTCCGGCGGCAGCATTCAAGGCAACAGCCAGCATTACCGCTTCGATATGTCTGTTTTTTATATCCCCTTGAATTACGGCTTTGAAAACAGCGGCATTATCATCAGCATTCCCCCCAGCCAGATCTGTCAGGCTGAATCCCCGGATACCGTAATCTTCCGGATCAATAACCAGCTTCCTGATAGTACCGTCCTCACACAACTCCCTTGCCCGGGTTGCTGCGGCAATACTTATTTCATCCAGGTGATCGTCTGAGTGGACAACCAGTCCCCTTTTAACACCAAGCTTTTTCATAGTTTCCGCATACAGATCCAAAAGCTCTTCCGAATACACCCCGGCTACTTGAAATTCTGGACGCAGGGGATTGACCAGGGGTCCGATCATGTTGAATACAGTCCTGACTTTCAGCTCCTGTCGAACGCGACCTACAAACTTCATAGCGCTATGAAAGAGCGGCGCAAAGAGAAACGTAAAACTTTTTTCCTGAATACTTTTTATTGAGGCAGCATAAGGCAGCTGAACGGGTATTCCAAGAGCCTGGTAAAAATCATAGCTGCCCGACTTTGACGAGACAGCCTTGTTTCCGTGCTTGGCAACTTTCACGCCGGAAGCGGCACATACCAAGGCTGCTGCCGATGAAATATTGAACGTATGCTGACCATCTCCTCCCGTTCCGCAGGTATCAAGCAAGCCGCTGCCTGCAGGCAGCGGCACAGCCCCGGTTTTAGCCAGCAGCACTCGCGCGAACTGACTCAGCTCTGCTGATGTTACTCCTTTCACCGAGAGTGCTCCGAGAAACGCGCCTATCTGCCCGTCGCTTAATTCTCCGTTTGTCACCTCATCCATTATTTCATAAGCCTGTGATTCACTGAGGTCCCGTCCCTCAGTAAGGTTCTTGATTATGGCTGTTACAGGAGATTCACCCCTTTTGTAGTTTAAAAAATTCTGAATTATTTTCAGACCCTGCTCAGTTCCGATAGATTCCGGATGAAACTGAACTCCTTCAATCAGCATTTCGCGGTGACGTACCCCCATAACTGCCTGATCGGACAAAGCCCGTGATGTCACATCGAGACAGTCCGGTATCGAAGCCTGGTCAGCAGCTAGAGAATGATAGCGTATTACGGTGATGTTCTGCTGGATGTTTCTAAATACCCCCTGACTGTCATGAGCTACAGTATCTGCCTTCCCATGCATTATGGTGGGAGCCTGAATGACTTTTCCTCCGAAGGCTTCAATAATAACCTGGTGACCCAGGCATATTCCGAGAATTGGAATAGTTCCTGCGAACGTTTTTACCGCAGCCAGAGATATTCCGGCATCCTGCGGTCGCCCCGGACCGGGAGATATCACCAGACGGTCGGGATTCAGCTCACGAATTTCCTGCAAGGTCAGATCCCGGCTTCGGCGAACAACAACCTCTTCACCGGACCGGCGAAGCAGATCGACAACATTGTAGGTAAAGGAATCATAGTTATCTATCATTAACACCATTATTCGATTCCCCCTATGGTTCTGATCATAGCCTGAGCTTTATGCACTGTCTCATCGAATTCTTTTTCCGGCACTGAGTCATACACTATCCCTGCTCCGGCCTGGACAAAGAACATACCTTTCTGATAGATGACCGAGCGTATTACAATACAGGAGTCAAAATCTCCGTTAATGTCAAAATAACCGATAAGGCCCGCATAGGGTCCGCGCTTTTCCTGTTCAAGCGAAGAAATAATCTCAATAGCTTTAATTTTCGGTGCTCCTGAAACGGTTCCTGCCGGAAATGCGGCCTTGATCAAATCTATGGCATCAGCACCCTCTTCCAGCTCGCCTTCTATTTCGGAAACTATATGCATGACATGTGAATAGCGCTCAACGGTATAGCTTTTAGCAATCCTTACCGTTCCAGGCCGGCAGACCCGATTGAGATCGTTCCGTGCAAGGTCAATGAGCATCATGTGCTCTGCCCGTTCTTTTGGATCACTGAGAAGTTCCTGCTCCAGCAGAAGATCTTCCTTTCGTGATGCCCCCCTCGGCCGGGTTCCTGCAATCGGCTTTACGGTCGCGACACCCTCTGTGCTGCGAATCATGACCTCAGGACTGGCTCCATACAGGATGAAATCGGAAAAATCAAGATAAAACATGTAGGGAGAAGGGTTTGCTCTGCGCAGTCTCCGGTAGGCTTCAAAGGGCGGCACACCTGCTTCCACGGCTATCCGATGGGAAAGAACCCCCTGAAGCAGATCACCCCGGATAATAGCATCCCTTACCTTTCTGGTTCCTGCTATATAGGACTCCCGATTCCGGTCAATATCCATTCTGGCAGAATAGAGTTGTTCATCCCCCTGAAATGCCCGGAAATCAGCATCGAACAGCCGCTCCTCAACCTTACTGATCTCTTCGTTCAGATTGCAGGTTTCACCGTCGCGACCGATGGCAGCTATGATAAGCTCATCCTTGTAATGATCAAAAACAACAAACAGGCGTCCGAAGATGAAAACGGCATCGGGAAGTCCAAGAGTATCGTGCTGCATGGAGATCTTGACTTCATCCATGAGAGCAACAGTTTCGTAACCAAGATACCCTACACCGCTTGCAGGAACGGGAAAATCCAGCCGCCCGGTTCCGGGAAAGTCTGCGGTTTCAGCAGCAAGTTTTCTCAAAAGAGGAAGAAACTGATTCGGGGATTTATCCAGCACGATATCCTGCCTGCCCGGTTCTGTTCTGACAACCCCTCTTTCGTCAAGAAGCAGCCGGAAAGACTCAGCCACCATAATTATTGAGAAGCGGCTTTTACCGATGTCGAGCACCGCTGACTCAAGAAGGGCGCAGGCGGAAAGCTTCAGGAAAGCTACCTGGGGAGTTATGCGGTCTGCCCGCAGTTTTTTGAACTCTATCGTATTCATGTTTCTGTTTATAGAAACAATCGAGATAAAAGTCAACGCCGTCATAGATGAAATGGTAATATTTTTTCATTTGAGGCTCTTGCAAAAAGCAAGAGCGACGTTTTGGAGCCAATTTCATGGAAATCCTGCGGGATCTTCCCCGCAGGATTGGTTATGCAGGAATGGTGGACTTGTTTCGAGCTTCGGCAGGGTCATCAGATTTCAACGCAGCGACAGCGGAACTTTTCTCAAGCGCAACTTCCTTGCAGCACTTCTTCTTTGCAAGTCGGGCAGTGATGCGCATGTTTCGAATCCTGCGCAGCCACTCAATTTCTTCTACTACCTGTTTCTGGTACTCTTTCGCATTCTCCAGCATGTATTCATTATAAAACATGGCTTCCTCCCTTGGTCAAAATTTTTCATACCTTGATATTAGATAATTTTCTAATATTTATATTCTATATATATTATAGTTCTAGAAAGCTGTCAAGTGTTTGTTAGATATTTTTCTAAATTATTAATGAAATAATTTTCTTAATGTGATATATTAAAAGTATGAAAGTTATTTATAACCATGCTGTTGAGTTTCTCTGCTTTCTCAACAGTTTTATTGACCAGAAGCTGGAAAAGGAAGATGGAGAGAGTTCCATACCGCCGGACCCTCGTATTGCCGAAATCATCCAGGAAGTAGATAGGAACATTTCACCCTTCCTGAAAAATGATATCGACCTGTTCTTTTGCAAAATGTTCATAACCTTCTGGATTCTCTTCTTCCTTATCCACCAGAAAGCTATTACCAACGACGAGGAACTCCTCACCTACCTGCAGGGTCTCTCTGATGAAGAATTTCTTAAGCTCTTCCTCATGCATTTGAAAATGGAGAATAAAACAGTAAAAGAACTGACCTTGAAAGATATCAGGGAGGGAGTCAAGGCGAATTTTATCAACCCGGCAAAAAGTCAGGAAAAACTTATCAAGCAGCTTTTTGATGCCCCTGAAGAATGGCGAACCAGAATTGTTCAGACCCTTGCCGATTTCCATCAAAGCCACTACCTTCCCTACCGCAAGGAACTTATCGCTCTCGGGTCAGAAAAAGCCGCCGAAACCGAATCCCTGCTGCATCAGAATCCCGCCCATTTTCTTGACACGCTTACTCTGGGCCACTACAGCAACTTGCTTGATGGTGACGAAAACATTACTGTCTGCTTATCCTATACCTGCGATACAGGCTCAATGATCTCCATAAAAAAGAAGTTAATCCTGCTGGGCATCACCCGTACCACTCTGCTTACATCGGCTAACCGAAAACTTCAGACAAATATCCTCTTCAGCGCACTGTCTGACAACAAGCGGGTAGAGATTCTCCGCCTGCTCGGGGAGAAGGAATGGTTCAGCAATGAACTAGCCAAACATTTCGGCCTTACTGCTGCAACGATGTCCTATCACCTGAGCAAGATGATCAGTGCCGGACTCATCTCTTTTCGCATAGGAGAGAAAAATAAAATTTTCTATTCTATCAAAAAAGACAATCTCCGCAATCTTCTGCAGTGCGCTGCAGCTGATCTGACCGGAGAAGGTGACTGCCCTCAGCAATAGACTATAGGGCAGTCACCAGAATGCTGAGAGGCTCTCAACCGAAGATATACTGATTAATTAAATTCTTTATCATCTCCTGCTTTCCGCTGACGAGGGCCGGTTCAGGCTGGGAAGCGGCGATATCCCGCAGGTCCGCAAGGGTGAGCTTGCCTGCTTCAAATTCTGCGCCCTTGCCGCTTTCATACGACCTATAGCGATTCGCAACCATGGTATCGAGCTTCCCGTCGCTGATAATCCTGTCAGCAATCTCCAGGGCCAATGCGAAGGTATCCATGCCGCCTATATGGGCAATGAATAAATCCTCCCGGTCTGTTGAGTTGCGCCGCAGCTTGGCATCAAAATTCAGACCTCCGGTTGTAAAACCGCCCATTTTCAGGATGACCATCATAGCTTCTACCGAATCATAGACATTGGTCGGGAATTCATCGGTATCCCAGCCGTTCTGGGCATCGCCTTCATTCGCATCCACACTGCCGAGCATTCCCGCATCTGCACATACCTGCAGATCATGGGCAAAGGTGTGGCCGGCAAGGGTTGCATGGTTGTTCTCGATATTGCACTTGAAATCCTTGTCAAGACCATAATTTCGGAGAAAGCCTATCGCTGTTGCCGCATCATAGTCATACTGATGCTTGCTGGGCTCCATCGGCTTCGGTTCGATCAGAAATGGACCGGTAAAACCGATTTTTCGTCCATAATCACGGGCAAGCATGAAAAAACGGGCAATATGATCCTGCTCCTGCTTCATCCGGGTATTTAAAAGAGACATATATCCTTCCCGACCGCCCCAGAACACGTAATTCTGACCGCCGAGCAGCACATTGACGTCAAGGGAAGCCTTAACCTGGGCAGCGGCCCTGGCCAGAATAGAAAACTCAGGATTGGAAGCGGCCCCGTTCATATAGCGGGGATGGGAAAACATGTTTGACGTATTCCAGAGCAGCTTCACCCCGGTTTCATTCTGGAGGCTCTTCAGCATTTCAGCCACGGCAAAGTAGTTTCTCTCATACTCTGTAACAGAAGAAGCATCCGGAGCGGCATCAATATCGTGAAAGCAGTAATACTCTGCCCCCAGCTTGGTGGTAAACTCAAAGGCAGCATCAGCTTTCTTTCTGGCTGCGATCATCGGATCAGGATCGCTCCAGGGGAATACCATGGTCTCATTTCCGAAAGGATCACTGCCCTTCGCACAAAAGGAGTGCCAGTAGGCAATGGAGAAACGCAGGTGTTCCGCCATAGTTTTTCCGCCAACCTTCTTTTGCGGGTCATAAAACTTGAAGGCCAGGGGATTGTCCGATTTCGGTCCCTCATACCCGATCTTTCCAATTCCGGGAAAAAATTCTTCTTCTCCGATAAAATAATCTTTCATATTCGTTTCTCCTTATAAAACCAATGTATCCTTGCTGAAACCCTCAGGAAAATAAACCGCTGAGTGCTTCTGTATAGGCTGAATAGTTCCGATATGCCTTTTCGTATACGGCAGATGCATCGGGATCCGGACGACAGGCTTTGGAACCATCAAGCTTGACATGCTCCCTGGCTAAATCCCCGATATCAGTCTGTCGGCCGTCCAGAAGCTCCTTTGTCCAAAGAGCCTGCACTGCGCCGCCGAGAGCAGCAGCCTCTCCGATTTCAGGAACCGCAACCGGCAGATCGAGAATATCGGCCGCAATCTGACGCCAGAGAGGTGAATTGGCTCCACCGCCTATCAATCGAACCTCCCTCGCCTGAAAACCCAGCCGGTTGAACGAATCCAGTCCCATTCTCAGGCCGAAAATAGCCGATTCCATGGCAGCTCTTGCGATATTGGCTTCGCTCATATTCCGATCATTCATCCCGACAATGCAAGCCTTTCCGTGAGGAAAATTAGGAGTTCGCTCACCGTTAAAATAGGGCAGCATCAGGACCCCCTCGGCCCCGGCTGGGGCAGTTCCGGCAATTGCGTCAAACTCTTTGACCCCGCGCTTAAAAAGAGCCCGGGTCTGTTCGGAGGCAACCGTGCAGTTCATAGTGCAGAGCAGCGGCAGCCATCCGCCAGTTGACGAGCAGAATGCTGCCAGATAGCCTTCGGGATCAATTAGCGGTTTATCTGAATACCCGTAGATAGTACCGGAGGTACCGAGGCTCATGGTGAGGAAACCATCCTCAACGGTACCGGTACCGATCGCCCCCATCATATTATCGCCGCCACCGCAGGCAACAGGAATTCCCGCCGGTATGCCAAGTTCTTCAGCTGTCTTCTCAGTGACATAGCCGGCCGGCTCTCCGGCTGAAATAATCTCCGGCAGAAGCTCCAGCAGATCGCGCTCCGGATCGAGGGCTTTAAGCAGCTCCCGGTCCCAGGTGCGGGTTCGAACATCCAGCAGAGCTGTTCCCGAGGCATCGCCGGCTTCCATAGTGTAGGAACCGGTCAGATACCAGTTAATATAGTCATGAGGCAGCAGTATTTTTGCCATCCGCTTGTAGAGGTCCGGATGGTTATGCTTGAGCCAGAGAATTTTCGAGGCCGTATACCCCGGCAGAATCAGGTTCCCAGGCCCTGCAAGGAGTTTTTCCCTGCCGCCGTAGGCTTCTGTCAGCTCTCTGCACTCTCCCGGAGTAGAAGTATCGCACCACAGCTTTACCGGACGAAGAACCTTGCCCTCAGCATCCACAGGCACGAACCCGTGCTGCTGCCCGGAAACCCCCAGCGCCGTAACTCGGCGACGGATATCCGCCGGTACTTGCCGAAAGCAGTCGACTATGGCAGTTGTCCACCACGAAGCTTCCTGCTCCCTGGTTCCATCATCTCCGCTTACCAATTCATGCGGGGCAGAAGCCTCTGCCGCAATCTTCCGGACAGCATAATCATAAAAAACAACTTTCGTACTTTGTGTTCCGGTATCTATACCTACTGCAATACTCATAACAGACACTCCCCGTATAGTAGCCTTAGTATAACTATTCTCACGGCGTTTGGCATATTTTGCAATGGACAAAATTGATAAGGCATGCATATAATTGACATAATGAATATAGAGGATGCGGTTTTTGTCTACCAGATGCAGGATGATGACGAGATCCGTTGGCACGGAAGATACCATCAGCACGGTACAGCAGAATATGAGCTGCACTATTTTCTGCAGGGTACCGGACAGTTCCAGAACGGAAGCGATCTCTGCACTATCATTCCCGGAACTCTGTTCATCACATCGCCGGAAACGTTCCATGCCATCCGCGCCAGTGACAGCATCAACCCCATAACGTATTATGCAGTTCTCTTCTCGGTCGATTCTCATGAGCAGCAAATGACGGAACTGCTGCATCAGGATATCCACAAGGCATCGTGCAGCAATATCGGAACCAACTATCGATTCTTTTTCGAAGAAATCCGGGAAAAAGGGTTATCTAAAAATGAAAACCTGCGCCGTTCTGCCGTTCATCAGCTGATCTCTTTTCTCTACCAGCTGAGCGAAGGGGAGATGTCATCCTACAGCAGAGAGGAGAGTGTGCACTTAGAGAAAGCTCTCCGCTTCATGCAGAAAAACGTTATTGGAAGTATTACTCTTTCAGACATTGCTTCCCGGCTGGAACTGACGGAATCCTATTTCATTCGTCTGTTCCAGCGCCGGATGAAAACCTCACCCATGAAATACTACACCCGTCTCAAGGTGGAAGCCGCCGGCGCTATGCTTGCCAGCACTAATCTATCGGTAAAGGAGATTGCCGCCCGCCTCTGCTTTTACAGTGAGTTCCATTTCAGCCGGGTTTTCAAGCAGTATACCGGACATGCACCGAGCCACTACCGGGCCCGTTATCTGCAAAGTCTCGATGATTCCCGTCCGTTGGTGCCGGAATACCTTTCACGGTATTCTTCAGCCAGCATAACATAATGAATATGATCTTCCCATTTACCGGCAATTGCCAGATATCCGCGGGCATATCCCTCTTCCCTGAAACCCAGCCGGCGGGCGAGCGTCCGGGAAGGTGTGTTGGCAGGCATGATGTTGGCTTCGATCCGGTGCAGACCCATTTCATTAAAGCCAATCTTGAGGAGTTCCCGGACAGCCTCCTGCGCCATCCCCTTCCCGGTAAATCGATGATCAAGCTGGTACCCGAGAAAAGCCGACTGAAAGGGCCCGCGAACAATCTGGGACAAGCTTATATTCCCGACTACCGTTTCTCGACTTGCCGATGCAGCCTTTTTTCTGATTAACCAGAGCCGGAGGCCGGAACCGGTCCGCTCCATATCCAATGACTGCTGTATATAGTTGCGCTGGGCCTCGGGAGTGAGAAAATCTTCACCCACATCTCCCACTCCCCGGACAGGACTCCAGGGGGCAAAAAAATCATGATTATCCCGATAGAAACCGAGGGCAAGGGGAACATCAGCCTCGGTAAAAGTTCTGAGAATCAGACGCCCGGTTTCCCGGTAATGTGCGGGAACCGATTCACCCTTTCGCCATTCATGCTCCAGAATGCTCATTTCAATAAGATTATAATAGGTACCGTCAAGCTGCACCTGATCACGCAGCATCCCTTCACGCTGGAATCCCAAGCCCGTATAGCACCGGAGGGCTGGAATATTATAGTCAAATACTCCCAGAGTTATTTTATGGAGCTGCTCCTCATCAAAACCTATCCTGAGCACCTCTGCAACGGCCAAACCGCCCAGTCCTTTACCGCGAAACGCCTTTTCTCCGATGAGCACGAAACCGACCCGGGCTGAGTTATTGACCCGATCGATTCTTCCCAGGGATATTATGCCAACCGGGATCCGAAGCGGCTGCCCGCTTTCTTCCTCGATTGAGCCTTCCAGGGCTGTTTCTATGACATAAAATCTCGCAGTCCCGGCATCTTCCAGCTTTTTCAGGAAGCTCTTCAGCTGGACTTCATCAAGAGGTGCCTTAAAGCAGGAACCTGCCCAGGTCATGGTTTCTACGGCAGTGGCAGTTCCCATCCATCCGGTCAGCAGGGGTATGTCAGCATCGGTAAAGGGACGAAGGTCCACATGCAGCTCCTTGATCAACGTTACTCGAAATTATACAACAGAATAACAGCTCCATACAGGTGAGGCTCTTGCTTTTTGCAAGAGCAACCATTTATCTCTTTTTTTCTTCTCCGCTTTACGGTATGATAAGCCATGGTAACGAAAGAAATAATCAGAAAAGTTCCTAAAGTGGAACTGCACGATCACCTGGACGGCGGGCTGCGGCCTCAGACAATCATTGATCTTGCCGGGAAACAGGATATCGCCCTGCCTGAAACAGATCCTCAAAAGCTTGCCGATTGGTTTCACCGCGGGGCCAAGCAGAAAAGTCTCCCGCTCTACCTTGAAACTTTTGCCGTAACCGTAGGTGTTATGCAGACCAGGGAGGCACTGGAGCGAATTGCCTATGAGGCGGTAATCGATCTGGCTGCCGATAATGTGGTGTATGCGGAAATCAGATTTGCTCCGATCCTGCATATTCAAGGCGGAATGAACCTGGAAGAGATTGTCACCAGCGTGCTTCATGGACTTGAGCGAGGCCGCCGCCGGACAAACATGTCTTATGGTCTCATTCTCTGCGCTATGCGTAATCAGGACCCGAAAATTTCGGTCGATATCGCCGAACTTGCTGTTGCATTCAGTGATCGCGGAGTGGTCGGTTTTGATCTGGCCGGGGATGAGAGCGGACATCCTCCCAAAAAGCACCTTGAAGCCTTTCAATATATCAGAAACCGGAATTTTAATATCACCATTCATGCCGGGGAAGCTTTTGGCGTAGAATCCATCTGGCAGGCTATCCAGACCTGCGGTGCTCACCGTATAGGCCACGGCACTCGCCTTGTGGAAGACATGTCCGTACACGGAACCAGGATAGAGAAGATGGGGTCATTATCTCATTTTATCCGGGACCGCAGAATACCTATGGAGATGTGCCTCTCGTCGAATGTGGGAACCGGGGCAGCGGAAAGTTATGAGGACCATCCGTTCAATATTTTCTACCGCAACAACTTCCGGGTGTTTCTCAGTACTGACAACCGGCTGATGAGCGACACCTCCCTGGGTAAGGAGATGGAGCTTGCCGCTGCTGCTTTTAATCTGGAATTGAACGATCTGGAGAAAATAACGCTGAATGCCATGAAGTCGGCATTTGTTCATCACGACGAAAAAATCGGTATTATTTACGATATTATCAAGAGCGGTTATGCTGATATCAGGAAAACTCTGGGAGTCCAAGCGTTTTAGGCATCTCAGGAATCACCCCCCCCGGGGCTTATCTGCGGGTTCGCCGCCAGACATCGATAGGGTTGATCTGCATCCTGATCAGTATATAGAGATAGGCAAATGCGAAACCTGCAAGGTGGGTAAGATGGGCAACCCCCGAGCTCGCTCCTGTCATCTGACTGAAAATCTCGATGATGGTATACACGACAACGAGAACCGGGGCCTGTACCGGAAGAACTCCAAAGACAAAAATCCGGGCAAAAGGGAAAAAGACGGCAAAAGCCAGCAGTACCCCATATACTGCCCCTGACGCACCGAGAAGAATAACGACGTAATTCCCGCTCCATATGTAGACAAAATAGGAGAATACCCCTGCCAAGGTACCTATAAGCAGATAAAAAAGCAGAAACTCCCGGCTTCCAATCCGTTTTTCCACCTGAGAACCGAAGAAAAACAGCCCGAGCATGTTGAACAGCAGATGGGTAATATTGGAGTGAAAGAACATATAGGTAAAAAATTGCCAGTAATAGTGGTCCCGTATTATCAGTGCGGGTATAAGTGAACCGTAAATGAGAATATCCCTACTTGCTGATGTAAGAAAAAACACCACAACATTGATAATAATCAGCTTCAGGGTTACGTTAGAGAAGGTATAGGTAAACTGCTTGTGCAATAATTTTTTTTCCATCCCAACAAACATACAAATTTCATCGGCAGTAGTCAATATTGGGAGGCAGAACAAATAAGTGTCTGACACGAAAAATCAGCGAATAAACTTTTCCACCAGACTGGTCAGCTGGTCGCGTGCTGGAGAGGGTTCGAATATCTCGGAAACCTCTTCCAAGGCCTCATGAAGCAGCTTCTCACCCATAGCTTCGGCTTTATCCAGGGCGCTTGAACCGGCTATCATCGCTACCGCCTCATCAATTTCATCTTTTGCACCGTCGACCCCTTTTCTGGCCGCCTCGGCAAACAATTCAGTCATCCGGAAAATATCTTCCGGACACTCCCGGAGATGGAGAATTACCGGCAGGCTCTTTTTCCCTTCGACAATATCATCCCCGTGACGTTTTCCCGGATTTCCCGTGTGAAGGTTTTCCACATCGTCGCGTATTTGAAACCCGACCCCGATTTTCTCTGCTGTCCGGCCCCATATCCTGGTTCTTTCGGGTTTCCACCCTGCTGCCGCTGCTCCTATTTCCGCACTCATGCCGGCCAGACACCCTGTCTTGAAACGGCACATCTGAAGATACTCCCCGACCTGCGGAAAAATTTCAGGGTTCCGGTGCCAGTGGATATCGAGCCCCTGTCCCAGATGTACTCTTCTCATATAACGGGAATAAATCTGGTAGACTGCAAGTTTCTGTTCATTGGCAAGGGCTGCCGAATCGATAGATACGGTCGGCAGAAAATAGAGCAGGTTCCCGGCATTGATGGAAATATCGGTTCCATAGATAGTGTGGACAGCCTTCTCTCCGCGGCGCCATTCTGAACTGTCTTCAATATCATCAATAATCAGGCTTCCGTTATGGGGAAATTCAACCACTGCTGTAAGGGGGTATGCTCTCTCTGCCGCTTCCGGTCCTCCAGCCGCCTCGGCTGTCAACACCATAAGGAGCGGCCGCCAACGCTTTCCTCCCCGGTTTACCAGATCTGAGGCTGGTTGGCAGAATGCCTGATACTGCTCCAGATCGGGGTCTTCAATCTCCTCTCCTGCTATCCTGTCCACCCAGCTGCGGTCAGGATACAACGGCAGGATTACCTTCAGATAGCTCTCAATTCGTTCCAATCGTGTAATCATATCAAAAGAATACTTATTGAACTCGTTGTGTCAATAATATAATTTTGAGTTATCCACAAGTTATCCACAAGCTTTATCCACCTTTATTCACAAGTTTTATTCACAAGGTGTGAATATTTTTATCACTATCGGGCAAATGGAATATTTTTCACACGGCAATTTACCTGCCTTGGATTGTAATAAAGCGTAAAGGAGCCTGTTACCCGGCTTTCTTTCAGCATAGAATCGCTATTGAGACAGATTGGCACTTTTTTTATTTTCGCAAAATAGTTGGCACGATCTTTGCTTTTATAGTATCAAAGCAGTCAGGGGTTTTCATACTTCCCCCTATAACTGAAAGCTGGATCGTTGATCCTGGCTTCCGGTTTCTATGTTTCCTTATTTCTTATTTCTTATCCCGGCGGCCGGCAGTGTTACTGTTCGGCCGCTGTCTTTATTCAGCTATACTATACTACTGATTATCCCCCCTATATGTTCTCTGACTGCTTTTTATGCTATACTGCGGAAATGGCAGGCAAGAAGGGCGGTAATTCACGATCTCAGCTTGATTATTATTCTTTAAAGGCAAAAAAAGAGGGATACCCTGCCCGTTCTGTCTACAAGTTGGAAGAAATTCAGCAGAAATTCCAGATAATTAAACCCGGAAACACGGTTCTCGACATTGGCGCAGCTCCGGGAAGCTGGACACTCTATGTGCATCGTAAGCTTTTGAAGGGACAAGGACGCATTGTCGCTGTTGATTTAAAGCCGCTGATACTCGATCCTCTCCCCGCCCAGGTAACGGTTCTAACCGGCGATGCATTCGCTCCGGAACAAATGGACCAGATATCCAGTCACGGTCCGTATCATGCCGTGATCAGTGATGCGGCTCCGTCAACCACCGGAAACCGATCTGTTGACTGTCTGCGTTCCCAGGGACTGGCAGAATCAATTATTTCTCTGGTCCCTCAATTGCTGCATCCGGGCGGTAATCTGGTAATTAAACTTTTTCAGGGGGGCGGTGAGCAGGACGTGGTCAAAGCCATGAGGAATCTGTTTGCCCGGGTAAAGACATTCAAGCCAAAAGCCTGCAGAAAGGACTCCTTCGAGATTTTCCTTATTGGAATTGAGCTGAAGCGAGCTGAAACGAACTAGCGCTGCCGGAATCGAACATAGCTGCCTGATGCCTGATGCCTGCCGGAGAATGAAAAAGGAGAACAATATGAAAAAAAACAAGTTTAAAGATTCAGCCCTTATCATAATTGACGTACAGAATGATTTCTGCTCCGGGGGTGCGTTAGCCGTACCGGATGGAAATGCCGTTATTCCGGTTATCAATGCGGTAAGCGAGCAGTTTGCGTTTACTTCCGCAACCCAGGACTGGCACCCGAAGGAACATATCTCCTTTGCCTCCAGTCACCCCGGTCAGAATCCCTACACCACCATCACCATCGGCAAGGCACCGCAAATGCTGTGGCCGGATCATTGCGTTGCGGGTACCAGCGGTGCTGATTTCCACCCGGATCTCAACACCGATTCCTGCAATCTGCTGCTGCGCAAAGGAACAACACCGCAAATGGATTCCTACTCGGCCTTTTTTGAAAACGACCGGGTTACTCCCACCGGTTTGGCCGGATGCCTGCATAATCTCAATATTTCCTCGGTAGTTCTCTGCGGCCTTGCAATTGACTACTGTGTTTTTTATTCAGCCATGGATGCGGTCGGGCTTGGTTTATCTGTTTCGATTCTCAAAGACGGAGTCAGGGGCGTCGGTGTTCCGCAGGGAAGCGTCCGAAGGGCTGTTGATGAGCTGAAAAGGGTCGGCGTATCCTTCGTTTAGCTCACCAGTAAAACACCTGTCGCAAAACATGCCAATTCTTGCACCATTTTTGGTATATCTATTGCATAAATATTTATATTACAGTATTATTCCCGTAATTTATGTAATTTTATGCAATATTGCAGATATTTTGTTGCATAAATATTCTTGATTACAACGGCAGCCGCTGCCTGTCGCTGCTGCAGGGGGATTTATGGAAACAGTCTATCTAATACTTGCCGACGGCACCCACTTTTCCGGCAAGCCTTTCGGCAGTCCAGCCCCCTATGCGCATGAGCTGCCGGCCAGTTCCTCCCCCGGTGCTGCCGGCGAGGTGGTATTCAACACCAGCATGACTGGATATCATGAAATACTTACGGACCCCTCCTATGCGGGACAAATCATATTGATGACCTATCCCCACATAGGAAATTACGGCACCAGCCAGGAATGGAACGAGTCGGGACCTGAAGCGGTCGACCGGAAAGAGATAAAAGCATGCGGCCTCATTGTTCGTGATTACTACGACGGACCAGTTCCGCCGGGTCGTATCAGCCTGCATCAATTCATGGTCAGCAACGGAATATCCGGCATAACGGGAATCGATACACGCCGCCTCACACTCAGTCTGCGAGACCACGGCAGCCGCAACGGCGTACTGGTCAGAACTGCCGGCAGCACGCTTGCAAAAGAGGAAAAAAGCAGGGTGCTTGAGTGGCTTGGGGCCCAACCTGAAATGACTGGAAGCAATCTGCTGAGCTCGGTTGGAACTGACCGGGAGCAGCACATTGCCTCTGATAAAAAAAACGGTGAAGGTGAAACGGACGACCAGAAACAGCTGCACCTTGTCCTGCTGGACTGCGGCATCAAAGGCAATATTATCAGGGAACTTACCAGTCGAGGAACCCGGGTCACCTTGCTTCCCTCCAACGCCGACATACAGGCAATAGAATCCCTCAAGGCTGACGGTCTGCTTGTTTCAAACGGGCCAGGCGATCCTGCGGTACTGAACCGGCAGACAGCTCTCATCCGTGAATGCATGAATAAGATGCCTGTATTCGGTATATGTCTTGGACATCAGCTGATAAGTCTCGCTTTAGGCGCTAAAACATATAAAATGAAGTTCGGTCACCATGGCGGAAATCATCCTGTCCGCGACGAGCGGACAGGAAAAGTCTTTGTGACAGCACAGAATCACGGCTTTGCTGTCGACGGAGATTCCCTGCCCGACGACGTCGATATCTGGTTCACCAATACCAATGATAATTCAATCGAGGGTATTCTGCATACAAAGCTTCCAGTCATGGCTGTACAGTTTCACCCGGAAGCAGCTCCCGGACCGCACGATGCCGGGTGGATATTTGACGCTTTTCTTGATCGCCTGCGTCCCTGATCAGACCCGGACTAATGACGGAATAGAGACCGACCGGAGGCGGGGTCGGAGGCGGGGGGCAAATGTCAGCTGATATACAGATAATTCATTATCAGAAAAGAAATTAAACGAGGTAAACGATGCCGGCCAGAAAAGATATCAAGAAAATCCTGATTATTGGAAGCGGACCGATAGTTATCGGTCAGGCGTGCGAGTTTGACTACTCGGGGACTCAGGCTGTCAAAGCCCTCAAAGAGGAGGGCTACCAGGTTGTGCTGATAAACCCCAACCCCGCTACCGTCATGACGACCCCGGGAACAGCTGATGCGATATATATGGAACCCCTCAAGCCGGAATATGTCGAGGTTATTATTGCTGAGGAAAGGCCTGACGCCATCCTTACCACCATGGGCGGACAAACAGGACTTAACCTCACCCGTGAACTGCACCGGCTGGGAATTCTGGAAAAATACCAGGTCGAAATTATCGGAGCCGGTATCGATTCTATTGAACTGGCTGAGGACAGGGGAAAATTCAAGGAGATAGTTGCCGGGCTCGGACTCGAATCTCCTGAATCAATCCTTACCAGAGGTTATGCAGATGCCGTGCTTTTTATGCGCGAAATTGGATTTCCGCTTATAATAAGACCAAGCTTTACGCTTGGCGGCATGGGCGGCAGCATCGCCTACACGGAAGAAGAGTTTGAGAATCTTGTGAACAAGGCCCTTGCCGAAAGCCCGGCCGGGGAGGCGCTGATCGAAGAATCCCTCATCGGCTGGAAGGAATTTGAACTGGAAGTCATGCGCGACCGACACGACAATGCAATCATTGTCTGCTCAATTGAGAACATTGATCCGATGGGTGTTCACACCGGCGACAGTATAACCATTGCCCCGATCCAGACCCTTTCCGATCAGCAGTACCAGCACATGCGGACGGCTGCAATAGATATACTGAGGGCTGTAGGAGTGGACTGCGGCGGCAGCAATGTCCAGTTCGCCATGCAGCCGGATTCTGACCGTATGGTTGTTATTGAGATGAATCCGAGAGTTTCCCGCTCATCTGCTCTTGCCAGCAAGGCTACCGGCTTTCCGATAGCCCGCTGTTCGGCAAAGCTCGCTGTCGGTTACACCCTGGATGAAGTGCTTAACGAAATTACCGGGCAAACAGTCTCCTGCTTCGAGCCGGCCCTGGACTACTGCGCAGTAAAAGTACCGCGCTTTGAACTTGAAAAATTCCCGATGAGTTATTCCGCCCTCGGAACCCAGATGAAAAGCGTAGGGGAGACTCTGGCAATCGGGAGAACCGCCCTGGAAGCCCTCAATAAGGCTATCAGAGCTGTGGAACGTAACTTTGACGGCCTGGAAGAACTTATTGGATACAGCGAAGAGGAAATCGAGCGAATTCTGGATTCAGCTCACCCTTTACGAATATTTGCAATCTATACAAAAATAAAACATCACCCCGAGTACGGGATCGAGGAACTCTCACAGCGGACCGGCTTTGAACGCTGGTTTCTCTACCAGCTACACCGTCTTGCCCAGCTGGAACATGAACTGTCGGCCAGTCAATCGAGAGAGTCGCTGCAATCCGCTTCCTTGCCGGCGGAACTGCTGCTGCGGGCAAAACAAGCCGGCCTTTCCGATGCACGGATTGCCCTCCTTACAAGATCCTCAGCTGCTGAAATTGCAGATATGCGGGAAAACGCATCCATTGAACCTTGCTTCCACTTTGTCGATACCTGTGCCGGAGAGTTTACTGCGCAGACTCCCTACTTCTATTCAACCTATGGAGAAATAGATGAGGGCGGCAGAGTAGGCGATACCGGGGTCATTATTTTAGCCAGCGGTCCCAACCGCATAGGCCAGGGGCTGGAATTCGACACCTGCTGTACGTTGGCCTCACTCTCTTACCGGGAAGCAGGCCGCAAAACCATTCTCATAAATTCAAACCCGGAAACTGTCTCGACAGATTTTAATATCTCCGACCGCCTGTATCTCGAACCGCTGACCCCCGAACATGTTATTTCCATCATGAAAAAGGAGCGGGTCAACAAGGTTGTCATCCAGCTGGGCGGCCAGACCCCACTGAATATGGCTGAGATTCTTGAAGAGGCAGGAGCTGAAGTTATCGGAACTCCCGTCCAGAGCATTCTGGAAGCGGAAGATCGGGGAAAATTTTCGGCTCTTATAAGCCGTCTCGGCCTGCGCCAGCCGGAAAACCGCATGGCAGGCAGTTTCCCAGCTGTGAGAAAGGCTGCTGCAGAGCTGGGTTATCCAATTCTACTCCGACCCTCATTTGTTCTTGGCGGAAGAAGCATGTTCATAGCCTACAACGATGCCGAACTCGAGGATTTTCTCGGGCGAGGAATTTCGGTTTCTGAAGATGCTCCCATTCTCGTCGATGAATTCCTCGAAGACGCATTTGAATATGACCTGGATGCGATATCTGATGGGTATGGGGTCTATATTGGCGGCATCATGCAGCATATTGAGGCAGCCGGTGTTCATTCCGGAGATTCAGCCTGCGTATTTCCTCCCTACAAATCAACTCCGGCAATCCTGACTGAGATGAAGCATGCCGCTGTATCTATCGCCCGGGCTGTCGGAGTCAGAGGTTTTCTTAATATTCAATTTGCGGTAAAGGACAATATGCTCTACATTCTGGAAGTAAACCCGCGGGCCTCGCGGACAATCCCCTTTCTCTCAAAAACTTCCGGCGTAGATCTTGTAAACGTCGCTGTAAAAGTCTGGGAGGGAAAAAGCCTGGACACACAAGGACTGACTGACAGCGACGGAATCGGAGAAGGGTCCTGTATTGTCGGGTGGGCTGTAAAAGAAGCTGTTTTCTCATTTGATCGGTTTTCTGATGTGGATCCGGTACTCGGTCCCGAAATGCGCTCAACCGGCGAAGTTATCGGAATCGGTAAAAGCTTCGGTGAAGCCTTTGCAAAATCCCAGGCCAGTGCCGGTGTCCGGCTCCCGAAATCAGGAAGAGTTTTTTTCTCGGTAAACAATCAAGATCGGCAAACCATCATTCCCCTCGCCCGGAAACTGGAAACGCTCGGGTTCGAAATCGCAGCCACAAAGGGAACAGCCCGGGATCTCTTTGAAGCCGGCATCATGAGTGAAGTGGTAATGAAAGTTCACGAGGGACACCCGAACATTACCGACAACATCCGCAGGAAACGGGTGGATCTGGTAATCAACACTCCCGTAGGATGGTATGCGAAAAAAGGTGATGATGAGATTCGATCGGAAGCCATGCGGATGAAAGTTCCCTATACCACAACTACCAGCGCAGCTGAGGCGGCAGTTGAGGCCATTCTGTACCTGTCAGAAAACCCTCCCCATGTTGCTCCGTTATAACTTAATACAGGATCCCGTTTCTATAGCGGATATCTGATCTCCAAGAAGCTTACGGAGCTGTGCAAAGGATTCCTCACCGGTACAGTGGCCGGTGTAAAATTTGGTTTCCGGAAATTTCCTCAGCTCTTCAGCGACTGTCTCTATCTGATTTCTTTTTCCCATACTCCCCGGATCGGAATACATCAGGTGAAATCCGCCGACAACAGCATCGATCTTCCGCCCCCCGGTAAGCTCATATGCCCGCCGGACCATGTTTCCTATGCCTGAATGTGAGCACCCGGTTATAAGAACCAGGGCATTGCCGCTGAGAACAAGCATAGCTATTTCATGAGAAAAATCATCTGCTTCGAGAACCCCTCCCGGCTTCTGCGAATAGAGGCGCTTGTTACCTTCCGGAATGAAGCCGTCCTTGGGAAATCCCGCAAAAAGCAGCACTCCGTCAACGGGACTGAATACCTCCGCACCGGTTTTTGTGAACTGCTCATCAACATACATCAGGCGCTGTTCGCAGCCCTCAGGAATAAAGCCTGCATCACGATAGATATTTCCAGGTTTGAGAGAAAAGTGGCTGTCCTTTACTGCCTTGCTGTGCAGGTAAATGGGAGCGGCACTATTAAGCCTGCAGAAAGCAGGAAGACCGCCGCCGTGATCGTAATGCCCATGCGAGATAACGACCAGCTCAACATCTGAAAGATCAACGCCAAGCTGGCGGGCGTTTGCTGTGAAGGCTTCATCCGGACCTGTGTCAAAAAGGATAACATGTTCACCTGTTTCCACCAGCAGCGCCAGCCCATGACGCGCTTGAAGCCCACTTATTTCTGCCTTATTTTCTATTAATACGCTTATTTTCATTAAGTTTCCCCTTTCTGGGCAAAATATATCTGGTTTCTACCGGCTTTTTTATCACTTTTTTAACCTGCCATTTTGTATTTTTACATTTCGTTAACGACTGCTGCAGCGTCCTCCCGGTGAAGATGCAAATCCAGCTGCGGAAAAGGAATCTCGATCGCCGCTTCATCAAACGCATATTTAATATTCTGATTCATCGCATAGAAAACCTTCCAGTAATTCGCCGTCTCCACCCATATACGGACAGTAAAATCAACTGATGAATCACTCATGGACAGTACTTCTATCAGCGGTGCCGGTTCGTTCCTGATTTCCTCGATCTTCTCTATCTCGCCCCGGATAATTTCCCGGGCCTGTCTTATATCGGACCCGTAGGAGATACCGAACATCATATCAACTCTTCTAGTTCCAAGTGCTGAAAAGTTTATTATGGGTTTACCCCAGGCAACTTTGTTCGCCATGACAATCTTTTTATTGTCCGGAGTGTGAAGGGTAATGCTTATCATATCCATATCCTTGACTGTTCCCGCAATGCCGCCGATATCGACATACTCGTTCAGCCCGAACGGTTTATTGAGCGATATCATAACGCCGGCCAGAAGGTTGCCGATGGTTTCCTGAAAAGCAAATCCTAAAACAAAGCCCGTAACTCCCAACCCGGCAATAAGCGGACCGATGTCGATTCCGAACTGACCGATAATAACAACTGCAGTAATAATCCATAAGGCTTTTCTCGTTATATTTATGGTGAATTTTTCCAGGATTTCAGATACCTTGCCGCTTCTGCTCAGAACCTTGTGCAGACCTTTTGCCGCTAAAGAAATGAACACTTTTGCGACAGCAAGAATTATTACTGCTGCCAGAATATCCTTTGCCAGCTCCATGCCGTTGTTTACAAGCCACTCATACAAAGAATTGGCAAAATTTAACCCATCTTCCATAAAAAACCTCCGGGTATCGTTGTCATTGTTTTTCTCTATCAATATATACCAGATAAAGAAAAATTAACATGCCGGTACGGCAGCAAGAGATAAAGAGAAGTTTCCCCTGCCCGTTTTCTTTTCTTGATTAAAACAGTATTCTATTATAGTTTCAAATCTCATAAGCCAATTTTCAAAAATGCGAAGCATTTTAAAATTGGCTCGTTATAAAGAGCTTTTACACGTTCTTTAAGGGAGCTGACAATATGGAAAGATCAGAACAACTACTGAATACTTTGTGGAAACGTGGCCGGGAATTCCTGGGTGTTGAATATCCTATCCTCGGGGGCGCCATGAGCTGGCTTTCAGAATCCAATTTAGTTTCAGCCATATCAAATGCCGGCGGATTCGGTGTAATAGCTGGAGGCAACATGCCCCTTGAGTTGCTCAAGCAGGAAATTGATAAAACTCACGATAAAACCGACAAGCCTTTTGGAGTCAACCTTATTACCATTGCCCCGAACTTCAAAAAACACCTGGATTTTGTTCTCGAAACTGAGCATCCCTACATCGTGTTTGCCGGCGGGCTTCCTCCGCGGGATGCAATTGCCAAGGTGAAGCAGACGAGCAGCAAGCTGATCTGTTTCGCGCCAAACGTCAACATTGCTAAAATGCTTGTCCGGGGCGGTGCCGATGCTCTGGTCATCGAGGGTTCTGAAGCCGGCGGCCATATCGGGCCGGTCTCAACCAGCGTCCTGGCTGAACAAATTTTACCTACCCTGCGCAAAATCCCGGTTTTTGTTGCCGGAGGAATTGCAACCGGCCGGCTGATGATGCACTTTCTCATGATGGGAGCGGCGGGAGTCCAGTTGGGTACCCGCTTTGCGGTCTCCACCGAATCAATAGCCCACCCGAATTTCAAGCAGGCATTAATCAGGGCCAAAGCCAAAGATGCTGTCCCGACTTCGCAGTTTGATCCGCGCCTTCCGGTTATACCGGTTCGTTCCCTGATAAATGGGGGAACCCGGGAGTTCAATACGTTACAGCTGGGTCTTATCCAGCAAATTGAACGTTCAGTCATGAGTGTTCGGGAAGCGGTTGAGGAACTGGAGAAGTTCTGGATTGGAGGTCTGAAAAAGGCGGCTATCGATGGAGATGTTGAGCAGGGATCTATGATGGCGGGTCAGAGCGTCGGGCTTGTTACCAAAGAAGAGTCTGCGGCCGATATCATCGCCGGCATGGTGAAGGATGCCCTGGGCGAAGCGGACAAAATTATGAAGTTCACCTGCGGATAGCATCCTGCCGAAAGCAAAAAAACGAGCCGCGAAATGGGGTGCCGTTAGCCGGCACATTCCATTTTGCGGCTCTTTTATTAAGAAAATCTATATGATCAAGAGCCCTCAGGCTCCTGTGTACAGGGATTGTTCAGGCAGTTCGCCGTGAACCTACAGCACCTTGCTCAATACAGCATTAAGCCGCTTCACGAACTCTGTTGGGTGCTTGATCATAACCCCTTCGGCGAGCATTGCCTGATCGAGAAGGATCAGACTTATATCCTTGATAAGTTCTTCATCCTTTGATTCACCGATTCTTTTGACAATGGCGTGATCGGCATTTATTTCGAGAATCGGGGTAAAATCGGGCAGATCTGTCTGTCCCATTGCCTTCAGCATCTGCTGCATCTGCACGGTCGGATCATTCTCGTCAACCACAATACAGGAAGGGGCGTCGGTAAGACGGGATGAAACGACAACATTTTTTACCTTGTCGCCCAGAGCATCCTTCACCTTTTTTACAACCGGCTTGGCTTCCTTTTCCTTTTTCTTATCATCATCTGTTTTAAGATCATCAGCTGCGCTCGATTTGTTGATAGCCTTGAGCTCGAAATCGGCAAATTTACCTATGGATGGAATAACGATATCATCAATTTCATCATCCATTATCAGCACTTCGATTCCTTTTCTCTTGTAGGCATCGATAAGCGGAGAATTTCTGAGAGTCTCCTCGGAACCGCCGGCTATAAAATAGATCGCTTTCTGCTCTTCCTTCATCCGCTCCTTGTAGCCGGCCAGTCCGGTATATCCTTCAACTTCGGTTGATTTAAAGCGGACAAGTTCCAGCAGCGCATCCCGGTTAGCGTAATCGGAGTAGAGCCCTTCCTTGAGAGGGCGATTGAACTGTTCGATAAACTTTGCAAATTTTTCGGGATTTGATTCCGATATTTTCTTGAATTCTCCCAGCAGCTTCTTTACGGAGGCATTCCTGATATTAGACATAACCCGATTCTGCTGCAGGATTTCCCGGCTCACGTTAAGCGGCAGGTCTTCGGAATCGATAATACCCCTGACAAAACGGAGATAAGCAGGCAGAAGTTCTTTTTCGTCATCAGTTATGTAGACTCTTTTTACGTACAGTTTAACTCCGGGTTTGTAGTCAGCCTGAAACAGATCAAATGGAGCTTTTGAAGGGATATAGAACAGCGTGGTATAGTCCAGCGTTCCTTCAGCCTTTGTATGAATATAGAAAAGAGGATCTTCATAATCATGGGTGGTGGTTTTATAAAACTCGTTATAGTCTTCATCGGTCAGCTCGGATTTTGAACGCTTCCAAAGGGCGGCAGCTTTGTTTATCTGCTCTATTTTGTGCTCAACCTTCTCTTCCCGCTTGTCGCCTTCGCCTTCCCAGGTTTTCTGGTCATATTCGAGGAATATCGGAAATGCAATGTGATCAGAATACTTTTTTACCAGCTGCTCAACCTGCCATTTATTGGCGTATTCCTCACCTTCTTCGTTCAGATGAAGTGTTATGGTCGTTCCCGGCTCTTCACGTTCGGACTCCTCAATAGAATAGGAATTCTCTCCGGTACTTGTCCACTTCCAGGCGGTATCTTCTCCAGCCTTGCGGCTGACAACTTCCACCAGGTCAGCTACCATGAAGCTTGAATAGAACCCGACACCGAACTGCCCGATCAAATTTGCATCTTTTCTGGCATCACCTTTAAGATGGTTGAGAAAGTTTTTGGTTCCGGAACTGGCGATGGTGCCGAGCTGATCGTTGAGGTCCTGCTCGCTCATTCCTATCCCCGAATCCTTGATTGTCAGCGTACGCTTATCCTCATCGGTGAAGGTAATGTCAATTCTCGGGTTAAAATCTATATCTTTATACTCATCATCTGTCAGGGTCAGGTATTTCAATTTATCTAATGCGTCTGAGGCGTTGGATACCAGTTCCCGCAAAAAGATTTCCTTGTGTGAATAGAGTGAATGGATGATAAGATCCAGAAGCTGATTTACCTCGGTTTTAAACTTCTTTTGCGCCATCTTTTACTGCTCCTTGTCGTGAATTAATAATTTATTTATTATGCTGACAGGCTTAACATCAGTCTTTGGAAAAAATACTAATTTTTCAGCCTGGCGGCAACAGAATTAGTCAAAAGAAATTTTCTCGCAATAATCCGCTCAGACCGAAGTCTGTACGAGAAAACCTATTCTCTAAAACCCGGCTCTTCCTGTATGATAGCGATATGATCTTTTCGGACCCCAAGACTGCCAGAATTATAAACCGCCTCCGGGTTCTCAACTGCATTCAGCAGAGGGGTACGATCTCCCGGGCAGACCTCTCCCGCGAACTGGTTATTAATAAAGTTTCAATCTCTGAAATTGCAGACATGCTTATACGGGAAGGCCTGATTGAGGAAGCAGGCAAGGTCTCCGGTGCAGTCGGCCGTAAGCCGACCCTTTTGCGTATCTGTCGCGAAGCAGCGTTTGTTCTGGCCATAGACATCGGGCTGAAGAACACTACCCTGGGCATCGGCAACTTGATGGGAGAACTGGTCCGCTTTGAACGCCGGCCGACTGCTGATTTTTCAGATTCTGCGGAGTTTACCGACTATATTGCCTCATCTGCAGCCAGGCTGGCAGACCGTTTTCGTTCACCGGAGAAAATTCGGGGCTTTGCGGTCACTCTTCATGCCGACATTGATTCTGCAGGCGGAAGGCTCATGCGGGCCGCCGACTGGGGACTGGAGCAGATTCCCCTGGGGAGGCTTCTCACCCGCAAGCTCTCCCTTCCGACTGTTATAGACCAGAATGTCCGTTCCATGCTTCTTGCAGAACGTTGGTTTGGTGATATAAGTCCTGATAATTCTATATTCTATATTAACTGGGGACAGAAAATAGGAGCTGCCCAGCTTGCGGGTAATACCATCCTTTCGGTTAACAGCGAATTCGGCCATACCTGGACAGGCGGAGAAGCAGTCTGCTTTTGCGGAAAAAAAGGCTGCCTTGAGACCCTTTCAGGAGGGTGGAGCATTGAAAAACAGGGAAATGAGATTACCGGCGGTTCCGGAAAAACGGTTAAGCAGCTCTATAGGGATGCGACAGAAAACAAAGCGCTCGCAGAAATCTTCAACAGAGCAGCTGAGGCTATGGGAAAAGCCGCCGCCGTGGCGGCTAACATAATTTCCCCGGATAGGATTCTGATTGGCGGCGGTCTTTCAGGAATTGACGATACCTATTATCGAACCATTAACGAACAGTTTATTCGCACAGCTGCTCCGGGAACCAGGTCCTCTCTTATTATTACACGATCAGCGCTTGGAGACAGGGCAGGAATACTTGGAGCGGCGGCGTTGGGGCTTGATGCGTTTATCTATAAGCGGCGGGAACTGGATTCGCTATCCGCCCCTTCAGTAAATTCCTTTGACAGTCCCTATCAGCGTTATTACGAACGTCATGATAACGGTTCCAAACAAGGTCATCAGGAGCCCTGACTTTGCGAAATCGGCTATGGAAAAATACCCGGCCGAATAAGGAATGACGTTAGTCGGTGAAGAGGTAACCAGGATAAAAGCCAGCGATGCAACGAGAGAGGCGGGAAGCGCAACAGCCAGAACGGGAAGTCCAAGGGCGACAGCCAGTTCTATCATAATCGGAATTATAATAGTTGCGGTAACGGTATTGCTCGAAAATATTATTTTTAACAACGAAATCATTAACACGATAATAAAAACCATTGCAATTGACGGCAGGTTTCCTATGCCGGAAAGCAGCACAAGAGAGAGCCATTTAGCGGCACCAGTAAAATAGAGCATCATACCTAATGATATCCCTGAAACTATGAGCAATATCCCGCTCCAGGAAATTTCCGGTTCTATTCTTTTCCAGTGAATTCCCCCAAGCTTCGGAATGAAAAAGAGACAGGAGGTAAAAAGCACCGGCATAGATATGGGTATGGTAATTCCGAGCCATCGTTCAAGCAGCGGTGAGGTAAGCCAGAGAAGCACTGTCAGAAGAAAAAGAATCAGTGTGACAATTTCGGTCCGGTTCATCCTCGGCAAAGCCCGGTACTCTGCCTGCATCTCCTTTTTTGTTTTAGCAAGATGCTTCATCTCCGGCTTGAAGAAAAGCATCAGCACAGTCCATGCCGCAGGCACCATAAGCAGCGCTGCAGGAACTCCGTAGAGCATCCACTGGGCAAAGGTTATATCGATACCGGCCATTTCACGAACAAAGCCGATAGCCAGCGGATTGGGGCCTGCACCGGAAGGAGTTGCAATTCCACCGATTATCGAACCCCAGGCACAGGCAATCAGCAGGGCCCTGCCGAAATTGCTCTTCAAGGGCTTAATACCCTCCTCCTCCAATATACCGACCGCCAGCGGCATCAGCATAGCAGCAACGGCCATATTGGTCACCCACATAGAAAGCAGCGTACCGGTAAGCAGAAATCCGAAAAGAATATTGCCGGTGTGGTTTCCCGTTTTTGAAAGGATGAGCATTCCTATTCTTTTCCCGAGCCCGGAAACGGTGATAAAAGCTGAAAGCACCAGAACACCGATAAAAAAAGTAATAATATCGTTTCCGAAACCTACAGATACGATTTCCTTGTAAGAATCGGTTTTAAACAGAGCCAGAAGAATAATGCTCAAAAGTCCGGTAATGTGAAAAGGAATTGCTTCTGTCATCCAGAGAATAAGGGCAAACACCAGAATTCCCAAAGCCGTCTGGCCGGCAGCAGTCAGTTCCGCATCGCCCGCTATACGGAGGCTCTCGGAAATCGGCATAATCCTGATAATCACCAATGCGGCAAATGCAGCAGCTAAATAGATAAGCTGTTTTGTTTCAATCGACACTTTGGGCCGGATTTTCATATTCGTCTCCATTTTCAGTACGTTAAACCTCTATCAAGCAAATTCCTTAGAAACAGACCCACTTTAGAAGGCCGGTCTGCAACAGCAGCTCCTACAGATTCAAGGGCCTTCACCTTCCCTTCCACCGTGCCGCGTCCTCCCGATACTATGGCTCCTGCATGGCCCATCCGCTTCCCTTTCGGGGCCGTCCGTCCTCCGAGAAAGGCTGCCAGAGGTTTGGTAAAAATGCCGGCCTCTACCGCTTCGGCAACCTCTTCTTCCATAGTTCCGCCCAGCTCACCGATAATCACTACAGCTTCGGTCTCCGGATCTGCCTCATAAAAGGGCAGCATCTCGGCAAAGCGGGTTCCTGGAACCGGATCTCCCCCTATTCCCATCAGCGTACTCACCCCGAAGCCGGCCTGCACTACCATGGCCGTAACTTCGTTAGTCAGCGATCCGCTGCGAGTCATAATCCCGATTGTTCCCTTCCTGTAGACCCGATCGATCCAGTAGGGAAACATACCAAGCATAGCCTCTCCCGGACTTATGCAGCCGGATGTATTGCCGCCGACAACCAGAGCACCCTCCACTTTGGCTGCAGCCCGTATCTGTACCATTTCGTGGAGCGGAATACCGTCGGCAATAGTGACAATCTTCTTAATGCCGCTGTCCAGGGCTTCAAAACCGCATCCTGGTAAAACGCGGTGGAACAAAGAGCATGGCGGTGAGCCGGCTTCATGTTCGGCGACAGCTCGGCGAACCGTGTGATAGACCGGTCGGCCGAAAACAGACTGACCCTCTTTCCCCGGTGTTACTCCAGCAGCAACATTGGTACCCATATCTATCATATGGCCGGTCCAGAAACTTCCCTCTTTTCCAGTTATGCCCTGAACCAGCACCCGGGTCTCCCGGGTTATAAAAATACTCACACTTCACCTCCGTCTCTGCCGTCAGGATCATCTGCACCGGAAATTGCGGAACCCTGCCCGCACAAGGCTACCGCCTTCCGGACCGCTTCTTCGGTATCGTACAGCGGTTCAATTCCAGCCGCTTCAAGTATTTTTTTTGCCTCTTCCTCGTTAGTTCCTCTTATACATGCAACAATTGGTCGATTTGGGCGCAATCTTTGTATTGCGTCAACAATCCCCTCCGCCATGACATCCGCCCGGGCAATGGTTCCGAAAGTAACTATGAGAATTACTTTTGAATCATTGCGCAGACAGAGCTCCATAGCCTGCACTGCTTTCCGGTAATTCGGGCCGCCGAATTCGAGATAGTTCGCTACGGTTCCGCCCTCATAGTGGATAAGGTCAAAGACGGTGGTGGTCAGTCCTGCGCCTGCACACATAAGGCTGATCTCTCCATCAAACTGGAGATACGGTATACCCTCCTGCGCGGCCTCATATTCCATATCGCTGTCGTAGTGATCCCGGGTCCGCTCAAAGCCCGGCTGTCGTCCCATGGAGTTCTCATCGATAACCAGCTTCCCGTCTCCGGCCAGCAGTTCACCGGATTCGGTCACAAAGAGCGGGTTAATCTCGGCCAGTTCGGCATCATACTTCGAGAATACTTTGAAGAGAGCCTGAATAATTTTGGCAGCCTGCCTGGCTTCATCCGGGTTATCAGTCATTCTGTAGGCGATATCAACTGCCTGATAGGTCTGGAGACCGGCGGTTATATCAACCTCTTCCCGGATGATTTTTTCGGGAGCTGTTTCCGCAAGATCCTCTATCTCTACCCCTCCCTCTCCACTGGCGATTATAAGGGCGCTTGCCCGCAAAGGATCAACGGTAACCGAGAGGTAGAGCTCCCGTGCAATTGGCACAGCCTGTTCGACCAGAATTGTTTTCACCCCCCGGGCTTCGAGTTCGGCAATCCTTGTTCCGGCCTCTGCTGAATTTTTCACCACCTGGATAAGTCCGGCCTTCCCCCTCCCCCCCTGCAGAACCTGAGATTTCAGGACACAGGGAAAACCGATTTGCTCACAAAATCCTGCCGCTTCGAACGGGGCTGCCAGGTATCCGGAAGGAATCGGAATGCCCTCTTTCTGAAAAATAGCTTTCGCCTGGTATTCAAATAACTTCATGCCGGCTCCTATTACTTACTTCTTGTAAGAAACTATAACAGAGGGATATCACTTTGTCCAGTTCTTCTTCTCAGAAACTATGTATTGTGGTGTGGTGCGAGAGGCAGTTTTGGAGGCTGTCGTTTATCGCGTATTACATTCCTGGAGAATCCTGAATCACTTCACCTTGAAAAATTACTTTTTTCAGATTCAGTGCAGAATCGACCAGCACCAGATTGGCAATCTTCCATGGCCTGATGCTGCCGTATGCATGATCGACATTCAGCACACGGGCGGGGTTAAGTGAAGCCATCAAAAAAATTTCCGGCAGTGAGGCACCGGTATGCATCATCATATTCCTGGCTGCCCGATCCATAGTCAGATTCGAACCGCATAGGCCGTTTTCATTGAAATTGAGATCCGATTCTCCGGGGAGCACCCCTTTTATGCCGGAGCCAGTTGTTCCATCGGTTATTACAACAACCTTATCCACCCCTTTCGCTTTCAGAATAAGCTGCAGAAGCTGCGGGCGGACATGAACGCCGGCTGCATCGGGAATCACCTCGGCATATATTCGGTCCTCAAGAAGTACCATATCATCCACACTGACGCTGCGGGTTCCCGCTTCGCCTTTCAGCTTCGGACTGGTTCCGGTTGCATCGAAAGCGTGACAGGCGAGAATAAGCCGGTTACTGAGGTTTTTGAGAATCTCCTCAGGGGAAGCTTCCGAATGGCCTATGGAAAGAATATGCCCCAGGGCGCTGACGGTCTCAATAAACGGATCAATTCCCTCAAGCTCAGGAGCAACTGTCCAGATTTTGATGATATCACTTCCATGCTCAAGGATTTTTCGATACTCTAATTCATTAATGCGAATGGAAAGTTCCGGCTGGGCGCCGTATTTCGGGTTTTTATAAGGCCCCTCCATCTGCACACCGAGAATATTGGGACAGCTGCCGCTTTGCATACCTTCACGGATACGATCGAGCCCGCGGCAGAGCTCATCCAAATCCTTATACATACCGGAGGTCGCCAGCAGGCCGGTACTGCCGTGCCGCAAATGGGTTTCGGCAAAAACTTCGGGTTCCTCATGCCACCATACCCCGCCGCCTCCGTGACAATGAAGATCAATGAAGCCAGGTCCGAGAAAGTCTCCTCCGGCATCTAGTACTTCGCAGTCTGCAAGCTCTGAAAGACGCGGGGCAAGAAGCTCAGCAGGTCCGAATTCCCGGATAAGTCTGCCGTCAATAATAAGCACAGCATCCGGAATAATCTGCTTCTCGGTAATAATCCGGCAGTTTACAATAACTTTCATAGCTGAATCTTCCCCGTTCGGTTCAATATTTCCCGCAGGCTTCCACGAGCTTTGGCAGCATCTCAATTCTGTGCAGCGGTGCATCGGTAGGAACCTGATCTCCTGCAGCCATAAACAGCCGGGGAGATTCAACCCTGGTTTCCAGCCAGGCCTTCACCGACTCCTCAAACTCTGCATCGGTTCCCTGAGAACCGAATACTGTCGCCGGTATACCCCCGGAAAGGATCATATTCTTCCCCGCCTCCGCCCGGGCAGCTTTCGGAGTCAGCGCGAACATGGGCGCCGGGGTAGCCGCATCGACACAGTCCACTCCGCACTCATCCATCCAGCGCAGCGCTCCCCGCATCTCCCCATCCACATGGACTGCCAGATACTTCCCCTTTGCATGCAGCCGATCTGCCACCTCGGTATAATATCCCCGCGAGTAGGTATCAAACAGCTCTTTCGTCTGCACATTGCTGTCATAGTTGTCGCTGATAAAAAGGGTTGAAAAAGGGCCGTCGATTATGGTATCGAGAATCTCCAGGTTCCGACGGTTTACTGAATCCACAAGCAGCCGCACCTCATCAGGATAATCCATGGCAGCAAAGATCGTCTTTTCCACCCCGAAATTGCGTGAGATAAGATACCCCAGCCCCGAGTAGGGCAGACCGCAGTAGGGATAGCCCACGTCCCCAAGGGCGTCGTTCCACTCATGATACCGCTCCCACCGTGGTATGCACTCCATATGCTCCATCAGACTGATAACTGCCGGGAAATCTTCGACGCTCTCCAGCAGATGCTTACGGATGTTGTAGGAATAACTCTCTGCACTGAAGGTCCTCTCCTCATGGAGACTGCCCTCCGGGGTGCTGATATAGGTAAAAAAAACACCGTCCCGGGTTTCCGCTCTCGTTTCAATACGCCTGTCGGTTACTGCCAGATCGTAAAACCGGCCCATCTCCACATAGCAGACGGCCCCGATTTTCTTGTGCAGATCCACCAGTTCCTGGTCCACGCCTTTGTACCCGGAAAGATCGAAGAATTTTTTATAGGTGCTTTTATAGTAGTGACTGAGATCGAGCAGCAAGGGGACCTGGTCCGGCACTTCACCGGCATAGACTGCTTCAACTCTCTCCCTCGGCGTCATGTTAATACCCCTTGTCCCAATCAGGCTCGATATTCATCGCATTTTCTTCCGATATATAGCTGTCTGTTCTCAAGAGCTGGTGGATGGATGTCGGCAGCAGCGGGGTTACCGGTCCGTGCAGAACCAGTCGGGCCATGAGACGCTGCCAGCTGGTGGCAGTTCCATGAACGGTTATGGCGCTCATATCCATCCGGTATTTCGCCTCGACAACATCCCGCGGACCTATCGTAAAGCCTTTGGGTGGAACGGCACTCAAATCCCCGCTCATGCCGAATCCTCCGTAAAGTGAATTCTGGGCGAGGGTAAACGGACTCAAGGTGACTATCCGGGCTCCCATACCCATCCATTCTTCCAGACTTTCGGCTTTAAACTCGGGTGCGTCCGGCTCGACAAAAGCCAGGTGGCCGGTCCAGCCGGGGCCCGTGTAGCAGGCATCAGCTCCCCCCAGATCGGCAATCATCTTACTGTAGTCCCTGTAGTTTTCGTTGGTCGGCCCGATAACCTGCTCCCGCGGCGGACGGAGGTGCACATCGATGGCGTTGTAAAAATTCTCATTCATAGCCCGCATGAACCCGAATTTCCATTCGGCAGGGGCAATATTGCCCTCTTCGTCTGCGTATTCATCCAGCGCAAAAGCCCAGACATTCCTGCAGCTGACCTGCAGCGTGTTTATCAGGTGCGCAACCTTCCAGTAGTCGGGATTGGGATTGGGGAAAAGAAGCACTACCGGCTCATCGTGATCATCTGAACGTTTTATCCGTGAAAAAACATCGGTTACAAAGATATGAGATATTTTCTCCCGGGGGAGCACCCTGATGCGGAAATCAGGATTGTTATGCTTATCGATATCTTCGCGCCTGATTTTTCTGACCCTCTCAATGACTTCCCTATCCTTGAACGGAACCCATTGAGAGGGTTTAAAGGTAAATTCATTCATTCTGCCGTCTCCTTTTATCTTATCCCGAAACTTTTAAATCACTGGTTATTTGAAAACAGTTGTCCAGAATGATGGATTTACCACCTCGACAGGAACTTCGCTGAAGAGCTCTTCAATTTCCCGTATCCTGGCTTTATTCAGGGCTGGACGCTTATACAGCCTGCAATTTTCCTTAAGCTGCTGAAGACTGTCAATCCCTACAATGGTCGTTGTTATCTCTCTGGTATCCATCACATACCGGAAAACAAGTTCCGTCAGGCTCAAATCCCACGTCTTCGCAAGATTATTGAGAATCTCTTTATAGGGCCGAGAGAGCGGCACCCGCTGAACAGCCTTCTCGATATCCATCAGCAGCAGTCCCTGCAGATAGGCGCTGCGGGATATCAGAATCAGGTCGGCTTTATTTGCCGCAGCAAGAAAACCGGACTGCCGCCAGCGCTGATCGAACAGGTTATAGGGTATCTGGAGAGCCTGCACCTCGGTATCCCCGAGGGCGGAGAGGGCTTCATGCGGGCCCTGCCCTATGGAAATGCCAAGCTTTCCGATACGGCCCTTTTCCTGCTGCTCCCGGGCAGTATGCCAGATCAGATTGTCCCGATAGCTGTAATAATCATAGCTGTGAAGAAGGTAAAGCGGTATCTGCTCGAGCTTCAATGCTTCAAGGCTCTTTTCCAGCGACTCTTCTGCAGCTTTGGAGAGCTGCTTATCGCTCAGCTCCTTGAAATTCCGGTCCAGATCGAGCTTCGTTGAGACGGTAAAGCGGGTGTCTGTCCCCGTTTCCTTCATCGCTTTTCCCAGAACTGTCTCACTGGTTCCGTAATTTCGCGATGTATCGAGAAAGTTGATGCCTTCTTCTGCTGCTGTCTCTAGAATGCTGCAGACTTCCTGATACGAAACCTGCCCTCCGGTATTGTTTATACCGTAATTCAGCCCGAACTGAACGGTTCCCAGCCCGAGCCGGGATATACTCCGACTATTGCTTTCTGTTACAGACAATTTTTCCATCCTTTTTCATGCATCAGCATCGGCATGCCCTTTTCAAGCTTTCTGAAAGCTGTTTGCTTATCAGGAAAAAAACTTCAGGCTGTTCCGATAAAACAGATCCTCGATTTCACCTTTCGTAAGACCGACCATTTCAGCCGCCTGCTTCTGACACCGCAGCTGCTCATACACGATGAATGTACAGCGGCTGTCGCAGTGCTCAAGAGATTCCTTGCCGAAATAGCCTTCCCAGCCGTAACCGAAGGTGATATATTTCCCGCGGGCTGAACCCGCAGATACGTTGTCCGTTCCGAAGAGGATTTTTTCCCGATCGAAGTATTTGAAAAGCAGATAGTGGGAGTAGGTGTCATTCACGGCAGAAGTATCCACAAACACATTCTCCATCTTTGCGAGACGATGCACGGAATCCTCAAGGTGAACCGAATTGAAAGCCCGGGCACAATGGGCGAGAATCCAGCGAATACCGGGGTACTTTCGAGTGAATCGTTCAAGATCCTTCAGGTTCTGCTCATCAGCCGGACCCGTCTCTTTGGAAAGATGAAGCGTTACTGCCAGATGATGCTCATCGGCTGCTTCCATAAAGGATTCTGGAAAGAAGTCGGTAATCACCCCGTTTTTTGGATCGTCTGCGTATACCCGATAGGGTTTGAGCACTTTCACTCCGTCCCGCTCTGCCCGCAGGCTGATCTCCTCTTTGTCCATCCCAGGGACTACCAGCATAGTGGGAATAACCGGAAGGGGAATCCCGGCAGACTTCGCGCTGTGCGCTTCCGCTGCAGTCCAGTCATTATGACCGGAATAATCTATATCCTTCAGCGGAGTCGGCAAGGGAATGTACCCCATATTCCGTCCGGGAAACAGTGTAAGTGACCAGCGGTGAAGGTCCTCGAGAGCTACCTCCAGCCGTAAGGCAGAGGTGTTCTGGGTATTGTTCTTCCTGAAAGCTTCGGACCAGATGTGGCTGTGCGCATCAAACACAGATTCTGGGACAAAGTCTTCCAGTTCCTTTTCCCAGATTTTTTTATCAAACTCAGTAAATTTCGGCAGCATGTCAACTCCTTCTATTATAAAGAAAAATTATAATATAAGAATATTATAACCATTTAATTTTACGTTACCTCTTTCCCATTGTCAAGCAAGATCTGCCTCATCAGTTCAAACTCTGATAGAGGTGATGAAAATGCCTTCGCAGCTCTTCCTGCACCGATCCGGGAAGCGGAGACTCGAACCCCTCCGTCATTTCGTCTATTTTTTCGTGAGCTCTCTGCAGCATCGACGTACCCTGATAATTTCCGCCCGAAAAATCAAAAAGGTCATGGTTAAAAAACTCGCTGCTCCGCAGGTTTTCTATGGTAAGATCATCGGTGAGGAAATTTCCGCCAGGTCCTGCAGCCTCGAGACTTTCCAGAGCCTGACTGAAACTGTCAAACTCAATTCCTCTGTTCAGATGCTCAACTGCTTCAAACCACGCATTCTGCATAAGCATCATCTCTGCTGACATACCGACGGCGTTATAGTAAGAACCGATCCCGGAAAGCAGGTCAGCACCGGTTGCGCAAGCTGCCTGCATAAAGGCCATTCCTTCCGCTCCATTCTGGGGATCATAACGAAACGTCATCCCTCCCCCGCACGCTGCTGAGGTAGGAAGCTTATAGGAAGCAGCCATACGCCAGATCGCATCGGTCCAGAGAGCAGTATCGAGCATATAGTACCTGTCATGCCCTGCCCGCATATCGGTAACAGACGCTCCAAACCCGTAGGCAATCGGTGTGCCGGGTTTGATCATCTGTGTCAAGGCTGTCATAAAAATGTTCTCCGCATTGCCTTGCAAAAGAACAGCCGCTTTACTGTACGGTGCCGTTGTGCCGGCCATAGGACAGATCGTGGTATTGATCAGAAAGCCGCTTTCACAGGCATCAATGAGCATTTCCGCATTCCAGTTTCCGACAACAAAAGGGCTTACAACGGCTGCTGCAACGCTCAGAATATGGCTCTTCCCCGGATCCCGTCCGCCGGCAAGAATCCGGGCAATGGTCTTGAAATCGTGATAGCTTTCGAGGGAAGCCGGCATGAACATGATGTGCTTGTTCTGATGAAGCAAGTGAGTTTCAAGAGCACGAAGACTTGAGGATGCATCATCTGTATCGGTAACCGGAAAATCCATTCTGCTCATCTGCACCACCCGCTCGAGCTTCTGTCCGATAATGGTATGCTTGCGCACATCTTCCAGGTTCGGTCTCCGGGGCTGCCCGGTATTGTAATCAATTACCCAGGGATCGGTTACAATAGCAGAGAACCCGCGCTTTGTTCCTCCCCGGACATGCTCACGGCCGTCGAGACCGGCTATGACATACTGCTTCGGAGCCTGAGCGAGCAGTTCCCGCAGGAACTTCCGGGGTAATCGTATCCGGTAATTGCTTTCGTCAACGGCAGCACCCGCATTTTTCGCTATTTTCAGGATCCCATCATGCTGAACTGTAAAGCCCACTTTCTCCAGAAGATACTCGGTTCCTTCCCGGACCTGATCCACCTGGCTGTCGGATATTCTTTTTTTCTCCATCCATTCCTCCTCACATGGCCATCACCATTCGTATACAATTTTATATTTATATTGTATACGCTTTATCGGCTTTCTGTAAACAACAAATCACCGGAATCGGCCAAACAGAGATCTGCTGAACCGGTAGACATACAGCCACATATCCCGTCCGGGAATATGCTTCCGATCGTGCGGCAATTTATGCACAAACAGCATGACGCTGCCGAGTCCTGCCATGGCCACGATAAAGTAGATGCGAAAGGCTGCCGCAGGCTCACCGGAAGGCAGCCGGGCTATAAGGGTATCAAGCACAATTCCACCGATGGATGACCCGAGAAACAGCCCGACGCCTGTGGCAAAGGTTGCCGAAGCAAAATAGATGTTCCTTTTTCCTTTCGGCGTGTTTACCATGGCAAGATACTGATGTATGGTCTGAATTCCCGACCCGAACACCCCTCTCGACCCATCCCAGGCCAGAAAGGCAAACAGCATGAGAAACAGCAGCCCGTCCCCCAGCAGCATCGCTATGCCGATGGTAAGGCCGGCCAGAGCTATGCGATAAGAATTTCTCCCCCCGATCCGATCCATAGCACGCCCCCAAAGAGGAAAGGAGACAATGGAAAGTATCGAAACCCCGGCACTGAAATAGGAGATCGTTCCCATATTCATGTTCAGAACTGTGAGAAAATAGGGGTTGATAAAATCCCTGACCATAGAGGAAAAAAAGGTAGTCAGCAGTATTACCCGGAGCACCAGCCTGAAGTTTTTATCCCTGAACGGAGAAATGATACGAGAAAACCAGTTGATATGTTCACCTGAAGCATTTTCCCCGACGTCAGGTCGGGGTACTTTGAGAATTATTCCACTAGCGGCAATCTGAAACACCCCGGTACCAGCCATACAGTAAAACAGCCCGCGGTAAAATTCACTGTCAGGCAGCAGGGCAAAGGTATCCATATAGCGGCTCAATGGTATAGCCAGCAGAAATCCCGGCAGAGTCCAGATGAGCTGCAGTCCCCCGAGATGCTTCCCCAGAGACTTGACGTCTATAGAAGCACTTATCAGTACATGAATTGAATTGTTGGCAACTATGGGAAAGATGTGGATTATTACCAGAGCGAGACCGACTGCCATGGCCAGCTGATTTTTTTCCAGCCCGATCTGCGGAAACACCAGCAGCAGCAGCGGGAGTGAAACCCGGAACAGGTAGGCAGCAGCCACTATTTCCCGGTCCCGGTTCAGCCGCTGGATTGCTGGTGAAAGCAGCAGATTGACGGTCATGGGAATAAGATAGCTGATCCCTTTAATCAGTCCGATATGGGACAGATTCAGCTGCATGCGCAAAAAAAGCTGATCGAGAAAGAGAAAATTGGCAACTACGGTTATGGCTATATTATTGAAAAGATGAAACCCGTAGATAAGTCGAACATCTTTTGCTGTCTTTAAATTGTGCAATGTTTGCATTTCTCATCTTTAGTTTACATAAGAATTGTTTTATAGTATACTTTGTTATATTATTTATGTATACATTTTTAAAAAGCATATGAATAAAAACATCATTCTTATCAATGGATTAATTTTGACTCCTCATACCGTACTTCATGACAAGGTACTGTATATCAGGGAGGGTAAGATAGAAAAAATTGCAGCTCAAGAAGACTATCTGCAGCATCCTGAAACTTCAGATTTTTATAACGTGATCGATGTGCAGCGAATGTACATCTCTCCCGGATTCATTGACATTCACACCCACGGTGCAAACGGCATCGATGCAGCCTTCGGACCGTACGATCAGATGGCTGGCTACCTCGCCAGACATGGAACTACAGCCTTTCTTCCCACCTTCTGGAATATGGACCTGGAATCTCTCATTAACGGCTGCCGTCTCATCAGTCGCTGGATGCGGGAACAGAAAGCGGATCATGGGGCGCAGGTTGTCGGCATCAATTCGGAGGGGCCGTTCATAAATCCCGACCGTGGTGCCCAGAGTGAGGAGCATGCAATTATACCCACCGCTGAAAATGTCGGCCGGATACTTTCTGCCGCTGAAGGCAATCTAAAAATCATGACCGTATCATCAGAGATTTCAGGATATGAAAATATGGTTCGCACGCTGCGGAAACATGATGTTCACGTTGCTCTCGGGTACTGCCGCGCATCTCCTCCGCGGTTGGAGCGGGCCCTCAATCTGGGTATATCCCATATTGATCATATATTTGACTGTTTTGCCGATCCGGTTCCATACGAGGGGGGAGTTAAGGCCTGGGGAATAGAAGAAGAGCTTCTGGTTTGTGATGAGCTGTACGCAGAAGTTATTGCCGACAAAAACGGTATCCACGTACCGCCGGTCCTGCTTACCATTCTCCTTCGCTGTAAAGGCGCTGAAAAAATAATCCTTATTTCAGATTCCCGTGATGCCGCAGGGAGCCCTCCTGGAAGGTATACCATGAAAGACGGTCTGAAAATTGTCCTGAGAGAAGGAGAGGATGTGGTCCGGCTTGAAAATGGAAGCCTGGCCGGTTCCCTCATGTCCATGAATGATGCGATCCGTAATTTCATGCGGCATACCGGGATATCACTCCCGGCAGCCGTAACTGCAGCAACGTATAATCCTGCAAAATTCCTTGCTTTGGAACATCACAAGGGGTCAATCCGGGCTGGCCTGGACGCTGATCTTGCAGTTTTTGATGAAGATATCAATGTACATATGACTATTATTGATGGAAAAACCGTCTACCAGCGAAAGTCGTTTACCGCCTGATAAATTGCCAGTACATTATCAACTGATGTATCTCCCTGCAGCTGATGGGTTGGAGAGACAATATATCCATGGTTCTGTCCAAGAATGGATATAACTCGCCGGGTTTCCCGATACACTTCTTCCGGGGCGGCATGCGGCAGCAGGTGCACTTCATCAATTGCCCCGTGAAACGTCAGCCTGCTTCCAAATTTCGGTGACAGTTCTTCCGGAGTCATACCAGCCGCCCCCACTTGAATCGGATCGAGAATGTCGAGGCCGATTTCAATAAAATCCTCGATTACTGAGGTTATGGCGCCATCGGAATGGTAAAAGGTCTTCAGTCCCATCTGCTTGAAGGTCTGGATCAGACTGGCTGTGTAGGGCTTGATCAGTTCCCGCCATTTGTTCGGATCAAGCAGCAGAGCCGTCTCCCCGCCGAGGTCCCCGCCAGAACCCACAATATCTATCATTCCGTCGGCTGCCTCCAGAACCCGAAGGGCCCGAAGCCGATAGTACTCTTCAACTTTGCTGCAGATGGCAGTAACAATGTCCGGATTAAGATACAGATCCATAAGAAACTGCTCAAAACCGCGAATATACCAGGGGGTTTCAAAGGCTCCACCGGCAAAGAACATGATTGCCCGCCTGTCCTTCTGCAGCTCGGCCTCGATAATTTTCGGTATTGCGTCATAATCCCACCAATCCAGGCTCGGCCAATCGTAGTTCTCCACATCCTCAACGGTTTCCGCTTCAGCAAGCGGATGCCCGGTAATCTCGTAGTAGGTATTGAACTTATTTCCCATTTTCGTATTGCGGCAGCCCCAGAAGTCGACCCCCTCGCTGCCCATAACTGCTGCAGAGCGCTCTTCAGGTCCGATAAAGGGGAGATAAATCCATCGCAGATCGATGTCCAGTGCATCGTAGACTTCCTGCTTGGTAGTTACTCCCAGCCGGGAAATCAGAGCCTGCAGCACTTCCGGCGTACAGCGCAAAGATGTGGGAACCTTGTCAGTCTTTCTTCGTTCGGCGGCGGCAAGAACGCGCTCTCTGCTGTTCATAGTCATACCCTCTTCTCATTTCTTTCTATTCAAAAAATATAGTTTTCAGCAGCCGACGGTCAGTAGCCGACGGTCTCCATGCACTCTATCGGTTCTGCAATGCTTTCGCTGATAAGCACAGTGGTATCGAGCAGCTGCAGAATCGATCCCGGCATGTAGGGAGTTACCGGCCCGTGGGTTATCAGCCGGCTGGTCATCCGCTGCCAGCTGCTGAACTGGCCTCCTGTCGTTATCCCGTGAGTCTCGATCCGTTCCTTCGCATTGAGCACATCCAGCGGGCCGATAGTCGCCGCTTTCGGCACCTGCGCCAGATCCCCGCTCTGTCCGAAAACTCCGTGCAGCGAATTCTGCACAATCGTCAGCGGATGGATCGTCAGCACCTGCGCCGGCTGCTGAAAGAAGGGATCGTCCAGATCCTTGATCAGGTACTCCCCGCCTTCCCGGTAATCGGGAATCAGCTCGGGACACGGATCAATAAAGGCGATATGACCAGCCCACCCAGGACCGGAATAGAGGGTATCGGCCCCGCCGTTTCCCTTTTCCGCAATCAGCTTCGAGTAGTCTTGTATATTCTCGTTTGTGGGGTAGAAGACGTTCTTCTCCGGAGGCCGGAGCTCAGGCCGGATCCGGTTAATCAGGTATTTGAGAAAAGAGTAGGAAAAACCCGCCTTGTAGGTTGTCGGAGCTATGTTCCGTTCTCATCGGCCCATTCGTCCATGGTAAAAGGATAGAAGTTCCGGCAGTTGACTCCCGCGTAGTTAATCAGGTCTGCCAGGGGCTCGTAGGTTCCCGGGGCGGGATTGCCGAGGATGGCGACAAACGGCTTGTTCTCCCGGTCGGATTCCTGGATCTTGCTGAAAAGGTGGGCAAATTTAAAGAGGCCGGGGTTTTTGCTGATCTGAATCCGGAAGTTCTTGTTGGGGTGCTGCGTCAGTGCTTCCCCGAAAGCTTCCGCACCCGATCCAGAACTGCCTTATCGCGAAAAGGAATCCAGGGCGCCGGTGAAAAGTCAAAACCATTCATAGAGCATCTCTCCTCGTTTAATACTGTTCAATACATACTTCTCAGTAGCCGACGGTCTCCATGCACTCTATCGGTTCTGCAATGCTTTCACTGATAAGCACAGTGGTATCGAGCAGCTGCAGAATCGATCCCGGCATGTAGGGAGTTACCGGCCCGTGGGTTATCAGCCGGCTGGTCATCCGGCGCCATGCTGAACTGGCCTCCTGTCGTTATCCAGTGAGTCTCGATCCGTTCCTTCGCATTGAGCACATCCAGCGGGCCGATGGTCGCCGCTTTCGGCGGCACCTGCGCAAGATCCCGCTCTGTCCGAAAACACCGTGCAGCGAATTCTGCACAATTGTCAGCGGATGGATCGTCAGCACCTGCGCCGAGCTGCTGAAAGTAGGGATCGTCCAGATCCTTGATCAGGTACTCCCCGCCTTCCCGGTAATCGGGAATCAGCTCGGGCACGGATCGATAAAGCAATATGACCGGCCCACCCAGGACCGGAATAGAGGGTATCGGCCCCGCCGTTCCCCTTCTCGCTATCAGCTTCGAGTAGTCCTGTATGTTCTCGTTTGTGGGATAGAAGACGTTCTTCTCCGGCGGCCGGAGCTCCGGCCGGATCCGGTTAATCAGGTATTTTAGAAACGAGTAGGAAAACCCGCCTTGTAGGTTGTCGGAGCTATGTTTCCGTTCTCATCGGCCCATTCGTCCATGGTAAAGGGTAGAAGTTGCGGCAGTTTACTCCCGCGTAGTTTATCAGGTCTGCCAGGGGCTCGTAGGTTCCCGGGGCGGGATTGCCGAGGATGGCGACAAACGGCTTGTTCTCCCGGTCGGATTCCTGGATCTTGCTGAAAAGATGGGCAAAGAAAAAAGCCCGGGATTTTTGCTGATCTGAATCCGGAAGTTCTTGTTAGGATGCTGCGTCAGCGCTTCCCCCGAAAGCTTTCGTACCCGATCCAGAACCGCCTTGTCGCGAAAAGGAATCCAGGGCGCCGGTGAAAAGTCAAAACCATTCATAGTATGTATCTCCCTCCATGAATTTCAGGCTCCAGCCGAAAAAAGGCTGTATTTTTATCTTATAATATGATATAACATTATATCATATGCAGGGAGAGTGTAAAGCAAAATTTGCACTTTATTCAGGAATTTTATTCAGGAGGTCTCTCTATGCCAACGAATACTGATAGTACTGCAGACAGCATCTACTATGCAAACTGCAATCGCAATGAAATTGCCCGGGCTGCCGCCTCAGGAGCAATTCTGCTGTTGCCTTTTGGTCAGACCGAGCAGCACGGCCCGCACCTTCCCGTTGGCTGCGATACCTTCATCGCGGAACGAGCAGCAGCGGCGGCAGCCAGGGAATGTAACAATGACCCTCAGGTACTGGTGCTGCCCCCTGTTCCTTACGGATATAACCCGAAGAGTCTCCAAAACTGGCCCTCCTTCCGGGTCCGTTGGGAAATCACTGCCGGTTACATTGCCGATATCTGCACGTCTGCTGTCGAGATGGGATTTTCCAGAATCATTATCGTCTCGACCCACGGGCCCCATGGAGATGTCGCAAAAATTGCCGCCCGGGAAGTCTTTGACCGCACAGGAACTGCTGTCGTGGTATCCATGCCGCATGCTCTCGGTGCATCAGCATTTAAAAGCATCCGAAAAAGCGCAATTGGCGGAGCAAGTCATGCCGGTGAGTATGAAACTTCGCTTATGCTTCATTTCGGGTATCCGGTTGATCTCTCAGGCATGGATGGACGGGATACGGTTGTCCACTGCAATGAATGGGTAGCAGGTGATTTTATAAACGGATCAGGAAAAATAAGCTGGTCCACCTGGGGACTTCAGATAAGCGAGACCGGCGTCTACGGCGATCCTTCTCCAGCATCGAAAGCAACAGGCGAAGCGGTGTTTTCTGCCATCGTACAAGAGTATGTCAACCTGATCCGCTACGTACGGGATACCGAACTGCCGCCCCAGACGTTCCCCATCTACCCAAGAAGCTGGTAGCAGGAAGCTGGCGGAAGCTGGCTACAGTTAAAAAGCTGGCGGCAGCGGCAAGTTGGCGGCATCGAAGCTGGCAGCTGAAACAATGCAGAGTGCTGCCCGATCAGGTCAGTCGAGTAAATCCTTTGTGAGCAACCGGTCCTTCGAGAGAAGCCTCAACCCGATCTTCATCGAGGGCCCGCTTCAGTTTTGGAAACACGGTATTGACTGCCAGTTCATAGTCCTGCAAAGCCTTTTCATCATGGCCGGCACTTGCATAGAAGGCGGAATTGCCGAGAATCCCCTGCTTCAGCAGCTCCTGCGTAAGAAGCGTTCCCAGTGCGGCCGCATTATTACAGGCAAAACTGAAATGGCTCAAAGCGGGAGGTCCCTCTACAGCCAGTGCAAGACCGGCTTTCTCAGCGGCGGATTTCCAGATACGATGGACAGCGGAACCGGTCTCGCCCACTATCTTCGGCACATCCCTTCTCCGATACTCTTTAATAGCGGCCAGAGCGGCAGCTGGGCCGATCCGTTCAGTCCAGTAGGTGCTGCTGATAAAGCTGTTCTGGGCACTGTCCATAACAGCCCTTTTTCCGATCACGGCTGCCATAGGAACCCCGTTACTTACTGCTTTCGCAAAAACCGCCATGTCCGGCTCAATTCCGAGCTTCATATGGACCCCGCCCAGATGATGCCTCCACCCGGAAGTAATCTCATCAAAAATCAGCACTGATCCATTTTTCCGGGCTATCTCCTTGACCTTAAGCAGAAAATCATCCTGCGGCCCCTGATACCGGAAAGGCTCCATGACAATAACCCCGACTGAGTTGCCGTATTGAGCTATAATCTCTTCCAGCTCCTCGATCACATTGTAGTGAAAAGGAAAAATGGTACCGCCCAGTGCTTTAGGCACTCCAACAGGGGCCAGCCCCGGCAGCAGCTGTCCGTCCAGGCTGTCGCCTTCGGATAAGTTTGCAGCCAGATACCAGTCACTCCAGCCATGATATCCGCAAAAAGCAATCCGATCCCGTCCCGATGCTGCCCTGGCAATTCTTACAGCAATGGCCATGATTTCACCGCCGCTGCGGGCATACCGCACCATATCAGCCCACGGATGAAGCTCCACCAGCAGTTCGGCCAGCTCCACCTCCTGAGGACTATTGAGCGTGCTCATTGTCCCATCCTGAACGGCCTGAATAACCGCCTTGTTCACCACCGGGTCGGCATAACCCAGCAGACAGGAACCGATTCCCATCGATGACATATCGGTAAACCGGTTACCGTCCAAGTCGACTACCCGGCACCCCGAAGCAGATGCATAATAGGGAGGCCACTGGCCGGGGGCAAACATTTCCGGCCGCTTGCTCAGCAGCTGCGTTCCGCCGGGAATCAGTTCTTTAGCTCGTTGATAGAGATTCTGTCCTTTACTGGTATCCATATATTTTCACCTTGATTTATTTCACCTTGATTTATTTACGCAGCAACTAGCCTTTGACGCTGCCTACGGTAAGCCCTGTCACAAAATACTTCTGGAAAAAGAGAAATATAACAATCATGGGAATCGCACTGACAGCCGCTCCGGACATCAGCAGGCCGTAATCCACCGCAAACTCCCCTTGTGAAATTTTAGCTACCCCTACCGGCAGGGTATTCATAACGAGATCCTTACTTATTACCAGCTGCCAGAGATAATCGTTCCAGACGCGAACAAAATAGAGAATCCCGACGGTTCCAAAAGCCGGTATACTGAGGGGAACAATTATCCGCAGAAAAATCGTCAGCTCGTTAGCTCCGTCAACTTTTGCGGACTGAATCAGCTCATCGGGAATTGAGGTCATGAACTGCCGCATGAGAAACAGGCCGAACGGCCAGGCTATCTGAGGAAGAAACATCCCCGGATAGGTGTTGTATAATCCATAGTTGTTCATGATTATGTAGAGCGGAATCAGCGTCACTTGTCTTGGAAGCATCATGGTAGCCAGCAGCATCCAGAAAAGAACCTCTTTCCCCGGAAATTTCCGCTTTGCAAAAGCATAGCCGGCCAGAGATCCGAATACAAGCGTAAAAGCCGTAGCGCAGCCGGAAACAATTACGCTGTTGATAAACCAGCGAAAAGCGGGGAATCGGGAAAAAAGCCGAAAAAAGTTGTTAAACGTCAGATTTACCGGTGCAAAGGCGGGCGGCATCTGCGTCGCCATATAGGGCGGCTGAAAGGCCCCCTTAAACAACCAGTAGAAGGGAAAAATAAAGATAAAGGAGAGTAGAAACGTCAAGAAAATAATGAAATAATACTTTACCTGTTCCTGACGATTTCCATAGGCAAACTCGCGGGACTCTATCATAAATCGTTTCATCGTCTCACTCCATCAATAGGTGGTGTCATCTTTTCCCACAAGAACTTTCTGCAGGATTGAAATACTCAGTATTATAAAAAGCAGAATTACACCCATGGCTGAGGCTCGGCCAAATTCCAGAAAACGAAATGCTGTCTTATAGAGCATATAAATAATGGTTTCTGTTGTGCGAGCCGGTCCTCCGTCGGTCAGAAGCTGGATTACGACAAAGACCATGAACACAAAAATTGTCTGGGTAACAAAAAGAAAAAATGTCACCGGCTTCAGCAGAGGAAAAACAATCTTCCAGGTTATGGTCCGCTTTTTTGCCCCGTCAATCCGGGCAACCTCCAGAAGAACCGTAGGAATATTGCCCATTGCGGCAACATAAATTATAAACGGCGTGCCGAAATTGAATGTGAATACCACAAATATCAGATAATAGAGCGTATTGCTCGAGGCCAGCCACATGACCGGCTCCATCCCCAGGGATGTGACAATAAAGTTAAGCAGACCGTAGTCAGTATTCAGAAGCCAGAGCCACACCATACTGTTTACCACCCCGCTGGTTACCACCGGCAGATAGAAAGCCGCCCGGAAAAAGACCCGGTACTGCTGCCTGAGCGGCGAGACCTGAAGAGCTACCAGAAACGTAACTATTACCACTACGGGGACCAGTATTATCACAAAGGTAAACGTGTTCTTCAAAGCTCGATGAAAATAGGGATCCTTGAAGAGATTAATGTAGTTTTGAAATCCAACCCACCCTTTGAGTACAAGAGCACGATCCTGAAAACTGTAGATAAACGTCAAAATCAAGGGAACCAGCACAAGTAGAAGAAACATTATTATAGAGGGCAGGATAAAGAAATAGGCGGATCTCTCGCTTTTTATCCTGTACCATAAACTTTTTGCCTGTTTAGCCAATTTCCCCTCCTGAAGAAAAAGTTTTAAAAACGGCCCCTTTCAACAGTACATCTATTTCAAGGGGCCCTCAATAACTCAAACACTAGAAAGTTTTCGTTCTTATTCCGTTACTCTGCTATTCCTTGTTAAGCGCTTTAAACTGGTCATGAAGAGCCTTCACTGCATCTTCTACAGATGCCATTCCGGTAAAAATCTTCTGTCCAGCTTCAGCCATTGCTTCACGGCGTTTCTGGTAGTTCGGGTCGGTCAGACCAAAATCCATAGCACTTGTATTGGCTTTAATCAGCCCGGTAACTTCCATGAGCGGATCGCCGGTGTAAAGATCCAAATCAGCATACCTTTTCTGGAGCAGCAGCTGTCCGGTTCCGGCAACAAGGTTCGGCCAGTACTTTTCCTGCATAACAAACTCTGTCCATGCAGCAGCAGCATCAAGCTCTTTCTGATCCTTTGTCAGGTAGATAAAGGCGGTCGGCCCTAAAGCTGAATACCCGTAATCGCCATCGGGAGTAGGATAAGGAACGACCATGAGGTCAAACTCGAAGTCCAGCGTTCCCTCGTTTATACGGGTTTCAATTTCTGTTATCATAGATTTGGAGACTGACCGGTTCAGAACACTGAGCCCGCTGGAAAATACATCGTTGCCTTCATTGCCCTTCATGCTGGCAACACCCCTGTTTGTAAGACCTTTCTCATGAAGCTCTTTAATCAGGTTGTAACCTTTTATCATACCGCTGACATCGCTGGCTACATTGCCGTCGGCATCAAACGGTTTGTATCCATAGGCAGTGAAAATATTCATCCACAGATAGTCGCCCTGCTCATCTCCGCAGCTCCATACGGTGGGAAATATATTGCTGGGGACAATTTTTTTGGCTTTTTCCAGGAATGCCGTCATTTCATCAAAGGAAAACGGCTGCCCGGGGCCATTGAGAACCGGACCTGTCCAGCCGTACTTCTTGAGCAGGCCGACATTCACAACCATCTGTCCCTGACTCCAGCTGAAGGCCGGAAGCGCGTGTACATTGCCGTCACTGAGTGTATAAATATCCACAATTGAGGCATCGGTATCGTCCACCAGGGAAGGAACTACTTCGTTTGCCGGAGTTGCCATCCCTGAGGCATAGTAAATGGGAGTTCTGCCCAGATAATCAGCTCCGATTGTGGGTGGATTACCACCGGCAATAGCAACATTGAACCGTTCAAAACCGCCGGTCCAGGGGATCAGCTCGGTTTCAACTTTAATACCGTTGTCCATGGCGCTGAACTCTTCTGCAAGATACGCCCAGAACTGGCCATACTCTTTTGACTGATCCTCAAACCCCTTCACACCAATTACTTGGGGAAAGTGCCAAAAAGAGATGGTTACATCTCCACCTGCTTCTGCTTCCTGCTGCCCGGCGGCAAATAGCATACCAGCCGCGAGAAAGAAAACTGCTGCAGCCATAAGAATCTTTGCACTACGTTTCATTACAAACCTCCATAGTTTTTTCTTACTGCTGTCTTCCGACAGCAAGCAATATACCGAAACTTTTTCAGAGAAAGAAAATCTTCCTCATTTTAACTTTAATCCCTGTATAACCAATCACTATCTGTATAACCGATCAATTATTTATTGTACTAATATTATAACAATTAAAATTGTACTTTTCATTTTCCCGTTTGTCAACAAAAAAATAATCTCCTTGATTGTTTGCGCATTTTGTACAGTACCTTTCACTATTGAAGCATGGTACGTTCAGCAGTCATGACTCCGTTATGTACATAACAGTTGCTCACAGAATGGTATAAAACGAAAAGGTGTAAAAAAAGACCGCTATAACCAAACGGTTATATTGATATATACTGACTATAGTATATACGATTTTTCCCATTTTACAATAGCCGCAGCATCAGGTTTATCGATTGATTAACTGCTTCCTGCCGCCTTCAGAAGAACCTCATCAACCGAAATACTGAGGAATATGACCTCCCGACTCGGGTTCTTCCGGTATGACAATCCAACGGGCATCGTAGAGATCCCTCTCGGCATCAACAAGCCTGCCGTCAGCCAGCAGGTACTGATTCGGCGTAGTCGGCTTCATTCCCGAGGTCACCTGCAGCCTGCGCTCCCTATCTTCTGCCAGCTTTCGATGAACCCCAGCCCAGCTGAAATTGGTATAGAGCTTTTCCCGCATCCGCTGAACCCGATCTTGATGAGCTGGATCCTGCACCAGATTGATGCGCTCTTCGGGATCATCTGCCATATCAAAGAGAAGGGCTTCCCCCTGTTCAACTTCGGCATATTTCCACCGTTCTTCCCGAATCACACGCATCGCCTTATGCGGCAGCTGTTCGTTAACCGCATCCTCGGTGTCCCACCATATTCCATACTGGAAATAACTCGAGGCAGCAAAATCGCGCGGACGGGCGTTTTCCGGATCTGTAAGCATAGAACTCACATCAACCCCGTCCAGCCCCGCAGGTATCGGCAGTCCGGCAAGTGTACAGAAAGTCGGATAGAGATCGATGGTTGATACCGGACCGGCTGCTCGTTTGCCTCCGGTTATACCGGGCCCGGATATCAGCAGGGGTACGCTCATTGATGGTTCGTAGTAGAGTTTCTTACCCCAGATACCATGACGGCCAAGCATTTCCCCATGATCAGCGGTATATATTATATAGGTATTATCCAGAAGTCCGTCTTTCTTAAGACCTTCAAGCAGATCCCCGATGCAGTCGTCAAGAAAATCCACGCAGGCGTAGTAGGCTTCGTACCCCGCCTGGGCTTCTTCCCGACTTATCAGGGAAGAACTCTTCTCAATGAAGTTCCGGGCATAGGGTTCGTAACTTGTCTGATCCTCCCTGAGCGGCGGCTTCTCTGCCGGCGGAAGCTTTCCGCGGTACTTGCGTATATAACGGCCGGGAGCAGTAAGGGGTGCATGCGGCCGGGTGAAGGAAGCACAGAGAAACCAGGGCACATCAGGTTCCCTGTCCGCATGCTCTCTGATAAAAGCCAGCGATTCATGGGCAACGACAAAATCCTGGAGCATCGTTTCCGGCAGCTCTGTTATTCCCGCACTGCGGACATTTGCATACCCGGGAAACTTGGCCAGTGGATCAGGCTGATGACCTACCCCATGCCTGAGGTCACCATAAGGCCGATGCTGAAAACCGGCAAGCTGGTTTTTTCCACCCAGATGCATTTTCCCCACCAGACAAGTCCGGTATCCGTTATCAGCAAAATGACCGGGCCAGGTAAGATGTTCCGGGAATACCGGCCAGTGGTTTGTATAAGCCGAGCAGTGGTGGGCTTCTTTTCCCGTCAGCATGCAGATACGGGCCGGAGTACAGAGCGGATTGGGAGTCACTGCCGTGTCAAAGATAACAGAGCTCTCTGCCAGTGCGTCGAGATGGGGAGTCTGCACAAACGCATCCCCCTCATATCCGGTTACCTTTTTATTGTGCTGATCGCTCAGAAGCCAGAGAATATCAGGTTTTTTTGCCATTTGGCCCCTCCTGTAAAATACCCGTCGTGACAGCTGCACCTGTATCTGAGGATCTTTCAAAATCCTTGAATTATGAAAGCCCCAACCCATCGGTGCTTAATTTGATGACAGCGGCCGCCTTCCCAGATGCTCGGGCCAGTGAGCTTTTTGGGGATCCGGCCCCTTCGGATGCCAGAGATCCAGCGGCTGCTCGATCAGCTGCAGATTGTTCGGCTTGTCCAGATCGGCAGGAAGCGGCATTATATTGCCGGGAACTCCCATTACCAGACTGCGGGGCGGAATATCCTTATTCACCAAAGCCCCGGCAGCGATAAAGCTTCCGGTTCCGATTGTCACACCGGGCAGAATGACAACTCCCCCGCCTATCACCACCTCATCCTCGATAACGGCCCCCACAGGTGTTTCCGGCTTCTCTCTTCGGGCGGGATACCTGTCGTTGAGGAAAACAACCCCCGGACCGATGAACACATGGTTTCCTATAACAGTCCGGGTAGGAACATAGACATGGGACATGATTCTGACACCATTGCCTAGTCGCATAAGCCCCTCCAGAGTTGAATGGTTGCTTACCGTACAGTAATCGCCAATTTCCACCATACCGCGAATTACCGTATAGTGGCCGCTCTGAAAGTAGTCACCAATCTGTACATCACCGTATATAATGGTTCCGTACCGCAGAATTCCGTTTTTGCCGATGACCGTGCCTCCGCATTCCGGATGATACCGGAAACCGATCTGCACGCCGGGCTCAGTAAGCGTGCCTTCACCTATAGAAACCGTACAGGCAGCAGGTTCTTTCGATTCTGTAAAATTGTCTTTCATTACAATTCCTCCTGTTCAGGATTGGATGTTCAAACCATACGCTTCAGCATACTGACCGCTGAAGCAGCCAGCAGATCACCGGCCGGCTGCTTATAGGGAAGCATGGTTTTAGTGTATCGGTAGGTAGAGCTCATAAAGTCCAGGTCCCCGTTATTCTGTGAATCAGGAATGTTGACCAGGCTTGTGTCATTGACATAACCGCAGGGAACGGTAATCGGAAAAGGTGAACCGCTGCGGATCTGCCGCCCTATGCCCATGAAGGGTTCGCATGCAAGACCACTGAATCCGACATCACCGATGCAGAACGAAACGACCGGAGTCGTCACTCCTTCGGGAATTCCAAGCCGTCCATGGGCTTGGTGCAGTTCGATTATCCACTTCACCCATTGTCGGACAGGTTCCACAAGATTTATTCGATGCTCGAAGGAAAAACTGGCTGGAAAATTGAGTCCGACACATTCCAGAGCACCGTCATCCCCCTCCTGGCAGCGTGCAGAAAAGTGATCTAATTCATCCAACTGTTCTCTCATCTGCTCAAGAGAAGGAAGCAACTCAAACGGCAGACGGACTTGGTCCCACGCTAAAGCCAGCGTGCTGCTTTGGGAATTCTGCAGCTTTCGAGACGTCGCTGTATAGGTTTCCCCGAGAAGATGTCCGTTTGATTCAGCCCTTGAAACTGCTTCACCCACCGCTTTTCCGGCAAAGGATTCAACTGAGTAGCTGTCTGCTGCACACCCCTGAATAAACGCGACAGGCACATTACCGTATGCGGCACTCAGGTCATCGCAGGCAATTTGCGGGTATTCTCCATGCACAACCGCATAATCAGGATGATAGGCTGTTGTCGGATGTCCGGTAAACTGTACAATGAACGCCGCCGGATATCCCCGATTATCGGTAAGCGCGATAACCGGTGCATGATCATCAATGTCTCCTGTAAAATTTTCACCGAGCTGCATTCTTTCAGGATGACGAATCATGTAGGTCCTACCGTCGGGTCTGTATCCTTTGTTATTGTGAGTTATCCTCCGTTCCCGGCCTTCACCCCAGCTTACTGTTACTGGCCTCAGATTTCTCCTCAGCTTTTCTGCGGTACGCCTTGTCTCACTGACAAACTGCTGACCGTCAGTCGTCAGCTGATCTTCCGAGAGAAAAAGCTTTTCCATCGGCTGACCGAATACTCTGCTCTGACTGGTCAGGGCCGCCGAACAGTGGTTATGGGAACCAAAGACAAGTACATGCGAGAACGGCACTCCCAGTGCGTCAGAAAGCGTCTTCCGGAGAATATTGCTGAACTGATAGTAATGGACACCCAGCCAGTGAGACGTTAGAAGACATATACTTTGATTATCATCCTGAAGCAGAATAATGGTAGTTTTCAGTGGAGTAAAGATTTTCTGTACATGGCCGAATGTCAGCTTCTGACCGGCGGCATCCGCAGCAGGTACCATGGAAAAGGTTTCGGCAGCGGCTTTAATCACTCTCAGTCCTCCTTTTTCTTTATCTCTATACTTCCAGCTCTCCGCATTTTTGGAGTATCTCAAACACCTTCTGTGATGCCGGACCATCCATCACCGGTTCATAATCTGGAGCAAAGCTGCCTTCATATCCCAGCAGATTCATTGCACAGGAAAATGCGGGCCAGATACCCAGGGCAAACATCTCGTCACGTCCAGCCATCATGCGATTCAGGGCTTCTCCAGCTTTGCCGTACTCCTCAGCATCGAAAAATTTCTGTACCTGGCTGATTGTCCGCGGAAAGCAGGCAAATATGCCATCAAGATAGTTTTTGATCCCGTACTGGTTGGAGACCGCAAAAAGATCCGAACCGGAAAACACCGGCAGAAAATCACTCTTCAAATCCGGATTTTCAAAGAGCGCTTTGATAAGTACCAGGTCTCCGCTTTTTATTCCTTTAATATTTGGAATCTGAGAAAGCCGCATTGCCATAGGATAGGTTATTTTGTGCTTGGTTATAGGCAGATGATCATAGAGATAGATATCCAAGTCAGTCATTGCTGCTGCTTCAGCAAAAAAGCTCTCGAGCACAGTTTCGGACAACTGAAAGTAATATGGAGCGGTGATTACGCCGACATCTACAGGATACCGCTTCAGCACATCAAGCTTGACCCTCACTCTGGCCAGAGAATTGTCGGAAATTCCAACCATCAAGCGAACTCTTCCGTTAACTGCTTTGCATGCACAAGAAATGACATCTTCGTAGACATCACTGCGGATGCAGCCTAATGTTCCCATAGTTCCCATAGCCAGGAGCCCTGAAGCCCCTGCTGCTATCTGATCCTCTATCTGATCAGCAAAGCTCTCTGCAGCCAGGCGGCCTTCAGCATCCAACGGCGTTCCCAGAGCAGTATAAAAGCCTTCCTTCATGCTCATCCTCCCCTTTTTTCATGCAAGCATTCAAAATTGGCTCGTCATTATTCCAAATCGTTATACGGATCCCACAACTGCACAACCGTTTCTGCATACGCTTGAGCCGACTGCTTTTCTCGATATACCCGGAGCCGGCAGCGCGGCTCCCGAGGAGAAATAATATCATATACCGGGAAAAACCCGTGTTTTCGCAAAACAGGATGTATCCATCCGGCGCAATGCTCACAGTAATTCAGCGACAGCCCGGCATCATTGTCTAAATTTTTTGTCAGGGAGGGGCATTTTTTCATAATGATTTCGAAAAATGTGTCTGTTATGCGCAGCTCCATATCAGCATTTTCTTCTATTCGAATATGCTCCCAATAAGCATACAGTCCGGCAAAATTCTGATCTGCAAGATACGGCTGCATCAAAGATTCCTGAAGGGCTGCGATCTCCAGCCAGTAGCGATAGAGATTATCTCTCCCGCTTTCTTCCAAGAGCTTGAACAGCTCATTGTACATTCGTACAAAATGATCACTGGGAAGCATAGGCCCTCCTTACCTGAATGGTATACGAGGTGCTGGAATAAAGATCAAAACGGCAGGTAAACGGGGTATCCTCGACCCAATACTCTATCAGCATCAAGATAAACTGGTAGTAATACGGTGACAGCTCGCCTGTTCTGTCGAGAATGTGGGATGCGGCAGGACAGCGGATTACCCGCAGCTCAGCTCTTTGCGATGTTTCCTGCAGCTCAAAAACCCCTCTCTCCCGTGTGTAATAATATCTCCAATGTTCTGTCAGTGCTGCGAGCTCGCCCTGTCTGAGCCTTTGATAGATATCGCGATAGACTTGCTGCGATGTCCTTTTGCATAAAGCCCGCAGGAATTTCTCTCCATGGGCTTCAACAATATAGGTAATCGTTCTATTGGTGGCCAGATGAAAATCCTTATGCAGTTCACCCGTGTCCTGGTATCGCATACCGTGCTCCCATTGTTAAAAAGCCCGGCATGGCCAGGCTCTGCATAAGATTATTATATTGTTATAATATTATAAAAATCAAGGGTTTTCTTTATGCTTTTGCTGATGCCGCCGCATCATTACAATGCAATGGCCTTGATGCCAGTCTGCTCACAAAAGGCAATAAGCTCCTCATAGAGGTGGGCTCCATACCCCAGAACAGCATACTCATTATTCCACTGCTCAAGCAGCTGCTCGATATCGCAATGGGCTTTTACAAACGCGTGCGGCCAGAAGGGAATTCCGCACTCATCCCGTCTCTTCTGGAGTTCAGATGCATCCGGTTCGAAAACCGAGCACCGGACTATCACCATCTCAAATTGCCCATCGTTCCTCCCCACCCTGGCCAGAACTCCTTCCCCCGGCTTGCAGACGAGATCAACAGACAAACCGCCCGCTTCTCCCTCTGTGGGAATCCCATGCTCGGCAAATTTTGCCGGTCCGACACTGCCGGCAAGTGAAGGCGGACAGGCGCCGTCTCCGATTATCTTTATCTCATTGGTGTACGGATCGATATGCTGCAGATCCCCGTAATAGACCGGCTCCTCACTGAGGCTGGTCAGCAGGATTACCGTCAGGGCAGTGTTGAAATCACTGAGCGTCGAAGTACCGTAGCCGTCATTAAGCATCATGCTCTGGGCAAAGCAGGTGGCGCTGTAATAATCACCCAGCCCGGGAAAGGACTGAATGGTATAATAATCCCAGTGCTCTTTGGCCATAATTTTCTTAAAAGCCAGATAGAGCCTGATAGAACGGTCAGCAGCCTGGTTCCGGGGAATCGGCTCACTAAAAAGCGGTTGAATGGTTTTTCTGGCTTCGGCAATTTCCTCCTCGGTTACCGCTTCGGCTGTCCTGACAAGATCTTCTGTATCCCGTGAATCAATATCAACTCCGAAGATCTTCATCCACTGCGAGGGATCAGCAGCTCCGCAGGTCTGGCCCATGCCTCTTCCGCCGTAACTGCCGACTGTCGCCAGATTCAATCGGTTTTTCATTGCCGCTGCCCGGCAGTATGCCGTTATTCTTTCAATATACGTCCGGTTTTCTGCATCTCCGTAGACAAACCGGTGCCCGATGCCGATCTCCTTCAAGGCTCCATGCATGACCAGTCCGCCGACAGGTCTCCACCCCTGCGAACCGGGATGGGTCCAGAGCACAATCCCCTTGCCGGTGTGAGAAAAATCGCGTACCGCCGCCGTAAGATGCGCTGCCCACACCCAGGTTCCGGAAAACAGCACAATGGCATCCAGCTCATCCATTTTCTTGAGAGCCCCCAGACACTCCTTCGCTTCTTTCTTTGACGCAATAATAGTGCCGTATTCGATTATATCGAGTCCGGCTGAACGCAGCGCATCTTTAGAACGCTCTATAAGCGCATCATCGACAAACGGCATTCCAGCGGGATCCAGAAGCCCGTCCTTATGAACTCCATACACAACAAAGGCCACTTTTGTTTTAATCATGTTTTCTCTCCTGTTTTTTCTCATTTTCATCTTTATTATTCTGCTTTAATCTGCTTTATTCTGCTGCTCCTGCGAAAATCCGGAAAATTCGAGCAGTTTGGCAAAGGGTTCTCTCAGGGAAGGGATCAGGTCCAGTATGTTCTGGTGATATATTTTTTTCAGCACCTCATCAGGAAGCTCGAGCCCGGTTATCTTCCATCGGTACCGCTCAAAAGTACCATCATAATCAGGAGGAACAATAGGCTCGTCACGCGTTTCCAGAAACCGATAGTAGGCCCTGTAGACCTCTTCTGATACGGGCATATCGGTTCCAAAGATTATCCTGTCCTGATGCTGAACCATAAAGCTCCGGGTTTCCTGCGGATTCCTTCCGATCTCATCCATCCGGGCGGAGAAATCGATGGAAACATTGGGATTGTCATCCAGCAGTCTGGATACGTAATCGAGATTTTCGGCATAGTTGGCGACATGGGGAAGAATAAACCGGGTACGGGGATGATTTTTCACCGTTCGATCCCGTCGTTCCAGCAGCTCCATCTTTCCAGGATACCGCTTTCTATCGGCAAAACTCCAGGCCGGGTACTTTTTCAAACTCTCATAATGCTCATTTTCGGGAGTAACCGGTTCGAAAAACCAGAAAGGATCGGACTGGTGGATCAATACCGGAATATCGAGGTCGGCAGCCTCCTCCCAGATCGGTGCCAGCCGATCATCATCCATAAATATCAGATTGCCGGAATCGTCCCGATAATGCAGTCCAAGCTCTTTCAGGATTTTCAGGCCTTTCGCCCCGAGCGCTGCATGCTCACGCATCAGCCGGATCGTCTCTTCCTGAAATTGTGCGGCATCGCTGAAGAGCGGCAGCGTCTTGCTCCGCGAAAAGGTTGCCGCGGTAAAAGCATAGAATCTTTCCGAGCTGTGTCTGAAGAATTCGGTAATATCACCGGTCTGAAATTCGTAGCCCCCTCCCGCCCAGGCAATTGAAATGTTGGCAGTAAGATCGCAATAGAGCACAACCCCGGAGGCATCCATAACCTTCTCGATTCCTCTGCACTGAGTCCAGTCTCCCCAAAGATGATTGTGGGCATCGATAACGGGAAATTTCGGTCCCCATACCCCCCATCCTTTCTGAACGTCTTTCCAGCTGTTCATAGAGCTTCTCCTATTTCTTCCAGCGGTATCTGGTACTGATGCAGATAAAGTGCGGATGGTAAAAGCTGATAAATCTTCCGGCTGTTTCGGAATTTTCAGCAAGATAGTTTTCCGTTGACTTCAGCACCGGATGTCCGGCACCCAGCTGCAGGGTACCGGCTAGAATATCATCCGTCTCTACCGCTTCGACCATCTGATCGCAGGATTCGATAATAAACGATCCCTTCCGTGTCCACTGCTCAATAAAATTCACCTTCCCCAGATCCTCATCGGTCAAGTCCCTCGCAAAGACCCGGGGTATATACCCGACGTCGCAGGCAACGGCCTGCCCCTCCAGATAATCAGTCCGCTCAACCTTCAGCACGGATTCTCCCGGTTTGATCTTCAGCTCCGCCGCCAGGCTGATGTCCGCTTCGATAAGCTTCCGGGCTGTCAGCTTTCTTGTCAGTTTAGGCGCATGTTCCCGCATCGATCCGGTATAGTCGATAACCAGAGGTATCCGCATCTCCGGTTTGGGAGAAACATAGGTTCCGCTGCCCTGAATCCGGTTAAGCAGGCGTTCCTCCTCGAGCACTTTTAGCGCCCTGCGCACCGTTACCCGGGAAACGCGGTAGAGTTCGCTGAGCGCTCTCTCTGCAGGCATTTTCTCTGACGGCTTGTAGAAGCCGTCCAGGATTTTTGTCCTGAATTCTGAGGCCAGCTTCCGGTATTGATTTGCTTCCATGTTCATTGCCGTCCTCTCTGCAGATAAGCAGGATAGCTTTTTCCTGCCCAAATTCTATAATTGGTATCTACCATTTGTCAAGGTAGGCTTCAGCTAATGGTGCACGACATTTTGCTTTCTTTCTAGAATGTATAATGTTATAATATCCTTACCATTGAGCTTGTTCTGACAAGCAAATCCACAGATTTCCTGGAGTCCATACGATGAAAATTACCGATGTCAAGACAATTCTGCTGACGGGACCGTGTACAAACGATCCTTTCCTCTCTGAAGCCAGAAAGAGACGCAGCGCCGCCTTTATCGAAATTCATACTGATACCGAACTGATCGGGGTCGGCGAAACGTATGCCGGCTACTTCTGTCCGGAAGCAGTTCCGGAAATCGTGGAATTCTTCAAGCCCATCCTTATCGACCAGAATCCGGCTGCCGTTCAGGAACTCTGGGAACGCATGTATCACAGCGGAAACTTCTGGTGCAGAACCGGCCTCGGGCTGACGGTAATCAACGGCATTGAAGCTGCCCTGTGGGATCTGAAGGGAAAGATGTACGGGCTTCCGGTCTATGAGCTGCTGGGTGGGAAAAAGCATGAAAGTCTTCTCTGCTATGCTACCGGCGGACCGAGCAATTATCCCAAAGAAAAGCTGGCAGAAAAAATTGCATTCTATCTCTCCCTGGGTTTCAAGGGCTGTAAACTGGGGGCGGGGTCCCACAGTTCCGAGGGCAGCCATCTGCCGGAGTCTCCCAACGAAGCGGCGGATTTTGAGGCTGACAAAATCGCTTTCGTCAGGTCTGAATTTGGTAAGGATATCAGTATCGCTATGGACGGGCATATGGGAAACAGTACGGGATACACCTGGGATACAGCCACGGCAAAAGCCGTCATGCGGGCTCTTGAACCGTTCAACCTTCTGTTTTTTGAAGAACCGCTTCACTATACCGATCCTTGGGGCTACGCGGAATTGTGCAGAAGTACGCTTATACCCATTGCAGGCGGGGAGTGTCTGACAGGAATGTATGAATGGCGGGTCTTCTCTGATCTCGACAGCTTCGATATTGGTCAGCCGGATGCTTCCTTCACCGGGGGTCTGGGAGAATTTATGAAAGTTGCCGGCATGCTGGAAAGTCGCGGGAAAAAAATTGCCACCCATTCCTGGGGAGCCGGCGGTTCTTTTATGCAGAATCTTCATTGCGGGTTTGCCTGTGCAAACACTGCTGTCCTGGAAATAGCCCCGGCTTTCGGCCCCCTGCACAGTGAAATAATCGGGGATTCTTTTGTCATGGAAAACGGCCGGGCTTTGCCGCCGTCCCTTCCCGGCCTCGGTATAAGGCTGACTGAGAAAACAAAACAGAATTTTCCCTTTGTCCGGGGCAGCGGAGAATTTAACAGTGTCCCGGGTAAAGTTCTTATCGATTAAGGAGGCAGAGAGCATGCTGAACATTCTGATCCACATGTACCACTATAAAGAGGGGCTTGAAAGGCTGAACTCCATCCCCGACCTGCATATTGATGTTTTCGAGCCGGGAGATGCTGCCCCTGAATTGCCGGATGCAGCTCTTCGCAAAGCTCACATATTGTTCTGCATGAAGCCCCCAGAAAACTTTTCTGTTATGGAGAACCTGAGATTGATCCAGCTCAGTTCTTCCGGTTATGCTCAGTTGTTCAACCTGGGACTGGTCGAAAAGGGTATCAGGGCCTGCAATGCCCGGGGAGTTTTTGATATTCCAATTGCTGAGTGGAGTATTGCTATGATGATAAATCTGGCCAGAGACCTGCGGGGGATGATACACAATCAGGAATCCCGGATATGGGAAAGGGCGGCCCGCTTCCAGAGAGAAATACGCGGCTCAAAACTCGGGATATGGGGTTATGGAGGTATCGGGAGGGAAACTGCCCGTCTCGCCAAGGCTATGGGGATGCAGGTGTCTGTTATGACCCGTCGTGCTTTGACGGAATCTGATCGTTCAGATTCCTATCACGTTCCGGGAACCGGGGACCCGGAAGGCAGGCTCCCGGACAGCGTATTCACCCCCGGGCAGGAAGAGGCCTTCCTCCATGACCTTGATTTTCTGACGCTCTGCATGCCGCTGACCAGCAATACGGAAGGACTGATTGGCGAAAGAGAGCTTCAGCTGCTCCCCCGTACAGCCTTCGTCCTGAATCCGGCCCGCGGGCCAATTATACGGGAAGAAGCGCTGCTTACAGCGTTGCGGGAACAGTGGATTGCCGGAGCTGCAATCGATACCCACTATCACTACCCTATGCCTCCCGACCATCCCCTCTGGGGCTTTCCGCAGGTGATCATGACCCCCCACATTTCCGGATCAACCCTGAGCCCCAATTTCAATGAACGTAATTGGGATATTTTTTTCAGGAATGTCACCCGGTATATTGGCGGTAAACCGCTGCTCAATGAACTTTCAATCTCCCAGCTCAGGGGTGAATGATCGATAACAGTAAGAACGGAATCGGAACGATCTTCTGTTATGTGTAAAAAAGGCAAGCTATCCCAGATAATCCATAACGGCAGAGTACCGCTGATCCCAGTCAGCAGTATCGTTAACGACCAGAAAGCTGATAGGAAGCTTTTTCAGCAGTTCCATCTCCAGATCCTGTCGAATCCGGTAAAACTCAACTACCCCGGAAAAATCCCGTTTCAGATTATAGGCAATACCAAACGGTCCTTCAGTAATATATTTGGTTACAAATTTTCCCCACTCAGGCGGACGTTCAATTCTCACCCGTTCCAGCGTCTTTTCTACTTCTTCAGTATACAGATAGACCAGGCAAGGCTGCAGTGGAGCAAGATACCCGCTTATTGTATCCAGATGGTCAAGAATTTCTTTAAAACTGGAAGCGTGCCGCGCTTTCAGCGTTGTTACCTGATTCTGGAGAAAGCAGCACTCAAAAATATTGATTCCCGACTGCTGGTTTTTCATACTTGCAAAATCACGCCACTTATCCTGAATCAACCGTCTGAAGATCAATGAATCCTGTTCGTAGACATCGGCACGGGACAGCTCCTGCAGGAGTTTTCCGGGCAGCTCCCCCCTGGTTTCATGCATCAGCAGCCCATAGCTTATCACTACTCCTTCTCCCCTGTCGACCGCACTGCTGTTGAGCACTTCAGCTTGATCTGGAAAGGCTTTTCCCAGTTTTTCCAGAGTCTTTCGATCAAGATAAGCCGAAGCTTCGTAATCAGCCGGGTGGCTGAAATCCCCTTCGAGAACCAGACGGGGAGATCTTCCTCGAGATTCAAACTGCGAGTGGACAAATCGGGCCGTGCTGCTCTTTCCTGAACCCGATATCCCCTCTATAAGTACTAATCTACAGGTATTTTGCATCACTCTCCTCCCTGAGGCACCAGTATGAATCATCCGGCTGCCAACGACTGTCATGGTCCACGACTGCCCCTGCTTATTACCTGAGCTGACGATAATCCCGCATCAGCCGGACGGTATAATCAAGAGCTTTTTCCAGGGTAAAACTATCGAGAATATCGACTCCGGCCATTCTGAGGGCATCGGCAGGGTCCCGAGAACCGCCGCTTTTGAGAAACTCCAGGTATCGATCGGCTGCCGCGCCCTCCCCCCCGGCAACAGCCTCAGCGGCCGCCAAGGCTGCCGAAGCTCCCAACGGATAGGTATAAACATAGTAACGGGTATACAAATGCGGAATCGTTAATCCCTCAAGATCGCTGACCACCTCTGGAATCACCTCCGGTCCATAGTAGTCGGCTGCCAGATTCCTGAAGGTTTTTCGAAGCATATCAGTCGTAATCGGCCGGTCCTCTTCGGCTTCTCTGTGTACCGCATGCTCAAATTCCGCAAGCATGGTTTGACGCAGCAGTTTTGCGATCAGATCGCCAAGCTGTCGTTCCAGAAAAAATGCCTTTCGCGATGGATCCTGCTCTTCAGCAATGAGATGCCGGTACAACAGCAGTTCATGGACATTGGCGGCAGTCTCTGCTTCAAGAATGCTGTACTGATAGCAGGAAAAAGGGTTGTTTTTTATACTGTACCAGGTATGCATGGCATGTCCGCTCTCGTGGGCAAGGGTAAAAAGATTCCTCAGGACCTCCGGTTTGTAGTTGACCAGTATATAGGGGTGTACGGGACCCCCGCCGTCCCCGGTATCGCTGTTACTCTCGGTTCCCCTGCCGTCTTTCCGGGTGCCAAAACCGTAATACCCGGCGGTAAAAGCTCCTGCCTGCTTGCCGCGGTTCTCATAGCGGTCAACCCAGCCGGCAAGCAGGCCATTGCGCAACATATCGGTATAGGAGGCAGGAAATGGACGGAGTGACTCAATTATCAAGTCAACGGCCTGATTATAGGAGAAAGCAATTCCCTGCTGGGGAGCAAGCGGCACCGAAAGATCGTACGGCCGCAGGATACTTACACCCAGCTGCTTCTTTCTGATCCTGAAAAAGTCATGAAATTCGGGGAGCCGTTTCCTGACTGCCCCGATCAGGCTGTCATAGACTTTTTCAGGCACGGCATCCGGAAATAAAGCCATTTCCCGGCAGGATGTGTACTTTCGGGTCCTGGCCGAGACGATATCCCTGCGAATGCTGCCCTCGTAAAGAGCTGCCAGGGTATGCTTATGCTGATCATAAACTTTATAGGTATGCAGATAGGCCTGCCGACGAACCTCGCGATCCGGGTGGATAAGAAACCGGGACAAATTGGCCCGGGTAAGCGGCAATTGCTTCATCAAACGCCCCTGCAGCTGCGGGTTATTCTGACTCTCAATGGGCACCTCTACCCTCCCGAAATCCAAATCTGCCGTAACAAGCTCGGTAAACGCTTTACGGGTTATCCTGGTCCCATCCCACAAGGCTGTCAGGTTCTCTTCCCTCTCAGTAAGTATGTGCGGTTTTCTGCGAATAATGGTATCTATTGCCCTCTTATACGGCAGCAGTCCAGGCTCCTGATGGAAGGCTGCAGCAATATACCCGGGATCCAGGTCCAGAATTTCCGGTTCAAAAAAACCGGCTGCCTGCTCAACTTCCGCAGAGGTAATCCTGATCTGGTCATCAATTTGCTGGTTTTCATGGCAGCCGCCATCTGCCGCCCGATTCAGAAAGGCAAAAACTTCTAGCTTTTCCAGCAGCTTATGGAGAAAAAACCAGCTTTCCAGACCGCTCAGCAGCTGCCGGGGAGAGCTTCCCAGGGTTCCTCGGTACGCCTTCAACTGCTTCAGGGAGTTTCTCAACCGGCCATGATCACTGTACCAGGCTTTGCTGTCAGGATAGATGTCGGCAGTATTCCAGCAGTGCTGCGGATTAACCTGCTCACGCACCGGAACTGCAGTTTCCCGGCTTTCCCTGTGTTCCCGTTCCTTTTTCCTTTCCTGTTCCTGTTCCTGTTCCTGTTCCCGTTCCCCGCCAACGTTCACTGTTTTGACTTCCTTTCGTTTTCTACTCTACTTGTGACAGAATCAGCATACCATGATTACGTCTTGGAGAAAATCTCCAGACCACTCTCTTTCAGATAGACTTCTAGCCAAATTGCCGTTTTTCGGTTATAGTAGGGTATGTTTTTATTTAAAAGAAAAAAGAAAATCAGAACAGCTGGCGCGATCCGTCAGGAAGCTGCCGAGGTTGGATTTCCTGAAGAACTCTCCAGAATAAAATTCACAAAAAATGAGGGAAGTCATTCCCACACCCATTTTATATTGTTCGGCCTGACCACCTGCGGATTCTGCCGGAGGGCCATTAACTTTCTTACGGAAAATGATGTCTCGTTTTATTATATTTATGTTGATAAAATTCCTCTGGAACAGAAAAAAATTATAAGGGAATACGTGTCCAATGCCTTTAATACTGCAATTGCCTATCCTTTTCTTGTGGTAAACAACAAACAGTGGATTTCCGGTTTTTTACGAATAGAGTGGGAGGAGATGCTGAAAAAATGAAAGAAAAATTAACTTTGAAGGATGTACAGACTTTCACCGCCAACACGGCGGCCGCCAGCGGATGGGTGCTGAACCCGGACGAAGAGTTCCTGGACTCTATCCAGCAGGGTCTTCTTGCAAACGCTCGAAAACTTGGCTACTATCAGTGCCCTTGTCGGGATTCGTGGGATGACCGCGAAAAAGACCGCGATATCATCTGCCCCTGTGAGTACAGCAAACCTGATATCGAGGAATTTGGTCAATGCTTCTGCGGGCTCTTTCTATCTGATGAGTTTGAGGAATCGGGATCTGAAGCCAGCAGCATACCCGAGCGAAGACCGCAGGAACTGTATCCGTAAAGGAAGGGTATCGGGCTCGCCGGATCAAGCTCGCAAGGTCAGGCTCACAGGCCGAACATTTCCTGTATTCCTGTAAGCAGAAAGTGAACCCCGAGAGCGGCCATAAAAATCCAGAGAATTCTCGATACGACCATTCTTCCGATCTTTCCCATCAGTCTGCTTATCCAGGGAGTCAGCTGAATAAGAACCCAGCTGACTATAAAAACAGCAACGATTGCGGTAACCGTGATCAGATAGCCGTCCCGGTCAAGCAGCAGGATACCGGTAACAATAGTTCCCGGACCAACCAGCAGCGGTACAGCCATGGGAACGATGCCCAGTTCAATTGCTTCTTGATGGGAAGAAATCTCGACCTTCTTCGGATTTTTTTTATCAGGAAAAACAATAAATTTAACCGATATAACAGTCAGCAGGATTCCGCCGGCAATCCGGAATTCAAGAATACTGATCTGAAACACCCGGTTCATAATCCACTGCCCGATAAGCGTCATGACCAGCAAGGTTCCGAAGGCGGTTGCAACCGCTATATTGAATACGGCAAACCGGCCCTTTTTGTCCAGATCTTCGGTTATCTCGGAAAAAATCGGGATGGTTCCGATCGGGTTGAGAATGGCAAAGAGAGCCAGAAACGCATTGAGCCAGATGGTCATATTCATAAGAGCAGTATAGCATGCGTTTACTATTACTTGAGGTAATTTCAATATGTTTGCATTTTTAAATTACCCATAATAAAAATAAATCTTGCCCGCTTGGGAAAACCATAACCATCTTCCCCAAGCTTGACAAATACGGGAGCCGGTATTACTATTAATAATGATTCTTAATAAAAAACCGGTACGGCGCAGGAGTCTGCAGCGGGAACAGATTCTGGAAATTATCAGGGGTTCAACAGATCATCCTACAGCCCACATGGTATATGCCGCCCTGAAAGAGAAAATACCTGCTGTCAGCCTTGGCAATGTCTACCGGAACATCAGGATTCTCACCGAGGAGGGACGGCTGGCAAGCCGGGATTTCGGGGACGGTATCGAGCATTTCGATGCGGTTCTGACCCCGCACTATCATTTCATCTGTGAAAAATGCGGAAAAGTGGAGGACTTTCCCCTGCCTGTTCAGGAACATATTGTTGAGTCAGCCCGAGAACAGACCAGTAACATCATTCTGGGACATACTATTCAGTTTACCGGGATCTGCAAGGAGTGCCGGCAGATCAGCACAAAAAGCAGCTGAGCAGAAATCTGCTGCAGTCTGCTGAAGCGAAGGAGAAAAGCATGGATACAAAGAAAAAACTCACCAGTACCAGTGGAGCACCCGTTGCCCACAATCAGAATTCGATGACTGCAGGAAAACGCGGCCCGATGCTGCTGCAGGATGTCTGGTATCTGGAAAAACTCGCCCATTTTGACCGGGAAGTTATTCCGGAACGTCGGATGCACGCCAAAGGGTCAGGAGCTTTCGGCAAGTTTACCGTTACCGGCGACATAACAAAATATACCAGGGCAAAAATATTTTCTGAAGTGGGAAAAGAGACGGAACTGTTCGCCCGTTTTTCTACGGTTGCCGGTGAACGGGGTGCGGCCGATGCCGAACGTGACATTCGCGGCTTTGCCGTAAAGTTTTATACCGAGGAGGGCAACTGGGACCTGGTCGGCAACAATACTCCGGTCTTTTTCCTCCGCGATCCGCTGAAGTTCCCGGACCTTAACCATGCCGTAAAGCGTGATCCCCGAACCAATATGCGCAGCGCAAAAAACAACTGGGATTTCTGGACCTCGCTGCCTGAAGCTCTCCACCAGGTAACCATCACCATGAGCGATCGTGGAATCCCCTGCTCGTACCGTCATATGAACGGCTACGGAAGCCACACCTTCAGCCTGATCAATGCGGCTAATGAGCGGATATGGGTTAAATTCCACCTGAAAACACAGCAGGGAATTAAAAACCTTACCGATCAGGAGGCCGAAGCAATCGTTGCTAAAGACCGGGAAAGCCATCAGAAAGACCTGCTGGACAGCATAGACAAGGGGGACTTCCCCCGCTGGACCATGTACATTCAGGTTATGACCATGGAACAGGCCGATGCAATGCCCTATAATCCTTTTGACCTTACCAAAGTCTGGTCGCACGCTGATTTTCCCCTGATTGAGGTCGGCGTAATGGAGCTGAACCGCAATCCGGAAAACTATTTTGCCGATGTTGAGCAGGCGGCCTTCAACCCCGCAAATATTGTTCCCGGCATCGGGTTCTCTCCCGACAAAATGCTGCACGGCCGTCTCTTTTCCTATGGCGATGCACAGCGGTATCGTCTGGGCGTCAACCACCACCTCATACCGGTAAATGCCCCTAAATCTGGATCCAACAGCTACCATCGGGACGGACAGATGCGGGTAGACGGCAATCACGGCGCAACCTTGGGATATGAGCCGAACAGCTACGGTGAGTGGCAGGAACAGACGGATTTTGCCGAACCGCCCCTTCCCCTCTATGGCCCTGCCGACCACTGGGATTTCCGGGAAGACGATGACGATTACTACACGCAGCCCGGCCAGCTGTTCAACCTGATGAGCCCGGCCCAGCAGCAAGTGCTCTTTGAGAACACCGCCCGCGCCATGGGCGATGCCCCCGAAATGATCAAGATTCGTCATATTGGCAACTGCCTGAAGGCTGACAGAAAGTATGGTGAAGGAGTCGCAGCCGCTCTGGGTATACCGATGAGCAAAATTGAATAAAACCTTGAAGAAACTGCTGCTTATGACAGCCGGCTTTATTACACTGGCTCTCGGCACCCTGGGAATCGTTATTCCCCTGCTGCCGACCACCCCGTTTTTATTGCTGGCTGCATACTTTTTTCTCAAAAGCTCTGAGAAACTCTACACATGGCTGACCAGTCATACGATTTTTGGCACCTACATTCTCTGCTACCAGAAATATCGGGCGATTTCGAGAAAGTCAAAAATGTTCACCCTGGTTCTGCTCTGGTGCGTAATCGGAAGCTCGATTATTTTCGTTCTGGAGATACTCTGGCTCCGTCTGCTGCTCCTTGCCATAGCAGTTGGGGTGACCGTTCATGTGGGAAGTCTCAAGCCTCTGACCCGGGAAATGGTCGAGAAATGCCGCGAGGTTCGCGATACTGCCAAGTAAGCCGCCGGAACTCTTTGAATTCAGGATATCGAAAGCTGACAGATTTCTAGTCCTCCTGCGTTGGATCCGGCATCAAATATCCCAGTTCTGCCAGGCGGTTTTTTACCGTTCCTCTACTGCTCTCCTCGATAAATATCTGGTAATTCTCGGCCTTTATCACCACCTTCTTCAGCACCGGATCGGAAAAAAGCAGTTCTATCAGTTCCCGCTTTCCCGGATCAATCTTAAAGGAGAGATACTGCTTATTGATGGTCTTAAGGGGATCTGCTTTATTTTTGAGTGAATCAAAGAACTCCTCCCATAACGGAGGAAGATTACGGCAAACCTGATTACGGAACAAGGTCTTTTTCGCCTGGATATCTTTGCGTCCGCGGCAGCCTTTCAATACCAGCTCCTGCCTAACTTGGTAGCATTTCAGCCCTGCCGGTACAGCAAACTGCTCAAGGGTGAACGAGATAAGCGGATCGTCACCTTCGATCCGTATCAGCAGCCGTTTTTCGTCCAGGGTTACTTTCGCCTCCTGCCGGGCGGCGGCTTCCTGCAGTTCCGCTTTTCTTCCCAGTACCCAGGCGCCAAGCGGGGTAAGGGTTACTCCTGCAAGACCATCATACGAGGAGAGTCGGGACAGGGTCCCCGATTGAAACATCTCATTCACCGGCTCCCGGAAGGCAGCGTCAACAATTCCCAGCGCATTGAGAAAAAAGAGAATCACTTTAAGCTGAGGAAGCAGATAGGCATCCCTGATTACAAATGTGTTCAGTCCGAACTTGTTCTTGTCAATGCCGTAACGGCCTTTTCTGTGTGCGGTAAAGTGAAAATCACTCCAGCGTGAATTTTCTTCACGGACATCATATTGCTTTATCCGTTCTTTATAGAGGGCATTTCGCACAGCATAGAGGTTTTCAACGGATACCCATATTCCCGGTTCCAATCTGTAGAGCAGGTTCATCATTATTTCCCGTTCACGCCTGTCGAAAACAAGATGGGTGGGATAGTACTGGTAATACTGATTGTCTTTGAGGTAATCCAGCCGATCATGAAAAAACTGATAGAGCAGTTTTGTCAGATGATGACCTGGCTGAAAAAAGGCAGAAAAGATCTGTTTTATTCTTTCAGAGGGGCTGAGAGAGGATGACAGATTCCAGCCCTCCTCTTCTCTGGACTCACTGCTGCTGCGAAGCAAGTCAGCCATTTCCAGAAATATTGCACTTCTCAGATACTCCAGGTCCCTAATATCGGAATAAGGTTCTTCTATGCTGCAGATTTTAGCCGCTTCCTTCAACGTGCCTTTCAGTATTTTCTTGCCATTGACCGAACGCCGAACGGCAAACTGGTTGTGATACAGGAGAACCAGCGGCAGCTGATTAAAAACTGCGGGATAATTGGAATGGACAGCTGCCCCCGTAGGCGGTTCCCGCAATCCAGCAATTGAGCAAACCTCGGGAGGGGATAACTGCTTCCCGAGAACAGTCCCGATTTCCAGGTGTACTGTGGCATACGGATTACTATCAGTCTGGTAGTTTGACAAAGAAACGGGATACACCAACTTGAAAAGGACCATTTCTTTAGGCAGGTCTATTTTTCTGTAATGAAAAGAATAGATGCTTTCTTCCGGCGGACTGTATCTCATCCCGAATCTTTCATACAGTTCCGCTATAGGAATGAGCTTCTGCTCCCAGATAATCTCCACCAGAAGCTTTCTGATATGTCCGGGCAGCTTATCGAAAAAGATTTGAACAAGCTTTCGGTCAAGCAGAACGTTAGTAAAAATCTCTGCCAGCTGTTTTTTCAGAGGCTGCTTTTTCCCAAAAGGAACTATGCTCTGCAGCTGCGGGCTTTTTTCATGCAGCTTTCTCAAATACAACTCATATATATTTTTCAATTGAGGAAGCAGCAGCTCTGAATCCAGATACATTTCAACAACTCGTGGGTCCAGCTGAGGATTTGTATCTTCGGGTTTTCGCATTGATGATACCGTCACGAGAGACAGCAGGTTCTGCAGAGTCGGTCGGGCTCCCCGATTGCCGTACTTTGGCGTATAATGGAAATTTTTATAGGTAAACCAGCCCTGCACATAGGTATCCTTCGCCTTGACCGATTCACTGACAGCATCTCTTATAACCGACTGGGTTTTGGGGTTGAGGGGATCGATCAGCCCCAGGATTTTTGCCAGATTGTATTGCAGCAGTTTCTTTTCCACAAAGTCAGGCAGGGTCAGGTTTTTCAGTGCCTCAGCAGTTGAGAGCAATTGCGGCAGAAAAAACGTTTCATAGCTGCTTATCTGCAGATAGGCATAGTTCCTGATCAGTCGCGAAAGGGGATGGTCCATAATATAACCGAGCAGCATGATAAACGTGCGAGCCAGTTTTTCCTCGAAAAACTCTTTCTGTCCATCATCAATCAGCTTGGAGACATTAATCAATGTCTCGATATTCTCCAGATGCCCGACTAGCTGAAGAGGAGAAGCTGTTTCAAGATTGATCAGCTGCAGCAGTACTCCAGGTCCTTTAGCCTCCCGTATCCCTTCAAGGGAAGCTCTACGGGACTGATTGCAGGTACAGTCCAGACAAACAGGTTTTTCCTGCCGGACAAGAAGAATCCCCTTGACCCGCTTGCCGCAGCTTGAGCAGTAAATCCCGTCAGGATACTCCAGATAGGATCCTTCTTCGGCTGATGAGAATTGAAGATGTTGAACTGATTCCTGCATCTGTTCCTGGACTCCTTGGTCTGGCTGCTTCATAACAGCTCAGGTTACCGGCGACTGCTGGAAAATATAAAATCGATATCCTCTTCCCGCAGCATTTTCTCTCCGTTGCGGGAACCCTGACTGTCACTCTCAATAAGGGATTCCACCAATTCCAGTTTGTTCTGCTGAAGCTGGAGAATCTTTTCTTCAATGGTTCCCTGCGTAATCAGCTTGTAGCTGAAAACACTGTTTTTCTGTCCAATACGATGCACCCGATCAATAGCCTGATTCTCGGCTGCCGCATTCCACCAGGGATCAAAGATATAAACATAGTCGGCCGCAGTCAGATTCAGTCCCACCCCGCCGGTTTTAAGGGTCATCAGCAATACCTGAAAGCTGTCACTGTTCTGGAATGATTCTACAACAGCGCTTCGGTTGCGCGTTGCGCCGGTCATCTCCAGGAAAGTTATGTTACGCTTGTCGAGCTCCTCTCCAATACGATCTATCGCCCCCAGAAAATTTGCAAAGACCAGGGCTTTGTGGCCATTGCCGATTGTCTCCTCTAGATACTCGCACAGCACCTCGACTTTCGGGCTCCGTACCTTTCCGTCACTTTTGTTTTCCGGTATCGAGGCGATCTGCCGCAGTTCGTTCATTGCAGTCAGCAATATGAACCTTGCCTTCATAAAGCCGAGTTTAGACATCTGCCTTTTAATCTCTTCCAGATAGTACTGCCGACGACGTTCGTACAGCATCGTCTGGGCAGGAGACATCTCGACGGAAATAATCTGCTCCGTTTTTTCAGGAAGCTCCTTCAGAACCTCCGACTTCAGACGGCGCAGCATAAAGGGATATATCTTGAGTTTCAGATCCTCGGCTGCTCCGGCATCGCCGTTCTTTGCTATGGGATCTCCATAGTCACGCTGAAACCTGCTCTTTTTCCCGAACATTGCAGGGTTCAGGAATCGATAAAGGGCATACAGCTCACTGAGATTGTTTTCTATGGGAGTCCCGCTCAAAGCGAGTCGGTACCGACCGGACAGGAGCATTACCGCTTTGGAAATCTGGGAATCGATGTTCTTAATCCGTTGAGACTCATCCAGTACAATATAAGCAAAATTCTCCTTTTTCAGGGCCTGAATGTCATTACGGACCGTCGCATAGGTTGTGAGAATCAGATCGTACTGCATACAGACATGCAGTTCTCTTTTTGAACCGTGATAGACGACCGCCCGGATCTGCGGTGCAAAGCGTTCAATTTCATTTTTCCAGTTGAGCAGAATGCTGTTCGGCATAATAATGAGACTTGGCTGCTCTTCTCCCGGGTAAATAGTGGCGAGCAGGGCGATTGTCTGGATGGTTTTTCCCAATCCCATATCATCGGCAAGGCAGCCCCCCAGCTGGTGGGTTTTCAGGTAGTGCAGCCAGGCAAAGCCGTGCTTTTGATAATCACGCAGGGGCACCGAAAGATCCGGCGGAGCAGGACGGGAGGCCGAGATAGTATTAAAACCCTCCAGTATCTTACGTGACTCCAGAAATCCTTGAGCGGCGGTCTTCTCATCGATAAGTTCAGAAACCATGGGCAGATCAAAAAAGGAAATTTTAATATTGCCGTTTTCATCCGGCTGAAGCAGCCGCTTCATGCGCATGATCAGTTTATTCTCGACAACAGCCTTTGTGCCGTCATCGAGAAGGATGTAGCGGTTAGCATCAAACTGTGCAAAAAATTCCGATAAGGTGAAGTTTTCTCCATTCACTTCAACTTCTGCGCTGCCTTCCAGAAAATCTATTCCTGATCCAACTTTCAGGTTGATGACCGGCTTAACCATATCTATCTTGAATTTTGTCAGTTCCTTTGTCCCGAGCAGGACAAAATCAGAAAGAATGGTGTGCAGCTCCTGCTCGAGAAAACTTACCGCCAGTTCCGGCTGAATGATGAACAGATCATCTACACGGTGATAGGTTTTCTGGGGATTGTTCTTATCCTGCAGCCGACGGAGAGCCCGTGTGACACCCGCGACAGCTTCCTCCAGATCACAGGGGATAATCCGGTTGAGGTGCAGAATCCTACGCTCGTGATCCAGAAAGGCTAAAAACAGCAGGTCGTAGTCGTTAAGAAAGTCGACATCTGCTCCCTTGGCAGAAACTGCGGTGTTGAGATAGAGCACCCCGGTATCATCAACAGATTCGAAAATGAGGGTTGGCTGAAGAGCCACGCGTCCTGTCACGGAGGCTGCTGCAGATACCGGAGCCGATTCTGCCATATCCACGGATTCTTTCGAGGTCACCGTGGAACAGAGATAATCAAGATACTGAATTTCGGATTCGGGAAAAGTCGAGGCAAAAAGGCTGATGATCTTTTCAGCTTCACTGGCTTGTATTTTGCTGGTAAAGAGATAGAGATCCTGATGCTGCACCGTTGCTTCGATTCGATAGATAGTATGGCCGGCAAGGATCAGAGCGGGGGTAAGAAAAACGTACTCTGGAACAGCATCTTTCTGCCGGGGCTTGAAAAGAACTCTGCTGTCGAGAACTCCGTCAGCAACTTCATCTAGGAGAAGCAGCAAATTGCCCTGACGGGGATCAAACTGCAATGCTTCTCCATCGGATCCCAGGGTCAGAAAGCCCGGGCAGGCAAGAACACTCTCCATAAGATCCGGAAAATCTCCGATGTATATCCGCCCTGCCTCTTTTCCCCACTCAATCTCCCAGCTGGCTGAACGACTGACACGGTTATATAGAGCCAGTGCTTTTTGTACCGGTCCCTGAAAGTTGTGCTCATGCATGAACACATCACGGTTCTGCAAATCACAGGTTACCAGATACCAGCCGTAGGGGTCGCTGCGCAGCTGAAAACTTCCACGGAGGCCTTCGCCGCTTCCGCCGGAAATACCATACGAGGTGTCAAAACGCTGTTTTTTGAGTACCGTAAATGGTGTCGGGTTTTTCATGCCTTTCTCCGGTATTCGGGCTTCTATATTTCATCCAGGAGTCTGTTGGACTTCTGGATGTCTGATCGTTCAACCAGCTGCCGTCTGCAAGCTGACTGCTACCATACGGCTTTGGGGTAGTTGGCCAATATAGTTCTGTCTCTGGTCAGAAAATCTGCAGAATGGAACATAGCCTGAGCTGTCAGCAGGCGATCAAAAGGATCACTGGTCCACTGCAGCCTGAGGGCCTGTTCAGCAATCGGCAGAAAGGAGACGGCATCAGTCTCCAACTCGATTGTCCTGGCAAGGTAATTGACAATTTCCTGACTGTGCACCGATAATACTCCGGTTTCATATAAATACTCAAGTTCAAGCAATACAGCCGGCGATATAATCAGCAAATCATGCTCAAGCCTGCTGATGCCTGCTTCTGAAAACTGTTCAAGATCTTTCTGGTAAAGCCAGACCAGTATATGAGTATCGAGAAACAGCATGCTGCTACCCCTTAGCCGAGCCAATCTCATCCCAATGAATATCGGGAAGCCCGTCAGCATTTTCAGTGACCGTCGTGTGAGAAACGAGTCGGTCCAGACGCCTGATCGGTTCATCTGGAACAATTCTCAGTCTTTTGCCGTTGCGGATGATAATCGCAGGATTCCCTGATTCGAGTACTGAATCAAGTACAGTGTAAATAGATTTTCTCAGTGCAGTTGCTGTATAAACCATACACGGCCCTCGCTTTCTGAGAAGTATACCACGGGCACGTACGTATATCAATATACAAACGTACGTCTTTTTCGATATCTTGAAATTTGAATAGAGAGAAACGGCGGTTCAGCTTTTTCTTGCAGTAAGTTCCGGTTTATACTCAGGGACCGGCCCACGATAGGGCACTCCACGTCGCGCTTTATGTCTTTTACCCATATAGAGCACGGCCTGAACGGGACAGTAATTGTAGCATCTGACGCAAAGAATGCAGATGCCCCGAGTGTGGATTCCATCTCCATCCTCGTACAGGTTCCCTGAAGGACAGATAGCGACACACCTTCCGCAGCGGGTACACAAATTAGCATCAATAGTTATATCGTTGCGCAATTTGGGGAACATACGCCGATATGGGCCTCGTTGAAGCAGTCCCAGGCTATGGGAGCATTTTGAGGCTCCCGTAATGACCGCCTGTTCCGACAGTACAGCCTGTGAAAACACCTCAATTTTTCTGGCTGTTTTCCTCAGTCGCCGGTCAATTTTCTTCCGATCGGTGGTATAAGGAAACGGCATTTCCGTCACACAGATATTATTCGGCATGCGAAAATGGGCTGACCAATAGATATCCCATCCCTTCCTTGCCAGCTCCTTTCGATAGACAAACGCTCCGTCCCCCGAAAACAGCAGCTGTGTACAGAAAACAAAAAGCTTCTTACTGTCACCTTTTTGTTCCGGAAAAAGGGATTCGATAAACTTTTTCATCGTTTCGGGTAGATCTGAGCCGTAAATCGGATAGCCGATGCCTATCGTATCGGAATCCTGAACAAGCTGCCGAACATCCTCTCCGTCAATCTGTTCGATACTGACGGTCGTACAGTCTCTTCCTGCGGCATGGAAAAGCTCCCGCAGTTTCTGCGCACACCACCAGGTATTTCCCGTACCGGAAAAATAGAAAACAGCAGTCTGCATTCCGTCCCCTCCAATTGTAGACCGTTTTTCAAAGTATACCTCATGATCTGCGAATGCAAAAGATCTGTTTACTCTGTCCATCAGGGGTGTCAGACGCCGTTGATGATCGTCAGGAGTGTCTGACACCGTTGTTTTCTATTTGTTAGAGGAAAGGGCGTAACCGCGCATAAATGCGCGATACAGCAGGCTGAAAACGATCAATGGCGGTATCATAGCCATAACGGCTGCCGCCATCACTTCTCCCCAGTAGACGGAATCTCCTGTGGCGATAATATTTTTCAACCCCACCTGCACTACCTGATTCACATCATACCGGACGATTACGCGGGGCCACAAATACTGGTCCCATACGTAGACAAACTGAATCAGGGCAAGGGCTCCGATGGTATTCCAACTCATGGGAATCAGCACATGAAAAACAAACGACAAGGGTCCTGCCCCATCAATTCGGGCAGAATCGGCCAGTGACCGGGGAATTGCCGTAAAATGCTGACGAAACAGAAATACGCCGGTTGCCGAAGCAAGAAACGGAACAATAATGGCAAGATAACTGGAAGACCAGCCGAATCCGTACGCTATCGGGCTGAAAAAGAGGTTGGCCGGGTTGAAGAACCAGGCTGCAAAATCGCTGAAACTGAGAGCCGGCCGTTTAGATATCAGATCGAACAATCCCAGAATAAGCACTTCAGTCGGCATCATCAGGGTTATTATGATAAAAGCAAAAAGTATTTTCTTGCCCCGGAATTTGAAATAGACCAGCCCGAATGCGGCAAAAAACGATAGGGTAATCTTTCCCACTGTTACAATGAACGCGATAATGAAAGAATTCTTCATGTACAGCCCGAGCTTATAGACACCGAGGACCCGCCCTGCATTAAACAACAGGCTGGAGCCAATCCGCATCGAGGGGGAAAGTACCTGGGCGGTATTCTGCGTCGCCTTGATCAAGGCGAAAACAACCGGGAACCCGACAAGAAAGACTGCCGTCAGCAAGACAGCATGAATCCAGACAGGGTCCCGTTTTCGCTGCAGTCTGCCGGCAGAAAGCTGGTATCCGGCAGATAGCCGGTTTCCCGAAAGTATCGGTTTACCTGACCGGCGCAATTCACCAGACCGGCGTGATTTTCCTTTCATCAAGCTGCTCTCCCTTTATCCCTGATAATGAACGCGCTTTCCCATATAGGAAAATTGAAAAAACGCGACAAGTCCGACCAGGATCATCAGGATAACACTCTCTGCAGCTGCAAATCCCATATTGCTGCTTCCGCCGAATCCATCCTGAAAAACCTTGTACATTATCGTGGTAGTTATTCCCGTATTGTCCAGGGGTCCGGGCGGCCCCACCGGCCCACCGGTCGTAAGGATATCAATCAGCCCGAAGGTTTCAAAAAAACTGTAGCTGAGGTTGGTGAACACCAGAAAAAACGTGGTTGGACTCAGCAGGGGCAGCAGAACCCGGCGAAACTTGAGCCAGCTTCCGGCTCCGTCTATATCAGCCGCTTCCAGCGGGTCCAGGGGAACATTCTGGAGTGCTGCCAGATAAAAGACTATATTATAACCCATATTTTTCCAGACAGCCGCGAAAACCACCAGCATAACAGCCAAATAAGGGGAATCGAGCCAGCGCGGTTTTATGGAAAAGAGGAAGTCGAGCATGGTGTTCATAATGCCGACCTCAGGATTGAAAATAAAGAGAAATATGGTCCCCGCAACTGCCGGCGACAAAGCGAACGGCCAGATGAGCAGCATCCGGTATATGCGGCCGCCTGCAATCTTTTTGTTGGCCTGAATGGCAATAAACACCGAAGCTGAAATTCCGCCAGCCACTATTAAGCCGCTTAGAACGAGCGTCTGGAAAAAGCTCTGAATGAAAGCGGGGGCAAGCGGTCCGGTAAAAAGATTGATGTAATTTTCCAGCCCGATATATTTCCGGGTTCCAAGAAATAGGTTGTTACGATAAAAACTCAGCAATATCGAGTGCCATGCTGGAAAATAGAGGAACACCAGCAGTATGAGCATGGTAGGAACAAGAAACAGCAGCAGCAGACCTCTGCTGGAAAATATTGCATTGTCATCCTGTCCGTTGCTGATCATAAGTCTGCTCCGCTGAAAAATTGTCTGTTCTTGCGTAAAACGAGCTGACCGGAAAGCTCGAGCTATTCCGATCAGCAGATAGAAAATCGTATTGCCAGATGTTACCTGATCATACATATCCGGAGACGTCCCGGAATTCTTTCAGGCTTGCTAGAAATTGGCGTTGTATTCTTTCAGTTTAGCATCTGAGAGAACTTTTGCTTCATCGAGAGCTGCTTTGACATCGCCGCCCTGAATTATTTTCTGAATAGCCGTCTCAATTATTGTCCGGTTGTCAAGAAGGGTTCCAGCCATAGCCCCGGCAGTAGCTGCGTTAACTTTAGTTGCCAGCAGCTGGTTGAACGCAACAATCTGGTTGGCGTCGCTGTCAAACCAGCCTTCTGCCTTCAGCGCATCAATTGATGAATTCCGTACCGGGTAGTAGCCGGTAAGCTTGTGCCAGCTGACCATGTTTTCCATGTTGGTCATGTAAAGAGCAAAATCACGGGATGCCGTAAGTTCGTCGGCCGGATGGTTTTTCGCGACCCACACGCTCGCCCCGCCGATAACCGTTCCGTTTCTTTCGGTCCCGTCGGGAATGGGCATAAAACCGACACCAAGGTTGAACTTACCTTCTACAGCCGAGGTAATATTTCCCAGATCTGCAGTTGAGGTAATGTGCAGCATAGCCTGGCCTTCCTGAAAAATCGCATCACTTCCGCCCCAGTCCTCAAATTTCCCGGTGTAGGTGTAGAGGTTTTTACGGGAAAGTTCGGCAAAAAAGTTTCCGATGTTTATGGCAGCCTGGCTGTTGAGATTGTTTTCGGTTGCTCTTCCGTCTCGTCCGTTGCCGTTGTTCACAAGCATCGCACCCTGCTGAGCCATCCACTGCTCAAAAAACCATGCATGGAGATTGACTGAAAATTTGGCTCCTGAAACGCCCCTTGCCCGGGCGGCTTCGAGAACTTCGATCACATCTCCAAAGGTCGCAGGAACATAGTCAGCATCATATCCGGCTTCAACCAGCTTGTCCTTATTAATATAGAGTACCGGTGAAGAACTGTTGAAGGGGATCGAGTTTACCGTCCCATTGATGGTGTAGTAGTTGAGAACCGGCTGGATATAGTCTGATGTATCGAAAGATCCAATATCGCCGACTGATTTGAACATACCGGTATCATACGCAAGCTGGCTTCCCACCTCGAAAAGCTGGACAAGGTGCGGGGGAGTTCCCTGCTTATCGGCCAGTACCGCTGCCTGAAGAGTATCACGGTAGCTGCCTTTTGTTTCCAGAACAACTTTATAGTCAGACTGCATCGCATTAAACTCGTCAGCCCGGTCCTGAATCCACTGGGAACGGGCGGCATCGCTGAATGCATGCCAGAAATAGATTTCCTTGACCTGGGTTTCCGTCTCCTGACTTCCCGCAGCGGTTATGGCACTCAGGGAAAGTACGGCAATTAAGAGCACTAACAAAATCCTTTTCATAGAATCCTCCATAGTATCGTGTAAAGCAAGGGTTTTCCCTCACATCCACAAGGAGTATTACTCAGTAATATGAGATTTCTATTAAGGCTATGCTAATGATTAGTTAATTTATCAGGTGCTCGGGATCGCGGGATTCTTTCAGTTAATTGCCATATCGGGATCTCCAAAGTGGTTCATAAGCTGCTGCAGAGAGCTTTTCATGCTATTCTTTCTGTTCCGGACCGTTGTCTTCTCAGCTAAATTATGCAGTTCATACGGGTCTTCCAGAAGATCATAGAGTTCATCAATATCATCTTCATTATAGGTATATTTATACCTGTCGGTAATCAGGGTTCGGGCACACTTTGCATCCCGGTATCCCTGACCGTAGGTTTCCAGCAGCATCTCATCCCGGATTCTCTGGTTTTCTCCGGCCAAAACGGGGAGAAAACTCTTTCCGTCAAACGATTGGGGAATTTCCACCCCGGCACAGTCCAGCAAAGTCGGTGCAATATCAATGGTATTGACAAGTGCTGCTGTCTCTGCCCCGGATTTAGCAAATCCGGGATACCTGACAGCGAGGGGAATCCGGATAATCTCCTCCGTCATAAAGCTGCCTTTATCGAACTGCCCGCCATGGCTGGCGAGGGCATCCCCATGATCACTTGTCCAGATGACGATGGTATTCTCACGAAAGCCGAGATCGTCAAGCTTGGAGATTATTCTCGATGCAGCATCATCAACCATAGTTGTCTGTGCGAATGCTTTTGCCAGCATTATTTGCCACTGATGCCATGTGTAAATACTGGGAATAATGAGTTTTCCGGTATTATCAGCTATTGGATGGTTCATATTACGATAAATTTCCGGCTTATCGGCGAGATTATCACAAAAACTTCCATATTCGGGAATCGCTTCAGGATCATAGAGATCAAGATATTCGTCTGTTGGAAAATAAGGCTGATGAGGTCCCCAGAAATCTACCCGCAAATGAAACGGCTGATCGGATTTCTGATCAGCAATAGCATCCAACTGTCGGCAGGCGAGGTCAGCAAGAAAAAAACATTCATGCGTTTCTTTCGGGGTAACAGTAGCTCCTAAAGCCGTTTCTCCGCACCAGCTTGATTGGCATAAGTAATGATCCGCCCCCTCGAACAGATCCGGAAACATGTTCCCCGTATCTCCATGCCAAAAAAGATGATCCACCCGATGAACCGCACGCGGCAGTTCTTTTCGTTTCAGATAGGCAGAGTACTCATCAGTAATATACGGATTACCATATCCGGGAAGGGAAAACCCTTCACAATGATGATCAAATGCGGTTCCCGGTCCAGCATGCCATTTTCCGTAATAGTAATTCCTGTACCCGCGTGCTGCTAGCAAGTCCAGGTACGTATCTTCAACAAATGGAGACTCACTTTGATTATGAAAATTACGATGATGATGAGGATACAATCCTGTAAGCAGGCTTCTTCTGGCTGGACCGCAGAGAGGTGTGACTGCATAGGCGCGATTAAAGAGCATGCCTTCACGTGCCAGGCTGTCAAAATGGGGACGAATCGGGCCTGAGCTTTTCCTCCCGGGCTCGTCGCTCTGGTCCCCGGCATCATTCCAGCCATGGCGATAATGAAGCTGGTGGTCCGTTACAATTAAAAGGATATTCGGTTTTCTATTCTGCATAGTTTAATTGGATTCAGAAATAAGAAAGGTATAAGCCGTACCTTCCGTAAGGTCAAGAAACTGCTGAACTAATACCTTCAGTTCATTTTCTATCTCTCTGAATGGGTTTCCTCCTGCCAGATTATACAGTTCTTCGGGGTCACTGTCCAAATCGAACAGCATGCAGGGCTGCTTTTCCTGATTCAATACCATTTTCCATAAAGGAGTTCGTATCATTATCTCATTATCCAGCTCGGAGATAACAAAGTCTCTCCCGGGCGAAGAAACAAGTGATTGCCCAAATTGTCTATACGGCAGCCTAAGCTCGTTCCTGCTGCTTTTCTCACCGGTACCGCCCGTTTGCTCTGAACTGTCCGTTTGCTCCATGCCGCCGGCAAGCTCAAACAGAGTCGGCCCGATATCGATCAGTTCGACCAGTTCGCTGTTCACGCCACGATCCTCAGCCCGACGGGGATCATATATGATAAGCGGGACTTTTATCGAACTCTCGAGAAAATTAGACTTGTATAGCCGCTCATGATCACCGTTCATCTCTCCATGATCAGAAGTAAACACCACAATGGTGGAATCCCGCATTCCGCGTTCATCCAGAACAGCGAGGATTTCCCCTATCTGCTCATCTATCAGACTGACTTTCCCTGCATAATTCCGACGAATAGCCTGAACATCTTCTAAAGAAAACGGCGGATAGGGAGGGAGAATATCCCACCTGCCCTCGGGCCTGTCTGGATATACATCTGCCACAGGGCCAAGAGGAGCAGGCATTGTCTGCTTCAGAAACCGGTCAGTATAGCAGTCCGGCGAATCCCAGGGATCGTGCGGCCCTCCAAAACTGACGAAGCAGAACCATGGTTCCTTCAGAGCTGCTTCGGCAAGGTATTTTTTTGCCTGCTGCCCGACATAGATATCCGGATTAAGGCTGATGGGCAGCACACTCTCTCTGGCTATCGCATGATTTCCCCGGTACCGGGAGTCAATATCTTCCCTGACCTTCACCCAAAAACCCGATTCCCGCCAGATATTCGTCATATGGCTCAGAAGATACCCACTGGTCCGGGGACCGGGAATCTCATCAACATCTTCATACCCATAGGCTTGAATCAGATCCTCAGCCTCACGCATATCCGGTACAGATCCATTGTACGGATAGTAGTGCGTCTTTCCAATTACACAGGTCTTGTACCCCCTATCCCTTATTCTTCTTACCCAGTTTTCTGCATCAGCAGGAAATGTGTGCGGATCATTATTCCAGACCCCTGTCTGGTGGGGATACAGCCCGGCAAGCAGGGAGGCCCGGGCTGGAGCACAGAGAGGGGAATTTGTAAAGCAGTTGGTATAGAGAGTCCCTGCCTGCGCCAAGGCATCAAGGTGGGGGGTCCGGGCTGGACTGATCCCCATGCAGCCGAGAGCATCTGCCCGCATCTGGTCTGTCATAATAAAAAGAAGATTGGGCTGATTGTTCATTTCTTTATTCCTTAACCCCGCCGGACATCATGCCAGCTATATAATACTTCTGCAGAAAAAAGAAGAGTATAATTATGGGAACTGTTGATAAAAGAGATCCCGCAAAAATCAACTCCCATTCAATGCTCTGATCGGTAAACAAATTTGCAATGGCCACCCCGATAACCTGCCACTTATCGCTTCGTAAAATTATCAGCGGCCAGACATAGGCATCCCAGGCAATGAAAAACTTAATCAATCCGCCGCTGATCAGGGCAGGTACAATGTTGGGCAGCATGATTCTCCAGAAAACTTTGCGATGCGGACAGCCGTCAATAACAGCAGCATGATAGAGGTCTGACGGGATTTCTGAAAAGTGATTGGTGAAAAGGAAAATCAGGAAAGCGTCAGCCAGCCAGGGCAAATAGAGAGCAGTGAAGGTGTTACTCAACCCCAGACCCTGTACAACCAGAAAAGTAGGAATCATCCTAGCTTCAAAAGGAACCATCATCGTAAACATAATTAGCAGATAAAGCAGTCTGCGCCCGGGGAACTCGATCATAGCCAGAACAAAAGCTGTCATTCCGCAGACCAGAATTGAACCGGTCACGGTTGATGCAGCGAGCAGAAGACTGTTGAAAATATTCCTCATGAAGCCCAGTTCATTAAGCAGCCTGGAAAAATTCCGGAGGGTGGGTTCGAGTGGAATAAAAGTCTTCCAACTGACCGGAAAGACATAAGTGAACAGTTCACTGCGCGGTTTGAAGGCGGAACCGAGCATCCACATATAGGGCATTAAAAACAGAATCGTCAGTATTGCCAGGAGCATATACAGAGCCGTTTTTCGCCCTATATCGGTTGTGTCGATACGCATTACATCCCTCCCTTTTTCATGCGGGAACCCCGAATTTGGAGCAAGGACACTGCAATCAGGATTACTGCCAGAACAACCGAGAGGGCTGAAGCATAACCCATCTGATTATAAACAAATGCGTTATCGTAGATATGCATTACTACTACCCGGGTTGCATCCGCCGGACCGCCCGCAGTAGTAAGCAGAATTGGACCGAATACCTGAAATGAACGGATGGTAGTTGTAATAACTACAAAGGCAAAAGTTTTTTTCAGCATGGGTAAAGTTACATACCAATGCTTCTGAAAGCTTGATGCACCGTCTATCGTTGCCGCTTCGTAAAGCGTGGGAGATATGGCAACCATTCCAGCCAGAAAAAAAAGCATCGTAAGCCCGCTGTTTTTCCACACGGTAATAAAAACAATTGACTCGAGAGCTTGATCAGGATTAGTAAGATATTCCAGAGGCGGAATATGTAGAATATCCAGCACGGCATTGAACAGCCCGTTTGTCGGATGCATCATCAGTCCCAGTATTGCAGTAATTACTACCATAGAAGTAATAACCGGCAGCAGAAAAATTGTCCGCATAGGTCCCGTCCAGCGCTTTGGTCTGAAGATAAGCAGTGCCAGAAAGAATCCTGAAAGAACCTGCAGGGGTACACGCATCAAAAAATAGCGGACAGTTGTAACAAGGGAATTGATAAACCGGGCATCATTCCAGGCAGAAATATAGTTCCGGAACCCGACAAATGTTTTAGCCCCGGACATGAGGTTTATCTTAAAGAAACTGTACTCAAAGGCTTTAACGATAGGCAGAAGCTGGAAGACACCTATGAGTATCATGGTGGGAACCATATAGAGCAGAATGGTCAGCAGCAGTTCTGCATCCTTTTTTCCTGGTTTGTACTGGATTCTCGCCATTTTTGTCATACCCCTGCATAGTATCTGCCGACAGCATAAAACTGCCGGCAGATGAACACTTTCACGCCGCTCATATCTATATCAACCAATTTTCCGATTATTCGCTACAGATTTCTTACCTGAGTTTCGAACTCATCTATTTTTTTCCGTACAGTCTCCTCAACATCAGCACCGGTGGCAAGATCCATAAATAGATTAAATCCCATTATAGAATTATAGAGTACATATCCTGGTGTCAACGGTCGCGCCGCACCATGGGTTTCCAGAACCTCCACAAAAAACTTCTGGTAATCTTGCTCATAGTACTGGGGATACTTCTCTGCAAAACCGATCCGTGAAACCATATCACTGCCCGAAACATCAAAATAGGTCTTGATCCCCTCTTCTGAACAGGCAAACTTGATAAAATCTTTTGCTTCTTGCCCGTTTTTCGATTTTGCCGATATGCTGTAGGTGAATCCCCCGGTATGCACCAGCGGTGTCTTAAAATAAGGTACCGGCATGAGCCCCCAATTCAAGTCAGGAAAATTATTGTTAAGCTGGTTTGCCGATGCCATAAATGACAGAAAGGTTATTGACTGGCCAGTTGCAAAGGCATCTGGGACCTCAGCAGTAGGTGCCAGCTTGTGATCAGTATACAGGCTCTGGTAAAACCGGTAGGCTTCAAGAGCTTCCGGGGTATCCGCATATCCGGTAAGGGTCATTCCGTCATCTGAAACAGCCTGATATGTCGGAGTGCCTTTTTCTCCGGCACTTCTGATTATAGGAGTCAGCCAGAAATCCCCCCGGCCCGGATTTGAAAGAAAGGTCAGGCCCCACACATTCTTTCCTGTCTGACCGCTGACAACTGTCTTAACCTTTTTGATATTTTCAAGCCACTCGGACCATGTCCAAGGGTTATCGATTGAAGCGGGCGGGTCAATACCAGCCATTTCGAAATAGTCCTTATTATAGAACATCGCCGAAGCTGCCTCACGAAACGGATAAGCGTAGATATTCCCATTATACGTTACCGCATCAATGGCTGACTGCAGAAATTGGCCCCTGTCAGCGGGCGGCAGAATATCATCTATCGGCATAAGGGCTCCATAGTGGGCAAAATTGCTGATGTCTGGCGACCCGGTAGTAATAATATCATCAACATCATCTGAAGCCCACATAACCTGTAGTTGTTCTTTGTAGCGGTTGAATGGAACTGACCGCAAAGTTATGGTTACCGAGGGATTGTTTTCCCTGTAGGCCTGAATCACAGCTTCAATTCCCTCGGGAACTCCCGGACTCTGAGGCACGAGAATTTTCAGTTCTGTTTCCTTTTTACCACTTTCTTCCTGCCCGCCGGCAGATAGCGGTAAAATCATACAGAAGCACACTAACAAGGCAATAATACTCTTTCTCATCATCATCTCCTTTTTTTACTTTTCTTCCCAAGCAGCCAGGGGGTTGTAACGGGGCAAGCTGCCAATGTTGTCACCCTCTTTGTCCGCTTCGGAATATGTTTCAAAAAACAAATCTATTGCTGTGGCAAGGCGGTTCCTTACCTTCCGGTATCCGGGGGCATCATAAAGATTATGTTCTTCTCCGGGATCATTCCTAAGATCAAAAAGCAAATCAGCCTGACCCTCCGGGTACATACTGAGCTTATAATTTTTGTCAACAGCAGTTCTTACCGGTCCATATTCACAGATTTGCACCGTCCGCCAGTCCCGGAGCCGGGACGTATTTGCAAGCATGGGATAATAGCTTTGCCCGGGTGAGTTTCTTTTTTTCCGGGCGTCAGCATCCTCAACTACGCCTGCAGCCTCAAGTATTGTCGCAAATGTGTCCGTATGATTCACCGGTTCAGATCTTTTCTGTCTGGAAAAAAGAAGCTTTCTGTTATACAGAATAAGGGGAATCCGTATCGATTCCTCCACCATATTGAGCGGAAAGGTTGCATTGCCTTTTCCCCACAGGCCATGCTGCCCGCAGTTCAGTCCATGATCCGAAGTATAAATTATCAAAGTATTGTCGAGGATGCCTTGGGCAGTAAGTTCATCGAGCATGCATCCTACAGATTCATCAATTTCAGAGACCCCTGCATAATACTGACAGAGTGCTTCTTCCGGATTCTGACGGGTCGGATCCAGGGACTCGTTTCTCTGTATACCGAACGGATAGTGGTTCGCCCCTTCCCGCTTTCCTGCCCCACTGCTCCGATATTCTGCCACAATACGTTCCGGGTGTCCTTTCCATGGACTGTGTGTGGCATAGTGACCTATGGTAAGAAAAAAAGGTTTTTCTCTATCCCGCTTTCGAAGATAACTGCGGGCTTCATCTGTAATATTGCCAGCTAGATATCCGGTCTTTTCTATCGGTTCTGATCCATCATAGAATATCCGGGGCTGATCATGAAAAACCGGGTATTCGGGGCCTATGGTTACCGAATGATCAAACCCCTTTTTAGCGCTCTTTTCCTGTCCCAAGTGCCATTTTCCAACAACAGCAGTCTCATAGCCGCCCGCCTGAAGCAGTTCAGGCAAAATAGTTTCGTATTGAAGCCAGCAATAGTTATCATCCATGTTCCCGGCAGTACCGATATAGTCATGAATTCCATGCTGGGATGATGTTTTTCCAGTAAAGAGAGAAGCCCGGGCAGGAGAGCATACCGGGGTCGGGGTATACGCATTGAGCATCTGAATTCCCTCTGAAGCAAGAAAATCAATATTTCTAGTATGGACTTCCCGGTTACCATAGCACCCGGCTGCCCATGCAGCATGGTCGTCAGTTAAAAACAGTAAAATGTTAAGCCTGGTGTTCATAGGAAGTCCTCATGATGTAATTTTTCATTTTTTCGATTTTCGGGGATGTCAGATGTATTTTTTTCTTTCGTATTTCTGCCAGATTCTCTTCCACAAGCCGGTTAGATAGGCGATAAACAGTCCTGAGGCTGAATCCTAATATTTCCGATAGTTCTTCTCGGGTTTCGGTAACAATAACTTCTTTGCCTGCAGCAGCAGCGGCGGCTGCCTCATAGGTTTTCACCAGAAACTGAAGGAGTACCACAAATTTTGGATAGACATAATACGACCCCATGGATAGCAAGGAAGGGTAAAGCTGTCTGGCAAATATTTTTACAACAAGCTTATAAGCTTCCACATCCTCATTCATCCATTGGGAAAATGCTTTCTTCTGAATCCTGATAAGTTTTGATTCTTGAATCGTTTCAACGGTTGATGTATTAATTTCATTCTCTGACAATAATTCAAGCAGTCCGCTGAAGGCAGGGATTTGTGTCGTTGCAAAAGCAAAAATTCTACCATTGTCAAATTCGTTGATAACCCGGATCATCCCCTCGTATACTATATAGATGTAATGATTGCTTTCCCCTTTAATGATGAAACGCCTTTCCGGAGGCAGCTGAAGCAGTTCTATCTGTGCAAGAAATCTTTTTGGCATATGTGAAAACAGCAGCTTTAGCCATGACGAGTTTTTCTGAGTAATTTTTTCCAGTTTTTCAATCACTGCGTTATCCATGTATATGTCCTTAATTCAATATTCTAGTGTTGTTACTGCAGTTAACAATGCCAACTGGCAGGTTGCAGGGTAATTATAGCCTCTTTCGTTCTTTCTGAAGAGTACCGGGAACACCGGCTCCGGGCATCTCTAATTTGGTGCTTGAATCAACTGCTCAATTTATGGATAATCGGTTCAGATGAGCCTTCGAACAGACAGCGCTCCTGAAGAGTTGAAAACATGGCAGTAAAAAAAGATTTCCCGATACCCGGCCCCAGCACCGGCAGCAAAGTCTCCAAGCTTATCATGCGGGGCACTGCCATGAAAAAACGGCAGCAGCTTATTCCGAAACGGAAAAAACAGAACAGAGGGGCCAAACCGTCTTCATATCTTTCCAGGATCCATCAGATCACCCAAAGTATCATAGACGGGTGCAATGTCTGGTATTTGAATCCCAGGGCAGCCGAGCCGGTCAGATCCATCCTCTACCTGCACGGCGGAGCATATGCCCGCGGACAGTATGCCCAGCACTGGCGCTTTGTCGCCATGCTGGCAGATTCCCTGAACAGTGAAATCATATTCCCCGAATACCCGCTTGCCCCGGATCATCAGGCTCGAGAAGTCCATGCTATGGTTGCTGATGTCTATTCCTCCATCATAACCCGTAAAAATCATTCGGAACTGATTTTCATGGGAGATTCTGCCGGCGGCGGGCTGGCTCTGGCCCTGGCTCAGCAGCTGTATATCCATTCAAGACCCCTTCCGCAGCAGCTGGTACTATTTGCCCCCTGGGTCGATATCACCATGACCAACCCCGAAATACAAGAACTTGATGCCAAGGATCCGCTGCTCAATGTCGATCAGCTGATAAAAGCTGGAAAAGCATACGCCGGTGATCTTTCTCCCCGGGACCCCCTGGTAAGCCCATTGTATGGTGACCTGAAGCATATTCCCCCGACCCTGATCTTTACCGGAACTGCCGATGTTCTTCTGGCCGACTGCCGACGTCTCAAGATGCTTGCCCTGGAAGCCGGGTCGGAAGTTGAACTCCTGGAAGTTCCTGAAATGCCACACCCGGGGGTGGTCATGCCCATTCCGGAGAGGGACTGGATCGTCGAACAAATTAAAGAGCGGCTGCAGCAGCTTTCCTGATGCAGCTTTCCTGATGCAGCTCTCAAAATCTGAACCCATCTGAAACCACCCGAAAACTGCCCGTTAAAACATTGTTTTCCCGCAGTCACAGGATTACAATGGAATTGAAGGAGGGCAGCACTATGGCTGTAATAACGTTATCACGAGAACCATACAGCGGCGGAAGCACATTGGGTGAGGCAATAGCAAAGCAGCTGGGGTACACGCTGGTTACCAGGGAAGATTTTTCCGAGATTTTCCGTGAGTACGGTCTTATCACCTTTGAAGAATTTTACTCATCCCCACTGAACATCTGGGAGCGTCTTGACGAAGTCCAGAATGACTACATGCTTTTCCTCAGGAAAGTGATCGAGCACATCGGGTCCCTGGATAATACGATAATTCTCGGCCGGGGAAGCTTCGCTGTTTTTCCGGATTACCGGGATGTCCTGAATATCCGCCTCCGGGCACCGCTGGAGACCAGAATCAAGCGCTGCATGGCAAAAGAAGAGATTGACCACAAAGAGGCAAGAATAAGAATCGAGGAGCGGGACAAAGTTAGAAACTCCTTTATTGCTCACTGCTTTCATGTCAGTCAGGCCAATCTGCAGAATGCTTTCGACCTTGTGCTGAATACCGGCAAAATGGGAGGGGATACCGCTATCGGGATTATTACGGCGGCTGTCTGTTCTCTCGAAACGGCAGATTCAGATTCCGGGAACTCAGTGAAGGATATCAAGACCGATCCAATACTGCTCGACACCATCAGAAAAGTTTTGGGTGAAAAGAGAGCGGCTTCTTTGGGAAAATAATCTCTCTATCAGATTATTATTATCTGAATTTTCCCTAAATTTGTATAATTAACTCAATCGTCTATTCCTGGGCAGCCTTCTTGTTTTTTCTACCGGTCTTCGAACTGATACCCTTTACCGTAGGAGCGCAGCCGGCAGGTGGTTTCAGATCATAATATTCACAAATTTTCAGCTGTTTACCAACGAACGGAGTAATGATTTTTGTCTTGCCTGAATGCTCGATACAACGGATATTCTTCATCTCGTCTATTACGGCATCAACTGTCTCAAACTGATCTTTCAACGCCAGCTGCTTCCAGATATGCTTGATGTGAGAGTACACAGACAATCCGATGAAATGGATGAACAGTCTTCCTTCCTTTCCTTTTTCAGACCAGGCAGGATTACAGTCATCAGACATCGCACCCTTCATGTCCTAGAAAGTGCTTTTCCTGCTCATCTCTCAACCCATAAGTTTCCCATATCTGGGAGGCGTCCAGGTCAGCTTGTTCGACAACATGACTATGTAGCCCATCACCCGTTTCTTGGTAGACACACGCTTTTCAACTGATCGCAAAGGATTCAACGCATCCGGCTTTGGTGGGGAGGATGCTGTAATAGGGACAGTCCCTCTTGAGATCCCTGTTCATCGGAGTTGACCACCTGCTGCTCCTTCAAATCCCCAAGCAGCAACCGCTGCTCCTTGATAGCGACGTCAAGGTCCCGTTCCCCCAAGGACTTCCTGACAGAATCCGAAAGAAAATATTGGCCTTCAGCCTTTCGGCTTTTTACCCTTTCCGCTTCTGTGTTCATAGTAATAGTTGACTTCCTGCTGGATTTCATAGTTCGGGTTTCAACATTGATCTCCATGGCAAGGCTTCCGTCCCGAATTGATTCGATCAAGCCCGAGACAATGCTTGAGGAGAGGCTTTGATGCAGGATATAAACGGTTGGCCTTTCCTATCAGAAAATCTAATACACTTTGCGTGGATACCCACGGTCTGCAGCCATGTGGCATGAGGACATCCAGCGGCACTCCCAGCAGCTTGTGAAGCAGTTCAACGGTCCTGAGATCGGGAATGTTTCCGGGAAGTTCCTGATACAGGACCGGCAGATGCCCATTGAGTGAATAGACGACTTAACCTCGACGGTCTGTTGCAGGGAGATTCCTTGTTCTTTCCCCATCTGATATCAGCAAGTTTACTCCCGTAAGTTGACTTGCTAGTCAGATCCACCGCAAGCACATGATTCTCGTCGATCCGCCTCATGCGGTGCCTGAACAACTCCATCGCTCGATTCAGTGATGCGTTGTGTAAGAAGAGTAAAATATCCTTACTGGTAAGTGCTTGGGCCGACGGCGTCGCTCAATGCGCTGCCATTGGGCAAGATGGTTATAGCTTTCCACACACAGGAGGGGAAAAAACGCCAGCGTCGAATAATAAGTGGACCATGTCGACGTTACACCAAAAACGGCCATAAGGTTCTGCATCAACCCAATCTTTGTGGCGATCTCATCAGCAACCACACAGAACCATACAGCAGACTGCGGTCTTCGGTGGTGTACAGAGCCTTCAGGTTTTGTACCCATTCTTCATTCTTGAAATCTTGAAGAGATCCCAGTCTTCAGGAAGATGAAATCATTCCATCGGTCCTTCTCGTAGATGAATCGTTTGTTCAGGATGAAAGATTTGCCTCCTCAACCCGTTCCCCAGTCCACTATGCGGAAATGTCGTTTCCCATCCGCATATCATACGCTTCGTTGGATGAGGCGGCATACATCCACCTGTTGCCGTTTCGTCGTTCGTGAAGATGGATCTTTCCGTCATTGCGTCTGGGTCTAGGCATGAAAACCTCCTGTATAACTTATACAATTGTATAAGTTATACGGGAAGTTTTTAATCAACTACGATGCGAGCCAAAGAAGAAAATTATTTATATTTCAAGAGGTTGGAAATTTTCTCATCCGGCTAACGGAGTTAATCATACAGAATTGGAGGAAAACTCAAGATTATTACTGCGGCTTTCTATACTGCAGCAGATGAAAAGAAAACCGGTATCGGACTTATTGTTCTCTCGTATATTGCCTTCATTTCCTGGGACTGCCTGACGGCCTGCTCGGGGTGGCCTGGCCGGGAATCGCATTGCTGCTTTTCCCTCTCTCTGGATGCCATCAGTCCCCTGCTCATTGCCAGTACAATCGGTTATTCAGCTTCCAGTTTTTTGAGCGGTTTTTATGGCGAATGGGTATCAGCGACCTCTCAGCGTCGGCTGCAGGGCTACGGCAGTAACCCTGCTGGTCTTTGCCGTTTCACCTGTCTGGTGGCTGCTGGTTGCCGCGGCAGCTCTGGGCGGCATGGGGAGCCGGTGCGATAGATGCCGGTGTAAATACTTTTGTTGCAAAAAACTATAGTTCCCGCACGATGCAGTGGCTGCATGCCAGTTCGGAATCGGCATTACCATCGGTCCACGTAATTATGACGGTGGGGAATCAGCTTGACTTCGCGTTGGCAGTTCGGCTACCTGGTGGGCTTTGCTCCAGCTGGCACTGCCCTTACCTTCTACATCACAAAAGATGTGGAAAGGCATACAGAGCCCAGCTCCGCCATGCAAAAGCATGAAAAGGCTGATGCAGCCCTCTGGGCAACGTTTACCACGCTGCCGGCTCTGCTCAGCATGCTGATGTTCTTTATCTATGCGGGGGTCAGGGTCGGCCTGGGACTCTGGGCTTATACCCTGCTCACAGAATCCCGCGCGGCATCCAGCAGCCAGCTTGCGGGATTCATCACCGGCAGCTATGGGGCCATGTTTACCGTCGGAAGAATTATAGCCGGCTGGTATACCCGGAAACTGTCCGGTCAACCGGCTCATCTATACAGCTGTTGCGCGCTGGCCTTTGACCGGTACACTTCTGGGTGATGATTAATCTGTCATCCTGGGCAACCATCATCGGTATAGCTCTGGCGGGCTTTTCCATCGCCCCCATCTTTCCGGGACTTTGTCTCTGACACCGAGCGGCGTGTAGGCCGGCAGCATCAGAGCAAATACCATCGGCATGCAGATGGCGGCAGCCGGGCTCGGTGCAGCTGCCGTACCATCAATTTGCGGGAGTTCCTGGCACGATTCTATGGACTGGAAGTCATTCCGTTCTTCTTATTACTAACACTTGCCGTCCTGGGGCTCAGTTTTTCATTTCACGCATCTACCGCCACGCCACAAGTTAGTATTTGCCGGGAATCAGAAAAAACCACGGCAGACCTGCTCCCGGCAGACAGCTGCTCTAGCAGACAGCTGCTGACAGACAGCTGCTTACAGCTTACACAGCGCCTTCAAGGAGTTCCTGATCACTTTGGCTTACTGGCATCCCGATAGCCTCCTCAGGCAAACCGGTATACAGCATAAGCAGTTCCTTTACCCTGGGTCCGCAGAAGGTACCCTGGCGGAGTCCCATACCGGCACGGGTCCACGCCGCTTGACGGCATCAGCGAATCGATGGGAATCCCGCGGTTTAAGGCATCCCAGAACGGTTTTTCACGAACTGTGCAGCGGCGACCAGCCGATCAGGATCTCCAACAGCAGCTTTATCCCAGTTCCCGCACTTCTAAAAGCCGGCTGCGGGGTGCCGGACGAGTAATCGCTGAACGCAGTGCGTAAAAAAGTCCGCTTTTTTCGGGTTATAAACCCCTTATCAAGGAGAATATTGCGAATTTTCTCGGCTATTGCGGGAGCGCTGGTTGGTCCGGGAGATTCAGTGCCCGCAGCCTGGATAAGCCGGACAGGCTTGATTCACCCGAGGATAAAATCTCCGGCATCCGATGCTGGCCGTACACCGGTAAAAACCTGATAAGCGAAGAAAGCTCGAGATCGGGAACACTCAGGCGGGGCCTGCTCGAGAATTGCCTGCGGGGCGGAAAAGCTGCTGCTGACATCTTCGCGATCGGAGTATCCTCATCCGGTCCGATCATCAGGTTCCCCCAGGTCGTCGGCGTCACCAGGATACCCTTTTCCCTTCTCCGGTCGGGGTCTGAAAGATTACCTTCCCGATACTGTCGCCTGTTCCCCCGCCTGAGCAGCAGGTACTTTCCCCTTTCGAGGGTTTGATGTGAACCTGTCAGCGCCGGCCATAGCGGCTATGTGATCGCTGTAAGCCCGGCGGCATTCACAATAACGTTCCGCTGTACGGGTACCTCCGGCAACAACTGGAACAGCTCGCCTGATTGCTCTATATGAGTTACTTCGTGGCTGAGCTTCAAAACAGCGCCGTTGGCTGCAGCGTTCTCCGCCAAGGCAATTGCTGCTTCATAGGACTGACAATACCGGTCTCCCCGCAGTAGAGTCCTTCGGTAACAGCAGGATTAATTCGGGTTTCACTGGCCCGGACCTGCCTTCCCGTATGCAGCTCAAGTTGCTCAACACCGTTTATCTGCCACGTTCTCGAACAGCTGCACGAAGCTTTTCCCGATCTTCATCGGTAAAGGCCAGTACATAGGAACCGTTCCGGCAATAAGGAAAGCCGAGCTCTTCGGAGAGCTGCCGGTACATACCCGGTTGCCCCGGATCGACAGTTCTCCTTTCAATGTTCCCACTTTGCGTATAGCCTCCGTGGACGATGCCGCTATTGGCGGGTTGCCCCCATAGAGACGTCCCGGGCCTTTTCCAGCAGCAGAATAGAGTCTGTAAACCGGCTGAGCTCCGCGCAGCGACAGTTCCGACAATTCCGGCTCCCAATAATTATGATGGTATAGGTGTTTTCATAGGTGCTGAAACTGTAGCATCTTACCGGGTGAAGCCGGCAACTCGTCTTTTACTGTTTCGTTTTTATACAGCAGAAAAATTATTTACACAGCTGCCTGAGCCCATTTCAAGGAAGAAATCTATTTCAAGAAGATGTCCGGTATGGTTCCTCCGAAACCCTCCGGTTATCTTGATACCGGTACCTGCACCTCGGTCAGCCACTCCTCCAGTTCCTCCTTATTCCCTCTCCCGTCAATGTAGGACTCTCTCGGGTTATCGGCAGGCGTGCAGCCATGCTCATGGAGCCAGCTGAACAGTTTGTTGTAGGTATCACCGATGGTAGAGTAGGTCCACTAGCATGCGGGAGGCAGACTGCCTGGGGTATCCGGGAACCGTTTTGAACTTAACATGGTCCGAATCCGGGCAGGGGGCGACGACTGCTTCGCAAATTTCCACATCAATATCATGTTCTTTGTATTCACCATCGTGATAAATGGTGAAGCAGTATTCGGGGACGCGGCAGACAGCGCCAACCGACTTCATATATTCGCCCATCTTCGGGACAATATCGAAATAGGTATCATACCCTGAAACAGTGCGCATCGATGCGGCAACTACCTCCGGCAGTTCCTTGATTACTACATTTTCATTCTCTCCATTTCCCCTCAAGGTTTTCCAGATAACCCAGAACTTTTGCCAGCCTTCGCTGACTGCCGGCAATTTCACGCTGCAGAGCCGCCGCTCTCGGGTCGAGATTCTCTACCGGGCGTTCACTGCGGTTATCTCGCTTAATTTCGGCAGAAAACTGATTCCTGAGCATCAGAATCCTGCCCATTTCCGGTAATTGCTCTGACCGGTAGTATCGGTAACCGGTCCAGCTGTCGAGATTTTGCAGGCTTGATCAGACCTATCCGATCATAGTGGCGTAACGTTTTGGTGGTTATCCTGTTGATTCTCGAAAATTCTCCGATTGTATACATTGCTTCTCCTGCGCAAGAGATGCTTTCATACCACGAATTACCCCAAGGGTAAAGTCAAGAAAAAGAATAAAAAATGTCGCGTGCTAAAGAAAAATCTTATAAGGAAAGATTGACAAAGGAAACAGCTGTGCAATTATTAAGTTGGTTTAATAAACCAACGAAAACACTGGAGGGTTAGAATGAAAAATTACTTGCTGTCTGCATCTTTTTCACCCTGCTTTTTCCGGCTTTTGCTGGGGAAGTGAAGAAAAATCGGCTGAAATAGCACCTTATATTACGAACCAGAAATACACCGTAAGTATTGGATGTTACGGAGACAACCAGAAAAAAGCCTATCAGGCGGTAATTGCAACCGATGACTTCAAGAAAAATTCCCCAATATAACCATCGAATTTCAGACCAGCGACTTCAGCGGCCATCATAACCGTCTGACAGCAGTAATGTCGCAGCCGGAGGGCTACTAACGATATTGAAGCCCTTGAAGTCGGCTACATTGCCCAATTTGTTGCAGGGCGGCGGCCTGACAGACCTTGCAGGTCCCCCCTACAACGGCCTTGATGCAGGGCGCGATATAGTTGATTTCGCCATGGCCAATGCTACAACCGGATCCGGTGCCCTGGTTGCCATACCTGTCGATATCGCCCCTGCCGTTCTCTTTTACCGGAAAGACCTTATCGAAGCCGCCGGATTCACCGTTGCTGACATGGAGTCAATTGCGGACTGGGATGAATACATTGAAATAGGCAAAGCCCTTACCCTGGATAAAAACAACGACGGCCAGATTGATCAGTATGCAATTCCCCACGCTAATGATGCGGCAATGGTTCCTCTCAACGGCGGAAAGGGCGGCTGGATCGATGCCGATGGAAAACCCCTGGAACCGAAAGCGAAGTTCACAGGAGCCCTTGAGCTGGTTAAAAATATCCGGGATGCTGGAATAGATGGAGACATGGGTGCCTGGACCGGTCCCTGGGTTGAAGCCTTCAGCAGCGGATCCTCTGCCACTATGGTTAACGGAGCCTGGTTCGGCGGCGCATTGAAGACCTGGATGGCTCCCGACAACGCCGGAGACTGGCGCGTAGCCTACCTGCCGGGAAAAACCATGGCAGCCCTCGGGGGTACTTATCTCTCAATACCGGAGCATGTTCCCGCAGAAAAGAAAGCCGTGGCCTGGGAACTGATTAAATACCTTACCACTTCACCGGAAGCCCAGCTTGTCACCTTCGAATCTATCGACGCCTACCCCGCCCTTACCTCAGTCTACGATACCCCGATTATGAAAGAAGGGGTAGACTACTTCGGCGGCCAGAAAGTTCGTCTTATCTATGCCGATGTCGCCCGGAACATCCCCTCCAATACGGTAAGTGAATACGATGCCCTGATCCTCAGCATCTGGAACACCACCGTAACCAGCGTAATTACTGGAGAGGCAGGAATTGAGGAAGCCTACAATTCCGCCTTGAATCAGATTCTGGCAACTATGGACTGAGAGCCCGACTCGACGCTCTCGTAAACGGCCGCAAGCTGGAGAATACTCCGCATGGAAGTTCTCCGGCTGCTGCCTATTCCCTGCAGAGGAGTGACCGATGAAAAGATCAATAGGTGGAAATGTAAAATTTTCTCTCTTTTATATCGTTCTGATTGTTTTTACCCTGCTCTTTGCCTTCCCGTTCTACTATGTGTTCGTACTGGCCAGCTGGAGCAGAATCTATTCCAATCCGCCGCACCTCTGGTTCGGCAGCGACATTCCCGTTAACCTGAACAGCCTGCTGAGCCAACTGCCTTTTCATGTAAACTTCTTCAACAGTCTCTCCATAGCAGTGCTGGCAACAGCCGGAACCGTGTTCTTCTGCACCATGGGCGGCTATGCTTTTGCAAAATTTGAATTCAAGGGTAAAAAAGGCTTACTGCTGTTCATCATCTCCACCATGGCTATACCGGCATTTCTCAATATCATCCCCTTCTTCAAGATGATGGTTGCCTTCGGCTGGTATAAAACCTGGCTTCCGCTTATTGTTCCCGGGCTTGCCAATGCCTTTGGAATATTTCTCATGACACAGTTTCTGGAAAACTCGATCCCCTCGGATCTTCTCAGCGCTGCCCGGATAGACGGTCTGAATGAGTTCCAGATTCTCATAAAAGTTGTCTTTCCCTTGGCAAAACCGGGAATAGCCATACTGGGAACAGTGACCTTTATCGGCTCCTGGAACAACTTTCTCGGGGCGCTGATCATGCTTCCGGACCCGAAAAAAAGCACCATTCCCGTAGCCCTCTCCTCACTTTTTGTCCGGAGTGACGGTAACTTCGGCGGCCTCATGCTGGGAACGGCACTCGCGCTCCTCCCTCTTCTGATCGCCTTTATCTTTTTCTCAAAAAAGATTATCGCCAACCTTACCGCCGGCAGCATAAAGGCCTAGGAGGAAATCATGATCAGAACATTGTTCAAAAAAAATACCCTTACCCCATATATCTTCATCAGTCCATTCTTTGTGCTGTTCTTTATTTTCGGACTCTATCCTATTGGATACTCCATCTATATTTCATTTTTCAAGTGGACTATTTCCGGCCCTCAGGGCTTTGTGGGGCTGACTAACTACAAGAATCTTCTTACACGGGATCCCTTCTTTTTCAAAGCTCTGGGCAATACTACCTGGCTGCTCATTTTCGGATCCCTTTTGCAGCACCTGATTGCGATTCCACTGGCTATCATGCTTAACAATGAAAACAAAAATTTCCGTGGACGCGGATTCTTTAAAACGGCCTTTTTTCTACCCTATATAACCAGCACCGTATCGGTTACGCTGATCTTTGCCCAGCTGTTCGATCTGAACTACGGCTGGCTCAACTATGTCTGGGTCAACCTCTTCCAGCAGGAGCGGGTAAACTGGCTGAGCAATCCCGATACCATCAAGACAGCTCTGGCTATCATGCTCAACTGGCGATTTGTCGGATGGAACACCATAATCTATCTGGCAGGCCTGCAGGCGATCCCCGGTACGCTCTATGAAGCAGCCGACATCGACGGAGCCAATGCCTTCCGAAAACACCTCTCCATAACAGTACCCCAGCTGCTTCCCATCATTTTCTTTGCCGTAACCATGAGCATTATCGGCGGTATGCAGGTTTTTGATGAACCCTATGTGCTGCTGGGCGGATATGAGCAAATGGGGGGTAACGGAAATTCCGGTCTCACATCAGCCTTCTATCTTATGTTCACCGGATTCAAAGCTTCCCGTTTCGGCAAGGGCAGTGCGATAGCCTGGCTCCTCTTCTTCATCATCATGATCCTCACCCTGCTTAACAAGGCGATAAACAGGATGATGGATAAGTAATGGGAATGGAAACCATGAAGCAAGACGCCCTGTACAATATCCCGGACAAACCAGTCCAACGGGTAACAACCAGCCCGGACGAAGGCAGCGGAGTCGACAGCAGCGGCCTCTTCTACTGTATAGACAACTACTCCCGCATGTCCCCCTTCCTGATGAACATCACCAGCTCAGACGATCTCTGGATGTTTATTTCCAGCACCGGAGGGCTGACAGCGGGAAGAAGAGATGCCGATGCAGCACTGTTTCCCTATTATACAGAAGACAAAATTACGGAAAACAGTCAGCATACCGGGAGCCGAACTCTTCTCCGTCTGAATATCGATGGTACCATGATTGTCTGGGAACCGTTTCGCCCCTTCCAGCCTGTTCCAGAAAACACCCGGCGGTCTTTGAGAAAAAGTGCCGTCGGGAACAGCATAATCTTCTGGGAGCACCGCCTGGATCTTGATCTCATCTTTTCCTATGCATGGACAGCCTCACCCCGCTGGGGATGGATCCGATCGGCATCTCTGGAAAACTGCGGATCAGCCGGACGAGAAATTTCCATTATAGACGGAGCGGCAAACATTCTCCCATATGGAATCGATTCCCAGATCCAGAACCGCCTGAGCAATCTGCTCGATGCCTATAAGCTGGCTGAATATGCAGGGAGCGGATTAGCCCTCTATGGCTTGAGCACCCGTCTTACTGACCGGGCTGAAGCGAGTGAATGCCTTAAGGTAACTACTGTCTGGCAGTACGGCCTCGATACTTCCCTCTGTCTGCTTTCCGACACACAGCTGAATAATTTTATTTCCGGCAGCCCGGTTGTCCCCGAAAGTCGTAACGAGGGAAGTCGGGGGGCCTATTTTTCCGTTGATAGAATCCGCCTTCAAAACGGAGAATCCCGCAGCTGGATCCAGGTGATGGATGTAGAGCAGGATTACCCGGCTGCTGCCGATCTGCTCTTTCGCCTGCAGACTGACCCTGAAAACATAGCCCGGGATGCTGAACTGGATGCTGCGGCTGGAGGAAATGAACTGGTTAAGCTGGTAAGCCGGGCAGACGGGCTGCAGGCGGGCAGCGATCTGGATGCCGCATCCCATCACTATGCCAACACCCTCTTCAACTGCATGCGCGGAGGAATCTTTGTTGAAGGATACGCTGTGGCTGCGGCATCCTTCCTCCGTTACGCCGGGGAAAGGAATTTCATCCTTGCAGAACAGCTTACTCAGCTGCTTTCCGATTTGCCTCCGTCACTCGACTGGCACGAATTTGAGAACGCTCTGCTTATGAAAAGCTCGAGCCTGCTGCCTGACAGTAAACGCCTGCTTTACGGCTACCTCCCGCTGGTATTCTCTCGCCGGCACGGAGATCCCAGCCGGCCATGGAATAAGTTTTCGATTTCGGTGCGCAATGATGACGGCTCGTACCGGTTCGCCTATCAGGGGAACTGGCGGGATATTTTCCAGAACTGGGAACCCCTTGCCTATAGTTTTCCCGGATTCATCAGAAATATGATTACGATCTTTGCCAATGGCATAACCGCCGACGGATATAATCCTTATCGGGTCACAAGCGAAGGTTACGACTGGGAGCGGCCAGAACCTGAGGATCCCTGGACAAACATCGGCTATTGGGGCGATCACCAGGTAATTTATCTGCTCAAACTGCTGGAAGCCGCCGACGCCCTGCAGCCGGAACTCCTGCTGCAAATGCTTGATGAACGGCTATTTACTACGCCCGATATCCCCTACCGCATTAAACCGTATCGAGAAATCCTGAGCAATCCCTACGATACGATCATTTTTGACCACAAGCGGGAGGAGACGGTATCCCGCCGCTGCCTGAAAGAAGGCCGGGATGGTCAATGTGCCCGCAGCCGGAACGGGGAACTCTCTCTCATGACCCTGATGGACAAGCTGCTCCTGATTCTGCTGATAAAAAGCACCAATTTCATACCTGACGGCGGCATCTGGATGAATACCCAGCGCCCGGAGTGGAACGATGCCAACAATGCTCTGACAGGCTGGGGTCTGTCGATGGTTACCCTCGGATATATGTACCGCGCAATTGCATTTTTCGACAGACTGCTGACTGCGGCTGATACTCAGGAATTTGCGGTAAATATTGATATCCACCTTCTGTTCTGCCGTGTTGCGGAGATTCTCGAGGGGTTTTCCCCCTTTGCCGATGGTCCGTTCCAACCAGATATCCGTAAAAAATTTGCTGATGCCATGGGAGCTGCTGCTGCCGGATACCGGGAGAATATCTACAACAGCGGTATGACGGCTGCCGTGAAGCCTCTGAAAAAAACAACCATTATGGAAATGATGAATCTGCTCAGGCGTTATCTTGCAGCCACCCTCCGCGGCAGCATAAGACCTGACGGCCTGTATCATTCCTATACTATCATGGAGGTGTCCATGGAAGTGTCTGACACCCTGGATGGCTCTAAAATGGTGTCTGACACCCCGGGTAGCTCCAGGATTGATATCCGGTACCTGGAGCTGATGCTCGAGGGGCAGGTTTCCATCCTTTCCTCCGGTCTGCTCACATCAGCAGAAACAGACAAGCTTCTGGACTCCCTAAGGAGAAGCACTTTGTATCGGGAAGACCAGAATTCGTACATGCTCTACCCGCGAAAACAGGTACGTGGGTTCTTTGAAAGAAATACAATCCCGCCCGAACAAGTTGAATCGATTTCTCTATTGAGGCTCATGATTCAGCATGGTGACCGGTCCCTGATATCCTCGGACAGAAACGGAATGTATCATTTTAATGGAGCCTTTACCAATGCAGCCGATGTCCGGAAGGCTCTCTCCCAGGCTGAAAAGCTTACCCTTTATAACCATACTGTCAAAAGGGACCGTGAAGCAATTCTAGCTCTCTTCGAATCGGTCTTTGATCATGCATCATTCACCGGCCGTTCAGGATCCATGTTCGCTTATGAGGGTGTAGGCAGTATTTACTGGCATATGGTATCGAAGCTGCTTTTAGCAGTACAGGAACAGCTGCTGTACGCCCGTGACAGCGGTGCTGACAAGGATATCCTGCACAGAATGGCAGACCACTATTATGATGTCAGGGCAGGACTGGGGTTCTGCAGGGATGTCAATTCGTATGGAGCGTTTACCATAGACCCGTACTCTCATACCGTCTGGGACGGGGGAGCCCGGCAGCCGGGTATGACCGGTCAGGTAAAAGAGGAAATTCTGACAAGAATCGGTGAACTCGGACTCCGTTTTAAACGCGGAAGGGTCTGGTTTGATCCATTCTTTCTCCGCCGGGAAGAACTTACCCGCGATGCTGGCGAATTTGTCTACTACGATACGGAACTGATACGCAGAAAACTGCCGCTTCCGGCAAAGTCTTTAGCGTTTACCTGGTGCCAGGTTCCGATTATCTATACGGCCGTTACAGGTTCTGCTGTATGGCTGCCGCCGCAGCTCTGGTTTTGACCAGCCGCGACGGCAGCAGCCGTACCGTTCCCGGCCTGGAACTTCCAGAACAGGCAGTTCAGCATATTGTACAGCGAGATGGGCAGATACTCTGGATTTCGGTTACTGTTCCTGAGGAAGCTTTCCGCATCTGAGGAGATGCACGCAGCAGCCTTTCTATTACCTTTTATCTGTTGTAAAAAGGGGGTAATTACAGTAAAGTAAGCCTTAAGCAGTAAGTTTTATAACTAAACCAAGCAGCAAAGGACAGGTTCATGCCGATACATGGTACCGCTAATATTTCCCGGGTCTCGCGGATGGTCTGGCTGCATCCGGGAATAAGCCGGATAGAAATTGCCAGAAAGCTTGATCTTGATAAATCAACCATAACCAATATTATCAGTCGCCTTATCCGGCAGAGAATTATACTGCCCCTCGAAGAGGGAGATGCCGGTCCTCGCGGAGGCAGGCGCCCGATAGGCTTATCTGTTAATGGCCGGTTTGGCCTGATTTTAGGTCTGGAGATCACCACAGACAAGGTCCAGGCAGTAGGCATGAATCTGCATGGACACATGGTTTTCATGCGAAAGATAGTTTTGGAGGAGGCTCCCGCTTCTCTGGGCACGGTCTTTCAGGAGGCGCTTAAAAAGCTTGATAATGACATCAGGTCTGCAGCTTTACCGCTTATCGGTATCGGAATCGGAGTTTCCGGCATCGTCAATGCCAGAGAGGGAATCATATACCAGTCAAATCCGCTCGACATTCGTCAGCCTGTGGCTTTCTACGATGAGATTTCAGGAACCGTTCCCGTTCCGGTCTTTATAGAAAATGATGCCAACTGCTGCTGCTGGGAAGAGATGGTCTGCACCAGCAGGGAAAGGCAGCCAAATTTTATTTTTGTCCTTGCAGAAGACCGCTTTCACAAGGTTAACCGGTCGGACGGCAGAATAGGTTTTGCTGTCGGTTTGGGAATTGTCGTTAACGGGACGCTTATCAGGGGCAATGATTACTCGGCCGGCGAGTTTCAGAGTATTTTCTGGAAACAGGGAAACCTCAGTCAATTCTCGATTGACGACGATGTCATGATGCATTTTGATCGGCATCCCGAGGCTATAGATACGGCAGTTCAGGAACTGGCCGCAAATGTCGCTTTTCTTGCCAACAGTCTGGATGTTTCAAAGGTTGTTCTTGGCGGCGGAATAGAAAAATACGGATCAAAAGTGGTAGATGCTATTCAGCGGGCAATTGAAGCCAATTGGAGTTACCCCGATCAGATCAGCTGCGATGTCCATCTGAATAAAGCCGGTGAGTATGTTGTTGCAGCCGGTGCTGCGGCAATGTTTCTGGAAAAACTTTTTACCCTGCCGCCCCTTCAGGTGGAAGCAGCCGATGATCCCCCGACTGAACTCGTCGGGTACGATCTTTTCCAATCGCTCAGGCATACGGGCAGCGGGAAAAACTAGATTGCCCGGTCAAGGATATCAGTATGAAAACCACTTTTCTTTCTATCATAACGCTGATTGTCACCCTGATTTTCGCGTCCGGCTGCATTACCCCGCCCGACCACCCAGCGGCAGAAATGGATCTGAACGCCGGATCCCCGGATTGGGAACTTATCTGGAGTGAGGAATTCAATGGAACAGAATTCCCTGCCGAGACCTGGACTATTGCCGGGGGCAATGGCTTCTATGCCGGAGAAGAGTGGATTCCCGGTTGGGGAAACGGTGAGCTGCAGTACTATACTGATGCTCCGGAAAACCTTTTTCTTGCAGACGGCATCCTTACCCTCCGCGCCCGGCAGGAATCCATTACCGGAATAGCCGGAAACCGGGAAGAAACGTTCAGCTATACCTCGGCAAAAATCTCCACTCAGGGAAAAGCTGCCTGGAAATACGGAAGATTTGAGATCCGGGCAAAATTCCCGGCAGGAAAAGGCCTGTGGCCGGCAATCTGGATGCTTCCGGAAAAAGAGACTTACGGCGGCTGGGCTGCTTCAGGCGAAATTGACATTGCCGAAGGCTGGGGCAGCACGCCCTATAAAGTTGCCGGCACCATTCATTACGGCGGAGTCTGGCCTGGCAATACCTATGCCGGATCGCACTACTTTTTTCCAGAAACAGCAACCGACGCTTCTGATTTTCATGTATATGCCATCGAGTGGGAGCCGGGTGAAATTCGCTGGTATGTCGATGATGCGCTTTACCAGACAAAAAACCGCTGGTACTCTGAAGGGGTCGACTATGTCCGGATATATGCCGGGGCTCATCAAGGGAAGTAGCCTGCAGGTCACGCGCATTTGCCCTGTTTATGCTGAGTAAAAACTGCGTAAAGACTGCCAGCAGGCAGAGCTTTTTTATATCCTGGAACCAAGCCGACTAAGACTCTTCGTTTGCAAAATCTCTGTAGGATCCGTTGAGTTCCGCGGCAATATCTTTTCCAGCGGCGGCCCAGATCAGCCCCCGTCTCAACATCAGCCCGGCCTCCCGGCTGCGGTCGAACAGATCATCATGATGCCCCAGGGAGGTATAGAAAACCCTCCCGTGACCCCAGTATTTTGTCCAGGCAGCTGGAACGGAAACTTTCCCGTTGCTGGCATGATACCAGTGATATACCGGAAATTCCGTCTCCGCCAGAATCTGAACAGCCGGATCCACGTGCAGATAATACTGCTCCGATGCAACCTCAAAGTCTTCCAGCCCCTGCACTATGGGACTTGAGCCGGCTCGTATCTTCACGGTATAGGCTAATCCGTCATTTCCGGGATGAGAAACCCAGTTACCTCCAGTCATAAACTGCCAGGTAACCGATGTCCTGAACGCATCGCACATGCCGCCGTGGCAGCCGGCCAGGCCGGTTCCGTTGCCGACAGCTTTTACGACATTGTCGACATAGACATCCTCTATTTCGCCCATCGTCCAGACCGGCACGATAAGGTGCTGCTCCATAAGCAGTTTTGCATCGCCCAGGCACGCCTGGCTGTCAACAAGACGAACGTGCATTCCGTACACCTCAAGAATTGCCCGGATTCTGTTGGCTATCAGCTCCGGCTCATGTCCGTCCCAGCCTCCCCAGAAGATAAGGGCCTGTTTTCCATTCCCGTCAAATCCGTTTATATCTTCCAGCGTGCTGATCCGTTCATTATGGTAGTTCATAATACCTCCTCAACCTTGACAATCGGATTGATGTCCGGCATCCGGGAAAACTCCACCGGCATGGGAGCAGGCTGCTCTATCTGAAAGCCGATCGGAATCGTGCATTTCCTGAGACTCGATTCCCCGGAAGCCAGCATGATTTCCAGAACATGACGGGCCAATGCTCCGGAGGCCCGATGGGTTCTTTTCTCCTCTATCGCGTCCGCCATTTCAGCGACACCCAATCCCCGACAGTTATCAGAATGAGGAAAGGCAGCTGTTGATAGGTGTTCCCAGCTTTTACTGAACGGTTTTCGGAAAAGGACCGGACCGGAAAACCCGTTGGGATCGGGACAGCTCAGCGACCCATGGGTTCCGTGAATTTCTATTCTCGGGGTATCGGAACCCCAGACGTCAAAGCTGGTCACCAGCGTAACAATTGCCCCCGACTGCATCCGCATCAGGACTGTGTAGTGGGTGTCAATTTCAACGGGAATAACCGTTCCGCGTCTTGCTGGTTCCGTGATAATGCGTTCATCAGCCTCCCGGCCGGTCATAGACGCAACCTCGGCTGCCGGACCAAGCAGTGTTACCAGTGCACTTACATAGTAGGGTCCCATATCAAGCATCGGGCCGCCCCCCTTGCGGTAGTAAAACTCCGGCCCGGGGTGCCACGATTCATGTCCATGGCCAGTCATGAAGGCAAATGCGGCTGTCGGACGGCCGATCCAGCCCTCATCGATCAGCTTCCGGCAAGTCTGGATTCCACTCCCGAGAACGGTGTCGGGAGAAGAACCCACATACAGATGCTTTTTTGCTGCAAGCTGCAGTACCCTGTCCGCATCCTCAACCGAGAGCGCCAGGGGCTTTTCCGTATAGACATGCTTTCCCGCAGAGAGAGCAGCCAGATTGACTGCAGTATGATGCTGCGGGGTGGTAAGGTTCAGAACAATATCGATTTCGGCATCAGCCAGGAGCTCCTCTGTAGAGAGAACGGCAATCTCGGGATACCGTTTTTTCACGGCTGCGGTCCGTTCAGGATCAAGATCGCTGCAAGCCCTCACCCTGACGTCAGAAAACCGATGGGTCAGGTTGTAAAAATAGACCTCGGAAATATTGCCGCACCCGACAACGCCAAGCTGTTTCATTGTTTCGCTCTCCTTGTATGCGGGTTCAGGCTGAAGCCGGGACCCAATGATGTAAAATGATCACACAACCAACCTTACACTCGCTTTTCCGGTTGCGCTATGGGCAATATTTTAAAATATATGGACTTTTTGAACAGATAGGGTAAAATCAGATATGGCTGAACGCATTTTACGGCAACCGCTGCTCCACCTGGCCCCTCTGGCAAGACTCTTTCCGTACGGGCTGGAGATTGATACCATCGGGTATATTCCGGAAAAAAAGAACCGGATACATACAGTATTCAACACCTTCAATTTTTCTTTTATTTTGAGCGGAAAGGGTGATTACCGCTATGAGAATACCGTATATCCCGTGCAGGCCCCCTGTGTCCTCACCCAGATACCGGGAATACCGATGGATTATGGTCCGCAGGAGACCTGGGAGGAACTTTTCTTCATCTATCCGCTCACGGCCGGCCCGATTCTCACCAAGCGAAATTATATGAACAGGAAAAATCCCTTCTGGCAGATCGGCAGCTCTGAGACTTTTTTTGCCTGCGTTGATGATTTTTTCGCCAACGTGCAGGCTTTGGAAAGCCGGATCCAGACTGATGTTATCGATGGAAGCTGCGAGCAGATGATACGAACCAGCCTTCTCGAGGCAGGTCGCCTGGAAGCCGGAACCGCCAGTCCCTACCTGCTCGATATTGAGCACTATATCGACACCCACCTGCATGAGCAGATAATCTGGGAAGAGCTGTGCGACCGATATGCAATCCACCCGGCAGCCTTCAGACGGGCATGGAAAAGCTGCTTCGGCATTCCCCCGGGAAAATATCTGGGTGAAAAACGCCTGGAACAGGCCAAGCGCTGCCTGGTTGAAAGTTCCTTCTCGGTAAAAGAGATCGCCTTTCTCTGCGGCTACTCCGATGAGCTCTATTTTTACCGCCTGTTCAGAAAAAAAGTCGGCATGACAGCTCTGGAATACCGCAACCGTTTTAAGGACATCTTCATCTCATAAATCCGGGCAGTTTCATAAATACCGACAGGCTGCAGGCGGTCAGAGCATCCGTACTTTTCCGCTGTAGACTTCACGGGTATTAATAACTACTGCCCCTTTTCCCGGATGCTCTTTGGGATTCCATGATTTCATGAAGTCAAAGAACTCTCCTTCGGTATAGTAGGCTATGTCTCCCTTGACCTGATACGATTTTCCTTTAGGTGTGATAAAAAGCACCGTTCCAGGGCTTCCATGGCTGATGTTTTCATAGGTTTTAGAAAAATAGTTGTCTGCTACGACTATACGGCCGTCATCACTCAACCTGGTACAGGTTGCATATACACTGTTAGGCATACAGTCATCTCCCACGGTAGTTAAAACTACGGGACCTTCCTTATTCTCCCAGGCTTCCAGCACCTCCTGCGGCAGCTGTATCATATTATGACCCCCTCATATAAGCTTTTTACCCTTTCATTATAGAGGCTCTTCAACAGAATTGTAAGATTTCATGGCAGTGAAAGTCCGCTTTTCTGGTATATACCTTCCGTATTTGCGTTTTCCGGTATGCGGGAACAGAGAAGAGGCAGCTGCGTTTCTACCTGCCGGAAAAAAACTGTTCCGGGTAAAAATCGCGGAAATCCCTGATGTGTCGGCAGTGGGGATACTCCTGCACCCAGTCCTCCTGAAAAGAGAACAATTCTCCGGTAATTACCAGACAGCCCGCCCCCGCACCCTGCGCTGCCGCTGCTCCGGTCGGCGAGTCCTCAACCACTACCAGTTCCCCTGCTGGCAGACCAAGCCGTTCTGCGGCAAGCAAATAGATATCAGGAGCCGGTTTGTTCGCTATGCGGCCGTCATCATAGACTATGTGCTCCGGCCTGAACCAGCGAAGCAGCTTGAACTGCTCGATAAAAAATTCTACGTTAGGCAGGGTTGATGCCGTTGCAATGGCCATAGGAACCGAGGCGTCAGCCAGAACGTCAAGCAGTTGGGCAAGCCCCGGAGCCAGGACAAAATTCTGCGGATCATCCAGGCACAAAGACCTGTAGATAGCCTCTTTCTCCTCATACAGCTGGTGCAGGTTCTCTGAATCGAGGGGGATATCGAGCAGCAGTTTCAGCGCTTTGGCCGATGTTTTTCCAATAAATTCATCCAGGTAGTCATCCCGGGTCATCCGGAACCCGTGTCGGGCGGCAAATTCCATCCAGGCCCGGATATGGAATTCGTTATCCCGGAACATAGTTCCGTTAAAATCAAATACAATACCGGTATATGTTTTCGCGGGGGCTTTGCTGCGGTTCCTGTCGGCAATTGCTTTGCTGTTCACCATCATAGAGTTCCTCTTCTTCACGGCTGCTGCTCCGGAGCTTTCGGCAAATGGGTTGTTCTGAAAAAAACCATCATAAACAGGGCAGATATGATTCCGATAATGGAAATAACGGGGGGTGCGAAAGAAAGGGTGAATGAATCTGAAATCAGTCCCACTAAAAAAGGACCTGCCGCCATACCGCTCTCAGTGAAGATTCGCCAGATTCCGATAAAAAGACCTACCGAGGAGTCAGGTGCAAGATCTGTGCTGAAAATCATGTTGATGCCGCTTCCCAATCCGTTCCCGATCCCGATGAGCAGGGAAACTGCCATCAGGGTTACGAAAGAATGTGATAAAGGAACAAGCAGCATGCCGACGGACATGATAAAAATTGTCATGAGCAGAGTCGGCTTGCGTCCGATCCGGTCTACACTGTAGCCGGCAGGAACCACCAAACCAATTTCGAGCAGCGAAGAAATGCTTACTATCAAACCTAGCTGAGAAATGCTCAATCCAATATGAGCCGACCAGAGGGGTATGACCAGCGCCCGGGCAGCTCTGAGGACAGTAAGCCCGAAGATTCCTATCATGGCTGCGGTAATATTTCCCCGATTACCGGCATAATGGCTGCGGACAGCCTGCAGGGATTCCCGTGCTCCCTGGGGAACATGCAGTTCCGGGGTCCGAAAAAAAAGCACCAGCAGGGCCATAGCAAGAAAAAGAAGAATTCCTTCCATAAGAAAAAGCCGCTGAAACCCGAACCCGGTAATTATCGCACTGCCTATAAGGGGCCCTACAACCCGGGAAAAGCGCATAATTCCGCCAAATCCCGCAAGAACCCGCCCCCGGACCTCATTACGCACGGTTTTGCGGATATGGGTGAGCCGGGCAAGGATCCACATCGACTGTCCGGTTCCCAGAAAAAAGCCGGCAAGCATCAGGGAGGTCAAGGTGGGAGATAACGCTCTCAGAAGGGCAGCAAATATCATCGCGGCAAAGCAGAATAGAATAATCCTGAAAATCCCATGCCGTTCTGCAAGAAATCCTCCGGGTAAATTGACAGCCATCCCGCCGAGACTGCGGATGGTTTCGATTGCCCCGATCAGCGCAATGGCAGCTCCCAGATCCCGGGCATAGAGGGGGACATAGGATATGGTCATAGCGGCACCCAGCTGAACAAGAAAACTGGCAATATAGAGGAGGATGAGATTTCTGCTTGAATAGCGGTCCGGCTTTTTCATCTATCGCATCATGTTGGAGCGGAATGCAGGTTAAGTCAATACATGAATGCGATAGAAACCAGCCCTACAGAAGTCGGCGCGGTAAGCTTTTCAGCTGCCGAGTGAAAAAACCAGCGCACTGTAGGCTTCCCTATGATAGAAATAATTCAATAGGGGAAACCTTCCGACATGATAGAGCAGCGATACCCGGGGCGTCAGGCCGGAAGCTGCTGTGGAAAACTCCTTCCCGACAGCCAAAGTATACTCCCACTCCCAGGCATTATCAGCACTGTACCCCTCTCCCCACTGTCCGGACATACCATCCTGATGGAGCTGAATATCACAGGCGGCAAAGACATTTCCCGTCAGCAGGGTACTTGTGCGTATTTCAGCCCCGGTCTGTATGCGCCAGGCCTTGTAGTCTTCCCCATAGGGATGATCTTTACGCCAGGCATCTATCCACCATCCTGGACCGCCATGCTCGTAATAGGCGTCGGGGCGATGAAAAAAGGGCCGCACCCAGGCTCCCTCCTCAGGCAGCTCAAATTCTCCATACAGACGCATTCCCGGAAGAGGATTTATCGAAATTCCAAGAAGATACGAGTCGTGCCGGGTATATTCGAGCAGGTCCTCCTGCAGCAGAGGTTCTCCGTTAGAATCGGTTTTACCAATATAATCATACAGCATTTCGTCACCGTAGTGGCCGGAAAAATGATGCTTCCCGAATCTGATCTGCATTCTGGAACCGAAATCCAACACAAAACCATAGAAGTAAACTCCGTCAAAACCGAGATTATCCATACCGCCGTTTTTATGGAAAGCCGTATTGAACATGGCTTGAATCAGGGCTTCCGCCTGGAGGTCCATAAGCCAAGGAAGCGATACTCTCAGAACACTTTGTGAAAATCCCATTTTCATGAACATATATTCGCTGTCACTCTTAATGGGGTAGCGGCTCTGACCGTTCTCATCGTAGTGCTCACCCTGCAGAAATTCGGGTCCTGTCCCGTCCCGCATCTGCGCCAATTCTATCTGTATTCCAGGATAATAGTGATCTGCCGTCAAATCGGCATAGAGCACATCATGGGGAAACAGCTCAAGGCTGAGGAAACTACTGAAACCATTGGATTCTGAGGTTGGATTATCCTGACGGGAATCGTTGGAGAACAACGCAGAAAACACCTCGACCGCAAAGACAGCCTGGGAAAAACAGAATACCAGTACAGCATAGATGAAAATTTTTCCGTTTCGCAATTGCTGATTCCTTAGGTGATCTTCATAATATGATCTTCAAAATGTGCGGATAACTTTTCGGTATGAGCTTAATCATTCCATGCATTTGCAAAGTTGTCAACGTGAATCTGCGCCACCTGCACCTCCACCTCCACCTCCACCTCCACGGAACCTCCGAAACGTGCAAGAACCTACAAGGCACCTTCCTGCCCCGCAATTTCTTTAACGATCCGTTTAACCTGGCTGATCATATACAGCGGCAAGTTGAGCAGCGTATATTTTGCAATCGTTTTTACCTTTTCAATGGTTATTTGATGATTGGCTTCAACCAATGAGGGAATATCCAGACTGCACCTTACGGCAATTTGAGAAGACTTTTTCAGTGCCATAAACAGGTGGAGCGATTTCAGAGTGCCTACCTTACCGGATTTTATTTCCAGCGGGATAACGTTATTTCCGGCTGAAAACAGAAAATCAACTTCTGCATTGGAGTTTTTGCTCTGTCTGATCCAGTAGTATAGTTTCCTGTCTTCAAATGACCAGTTTGCCGCAGCCAGTTCTTGGGCAGCAAATTGCTCAGCAAGCATCCCTTCACGAATTGCCAGTATATCTGGAGTCTGAACAAGATCAAGGCCGCATATTCTGTTACTCAGGCCAACATCCAGAAAGGCTGCTTTAAAGTGCTCCGGTTTCTCCTGGGCACTCAGAGGAATCCCATCCCCATGCGAATGGCTTATTTTATGGATTATTCTTGCCTGCTCCAGATAATTGACTGCTGATTTCAACACGGATGAACGTACGTGACCATCTATATTGCTGTATTTTATTTTTCTGCCGGTATTCTGGGCAACATAGGAAAACACATTCAGTAAATGGAGCTGGTCTTTCTTTTCCGTATATTTCGCTATATCATTCTGCAGAGAAGTTACTAATTCCGTCTGTATCCGCTGAATAGTGAGCAAGTCTTCGGATCGTGCATAGGCATTTACCGCTTCCGGCATCCCTCCTATGAAATAATATAATCTTAGCAGATCCAGAAGCTGATTGTGGATCGCTGGCGATACTTCCACGTCTTGAACCCGATAGTTCTCGATAAATTGGCGAAGATGATCCTTCCCTAGAGCCGAAAGAAATTCGTTATAATTTAAAGGATACATGTACAGAAATTCCACTCTTCCTACGGGCATCGGATACCGCATCTCATTCAGTGCAATATCCAGCAGCGAGCCGGCAGCTATGACATGCAAACCCGGCCTTTTTTCATAAAAGTATCGTAGGGACCTCAGCACTTCCGGGCACAGCTGGCATTCATCAAGGAAAATCAACGTAAGGCCATCGATTGCCGGAATCCCGGTGAAGAGTGTAAGTTCCTGAATGATTCTCTCAATTCTGTTGTCCCGAAAAATTACCACAGCATCCCGTTCAGCTTCAAAGTCGATTCTGATAACGTGAGCGAAGGATTTAGAAAGGGCCTCTACACTCCAGGTTTTGCCAACCTGGCGAGCCCCACGGATAATAAGCGGTTTCCGTGACGACCGAATTTTCCATTCTTCCAGATAATAATCAATATTCCTTCTCATAAGATAATTTTATCACATAAACTGTTGAAACACTATTGGATTTCAGCAATATTTTTACTGAAACACTATTGGATTTCAGCAGGAAAAGTGAGAAAACACCATGGTGTTTCAGCAATCACCCGCTTTGGCGGGAAAAGACCTTTGCCAACAGCTCGACTCTGCTCTCCACCCGGAACTTCGCATAGATGCTCCGGTTATGGTTGGAGACAGTTCTGACTGAAATATTGAGCTCCCGG
>JAGYPA010000029.1 GCA_018399255.1 Spirochaetales bacterium | reverse complement strand
GACGACCCTCTATTTTCCGCTTACCACAGTAAATCAGCAGCTCCAGGAGATGGGGAGGAGTGCCGTGGAAGCCCTAACCGCGGCAGCAGCATCTCCCGCCAACCGGACAGCCCGGGAAATCATAGTTCCCGCCCTGCTGGAAATCCGGAAAACCTAGAAACACCGGGAAGGAGGATACCGTTTTGGCCGAATACATACTCAGCTGCGATGTCGGTACATCCAGCTGCAAGACCGTTCTCTTCGATCGCAACCTTAAAACCATCGCATCTGCATCATCGGCCTACCCGACCGACTATCCGGCTGACGGATGGGCTGAACAGGATGCTGATAACTGGTGGCAGGCAGTTATTTCCACGACCCGTGAAATTCTTCAAGCTTCAGCAGTCAATCCAGTCGATATTGTCGGAATCGGGGTTGATGCAATGTCGAGTATGTCCCTGCCGGTCAGCAAAACAGGACAGCCCCTGCGAAAAGGGCCCCTCTGGTCCGACCGACGGGCTGCAAAAGAAGCGGAAGAACTGAAAACGCTGACAGGTGATTCAGCGCTTACAATAACCCTGAACCGGTTCGATGCAGCGAGCTTTGCCGCGAAAATTGCCTGGTTCAAGCGCTGGGAACCGGACACCTATCAGCAGGCAGCCTTTTTTCTGCATTGCAACGGGTATATCGTCTACCGGCTTACCGGCAGTCTGACTACAGATGTTTCCCAATGCGGCCTGTCAAATCTCTGCGATACCCGCACCAGCTCCTGGTCGGATGAAATCTGCCGGGCCGCAGATATAGACCGGGCAAAGCTTCCCGATTTGCACGAATGCTCCCAAGTAGTCGGAAAAGTGACCGAAGAAGCTGCCAGGATTACCGGGCTCGCCGCCGGTACCCCGGTAATCGCCGGAGCTATGGATAATACCGCCGCAGTTCTCGGCCTTGGCCTCAACCGTCATGGACAAGCCTATATATCTGCAGGCACAGCAACAAATACGGGAGTCTGCCTCTCTTCCCCGGCAAATGTGGATAATGCGCTTCTTCTCTACCGCAGTGCCATGCCCGACTTATGGCTGGTTAACGGCGGAGTTGACTTCGGGGGTGCCGGCATGCGATGGCTCCAGAACATTACCGGCCTCTCATATCGAGAAATAGACAGAATAGCGACAGAAAGCAGTCCGTTCGAGCCCAACCCGCTGTTTCTCCCCTACATGACCCAGCAGAGAGCTCCCCTGTGGGATCAGACATCCCGCGGCGCTTTTCTCGGCATCGACCCGAACACCGGCCACAGACAACTCATCAGGAGTGTCATGGAGAGTATAGCCTTCGGCATCCGCTGGATTTTCGAGATGATTGAAGAAAAAGGTTTTACCCTCTCCGATATCAGAATGACCGGGGGCTGCGCCAACAGTCCCCCATGGCTGGATATTTTTGCCAATATTATCGGACTCCCAGTTCTGGTTCCCGGAGAACAGGACGCATCGACGCTCGGCACAGCTTTGCTTGTTGGTGTCGGCACAGGCTTATTCAGTTCATTTGATGAAGCTCTCACTCATATAACAATCCGTGAGCAGCATTTTCCTTCCGAAAACCCCCGCCTCATCAGCTATTATGATGAGGTATTTGCACTGTATAAAAGGTTTTATCAGCGGTCCCGCGATGACCTGAAAAATCTGGCAGAAATCCGCCGTACCTATGGAGAAACAGATGAAAGCAGCCGTTCTGTATGACAATCAGGATATCCGTTATGAAGATATTCCGAATCCGGTTCCCCAAGAGGGAGAAGTTCTCGTCAGCATCAGGAAATCGGGTTTATGCGGTTCTGACATACCGCGGCTTTTACACAGCGGAGCCCATTTCTACCCGATCATCCTCGGGCATGAATTCTCCGGGGAGATTGTCGAAATCGGGAAACGGGTTACAACCCGCAAAGTCGGGGATCGAATAGCCTGTGCCCCGCTGGTACCAAACTTTGAAGCACCCGAAAGCAAGATGGGAAACTATGCGCTGGGCAAAGGCTATTCATTTATCGGATCCCGTCGGCAGGGAGGTTTGGCGGAGTATGTCGCCATTCCTGCAGAAAACGGAATTGTTCTGCCCGATGTGGTTTCTTTCACCCAGGGAGCATTTTTCGAACCCCTGACGGTCTCCCTCCATGCTTTGAACATTATGCAGTTCCGCGGCGGGTCAACAACAGCCATCACCGGCATGGGAACGATCGGCCTGCTTGCTCTGCAGGCGGTCAAGGCGCTTGGAGCCGAGCGGGTTGTCGTTTTTGATATTGATGAAAAACGACTGCAGCATGCCGCTGAATATGGGGCAGACCTCTGCCTGAACACACAGGAAGATGGATTTCTGGAAAAAGCTCTGGAATTCTCTGGCGGGCGCGGATACGAAGTCTGTCTTGAGACCGGCGGCGTTCCATTTACCGAAATTCTCTGCCTGAAGCTGGCATCCCCCAAGGGTTTCGTTATGTATGTCGGCACTCCGCATGTTCCGCTTACCCTGAAGCCTGATGAGTTTGAATTGATTAACCGAAAGGAACTGCTCGTTTCCGGTTCCTGGATGAACTATTCGGCGCCCTTTCCCGGGAAGGAGTGGGATCTTGCCGCCCGGTTCTTTTCTACGGGAAAGATTGCGGTCAAGAATCTGATTGACCGTGAAATCCCCCTGTCCGAAGCCCCGCAGGCTCTCCGGGATCTGGCTGAGCCGGGCAAGGTTAATGGGAAAATTCTATTTACTTTTTAACCTATTCACTTTTAACCATAGAGATTACAGATTCAGAAAATTTGAGAAAATTCTGAGAAATTCTGAGAAAATTCTGTGGAACAGGAGAACAACATGAAACAAGCTGATTTACAGTTAATCGACACGCTCTCCCTCAACCGGGAGGGGGCACGAACTGGAATCTACTCGGTCTGCAGCGCCCATCCGGCGGTGCTTCATGCGTCCATGCAGCAGGCTCTTAAAGATAATTCAATTCTGCTGGTGGAATCAACATCAAATCAGGTGGATCAGTACGGGGGGTATACCGGAATGGTGCCTCAGGCTTTTGCCGCATACGTCCATGGAGCCGCTGATAAAGCGGGATTCCCAGCAGACCGGATACTTCTGGGCGGTGACCATCTCGGCCCTAATGCCTGGCAGCAGGAACCGACAGAAAGCGCAATGGAAAAGGCAGCAGTTCTGGTAACCGAATATGTTAAGGCCGGCTATACAAAAATCCATCTGGATGCGAGCATGTACTGTTCCGACGATCAAGGGGACCGCTCAAAACCGCTCGATGATGAAATTGTGGCCGCAAGGGCGGCTGAACTGTGCGCTGCTGCAGAAAAGGCTTGGAAAATCAGCTATACCGGCAAACATCAGCCTCACTATGTTATCGGGACTGAAGTTCCTGTTCCCGGAGGAGCCAGAGAAGAGGAAGAAGCTGTTCTGCCGACATCCCCGGAAGCGGCGGCTCGGACTATTGAGATAACCCGGAATGCTTTCTTCAAACGGGGGCTTGATGATGCCTGGGAACGAGTAATTGGCCTCGTTGTTCAGCCGGGTGTGGAATTTGGTGACGACCAGGTATTCCAGTACGACCGCAGCCATCCAAAGGCCGTGGGCCTGTCGGCGGGTATAAAAAAATTCCCCCGCCTGGTATATGAAGCCCATTCCACCGACTACCAGTCCGAGGTATCTCTGACCCAGCTGATCGAGGACCATTTCGCAATTCTGAAAGTAGGCCCATGGCTTACATTTGCCTATCGGGAGGCAATCTTCGCGCTTTCATGCATTGAAGACGAGCTTCTGAAAACCGGCAGTCTGACTGCACCGTCACACATAAAGGAAATCCTGGATCAGGTTATGACAGAGAATCCGGGATACTGGAAAAAATATTACCCGGGAAGCGAAGCTCAGCAAGCTTTCAAGCGCAAATACAGCTTCAGTGACAGAAGCAGATACTACTGGCCGAACACGCAGATTCAGGAGAGTCTCAACCGCCTGACAGCTAACCTGCAGGAATTGGAAATCCCCCTCTCCCTGCTCAGTCAGTTTATGCCGGCTCAGTTTCTTGAAGTAACCGATGGGAAAACAGCCAACAGACCGATGGATCTGGTATACAGCAAGATCCGTAATGTCACCGGCAGCTATTCCCGCGCATGCGGCCTTAGCCGCTAATTCAGCATGTGATTACAGTTTTTGGTGCTGTCTGCCTGAAAACTGTTGAATTTCCCCTGACTCCCGGACAGGGGGCGGGGGCACAGAGTCTTTTCCTGACCCACCCTTCTTTTTCTGCAGCAGCTCCGTTACGGATTTCGTTTCGGATTTCGTTTCGGAGCGCTGCACTTTTCTCAGGCAGCTGTCAGGCAGGCTCCTTGCGCAGAACCGTTTTAATCTTCAGGGATCCCTGACGAAGCCTCCGGAAGGTACGGTTTACCATAAGATAACTGATCAGGCCGGCTAGCCCGTTTCCGGCTACAATACCGAACCAGACTCCGTATATGCCCCAGTCAAAAACATAGACGAAAAGCAGTACCGCCGGAATCCCGAGAATCACGAGTCTGAGCAGGGTAAGAATCAATGCGGGAACCGGATAACCGATAGCCTGGTAGACACTCCGGGCATAGACGCCGAGGACTGCAAAAAGCATACTGAACGCCAGAACCTGCGTTTCCCTTACCGCGTAGGATACCACTTGCGGAATATCGCTCAAACTGCCGAAAATAAACGGAGATGCTGCAACAAAAAGTCCGGCCAGGACCACAACCGATCCGCTTCCGATCCCCAGAGCCTTCTTCCAGGACTCCTCGCACCGATCCAGTCGCCCCCGACCGGAATTCTGTCCGATTATCGTAATTAAAGCCGAACCGATGGCAAATACCGGGATAAACAGAAGCTGCTCAAAGCGTCCGTACAAAGCGAATGCAGTCAAGGCCAGCTCATCAATGGCAATAACGATGCGGTTATAAATAAGAAAGGTCATCGACATGACTATCATGGAAACCGCCTGCGGAAAACCAACCGTAAAAATCTCCTTGATCACGCTTAAGCTGATATTTGAGAATTTCCAGCTGATAGGAACCCGGGTTTTTTTTCTGACAAAAATACCGATTACATAGAGGACCGAGCCGGTCTGGGCTATTACGGTTGCCAGGGCCGCCCCCTTCACCTTCATATCAAGGGCAAAGATAAAGATCGGATCCAGAATGATATTTCCTATCGTCCCGATGATCATCCCCCACATCAAGTATTTCATGAGCCCTTCACCCTGCAGGATGCCGAACAGAATGTTACCGATAAACATCACAACAACTCCCGGCACAATATATCGGAGATAATCGAGTCCATGACGGGCATAATCCCCCTGTGCTCCCAGCAGACTCATGATCTGATCGGCAAACACATAGGTTCCAACCAGAAAAATGAGCGCAAGAACTCCGGACACGGCCATACCCGATTCGGCAGTCCGGCTGAGAACGGCAGTATTACGTTCCCCGACAGCCCTGGCTACCATGGAGCTGGTACCCACCATCAGTCCGTTGGATACGGCTATGGCAAAAAAGACTATGGGAAAAACAATTCCCGTAGCCCCGAAATAGGATGGGTCAGATTTATCGATCAGGCTGATAAATACGGCATCGACAATATTGTAGATCATCTGGAAGAAACTTCCGGCAGCTATCGGCAGGGCAAGCTTTATGAGCAGAGGGGTTATTCTCCCGTCAAACATGCCCGCAATATCTTTCTTTTCAGCAGGATTCACTGAAGTCTCGACCCCGTCCGGGGAGTTTTTTCTGTTTTTTTGCATGATGAAAAAATATGCTTTTTCGTACGGTCAGGTCAACTGATTTACGATAAAAACCCTGCTCAGTTACAGCAATTGTATTATCTTTTACCCCATCTTATTGTATGATGCCGGTAATGAACCTTATATCAATAGAAAACGTATCAAAAACCCTGAAGGACACGCCCCTCTTCGAAAATGTCTCTCTCGGAATCAACCTTCACGACCGCATCGGACTCATAGGCAGCAACGGCTCTGGAAAAACCACCTTTCTTAAACTCCTTACCGGAGATTTGCAGAGCGACACCGGTACGATAGCCCTTAATCGTGAGCTTAAAATCAGCATTCTGGAGCAGCAGCCCCTGTTTGCTCCGGGTTCGACAGTCACTGATGCCCTCTACTCCGGCAATGCGGACAGCATCAGGCTGCTCAATGACTACCGTGGCTGCCTGGCGTCAATCCATCAACACAACCCTGATCATTCAGAAAGCCGCCTTGCAGAACTGACCGAAAAAATGGACAGATACCATGGCTGGGAGATCGAAAATACCTATCAGTCCCTGCTGACCGAGCTGGGGCTGACCGATTTCCCGATGAAGATTGATCAGCTTTCGGGCGGCATGAAAAAAAAGGTCGCGCTGGCCCGGTCTCTGGCATCACAGCCCAACCTCCTGATTCTCGATGAACCGACCAACCATTTAGATATTCAGACCATTGAATGGCTGGAAAAATATATCCTGACATCACGCCTGGGCTGCATAGTGGTTACCCACGACCGCTATTTCCTTGATTCCGCCTGTACGAAGATCTTTGAAATTGACAGGCAGCGGCTATTCACCTACGAGGGAAACTACTCTACTTTCCTCGAGCGGAAGGAGCAGCGCACCGAGGAGGAAAAAGCCGGTCAGGAAAGAGTTGAGGCAGTTCTCCGTGTCGAGCTGGAGTGGCTGAAACGGGGACCGAAGGCCAGAGCGGGCAAGGACAGGGGCCGCAAGCAGCGCATTCAGGACCTGATGGATACCAGAATTCGAAAGCAGCTGGAAGTATCCGAGTTTTCATCCTCTCATCGACGTCTTGGTAAGAAAGTGCTCGAATTGAAAGCTGTTGAAAAGTCGTACGACAGAAGGAGCATCATCAATCCTTTCACCTACAGCTTCAAGCAGGGTGAGCGGATTGGCTTGATCGGCGCCAACGGGTCGGGCAAGACGACCTTCCTCGATTTGATCACCGAACAGATTCCCATGGACGGAGGAAAAATCGACAAGGGAGTCAATACCGAATTCGGCTACTATGACCAGCTTAACAGACCGCTCAAAGATGATCTGATGGTGCTTGAATATATCAGCAGCATGCATGAGAACATTTCTTTGGGTCCGGGGCGCATTGTCAGTGCCGCCCGCTTTCTAGAAATGTTCGGTTTCGATGTTTCCTATCACCGCATACCTATAGCAAGGTTGTCGGGAGGTGAAAAACGTCGGCTGTTTCTTATCAGTATTCTGATTCAGAATCCTAATTTTCTCATTCTTGACGAACCGACAAACGATCTCGATATCGACACGCTCCGAAAGCTCGAAGACTACCTCAACTCGTTTCCAGGCTGTGTGCTGATAGTGTCCCATGACAGAGCTTTTCTTGATAGGACCACCGATTACCTTTTCATATTTGACGGTTCCGGTGCAATCAAAGGGTATGCCGGAGTATATAGCGAATACCGTGAGGATTACCGTCTCCAGCTGGCAGCTGCGGCAGAACCGCCCCCATCCAAAGCTGCATCTTCGGCTGCCTCCAATCCGGCTGAGAACCAGCAGATACAGGGAAGAAAGAAGAAACTGACCTTTAAGGAGCGGCTGGAATTTGATACACTGCTGGAAATAATCGACGCACTGGAAGAAGAAAAAGCTTCTCTGGAAGAAAGTTTTTCCGCCTCTTCTCTTCAACCGGAAAAGCTGGAAGATAACCACAGGAGATACCGGGAAGTGCTCCAGGAAATTGAAGAGAAATCTGTACGCTGGGAATATCTGGCGGAAATTGATGAAGGGTAGAGAAAAAAACCAGGAGGATCAGATAATGTTTGTATCACACAGAAACAGCATCGATAAGCAAGAACTCACCGGATCTGCCATGAGCAATGTGGCCAAGCAGGTCCTTGTCGGACCCGAACAGGGATGGAAAGATCATGTCATGCGGATGTTCACCCTTGCTGAAGCAGGATACACGCCGCGCCATCAACATGACTGGCAGCACATAATCTATGTGGTTGAAGGCCGGGGAACCTTGTTCCTGGACGGAACCGATCACCCGCTGACGGCAGGTTCGGTTGCCTATGTGCCCAACGGTGCCGAGCACCAGCTTATGAGGAACCGGTTCTGAAAATTTTTTATATCGCATTGTTCCCGAATATGGAGATAAGTAGCTGGAACTGAACATTAGATGAGAAAAATAAATCATTCTTAAACCATCACTATTACTTGACATCACATTCATTGATAGCTATGTTTACTTTATTATAAAAAAGTTTATGTTTAAAAGTAGATTACAGTTGATGAAAAAGTATATTGCTATTTTTCTTACGTTTGCCGGAATGACCAGTTCATGCATCTGCAGGCAAATACTACGCTGAATATTGTCGGTATATTATAACGAACCGCCTCCAGTTGTCTATTTGATACTGGATGCAGTCAATGAGCCTTTTGATTTATCACAGTCACAGACATCTCTGGTTGTCGGTACCTTGAACGCCTTCATGACGGGAGCACCTATACGATAACTCTAGATTCTGCCAATGTTTTCAAATTGGCATATTGAAACAGCACCTATTTTGTTGAATATTCATTCTTAGTAGATGGAGTTGTCCAAGGTAATCAGAACTACAATCCTGTTACTTTTGAAAACTGGGCAGATACCAATAAAAACTACAGTCTGGCAGTTGCCTATACGGGAGTCGATGCCCAAACTTTTTCTGACCGGCAGCTATTCCGATACGATTACCTTTACCATAGCAGCACAGTAACGGTCTGACAATAAAATCCAACTCAGGGAAAAGTTAGTAATACCATCAGCCTTATCCTCAAAAGAAAATTCAACCAAAGGATATGTTTATAATCACGTACCGCGTTATACTTGTTATACATAGAGCGAAAAATGACAGCAGTCAGACTGGAAAAAAACCTGGAAGAGCGTTTAGAACAGTTATCTCAAGAATACTTGGCGCAGTAAGAGTTATTATTATGTAAAGCAGGCAATTGAGAACTTTCTTGAAGAGAGAAGACTACCTTTTGGCATTATCTGTTCTTTGAAGCAGCAGAACCTCTAAAAAGTCTGGAAGAAGAGTAAGGAAAGAACTTGAGCTGGTCCGTTAAAATTTTCCCAACCGCCATTAAGCAATTAAAGAAAATCGATAAAGAGTGGCAAAAAAGGATTCTTGATTTTCTTGAAGATGAAATTGCAGCATCTGATAATCCGAAACAAAGAGGTAAAATATTAATAAACCTTTTGTGGGAAGGAATTAAGAAGCGAAGCGGCTGAAGGGAGTCGAACCCTCGTCACGAGCTTGGGAAGCTCGGGTAATGCCGTTATACGACAGCCGCAAAACACGTCACTTACACATTCACCTGCACATTTACCTGCAGCCAACATATTACATAACTTAGCAAAATGAATCAATATCCGGAGAGAAAAACCAGGATAAAATCCCGGCCAAAAAAACCTCACCAACAAATCAGTTGAACAGCAGATAATAAGCTAAATCAAGAGAATTGTTAACACCTATTCCCAGAACCAGATCGCCCATGACGGTACTCAGGCCGACACCTGCGGCAGCTCCGAACTGAACGAACAGCTGACTCCATCCCGGAAAATCATTATATCCAGTACCCAGCCTTATATGACCCATATAGTATGAATCCATACCAATCGCTTTCGAAACAAGCGGCATTCTCTGTCTGTAGCCCACTCCAGCCAAAAGAACATCACTTCTCAGCTGATCCTCCGATATCAGACCCGGGAGACCGCCCCAACCGCCAAGATCAAAGTAATTACGGGGAGAGACAATTTTCCCTCTGTATGATCCATACCGGAAATCATAAAAAAGCGTACCGTTAAGCGATAAAGGAAGGAACTGCTCATGAGCAATCTTCAATCGATGATACCAGGATTTTGAAAAATCAAAAGAAAATGCCAACTGAAGATTACTGCGGATTCCCTCATGGGTAAAATTTGACGGAGGGCAATTTTCCCAGGATAAGGTCGGGACCACCAGGGGAATCAATTCAAAATCCTGAAGTATACCAGTGTCAGACCCGGCCGTCTTGTTGTGCCATTGAAAATTGACCAGAGCATCAAGCCCTATCTCAAGAAAACTATTGAATCTATACCCCGACATCAATCCAATCTCGAAGAAAGAGACTCTGTTAACAATCTCCGGAAAAGCTTCTTCACTGGTGATAAAACGTTCTTCCCCACCCTGCAGATGCGTAGTCAGAAACATTCCTGATGGAAGGGGGAAAAAAAAACTGAAGGATGAAATAAGAGAATCCTCGATACTGACATCGAGCATCATGTAGGCATCAGATGAGAAAAGCCTGGTAAATTTCAGAGAGGTATTGAAACCGGGAGATATGTACCAGGGAGAACCGGCTGCCCCGCTGTAAGATGCACTAAAAGTAAATCCCGCATTGAGGCTGTGGCGGCCCCTGTTGATGGTTACAGGAAACAGCTGCAGGGCATATTCATCATTTTCAGAACTGCTTATTCTGCCCAGAGCGAAACTGATAGACTCATATGATCCGGAAGTTATAACCTGATTAATCCTCAGCTCCAATCTGTCAAGCACATCATCCGTCAGGGGGAGATTAATAATCCCCCTGAACATCTCCAGAGGAATTGATGTTTTGCAATCACCGCACTGCTCTACCGTCTTGACGTTTTTTGCAGGGATGGAAAAATAGCTGCCGGTACGATCAGGATCCTGGAAATTAAGTGGACGATATGCAGAAATACCCTCAGACAACGCCAGGAGCTGATCCCTGAACTCTGCAGCAGCATTACGCCCACGTTCAATAAATTCTGACGATCGCCAGAACTCAGTCATCTCAAGCCCTTCCATGTCAGGATTAATCAGCAAGTCGGAATCCGTCTCGTTTGCCGCTTCGTTATTATTCACCATGATACTGGTCGAACGAACCGCAACATCCGCAGCCGACCTGAGCTCGTCAATAGATTCGGGCGGAGGACTGCTTACGTTCACCGCTATAACAATATCAGCCCCCACCTCACGGGCTGTGGAAACCGGCAGATTGTTACTTATCCCTCCATCAATATAATACCTGCCTTCTATAGGATAAGGAGCCAGCAGTCCAGGAATGGCAATGGTGGAACGTAAAGCCTGAACAAGCATTCCCTTGTCAAACACCTTCTCCTCACCGGAAATCAGATCTACCGCTACGCAGCGGAACTGAACGGGAAGCTGATCGAAATCACGGATATCGGAAACTCTTATAAGTCGGCGCGAGAGCTCATTCATAATCTGCTGGTCCGGCAGTACACCGAGGGTTTTCCCTATGCCTGTCGAATCAAAGCTGAATGAGACGAGTATTTTATGCGTATCTATAACAGGTCCGGGATTATACGTCAAAAAAGAATTCGGGTAAGTAAAGATGGCCGCCCAATTGATGCCTTCGGCCATCTCTTCCATATCTCCTGGAGAATAACCGGAAGCATAGAGTCCTGCTATCAGGCCGCCCATGCTGGTACCGACAACGGTATCTATAGGTATTCCTGCTTTTTCGATCTCCCGCAGGACGCCAATGTGGGCAAACCCCATTGCCGATCCTCCAGAAAGAACTACGGCAACTCTCGGATAATCTCCGGAAAATTGAGGGGTCCAAGCGGCAAACGGAAAGGCTGCGGCAGCTCCGGCGGTGCCTTCGTCGACAGCTCCGGCGGTGCCCTCGTCGGTGCCTTCGTCGGTGACTCCGGCGAGGCTTTCGGCACCAGCAGAAAATAGAGAAAACAATATGGCGATACCAAGAATGCCCAGTCGTTTGAAGCGCATAAAATCATACTAGAACCTGACACGACAAGCGTCAATATGAAATGCTTTGAAACTGGTAAATCTGCAGCCGACTGGCAGAAAGTTATCAGCTGAAAGCGGTATCAGGTGAGGACAGCTTTCATTATTTCCGGATTACCGTTGCGAAACGATTTCCAATCCAGTTCTTTCTTTGCGGCAAGCTGCAGGCGGAGAAGCAGCAGGCCGCCCTCTCCGCAGACTACCGGTATACCATCAAGCTGCAGACCATCAAGTACCGTGCCGGGAAGCGGCCGCATTATCGGGGAGACTCCCATCTCCTCATCTGTAAGCGGCAGAGCATAGGCAATAACCAATTGTCTCCCGTCAAAGAGGGCAGATGACTTAGGCCAGGGATAAAATGCCCGAACCTCCCTGCTCAACTGCTTACCGCTTTTTGTCCACTGAATAAAGCGTTCATCCTTTTCCAGCTTGGTGCAGTAAACAGCTTGAGAATGATCCTGTTCACGACTGCTGAAATCACCCTGCTCAAGGTTATGAAGAACAACAGCAAGAAGTTCGGCCCCCTTCTCTGCCATATGCTGCGTCAAGCTTTCCGTAGTCTCTCTCCCGTCAAGCTCCACCGGTTCCTGCAGCAGTACTCTTCCCGAATCGGTTTCCAGAGCTATCTGCTGAATGGTTATGCCGGTTACCGGCAGCCCCATCAGGATTGCTGACTGAATGGGAGAACTGCCCCGTAACTGAGGAAGGAGTGAAGGATGAACATTTACCCCGCCCAAAGGAAACAGAGAGAGAAATCTGGGACCGAAAATCCTGCCATAGGCAAAAGTAACAAGAAGATCGGGCTGAAGCTGGGCAGCTTGTTCACGGCTCTCCCCCAGCAGACGCTCGGGCTGAAGAATTGGAAGTCCCAATTCGACGGCAGCCGCTTTAACAGGAGAAGGCAGCACTTTTCTGCCGCGGGCACGGATCCGATCAGGATTCGTCAGCACTCCGCAAACCTCAAACCGGGCGGCAATACGCATCAAGGCAGGAACAGCTATCTCCGGCGTACCGGCAAAAAGTATCCGCACTACAGGATCCTTCGATTATTGCTCTTACTTTTGCTTTTACCCTTGATCTTGATCTTTGCTTTTTTGTTATAGATATTCAGGAGCTTATCCCGCTTCTCCTCGGGTATCCGGTCTACAAACAAAACACCCTGAAGGTGATCATTCTCATGCTGAACCACTCTCCCCAGCATACCTTCAGCTTTCAAGGTAAACGCTTTACCGTTAATATCCTGAGCCTGAATCCTTACCCATGCGGGTCGGAGGACGTCTTCGTATACCCCAGGAATACTCAGACAGCCTTCTTCATAATAGGTCTGCTCCTGTGCCGTCTCGATAATTTCAGGATTTAAGAAAATTCTCGGCTCCTGTTCTTCTGGCAGATCCACAACAAATATCTTTTTCAGCACGCCCACCTGCGGCCCTGCCAATCCAATCCCACGCTCACTGCGCATGGACTCAATCATGGCATCCGCAAGAATCCGTATCTCCGGGCCAAACGAGGCTATTTTTTCAGCCTTCTCTCTGAGCACTTCATCACCAATTGTTATTATATCCAACATACCCATATGTTACTAAAAAAGAGCCGGCGGAGTCAATCAAATAATTATTGAAAGGCACGTTGGAAAGCAGAATCAGACTCAGTGTCTGATAATCAGAGCAGCGATACCGGGTCGATGTCGACCTCGATATAGACGCCGGAGGGCGGCCTGAACTGCTCCATAAACACTGCAGTCAGCCGGTGCAGCTCATTGAGGGTTTCCGATCGGATAATGATCTGCCAACGCCAGTTTCCAGCTATCCGGGACAGGGGGCATTCTGCCGGCCCCAGCACTTCCGGGGAGGAATTGCCTTCAAGAGCATTAATGATTTTCATAAGCATCGCTTCCGCCTGGTCAGCCTGATCTATCACCCGGTCCTTGTCCCGTCCCCTGAATACCAACCGGGTAAGTCGGGAAAAAGGAGGAAAGCGTGTCTGACGGCGTACTTCCAGTTCCTCGTCGCAGAACTGTATAATATTTCCTCCGGCTGCCAGACGGACAGCACTATTTTCTGGCCGATAGGTTTGAATAATCACTTTCCCATTGTCAGAATACCTGCCGGAACGGCCGGAAACCTGCATAATCAGGGAAAAAGTCCGCTCCTGGGCACGGAAATCGGGAAGGTGAAGGGCGCTGTCGGCCAGAACAATTCCTACCAGATCGACTCCGGGAAAATTGAGTCCTTTTGCAACCATCTGCGTTCCAAGCAGAATATCAATCTCACGTTTTTTGAAGGATTCGAGGATATCCCGGGTAGAATCCTTTTTCCTGGCGGCATCGGTGTCAAGCCGGGCAATCGAGCGGCCGGGAAACAGCTTCCTGACTTCCTTCTCGATCATTTCAGTACCGAAGCCGGAATATCCCACATCAAGAGAACCGCATTCCGGGCAAACCTGCACCGGGGGACGGTTATATCCGCAGTAGTGACAGATCATGCGATTGCGCTCGCGATGATAGGTAAGGGATACAGAACAGTGATCGCAGCGCATCTCGTAACCGCAGGTCCTGCAGTGAAAAAAGTAGGAGAATCCACGGCGGTTGAGAAAGAGAATAACCTGTCGGCCAGCCTGCAGTACCCGCCGCATCTCACTCTGGAGTTTATAAGACAGTGGTCCTCCGGCACCATCCTCTTCTGCCATATTTACTATTTCGATAGTCGGCATAGATCCGCCAGAGACTCTTACGGGCAGTTCCAGCCGTCTGAAACGTTCTGTTTTCATCAGATACCAGGCCTCGATAGAGGGGGTGGCGCTGCCCATAACCAGGACGGCTTTTGATACAGCAGCCCGGTGCATGGCCACTTGACGGGCATGGTACCTCGGTGCTGATCCTGACTTATAGGAATTCTCATGTTCTTCATCAATGATCAGCAATCCCGGATTCTTGAAAGGGGCAAAAACCGCACTCCTTGCACCAATAACTATATCCACCTCGCCGCGGCGTATCCGCAGCCATTCAGCCAGACGCTGTGAGGGTGTAAGGGAGGAGTGGAGGACCGCAACTCTCCCGGCAAACCTTTTCGAAACCTGCTCTGAAAGCTGGTGCGTGAGGGTAATTTCAGGTACCAGATAGATAACAGCCCGGCCGTCGGCTATGATGCGCTCAGCAGCCTGCAGAAAGACTTCAGTTTTCCCCGATCCAGTAACACCGTAGAGGTAGAGCGGACGCTTTTCGCTGCTGCAGATTGCTTCAATTGCCTGCAGCTGGGCTGCTGTAAGCTTCTGCGGCCGGTCGAGAAAATCCTCCACCGAGGTAAAAGCCGGTACAGCAACATCCCGCCTTCCGCCGGGGATCATGACAGCGAGGGCTTCTCCTTGAGAGCAGAGATACAACGAGGCCATCCATCTGGACAGCGCAATTTCCTGGATTCCGAAAAGCGGCTCTTTATCGACTACTCTCTCAATCTGCTTATAATCGTATTTCTCTGACGGCGGCTGATCATGAAGCCCGACGATATATCCTGTCATACGTCGGCTCCCCAGCTTCACCATTACCCGCTGACCTACAGAACAAACAAATTTTTCGGGCACAGCATAGGTATAGGCGTCTTTGAGGGGGGTGTTGAAAACAACATCTACATAATTCATCAGCTGTCCTCTCAGTCGGCTGCATCAGGCTTTTCGGGCATCAGGCTTTTCGGGCATCAACTGATAAACGAAGCAAGTTTTTTAAGATTTTCCCACACCGGCGCCCGATATTCCTGATGTCTCAGTACCCCGCTGGGATGGTAGGTAACCACCATGGGAATTCCCTCATACGCAAAAGTCTCCTGGCGCAATAACCCGATACCCTCTGTTCTGCCGGTCATAATCTGGGAAGCCACGCGTCCTGTACAGAGAATTGCCTGAGGCTTCAGGATGCGAATCTGCCTTTTCAGATAGGGAATGCAGGCCTGCTGTTCATCGGGGAACGGATCGCGGTTTTCGGGCGGTCTGCATTTGATGATATTGGCAAAAAACAGATCCCGTCCACGGAAGAGCTTGATGGCTCCCATCCAGGAATCGAGGTATTTTCCCGATCGGCCGACAAACGGTTCTCCAGATTGATCCTCTTCTGCACCGGGAGCTTCCCCAATTATCAGAACCTTAGGATTCATGACTCCAGACCCGGGAACTGGTTTGATCCGTCCTTCGCAGAGTCGACAGCGCTTACATTCGGCAATCTTCCAGGCAAGCTCTGCAAGGTTCCGGCAGGAAACGACATGAGCCGGCAGCTGCTCTAATTCAGGACTGGCTGCTGCCTGACTGCTCTCAGGAACAGGACTGCCCTCAGCTATCGAGCTGCCCCCAGCTATCGAGCTGCCCTCTGTAACATGATTGATATCAGCTGCCGGATTGAGCATGGCTGCGATGGCAGAAAAATCGGGAATTTCGATTTCACCCGCATCCTTCAGATTATTCTTACCCTTTACAAGCATTTCGGCAGTATCAATTATTGACCACAATTCCTGCAGTGATGCTTCAATATTCTGATTATTCTTTTCCATACCTGACCTTGTACAAAAAAAGCCCCTTAGCCGGGGCTGTAGTTCCGACCTGTAATCGATCGCCAGACAACAGAATTTCCCGCATTGCACTTTCCTCCGCCTTCCTGCTTTCCAGAGCAAGCATGGTCCCTATCAGGGATCGTACCATACGCCAGAGAAATGCATTGCCGATAATTCTGAATACAATTCTGCGCCCCTCCGGATAGAACGATGCCGCAATTACAGCCCGTATTTTTGATACTGACTGATCTCCCGCTGCAGAAAAAGCGGTAAAGTCATGAATACCCACTATAGCACGGGCATAGTGGTTAAGCAGCCTGATGTCAGGCAGAGCAGGTACGCTCAGAGAAAAAAGCGAAAGCGCCGGGCTGCACCGCTCCCGGGCAGTAATATAATAACGGTATTCACGCGACAGGGCATCCCGCCGTGCATGAAACGCCTTACCTGCTTCACAGCTTTCACGAATACGCACATCCTGTGGAAGCAGACTGTTCAAAGCTGGAACAAACTTTTCTGGAGGTATAGTCAGTAAATCTGTATCAAAATGAGCAGTCTGACCTACCGCATGAACCCCTGAATCAGTACGCCCTGCTCCGGTAACCTTAACCGGGTGCCGGTGGATCTGCTCCAAAGCCTTCTGCAGTTCCTGCTGAACACTCCGATCAGCCTTCTGCACCTGCCATCCGCAAAAATCTGTCCCGTCATAGGCAACCACCAGCCGAATCCGCCGGGATTTCCCTGGATCACTGCCTCTCCCCACACCCACTCAGGGCCTCCCCTTCAATTATTACAACTGCGGCAGCCACACTCTCCTGATGGGTAATTGACAGATGTATAGTCTGGCCTCCAGACTGGTTGAATGCCTCCAGGGCAGTTCCGTAAAGCTTGAGAAAAGGACGTCCTGCATCATCGTGCACAACCGCTATATCTTTGAGCTTCAATCCCCGTAAGCCTATACCCAGAGCCTTACCGAAAGCCTCTTTAACGGCAAAGCGTGATGCGTAGATCATTGCCGGATTTTCCCGGCTCCTTTCAGCATCGGCAATCTCTGAAGGATGCATAAAGCGCTCAATAAAGCCTCTGTCCCGGGATTTCTCCAACATTCGGCTTGTTTCGAGTATATCCAGTCCGATCCCCAGTATCATTGGTCGGCATCCTGCCCTGCCGGAGCTGTTTGACTGAGATACAGCTTAACCGAAACCGGCTCCGGCTTGAACGTCATCTGTCTGCTTATTGCGGAAATGCTGCTGGTATCAAGTATAATGTTCCGCTCATAGGTTCCGCCCGATGCTGCATCGCGAAAATCGGCATAAGCCCGCACCTGCTCGGGAAGAATCCGGTAAAGGTTTTCTTCCTGACCGACTATGGTCAGCCGTACCTCCTGAGTAACGGTATTCTCTACAATAAAGCTGCTTGGTATCAGCAGATCTAGAGGCACTGAAAAGGAACGCTCTGTGACGGTCACCATCTGAATTACCAGGAATATCAGGATAGCCGCGGCAAGAGAAAGTATCTTCCCCGGCCAGTTATAGACCAATCCCTGGAGGAATTTACTCTTTGGCATCGGCCACCTCCTCGATGGTTTCAGGATTTACATCATGATAATTCAAGAGCGCTGTTATCATTCTTTTGGCAGCCTCCGGACGCAAGTCATAATACAAGTTAGCATTGTAGGCAAGGGAGAGAGCCCCTGTCTCCTCGGAAACACAGAGAACGACAGAATCGGTCTCTTCAGCCATTCCCAGGGCTGCCCGATGGCGGGCTCCAAAACTTCTCCGGATATCAGCCTGCTCACTGAGCGGAAGAAAGCAGCCGGCGGCAATAATCTTGCCTGCCTGAACGACTGCCGCTCCATCATGCAGCGGCGTATTATGATCAAAGAGCGTAAGCAGCAGGGCACTGGAGAGATCGGCATTCATACGCGTCCCGGAATCGACAACCCCCCTCACCCCAAGTCTGCGTGGAAAAACGATCAAAGCCCCGCGGCGCTTGGCTCCGAGAACAGCCATGGCATTTATGATAGTATCAATATGCTCATTGGTTGTCTGGCTTCCAAAACGAAACAGGCGTCCGCCTCCCGTATAGCCGCGTGTGAAAGCCCGCCGCAGCTCAGGCTGATAAATAATAGCGATAATGACAATCAATGCCGTGAAAAAGTGGTTGAAAAACCAGAGAATAGTTGTCAGCTTCAGAAATGATGCCGCCGCATAGAGGGACGCCGTAATGATAATTATCCTGAGAATCTGGACCGCCCGGGTCCGGGCTATGTTGGCATAGAGATGGTAGAGGATGACCGTAATTATGCTGATATCCAGCAGAGGCCGGATTATGTCACGAACATACCAGATTTCATCCAGCCAATTCATACGTATCTCTCCTCACTTCTCCCCTTTTTCAGGTCCCTTTCGCCAGGTACTGATTATAGAGGTATCAGCCTGAAATCACAAGAGCGGGGCAATCGTCCGAAAAACAGAATTCCTGAATTTCTGCGCTCTGCTTATTGCCTGATAGTCCTCAAGAGTAACCTCCCGGCACGACTTGAGATCCTTTTCAAACTGAGTGGTCATTTCGCAGGCAAATTTCTGATCGTAAACCACCACATTGAGCTCATAGTCCAGAAAAAAACTGCGCTGATCCATATTGCAGCTGCCGGTAGTTACCAGCAAATCATCGATAATCATGGCCTTGACATGAAAAAAACCAGCCTCGTAGAGAAAAATTCTCACCCCGGCCTTAAGAAGCGGTTCATAGAAGGTATGAGCTACCCAGAAAGGTATCCATTTATCAGGTTTGCCGGTCATCATCAGGGCAATTTCCACCCCGCTCAAGGCAGCTGTTTCCATGGTGGCGGCAATACTTTCATCAGGAACAAAATAGGGACTTTGAATCAGAACTTTCTTATTTGCATTGGCTACCATCGTCAGATAGAGCTTATGAATAGAGTACCACTGGGAATCCGGACCACTGCAGAGCATCTGCACGGAATACCGGTAGCTGTCGTCAACGGCAGCGCTTCTTGATCGCGCCGTCTCAAGATAGTCCCTGTATTCCTCTACCTGCCCTCCACTGTTTACCCAGTCTGCAATAAACACGGCCTGAAGGAGGAAAACCACTCCTCCGGCGGAGAACCGCAGGTGCGTATCCCGCCAGCTTTCGAAGCGAGGCTGTCCGTCTATATACTCTTTACCTATGTTCATCCCCCCCGTATAGGCTATTTCCCCATCAATAACTACAATTTTCCTGTGCATACTGTAATTAATCAGCCATGCCGAAACTATGTTGGCGGGATCGAGAAAATTCCGGAATTCGATCGGTCCCCTTCGCAGCCGCCGTCTGGTCTTGCGGGAGAGCGTGGGCCGGGATCCCGCTCCATCAACCAGCATTCTGACTTCCAGTCCTTCCTTTGCCTTCCGCTCAAGAATATCGATAATCCTGTTTCCCACTTCATCATCCCGGAAAATAAAGTATTCCACATGAATAGATTTCTGCGCCTGCTCGAGATCTATGAAAAGCTGTTCGAATTTGTCTTCGCCCCGGTGAAATACATCCATCAGATTATCCTGGGTGACAATTGCATTACCGGTCTTCATCGTTATAGTCAGGATTTTCGTAATATCGGAACCGATTCCAGAATAGGAGTCAGCTATCTGGGAGGTCTGCACATCGAGCAGAGAGCGCATATGCTCACCGAAGACCTCTTCGGGACGTATCTGAACAATTTTTCGCCGCCTCCAGTTCAGCCCGCCCATGAGATAAATAACTGCTCCAACATACGGAATCAGAAAGATGGCCAGTATCCAGGCAAATGTGGACTGCGGTGTTTTGTTGTCGAGCAGCAGTTGAATAGATAGACCTATGGCCAGGAGGATATAGAGAATATAAAAGATCGAAAAATCTCCAATTTCCAACTTTATTCACTCCAATTGAGCGTTCTTTTAACGGCTTTATGCCACAGTCTCAGCTGCTCCCTTCGTTTCTCATCGTCAAGTTCAGGCATCCAACGCATCATCTCCTGCCAGTGCTTCTGAAGTTCCGCTTCATCCTTCCAGAATCCGGAGGTGAGCCCTGCCGCATAGGCTGCTCCCAGCGCAGTTGTCTCCATTACAGCCGGCCTGATAACGGGGATATTGAGGATATCAGCCTGAAACTGCATGAGCGGGCGGCTGTTTGTCAGACCTCCGTCGACTCTGAGCTCTTTAAGATCTATCCCTGAATCTTTTATCATGGCATCGAAGATGTCACTTGTCTGAAATGCAGTTGCCTCCAGTACAGCGCGGGCGATATGCCCGGCTCCGGCAAATCCGGTAAGTCCGGCTATGACTCCCCGGGCATCAGATCGCCAATAGGGGGCAAACAGGCCGGAAAAGGCCGGTACAAAATAGACTCCGCCATTATCAGGAATACTTTCGGCCAGATTGTCGAGTTCTGGAGCCGAAGAAACGAGACCCAGATTGTCGCGAACCCACTGAACCAGCGATCCTGCAACCGCTATGGATCCCTCCAAGGCATAAACGGGTTTTTCGCCCTCTTTTTGATAAGCAACAGTGGTCAGCAGTCCCTGTTCCGATTGGCAAAGCTGGGTGCCGGTATTAACCAGGAGAAAGCAGCCGGTTCCATAGGTGTTTTTGGCCATACCCTCTTCGAAACAGGCCTGTCCGAAAAGCGCAGCCTGCTGATCTCCCAATATTCCGCCGATGGGAATTCTTCCGCCAGTCGGACCTGACTCTGCGGTATATCCGTAGACGCTGCCCATTGAGGGTTTGATCTGCGGCAGCGCCTTCTCCGGGATGCCATATATATCAAGCAGCTCGCTGTCCCACTGAAGCGCAGCAATATCCATCAGCTGATATCTTGATGCATTTGTTACATCTGTTATATGAATTCCTCCATCCTTACCCCCGGTGAGATTCCAGACAAGCCAGCTGTCGATGGTTCCGAACACTGCCTTACCGTTCTCCGCTTTTTCTCTGAGACCGGCAATATTTTCAAGCAGCCAGCTGATTTTGGAAGCGGCAAAGTACGGGCTCAGCGGCAGGCCTGTTTTACTGCGGAACCGGTCGATACCGCCTTCATTGCCGCCATCCTTGATCAGTTTGTCAATAAGGGGTTTCCCCCGCAGATCCTGCCAGACTATGGCATTAGCGTAAACTTCTCCGGTCTCCGGGTTCCAGGATACGATTGTTTCCCGCTGATTGGTAATGCCTATTCCCGCTATCATTTCGGGGGTGGTATTCGTTTCTTCCAGTGTAAGTTTGATAGTTTCCACTGTATTCTGCCATATTTGCTTTGCATCATGTTCTACCCAGCCCGGCTCAGGATATATCTGCTTATGTTCCAGCTGCCGGGAATGAATAATATCGCCTTCCCGGTTGAATAATATAAACCGTGTACTGGTTGTTCCCTGATCTATAGCCCCTATGTATTTTACATCCTGCGTCATGAAAATCCCCCCCTTGAGCATCATTTTTCAGGTATATATCTGCTGTTTCTGTTCAATCCAAGATACCATATAACGGTCAAGGTGTCACGCTGAAATCTACGCTGAATTCTACGCTGAATTCTACGCTGAAATCTACGCTGAAATCTACGCTGAACCAACTCGCTGAACCACGCTGAGGACCGCGGGACATTATCACTGGTTTGTGGTACTATCCATGAATCATGGACAATTCCTACATCCCATATATAACCTATACTTCATACTTGAAAAAGAAATATGGAAAACCAGCCTATCGGGTTGGTGTTGACGGCGGATTTACCTGTCCTAATCGAAACCGTGACGGTTCAGGCGGGTGTGCCTACTGTGATGAGACCGGGGCAGTTGCCGCCTATCAGAGGCAGGGCGAATCCTCGATTGCCGGCACTCCATTCAGCGGAAGTTCAGCGGTAATTCCCAAAAGCTGCTCATACAGCAGACTTTCATCGCTTGATGAACGTAAGGATTCGGTCAGGAAGCAAATCCTGCATGCCCGCAGGTTTCTTGAGAAAAGGTACCGAAGCGAAGTTTTCCTGCTCTACTTCCAGGCTTTTTCCAGTACCTTCAGCCCGCTGAGAGAGCTGGAAGAAATCTACACCGATGCCCTGAAGGTCATGGATTTCAGAGAGCTGATAGTTTCCACCAGACCCGACTGCATCAGTCCCTCCAATGCCCGTCTGCTGGCATCCTACAAAAACCAAGTCGATGATGTATGGGTGGAACTGGGTCTGCAGACCGCATCAGATATCACGCTTTCACGCATCAGCCGAGGACACACTGCAGCTCAATTTACCGATGCTTTCAAGCTGCTGAGGGACCAGGGAATTAAACTGTCAGTCCATCTCATACTAGGGCTTCCGGGTGAAGGATATGCTGATATTGCTCGAACAGCTGAGTTTCTGGCACGCCTGCATCCTGAAGCAGTCAAGCTTCACAACCTTCACCTGCCGATACGCACCCGCCTGTTTGATGAATACCAGCTTGGAGAATTTACCATTCCCTCGGCGGAGCGTCATCTTTCATATGCGGTTCACGTTCTTGAACGTATACCTGATGATATAATAATTCAGCGCCTTGTAACCGATACTCCCGGACACCGGCTTGCTGCCCCGAAAAAGTTCATGGCGAAAAGAGATTTTATTGACACTCTCAGTAAAAATATGATAAATGTCAATACTTGGCAGGGTAAGTTTTCCAAGGAGGCAGCATCTGAACCGCAGTAAAATCACATTGGCAGTTGAAACTGCCGGCCTTGCGGCTGTCACCATCACCATCTCCGTTCTTTCTCTTATAAGCGGTCCCGCTGCAAGCCGGGCAATAATCGGCAATGATAAACTCTCGCATATGGCCGGATATGCTGCCCTCGGGTTTTTTGCCTTCTTTGTCATCAGAAAGTTGTTTTATGTGAAGCGTATAGGAGACATACGTTCAGGGCTGCTCGCACTTCTCTACAGCACTGCCCTTGGCGGCATTCTCGAACTGCTTCAGCAGTACACGGGCAGACAGCCGGAAATTGCCGATCTATTGGCTGATGTCGGCGGATCGTTAATCGGTATAATTATTGCCTGGATTACCAGTTCGGCAGCAATAATGATTTCCCGTAATTCACGACAAAATCATTGAGCTTTACCCTCGCTTTTACCCGAGCTTTTACCTGAGTAAAAGCTCCCTCCTCCCTGAAAAATGATTGACACCTCAGCCAAATCATAGTATCGTGAATACCATAAGATAATTAAGGAGGTTCACATGGCAACAGTTGAACTTAAGAACATTTCAAAAGTGTATGACGGCAATGTTAAAGCGGTAGACAGCATTAACGTCGACGTCAAGGATCGGGAGTTTGTAGTACTTGTCGGTCCCTCGGGCTGTGGAAAATCTACAACACTCCGTATGGTGGCAGGTCTTGAGGACATTTCGTCAGGTGAATTAATGATTGACGGAAAAATCGTCAATGACGTTCCGCCTAAAGACCGGGACATTGCAATGGTATTCCAGAATTATGCCCTGTATCCGCACATGAGCGTCTATGACAACATGGCGTTCGGTCTTAAAATCCGGAAATTTCCGAAAGAAGAGATAGATCAGCGTGTACGTGAAGCGGCAAAGATTCTCGACATCGAGGAACTTCTTGACAGAAAGCCGAAAGCTCTTTCCGGTGGACAAAGACAGCGTGTTGCTGTAGGACGGGCTATTGTACGAAAGCCGAAAGTTTTCCTTTTCGACGAACCGCTCTCCAACCTTGATGCGAAACTGAGAGTTCAGATGCGGGCGGAGATTTCTTCTCTTCACAGCAGACTGCAAGCCACTATGATCTATGTAACCCATGACCAGGTTGAAGCAATGACCATGGCGGATAAGATTGTAGTTATGAAAATGGGTATTATCCAGCAGATCGGAAGTCCGCTTGATCTGTACAACACACCAACCAACAAATTTGTTGCCGGCTTCATTGGTTCCCCTCCGATGAACTTCTTTTCCATTAAAATAGAAAAGAGCGGCAAAGGTCTTGTGGCAGTAGGCGACAGCTTCAAAATCGAGCTTGAGTCTTCCTTCAACACACCTGCTTAAGGATTATGTCGGGAAAGAAGTTGTATTTGGCATTCGTCCCGAAAATCTCGACTATGTTCCAGAAGCTGAGGAAGGCAAAACGATCGATGGCCGAAGTACTCTGTTGTTGAGCCGTTAGGGTGCCGAAACTATATTATTGTATCTGCAGAGGAAAGCATCAGGCTGTAGCAAAGGTTGAACCGTCAATCATTCCTGCAGTTGGTGACAAGATGAGTCTTGTACCGGAATTTTTCCAAGGTGGTATTCTTCTTTGATGGTGCAACTGAGCAGGCTATTCGCTGATTTCACCTGACAGAATTAGTTATCAAACCGGCTGAGATCCTATTCAGCCGGTTTTTTTTCTCCATTCCATTATTGCTTTATTGCCTGTTATTCTGGCCGGGCTTAATATTCGCCGGTTCATTTCTGCTGAGGTATACTTTCCGGATAGCAAGATTCCACCTTTCAGGATAGGAATTCTAAAGACCGCCCGGTCCCGCTCTCCGTCCGAATTAATGAAATTGACGGCAATAACCTTTACGTACATCAATTTACCTTTGAATGTATCAATAAACTGATAAAGAAGATATTGCGCCCGGGAATCGTGAGTTCCCGGATTCATAAATTTCGCCCGATAATAGAGCTCCTTGCGTCATAACCAGGGTGCCTGTACTGCGAAGCGGCTTTCCGGGCACTGATTCAACCTCATAAAAACTGAACCCTGGAATGAACTGAGCAGAATCTCATTCTGTTGATACTTGCTCCGTATACGACGGATTCCATATTGCGTATAAAGGCAATCAGAAAGACTATAGACATAAACCCGATGCCGATAAGGAGAATTTCAAGATTATTGCTGGCTGGAATTCTAACGGATTATCCATTACACAATCCTTTTCAGAGAGCGGAGTACTTTTCTTTTATCAGAGCCTGACTGAATTGCTTTTTGCTTTCCAGTTCCGCTGTAAAGGATTCTGCAATTTCTTCATCGCTTTTCCCTCATCCCGAAGTTTCAGGATATAGTCGCGGTTCATCTCAAGCAGATTACTGACTGAATTACGGTTTGCATCCTGCATCATGACAAGCGAAATAACAGCAATTATCAGGGACAGACCAACGGTAATGGCTATATCCCAGATTTCCATCCTTAACAATATAACAGTAATTGAATTTGGATTATTAGCGTTAGTATCATTGAATAGAAATCCAGTACCAGAAGAACGGCAAGAAACCGAATAGTACAATTCTTGCGGTTGATTTCATATCTACGTTCCTACAGTCATTTCAGCGGTCTTGATGCAGAGAGAGGACATGAGACAGCTTTACGCTGTCTCATGTCCCTGTCTTACTATACTGATAATAAAGAGAGTTGAATTCGATATTGCGTAGAACTATCGAATCTTGAGTTCTTCACCAACAGCGAGTTTATCTATTCTGCTTCAGCTTTCACCCAGCCTCTTCACTGGCTTCGGTTTCCCAGTACTCGAGACCTCTTTCTGCCTTTGTAGCTCAGGGCAAAGAGATTGTCAAGCAGGATAGCCACAATAGCAGTTACAGCCATACCAGTGGTAAGAATTGTCTGCAGGATAGATCCCAGGGTCTCAACAAACATGCCTTACTTCCAGCCCAGCTTATAGGAGCCGCACCGGAAGTGGGCAGGAAAACTCAGACCTGAAAAGAAAGCTATACCAATGATAAAAAGGTTTCTGGAATTGTTCATTCACAAACTGCAGGTTCGAGATATCGACAGCGGCAATAAGACCGGAACATAGCAACAAACATTGCCCCGACAACCGGTTCTGGAAGGGTTGACAAAACGGCTCCGAATTTCCCGAACATCGGCAGGATCAGCATAAGAACGGCACCGGCCTTTACCACCCGAGAAGCTGGAGTCCTGCCGGGTCCGAGCGCGATTCAAAAAGGAAGGTAGCACGTCAGAATTCATGGCGAAGATCGCCGCGAACTCGGAATACGGGATCATCTATGAGGCGATTCCACTTTTCACATCATCAAAGGAAAAGGCAGAAGACATCGTACGGGGATTCTTTAAGAAGTCCGAGGAAGTGCTCGTGACCGAGAACCTTGCAACCATGGATCCGAGGTAACCGGCAAGCATTCCCAGAGATCCGGCTATAGTTATCGAATTGATCTGCGGAAATCCCCACTTGAACGGAAGAGCCGGTCTGAGAGAAATCCATTTCGCTGCCGCTATCAGTTCCAGCTGACTGCGGAGGTTGGCAGGATTTCCCTCTGGAATCAGGTTGAACAAGGTTCCTAAAAGCGCGACAAGCCATCCGGTAATGATTGCAAGAAGAACCGGGAAAAGCAGGAATGCCTTGATCTTGCGGGAGAAAACCTGTGAATACAAAATCATCGATATAAGGGTAACCAGAGAAACTGTCCAGTTTCCGGCCATCCAGGGTGCTCCGATACCGTACAGTGCAAGCCCGATCATTGCAATAGTCGGTGCTATAGTTAAGGGACTGATCAGTCTTTTTATGTATCCGAGCAGACCGGTATACCCGAGAATGATCTCGAAAAGTGACGCAAACATTACTGCCGCACTGACCTGCTGAATCATGACTTCCCAACCAAGCCCCTGGGCTCCAACCATACCTACGATAGCAAACATCGGTCCAAGGAAGGAAAATGTTCCGCCCTGAATGATCGGAAGCCTGTTGCCAAGCGGAGACTGCTGCAGCAGGGTCGCAATTCCGGATACAAAAAACATCGTCGAGATAAGAAGTGCCAGTTCTTCCTGCGGCAGCTGCATAGCCCCGCCGACGATGAAAGGAATAATGACGGTTGCCCCGAACATAGTCAGGTACTGCTGAATTCCCAGGAGAAAGGCAAGGCCCATTTTAGGCTTGCTGCCGATCGGGTAGATTACCCACCCACTTTTATTAATTCCATTCTCGCTCATAGTTCCCCCATTTTTATATATTTATTTAGCCTTCAGAAAGCAGTTCTCCCCCTGATTCGGCTTTTTTTTCAGGCAGTCTGCATTAATTTGCATATCGGACGATTTCAGGAAATAACTTGCGGAAAAGGCTGAAGGTTTCTGTTGCAAAGCATAACCTGAACATCCTTTTCGGATTATTTAAACTAATCATATACCAAATTATGCGGTTTTTACAACTTTTTTTGCAACTTTTATTATTTTTTTATGGAATGCTGCATTATCTGCAGCATTCCGTTCAGTTACAAACTCGAGAGGTGCCGTCTCATGGCAGGTGCTGGCATATCTCTGTATACATTTCCGGACGACGGTCCCGGAAAAACTGCCACCCGTCCCGTACTTCCCTGATCTGGTCCAGGTCGAGGTCTGCAACAACCAGTTCGGTCGTATCTCTTGATCCTTTTACTAAGAGTTTTCCACGTGGATCAACAAAGTAGCTTGACCCGTAGAACTCTCCAAACTCCCAGGGCTTCTCAACTCCTACCCGGTTATTGGCCCCAATGAAGACGCCGTTGGCGACAGCCTGCGCCGGCTGCTCAAGCTCCCAGAGGTATTCAGATTTGCCTGCTACCGTTGCTGAGGGGTTAAATAGTATTTCTGCTCCATTAAGGGCCAGTACCCGTGCACTTTCGGGGAAATGGCGGTCGTAGCAGATATAAATCCCGATTTTTGCATAGGCTGTTTCAAATACGGGAAATCCTAGATTTCCTGGTTTAAAATAAAATTTCTCCCAGAATCCCGGCCATGTGTGAGGTATCTGGATTTTTCTCATTTTTCCCAGATAGCTGCCGTCAGCATCTATCACGGCCGCAGTGTTGTAATAAACTCCTTCCTGGGCTTTTTCATATACCGGAATAATCAGGACCATGCGGTATTTTTTTGCATATTCAGCAAGACGTTCCGTGGTGGGTCCGGGAACAGTTTCTGCAGATCCGTACCACTTTATGTCCTGCTCTGCACAAAAGTAGGGTCCGTAGAAAATCTCCTGGAGACAGAGAATCTGCACTCCTTTTTCTCCAGCCTCTTCAATCAGCGGAATATGCTTCTGGATCATCGCTTCCTTTATTTCCGCAAGACTTCCATCATGCTTAGGGTTGGATGCCTGGATGTGAGCACATTTGACAATTCTAGACATAGCTTCCTCCTTACTTGATAGACTGAACCAGATAAAAACCCGCGAAGAAGAAAATTATCTCGAAAATTTTCCTGAACAGATCTTATTGTCATACATTCAGTCTTCTGCTAATTCTATGCTCTTGAAATACAAGCTGTCAAGGAAAACAGCAATATATCTCGTTTTTTTATCAACCTCTTTTCAACCCGGATAATTGAGAGTATGGTTAAGGGGAAAGCATGTCGTATTGGTGGAATAGATGCAAACGATAGTAACAGGTGAAAATTTTCCCGAAAGTATTAAACTGCCATCAAAGACAGCCGCAAAAAGGAGAGATCAACCTGCAATGTCATTAAACTGGAAAGAAATAAACCTGATCCTTGAAGAACTGGCCCTGCCCGATTCCTATATACAGAAAATAGTTCAGCCGGATTTCAGAAACCTGATACTCTCCCTGTATCACCCCCATACAGGACGAAATCAGCTGCTCATATCGTTGGAACAGGCAGCCTGCCGCCTGCATTGGTTATCCAGGACCCCACCAGAGAAAAAAACAGAAAAACTGCAGCGTTTTGCACAATTTCTACGTTCCAGAATCCAGGGAGGTAAAATCCTGGAAGCCGTCCAACTGGGACAGGAACGAACAATAATGCTGAAAATACTGCATAGCGAAGAAATAATCCATCTCTATATACGATTATGGGGAGGTGCCGGCAATGTCCTGGCAGCCGACAATAACGACACCATTCTTGACGCTCTCTACCGGCGGCCGGCCCGCGGTGAAATATCGGGAAACACCTTCACGCCCCCGCCCATGAACTCAAACCCCGAAGCTGCAGTACCAACTCCGGAAAAACAGTCTGTCAGAAAAGAAGAAACCCCCGGGAAAACCTATAACCTCCGGGAAAGAATTCCAGGATTGAGCTTTAACCAGCAAATAGAGCAGCAATATTCAGTTCAGAAATATGATGACCAGTTATCGAGACTCACAGAGGCCGCCGAAAAACTCTTCCAGGAACGTCTTATCAACCTCAAGGCTGTCCTGACAAAGCTGGAAAAACGGCGGGTAGAAAGCGAACAGATTGACCAGTATCGTGAAACTGCTGACCTGCTGGCCGCAAACGCTCACCAGATCAAACCGGGAAATCAATGGCTCGACGTCTTTGACTACTCCCGCAATGAACTTACAAGAATCGCTCTCAATCCCGCAAAATCGGTCGGTGAAAACATTGAAACCTATTATAAAAAATACCGCAAGGCCAAAGGAGCAGCTGAAAACCTGGAAGATGAAATCAGCAGTACCCGCCGATCAATCTCCCAGCTCAATAATCTTCGGGAAAAAATATTTCCCGGGAAAGAACCCCCCCCCGGGGAAGCAGCCCGGCAGCTTTCGCGGCTGAAGGAGTTTATTGCTGATTCCGAACGTCAGAAAACCCCGCAAAAGCCGATACCCGATACAAAAGCTTCGTCAAATGTCGCCCAGGCCCCGGGTCTGCAGTTTCAATCGGGTTCCTTTACCATTCTGGTTGGACGAAGCGCCGCTGAGAATGACACACTTCTCCGCCGTTATGTGCGCGGTAATGACTACTGGCTCCATACACGTGATTTTCCCGGCGGATATGTGTTTATCAAAGCAATAAAGGGTAAAAGCATCCCCCTGGAAACCCTCCTCGATGCCGGCAATCTGGCCCTTTACTATTCCAAGGGAAGAAACAGCGGAAAAGGAGAATTATACTACACCCAGGTAAAGTATCTGCGCAGGGCAAAAGACGGGCCAAAGGGGCTGGTTCTTCCGACACAGGAAAAAAACCTCTCGATAGCCCTCGATCAGAAAAGACTCGACAGTTTATTCACTCACCCTTCCGACAGGGACTTGCCGCGGGTTTAAAGAATGAGTACTGTTAAGCCATGACTATTCACGAACCAACAGGCTGCGATATTTTCTATCCTTCAGACCCCGGAAAGCTCACCGCCCTGGTTTCTGCCGCGCTGCAGAAAAAATCGCCGTCCTCCTCCGCTTCCGCAATTGCCGTCAGCCTCCCGGCAGCCGTCATAGCCCCCCATGCAGCTTATGAGGAGACACTTGACCTGATGGGAACAACTTATGGATCTCTGAAGGAAATCGCTCTGGGGACTCATCCTGAACATATCCTTATCCTGGCTCCTCTGCACAGCGAGATACTTCTGATAGATTCAGGATACTTCCTGTTCTATCCCGAATTCCGGGAATTTCATATTCCCGGGGGCTGTCTCCCCGTCGATCACCATTCTCTGGAAATAATTGCAGAAAATTTCCAGGAAGCTGCAGGCCGTAATTATTATTTTGAAGAGGAACCGGCCATAGAGCTTCAGCTCCCATTTATAAAAGAACTCTTCGGGGAAAAGCCGGTAATTCCCCTGCTAATCGGCCCGGCATCCTCACAGAAAACACGAAAACTGGCCGCTGTAATCCAGCTTTTCCCACCGGAAAAAACGCTTATTATCATAACATCGAACCTTACCGGTTATCTTCCGGCTGCCGCTGCAGACCGGCAGGCAGCAACTGCAAAAGAAATACTTAGCGGAAAACGTAAAGCGCATCTCCTCGAAGCCCTCAACCGTCACGAAATCAGCATGTGCGGCGCTCATATCGCCGATGCGCTGAGAAAAAGCGGGTATTTTCCACCACATCAGAATTGGGAAATTCTTGCCAGCCGCCAAACGGCAGTACAGACTTCAGGGGATAAGACTACCCATACAATCTCAGCCCTGCTCACATCACAACCAAGTGGAGGAATACTCAATGGCCGATCCAGCTCTCCAGAAAGCAACTATCCAGGGAACTATTATACCGGAAACCATTACCATTGACGGCAAGAAAAAAACCGCCCTGGCTATATCATCAGCCCGGGCGTCAGTACCGCCGAGTGTTCGAAACGGCAGGGGTGAACCGGGAACGCTTTATACTGGCAAAACTGTGCATGAGTGGTATTGGCAGGGATTTACCCAGCTTAATGAAAAACGATATATCTATTTTGAACCAATGGAGATCCTGCCCCTTCATGCGCTTTTCTCGATGCCGTACGATGAGGCTTTCGAGCGGATCGCTGAGATTTCAGAATTGATGCGGCTCACCAAACCCGGAATATTCCTTCCGACTGATGCCATTTTTTTTATTGTCGGGGGGGGGGTTCTTCTGCTGCCCCGATCTATTATTGAAATGCAGATTGCCGGTAAAAGTGCCGACGAAATTTGGGAAACATCCGAACAATGGATCCGGCCAGGATTCCGGGGAAACGGCACAACCGTCTATCTGCTGACAGAATATGTCTACCGCCTGCTGACAGGACACGTGCCGCTGGGGGATGCGGATTCCCGGGATGATTCCTATACCCCGCTGCCGCCCCAGCTGCTTAACCAGCAGATACCGGAGAAGGATGGCCGTTGGATTCAGAATATTCTGACTGCAAAATCTGTCAGCGAACTTCCCGATATCGAAGAATGGATCAAACAGTTCAATACCCGCAGAAAGGCTTTCATCACGGCGGTACCTCCAAAGAACAGTCCTCTCCTTGATAACTATCTGGAAACCAGAGCTAAAAGAGTGAGGAGAAAACGGTTTCTGCGAAAACGGGGAAATCTCCTCATAGGATTGGGTGCGGCGACTGTAATGATCCTGCTTTTTGCCGTATCAATGATTACGAGGGCGCTTGAACCGCCGCAGACTGCAGGTCTAGAGCCGGAAGAGATGATAGCAGTATATTACCAGAGCCAGAACGACCTGGATACAGAACTGCTTAATGAGACCCTGGACAGAGGCGTACGAAGCGAAGCGGAAAATCTGGTAACCAATCTTTTTGTCACCAGCAGGACACGCCTTGCCTATGAGCAGAACGACGGTATCTTTCCTGCTCAGGAATGGCTTGACCAGGGCCGGCCGCCGGTAGATCCCGGTACCATTGTCTATGGAATAACATCCCTGGAAATTACGCAGATTGATGATTTCACGTTCCGGGCAGAATATGATTTCTGGCTTCCGGATTCGGGATCTGATCCTGAAGAGGATGCTGAGTCGGGCATCGGAATCCTCAAGCAGCACATTGTGGAAGAGCTTGATGTCCGACAGGAAAAAGACTACTGGCTGATAACCGAAATCAGGAGGGTCTGGATCGGGAGTGAAGAAGTCGAATAATTTCTGCCCTGTCAGATTCAGGATTAAGCCAGATTACTCCTGGAATTGACCGGAAAAAGGTCATTTGCCGCTTGGCATAGGCTTTACTTGCCAGCTTGATCAGTTCTCCTGTCTGCCGGTAGGAAAACTCTCCGCTGCGGCGGCTTATAAAGAATTCCCGGTACCCTATTCCCTTCATGCCGGGCCAGTCGGCCTGCGCCCCGGCCCGCATAAGTTCTCGAATCTCTTCAACCAGACCTGAGCGGAACATCTCATCAACCCGGGCATCAATTCGCTCAAACAAATCTACACGTTCACGATAGAGGCCGATTATCAGGAGATCAAGGTCCTTTCCTGGCCTTTTGGTCATGCTGAATGAAGAAAGAGGCTTTCCAGTTGATTCAAAGACTTCAAGAGCTCTCAAAATTCGGTAGGTATCATTTGGAGATATCCTTTCAGCCGATTCAGCATCGACGACAGCAAGTTTCTCACGGCACCACGCCGTCCCGTACATCCGATGCATATCCTCTATCCTCTTTCGGACAGAGAACGATGCCTGCGGGGTTTCCGGCATACCCAGAATAAAGTGCTTGATATAATAACCGGTTCCCCCCGAAATAATCGGCAGCCTCTTCCTCTGGAGTATTTTAACAACTGCCTGTTCAGCGAGGTCATTGAACCTTCCAAGATCAAATGATTCAGAAGGGCTGCATATATCGATAAGGTGATGGGGAACAGCCTTCTGCTGCTCCTTAGTAGGTTTTGCAGTGCCGATATCCATGCCCCGGTAGACCTGGAGTGAATCAGCACTGATTATCTCGAATCTGCGGGCATCCAATTCTGTCAGCAGGGATGTTTTGCCGACTCCGGTTGGCCCGAAAAGAATTACTGTGCTATTCGGTCTCTTCAACTTGGTATTCGACTTGATGATTAAGAACTTCCGAGAGCGCCTGGGATATGATTTTTTCAACTTCTTCGGGCTCTGCGATTTCCCCTTCCTCAACCTCTATAACCGGTCTGACTATTTTCTGCGCCCGCTTTATGGCTATGCATGTAAGCTGATAAATATTCTCATTGCTGTCGATCAGCTGATTCAATGGTATTGGCACAATCATGTCTCCTTACTTGTTTCTGGCATCCTGTCTAATTTGCCTACATTATATCGATTTGCCTGATTATTGTATAGTCTTCAGGATTTCCCTGGCCTGTTCGACTATAATATCGGCCGCCTCAAATTGATTCAGATCGTTTGTATCCAGTACTAAATCGGCAAACTGATACGCTTCGGTATCTATGGAGTAAATTCTTCTATATCGGGCACTGTCACGGTTGTCACGTGCAATAGTCTCAGCGAGCACTTCCTGCATCGGACGTAATTCCCGCCTGCTGATTCTGGCAGCCCTGACTTCAGGATCGGCATACAGGTAAACCTTGAAATCAGCGTCCTCAAGCATCCAGATGGCCAGCCGTGATCCGAGCACGCAGTTGCCGCTCGAGGCAAGAGCCACCTGCGTCTGGTCAAGACGCATATCAAGACTGTCATCCTTCTCAGCCAGGGCGCAAAAATCCTTGAACGGCATTCCGGCCTCTTCTGCCATGGTTCTGAAGGTATAATTAATCATGGTATAGCCAAGCTTCTCAGCCGCCAGTCTGCTGACGCTGGTATTTCCGCAGCCGCTTTTTCCTGATATCGCAATTTTCATCCAGCAGGTCTCCCCATATGATCGTATAAAAACGCTATTCTAATACCATTTACCTGATTACTCAAGATTCCTCAGCTGTTCGCGGATATTTTCCAAAGCATCTTTCATGGTGACAACGGTCTGGTTTACTTCTGCTATGATACTTTTTGAGGCGATGGTGTTCACTTCGCGATTCAGTTCCTGACTTAAAAAATCAAGCCGCTTCCCGATGGGGCCGGAGGCCTCCAGTATCTCCCTGAACTGGTCTGCATGACTGCCGATTCGCTGAATTTCTTCGTTAATAGTATATTTATTAAGCATTACCGCAACTTCCTGAAGAATTCTGCCTTCATCATAGCCATCCCCGACAAGCTGCCTGAAGCGTTCAGTCAATGTTTCTGTGAGCTTATTTTCCATAATTATCGCTTTATCCCTGACCAGTTCAAAGCCGGCAAGGAACTGTTCCAACTGGCCGATAATATCACTGCCGGTAGTTCGGCCTTCGGCTTCTCTCGATCGCGAGAAGGGAACCAGTGCTTTTTTTACTTCCTCCAGAACCGCATCCCTGTACTTCTCAATGTCAATATTTCTTACGATTTTGATGACATCCTCATTGCCGGTAAAATGTATCAGCCCGGGTTTTTCTGATATTCCTGCGGCTTCTGCAATAACCTTATAAGCCTCTGCTAGTCTGGTTACTGCGGTACGGTCGATCAGTACCTCGACATCAGTATCCTGCTGCTTTATCCGGACGTTAACGTCCACATGCCCACGCAGAACTTCCAGCCTGACAATATCTCTAATTTCCTGGTCGAGCGGATTAAGAAATGACGGTGTATAGAGATGGATATCCAGATACCGGTTGTTCAGTGATTTTATCTCCACTGAGACGGTAAATGCATCGTGCCAGGTTTCACTGCTGCCATATCCGGTCATGCTTTTCATCCGCTCGCTTCTCCTTAACAGTAATGCTGTCAGTATCTGTACGTTATCAGTCTTTTGTCCCGGCTGCAAGCATTGCCAGTACTGTTTCCGCTGTCTCCCGATTGCTTCCAGCCCCTAGTGATATGAAGAGATCTCCCGGTCTGAGTATCCGGCAAGCCAGATGGGCTGCTTCCAGATTACTCTCCGCAAAAAGGGCTCGGGGAATCGCTTCAGCAAGTCTGCGTCCTTCCGCTTCTGCTTCCTCATCACTGCCGTGTTCCCTGGCCGAGGAGAAGACCGGGTGAATGATAATATGGTCGGCCTCGGAAAATGCTTGAGAAAACCAGGTAAAAAGCGCTCTGGTCCTACTGAACGTATGCGCCATGAAATCTGCAATGATTCTCTTTTCCGGATAATACCGCTTCAATCCAACTAACATGGCCTTGATTTCTGTCGGGTGGTGGGCATAATCATCCATTACCAGAACTTCGCCGGCGGTGCCCAGGATCTCGCTGCGCCGATGAAGTCCACTAAATAACGGATAGGTTCGGGCACAGGCTTCGGCGATTTTGCTCGCAGCTTGCAGAAACATGCGTTCCCAGACTGCCCCGTCTTCGGATAATACCCTGCCGCTGTTATCCATTGCCCTGCTCCAGGCTAGTACTGATGCGGCTGCGGCTGCCGCCCCGGCTGCATCCAGGGCAATATGCCGACCGGGAACAGGCAGGCCTATTGGTTCTGATGAGCATCCCAGCTGGAAAATAGTTCCAGCTTCTCCATCGGGAAGAAAGTTAACTGAAAAGGCTCCATTTGCCGTTTCCCCATAGGGTATCAGGTGGATATCGGGTCTTGAGGATGCCAGTTCAGCCGCTGCCAACGCAGTTAGCGAGTCATCTGTACAGTAAACCAGATATCCATACTCAGAGATTTGTCCGGCAAGCTGTACAAAGGCTCTCCGGGTTTCGTGCTTATCCCTGTATGTATCGGGATGATCAAAATCGATGTTGGTTACCACCAGCACATCGGGACTCAGCTGCAGAAAATGACGGTTATATTCACAGGCTTCGATGATTCCCGCCATTGACTTCAGTGGATTGTCCGATAACGGGAAGTGGCGGGAAGCAGAATCTGCAGTAACAGTACTGCTGTAGGAGCCGTAGACAGCAAAGGCCGGTACCTCGAGAACGGTCAGCAGCTGTTCGATAAAGGCGGATGCTGTGGTTTTTCCATGGGTTCCGGAAACGCAGCAGCTGCAGGCTGATTCCTCCGATAAGCGACCTGTATAAGCACTGTAAGTATATACTGGAATGTTTTTTTTCCTTGCCTCACAAATCTGCGGATGAGCTTGAGGATCATAGGCTGATGAGTGGATAAGCTGACTGCACAGGGAAGGAATGTGTGAAGGATCCCAGCTTTCAGTCCAAGTAATTCCATGAGCGGCTAAATTGTCCTGGGTAATAAAATATTCTGCGCTGTCAGATCCGGATACAGTAAAGCCAATACTGTGCAGGAGCACTGCAAGAGATGACATGCCGGCTCCCTTTATCCCGACCATAAAAACATTTATGGATTCTGCTGCTGCGTCATCCTCCATCAAAGTGCTTCTCCCCCGGAACAGGACGGCGGCAGACCAGGTGAATTCTTACTCTGCCGCGAAAAAAAGGACCTGTACGTTACAGATCCTCTACCCGTTCGCCGCTTTCTCTGTAAGCTTACGCCAGTGCGTTGAGCGCCTCGGTCATATGCCCGTTCTTCAAAGCTGCTTCGCATTGCTTGCAGACTGCGATCTTTTTCGCATTTGCTTCCCGTTCATACATAAGCTTGATTCCAGTTCGTTTGCACAGCGGACAGGTTCCCCGCCCCTTGCTGGTCAGTTCCCGTATCCCGGCACCTCTATGTGCTTTAGCCATATCGTCTCCTTAAGGCAGCATCCATTCCTGCTGCTGAGTATAATTCTCTTCAGCGAACGGATTATGCAGCCAAATTCTTGGTCTTTCGTATTTCCTTACTGACTATAGTGATGAGAGGGGGAGTTTGTCAAGGGCTTTGGAGAGCCGGAAAGCATGTTTATCGGGACATGTTTATCGGGCATTCATAGGGAGAATTACTCCTTTACAGTCGCTTCTTTTACTAGTAATTTAGAGACAGGCAATATTACTATACTGCTTATAAGCAGGCAAGAGCCAAAAATAGACAGGGGATAGAGACAGGGGATAGTGCACCTATGGAAGATTTGAAGGAGCTCATCGGAATAATGTCAAAAATTGATTCTCAGGATGAAATGGAAAAATTCTTTACCGAAATTTTTACAACCAAGGAAAAGTACGATCTTGCCCTCCGCTGGCGCCTGATGAAAGATTTATATCATGCTATTCCACAGCGCGAAATTGCCCACAATCTGGGAATCAGTCTGTGCAAGATTACACGAGGTTCAAAAATTCTCAAGCAGGAAGGCTCCATGTGCAAACGCCTTATAGCCGATCTACAGAAAGAACCCGAGTGAAACCTTTCCAGAAACGCGGTCTCCTGCAGCGGCGAAGGTTGACAAGGCATTATCAAACACGGCGGTGAGAACATTACCCGGTACCACAAGCGCGGTATTGACCGTCATGAAAATAAGGTCGGCAGAGACCCCGGCCGTAAAAAAACCATCCTCAATTTCCAAAATCGACAGAACATCCTCGAAGTCCGGCAGCGCTTTATAATACCCCAGCTGAACTGATAACGAGAGCCTGTTTGTCAGCATTAAACTGCCTTCCATACCAGCATTAACAGTACGGTTTCCTGCATCTCCGAGATTATGCACATCCAGCGCGGCAAGTAAGCGCACCAGCCGCAAGTTTCCAAAGCCGGTAAACGGGTCTGTTGAGAGGCTTATTCCAACATCAAGGCCAGCCAGAATTCTTTCTGGATCAATTGACACCCCGCTGGCTGTATCATCAAAAAAATCGACAAATTTCTCACTGTAAGCCCCTAAAGCAAAGGAGCCGTAATCCATCATTAAGCCAAGGCCCATTTCAAAGGATTCCTCACCCTGAGGAATATATTCGGCTAAAAAAATCTCCTGGAGTAAATCTGTCGCAATCATAACCAAATCCCCGCTGTCCTGAATACGACGTTGATAGAGAGCAGATTTTTTTGCTGCCCTCAGGTCAGCACCTACTGCAAGGGGTCCGATTCCGAAAGAAAATCCGACTTCCATGCCGTTGGTTCTTTCCACGTCAACCATGAGATCATCTCCGATCGGCCCCCTATTATCGATACAGTAATCTGAAAAAACCCCGAAGGACCAGCCGTTGGCTGTATAGTGAATGTTGTAGGATACAGAAGGGTCTTGAATAAAGCTCACGAGACCGTCGCCGAAATCAACATCAAGCGGGAAAGAATCGAGATAATCGATTCCCACATGAAGCCGGGCTTCGGGCAGAAAGAAAAGTGCGGCAGGATTCATGCTATGCATATTGGTGTTCGCAGCACTGCCAGTTACTGCTCCGCCCAATCCGAGAACCCGGGCATCCCCATCACAAGTAGTCTGTGGGAGATGAGCCGAGAACAGCTGTACTGATGCCAGCAGGAAAAGTGCAATCACCAGGGACGTTATAACTGGCATTAGCTTCTTTCGGTTAGTTTGCGTGAGTTTTCTTGAGTTGTCCATATACTGTTCGAAATTTCCTTGTAATGATTATTATTTTAACTGGAATCCTGCTCTCATCATTCATTGCCATTAATTTCATTAATGGCAACTTACTGTACAACTATCCTGAATCATTATAGTTACAAAAGATACTGCTTGCAATCACCCCTATATGCCTTTATCATAAAGGCAGCAGCTGGAGCTCTTCTGTTTTCTTTTACTTCGATCCAACTAGTTCAGAATCCAGCCTTTTCGTGAATTTATGGTCTATATACAACCAAGGAGGGAGTCATGATTCTTGTTAAAGATGTAATCGGTTCTAAAAACGGCAGTATCTGGTCGGTATCACCAAGCGCATCGGTTCAAACAGCATTGGACCTGCTTACGGAGAAAAACATCGGAGCGATTCCGGTGCTCAACGAAGACGGATCTATTGCCGGTATTTTTTCCGAAAGAGATTTTACCCGGGCATGTGCCAAAGACAGCCGGCTTTGCCTTGACTGTCCCGTAGGGGATATCATGACCACCCGTGTTATCTGCATCTCCCCTGAACAGGTAATCAATGACTGCATGCTTTTAATGACTGACAAGCGCGTCCGTCACCTGCCGGTTATTACTGACGGTAAAATGGTCGGCATTATTTCCATTGGAGATGTTGTGAAAACGGTCATGGAAGACAAGGATATTCTTATTGACCAGCTTCAGCACTATATCGAGGGAGGCATGTAGCTTCTTTCGAAAAAATTTGTTCATTATTGAATGATCTGTCCATCCGGGTTTTTTTTCACAAAAAGAGTTTGCGTCGGATAGGCGAATTCTATTCCCCGCTCCTCAAAGGCGGCATAAATACGCTGATTTATCTCCTGCTGCACATCCATGTAGACTGGATAGTCCGGGGAAGGAACATAGTACACTGTCTCAAAGTCGAGGGAGTAGGCACCAAAACCCTTAAAATGAGATCTGTCGCATATCACCCCCGGAAAAGAGACAACAGTCTCAATGATCTCCCGGATTATTCCGGGAGCAGCTTTTACATGCTCCAGGCTGGTCTGATAGGTAGTACCGATCTGCAGGACCACACGTCTCCGCTGCATTTTCTTGAAATTGTGCAGCCGCGCGCTGGCAAGGTCAGAGTTGGCCACAACCAGCACCTCACCCTGCAATGTTCGTATATGGGTGGTTTTAATACCGATCTTTTCGACAACACCCAGCTTGTCATCAAAAATGATGAAATCACCGAGCTCGAAGGGCTTATCAAAAAGAATGACAAAATAATTAAACAGATCACCGAGAATACCCTGAGCGGCAATTGCAACAGCAATACCGGAAACTCCAAGTCCGGCAACAGCGGCAGAAACATCAAATCCGAGGTTTGCAAGAAGAAAAATCAGCCCCACAATCCACATAATGAACTTTACCAGAACCAGAAGGGGTTTGAGGTTTCTTTCGTGGCTGTTAAGTGATTCACGGGAGAAGTACTTCGTGAAGCTTATTTCGATGCTCTTATTGATTGTCCGAATAATAATGACCGTTATTATCGCCGTAAAGACCCCGTTAACTATGGTCATAACCGAATTCTGGAATGAAAGCTGGGACAGCCCGACAGCCAGGACGCCAAGGAACAGCAGGGGCAGAACAATTTTATGGAAGAAGCGCAGAAGGGTACCCGAGAAGTCGCGCTTATGCGGTTTACCTGTATCCAGATTCCCATCTCCAGCTGCCGCCCTCTCAACGGCCGCAGAGGCCGCTGCTTCTTTGCGATCGTCTAATTTCTTTATTCTCCGCTTGAGAATGATACCGATTATAAGAAGAAACAGGGTCCCTGATACGGTTATAAGCAAAAACCTGATGTAGTCCCCAACAGTATTCCCTAAATAGACCTGTGCCAGAAATTCTTTATTCATACTGTTATTCTACAACAAGATGTACACATATTCAATGCTGAAGCTCCTTTCGCTTCAGGCGTTTTTTCATGATCAGCCGCTCGGTTCCAATCCACAGGATCAGGGCTGAAGGCAGTATGAACAGTGTAGCAAGAAGCGTATTGAGCAGGGCAATCGATATAAGCACCCCGAAATAGCGGATCGGGACAAAGCTGGCCAATGTCAAAACCAGCAGCCCGCCGATAATAGAAACGGTAGTAAGGATAATCGGGCGCCCGGTAACTTCTATAGTTCTCTTTACTGCCGGCTTAAGGCTGCCGGACCGGTAAAAATAGAGACTCTTGAAACGCAGGATAAAGTGTACGGCATCATCAATCCCCACCCCGACTGTTATGCTGGCAAAGGCTATGGTAACCGTATCAAAAGGAATATTGAATATATACATAAAGATATAGTTTGTCATGATTCCGAACAAAATCGGCAGCAAGGCTAGAAAACCGTACTTGAACGACTTAAAGGTTATCCAGGCAATAATCAGGACGATAAGAAGAGAAAGGAGCGTAGAATCTCTCTGATCTTTTTCAATTAAACCGCTAAGGGAGATCATCCGGTTGACCTGACCCCAGACCACATAGCTGCACTCTTCGGGAATAAGCTTCTCGGCATTTCTTTCCAACGACTCAATAACCCTTTCTGAAACACTTATTTCTGCAAGGGTAGACCGGTCAGGATTCGCATATCTGAACGAAATGGTGAGACTGTTTGAATCCTCGGAAAGCAGCATTTCCAGATCGTTATTCCCGACACTGTAGTCGGAGATCAGCCCGAAATAGCGGGCTAAGAGCATGACCAGTCCGGGCGTATCGGGAACCTCCGCCGCCCCTGTCATGAGCTTGTTAAAAAATTTGAGATACTTCACAAAGGAGAGGGTATGGGAAATCTCCTCAGTCTCATCAATAAATGTTGATTCGAACAGATCTATCTGTTTAATGACATCGGTATTTATAAAATATCTGTCGGAACCCTCAGGGGCGTTTATTGTGATGTTTATGGCGTCTACTCCGCCAATCTGGCTGACTGCCCTTTTAAGATTTGTAATGGCCGCTTCGTTTTTCGGATAATATTTAACATAGCTGGTTTCGAAAGATACTCTCGGATATGAATAGATAAAACCGCCGACAGCAGCCGCGAATATAATAAGAAAAATGTACCATTTACTGATTACCACTTTGGCCATTCGTTTAATGAAACTCGACAGTTTCCCGCCTACTACCATGTTGTAGTAGGTTATTGAAGGATTGGGAAGAATATTCAGTATGGCAGGCAGGTATACAAGAGTCAGAACGACACAAAACAGAATCCCGATAGACGTCGATATGCCAAATTGCCTGAATTCAGGAATCCGGGTAACGAGCAGACTGAGAAAGCCCGCTATCGTCGTGAGACCGGCAATAACGATGGTTTTGCTGACGTGCGAAACAACATCGAGAATCCACTCCTTATCGTTTTTTTCAAGTTTTTTGGGATGCGTCCTGTAGTAGTCAGAAAGAAAGTGAATACTGTAGGAGCTGCCGAGCGTTAAAATCAGGGCGGGTGTGATAATATTGATTATGGTAAGTTCAAACCCGAGAATGGCCACTATGGCCAGAGACCAGATAGTCCCAAATACTACTACTGACATCGGTAGAAAAATCGCCCGCTTGGCTTTAAAGCTCAAATAGTAAATGATCATTATAATGATGAAACAGAAGGCTAACAGCAAAATGAGGTCACTTTGCAGATAGTAGAGAACCCGATCAGTAAAGAAGAGTCCGCCGTTCATCGAAACCCTGCCGAACTCTTCCAGGGGTTTAAGAATCTCGGCCAGATCCTTTATTTGCTGCTGGTTTTCATCCGGCAGCAGGTAGGCAGGAAAGAAAAACAATATGGCATTGCCGTCTTCAGAAACGATCAGGTTCCGGGCTATGTCATCTGCCAGGAGACGCCTCTTGAATTGATCAGCTTCATCCTGAGTCCAATTCTGTACCGATTCAACGACTGCAATCGGGGTTAAAGCCAGTCTCGTCCCTTTTTTTTCCGCAGTGATAAAAGAGAATGGATGAACACCAGTTGTTATATTATCAAAAGCTTCTATTTTTTCGACAACTGAATAGATGACAGCAAGGTTCTCAGGTGTATATAAATCCTCACCTTCCAGAAGAAACATGAAATTGTCAGTAAATTCACCATTGTTATTATAGTAATTAAAATTCATGTTGCTGGGATCGTCTTTTGGCAAAAGAGTGTTGACATCCGGATTAAGTTCTATCTGCAAGGCAAAAAAAAGCATAAGAAGGGACAGGATTATTGTGGTTATAACCACAGGGTATGAATAGTTCAGTGAAAACTTTATAATTCTTTGATAAACATGCATCGTATAAACCAACCAGACAAAATTTAATTTCAGATCTCACAACAGATATAATACAATGTATCAAACATTGCAGACAGGGGTATTGTAACAGAATAAACAATTCTCAGAAACAGTTTATTAGAAGACTCTTTCTATGATACTATTGTTTTTTCTTGAAATGCAGCACGAGATAACCTGGAATAACATTTAAAGGAGAACATAAGAATAACACTATGATAAAACATCCTAAAATACTATTAACCTTTGCTTTAACCGGATCAGGAC
>JAGYPA010000028.1 GCA_018399255.1 Spirochaetales bacterium | reverse complement strand
TATCAATACAATGTGATTCCGCTTTACGCAATATAGTCAGGCTGTATCCCTACGATGCTCCCGATGATGAGGGTGAAAAATCTCTTCGCGGCAGCAGTCAGGAAATAGCGCTGAAGCTTAACGAGGAGATCCAGCAGAAGGCAGATATAGCGGGCATAGAAATTATTGAAGCCCGTATTACCCACCTCTCGTATGCCCCCGAGATTGCCGCAGCCATGCTGCAGCGGCAGCAGGCCTCTGCTATTATCGCCGCCCGCCAGCTTATTGTCGAAGGGGCTGTCGGTATGGTTGAGATGGCATTAACCAAACTCAGCGAAAACAATATTGTAGAGCTTGACGATGAGCGCAAAGCTTCAATGGTAAGTAATCTCCTGGTGGTATTGTGCGGCGACAGAGATGCTCAGCCGATTGTCAATGCCGGATCGATCTACTGAAGGCGCCGGAATACCTGATGAAGGAACTAAAAGAGCAGGAGAAGAAACAGCTTCTCCTGCGTCTCTCAAAAACACTTTGGCGCGATATCGCCGCCTGGGCCGAAGAGGATTTCCGATCGGTTAACGGCCAGATTGAATTTATCCTCACTGAGGCGGTACGTAAAAAACGAAAAAAAGGCAGCTGATTCCTTTTTTCGCAGTTTTTCATCAGGTATGCTTATTCAGGTACATGGCATGATCAACCTGTATATAAAGTTCATCGTAGGTCATCTCGCTCCGGTATTCCTGTATGCCGTAGCTGAAGTGCAGCATCTGGACCTGCGGAATAGAACTTTGCCGGCACTGCTGGATCAGGGAATGGACGATCTGCTCATCATCCTGGATCTGCTTTTCCAGAACCACTACAAATTCATCTCCAGCAAGACGGGCGATCATTTTCTCGGCTGCAGCAACTCTGTGCAGGATGTTTGAAAACTCGATCAGCACCTGATCTCCAACATAATGGCCGAACTCATCATTGATTGCCTTGAAGCCATCGAGATCCATCATCATAATCCTGAACGGACGCTCCTCCTCGATGAGAAATCTGACAAACTCCTCGTAACTTGCCCGTGAATAGAGCTGGGTAAGGTAATCCTTCTCCCCGGTGGTTGATTCAAGAAATGCATATGCTATAAGGATACCCAGACTTATTGTTGTCCAGGCAAAATTCAGCTGCACGAAGAGACTTTGAATCAGCATGCCAATGATCGGCAAAGCAAAAAACAAGACAACAAATGCAATTATTCGGGTATTGGTTTGACTGCGGTTTTTATAGAGCATAAGAGAAACATAGAAATAGATGCCAATGATAACAATATATAAAATCCACTGCAGCGGTGCAGTTTCATAGATTCCGGTTACGGGATCAAAACTGAAAAATACAGGCCAGAATAAATTAACGGTCAGCAGGCTCCCGACAAACACTGCCGGTAACAGATAATAGCGTCGCCGGTGGAGCCTTCCGCGATCTCTGAATACTTTATAATCCATATACGATACCGAAAACCCGGCGAGAACAGGACTCAGCAGAACCAGAAGCATATTTGAGCCGTAACTCACAATAAATCCCAATCCTGCAGGATTACCGTCAAATATCCAGGTAACCGGATCCATAATGAGCCCGATGATATTCAACAGAATAATAGTTTTCAGAATTTTTTTGGAGTAAAACTCCACCCGTGAGCGCAGTCGTATTATCAGAAGAATCACCAGGAGCATCATGATTGCGTAAATGTTAATCTGAAACTGCTCTAAATACTGAAGCACCATTTCCATCCCTCTGAATTATAACTAGAGATAATATCTTTCTAATTTTTGCCTTACGCTGCTCTTAACTTTTACCATAGAGAGTATCCACATTGCAACTGGTTTATTGCTCCATGCTCGATAATCGGTAAAATCGGCTGGAGCAGAATTGATACTGAAGGAGTGGATTCTCAGCTGAGAAACCAGTAGAATATTGAATACGTTGATAATCAGGAGAAAAGATATGAACTACACAATTCAGGGCACGACCATGCCTCTTGTAGAAATGGTACTGAATACGGGAGAGCGGGTTGTTTCCCAGTCGGGTGCAATGAAATGGATGAGCAGCCGTATCGATATGCAGACCCGCATGACTGGCGGCGTCAGCGGTTTTTTAAAGCGTGCTTTTTCTCAGGAATCAGGTTTTCTTACCTATTTCGAAGCACTTCAGGACAACAGCCGGATAGCTTTCGGCCATGCGTTCCCGGGTACTATTCTCCCGATTGATGTGAGCGAACAGTCTATTATCTGTCAAAAACGCTCATTTCTCTGCAGCGAGCCAACTGTCATCCTTGATATTGCATTTCAGAAGCGCCTGAGCACTGCATTTTTCGGCGGTGAAGGTTTGATTATGCAGGAATTGAAAGGTCGAGGCATGGCATTTCTGGAGGCAGATGGAGAAGTTGTCTCCCTGAATCTTTCCCGCGGTGAAACAATCAAGGTTGAAACCGGGGCGGTGGCTTTCTATGATTCATCGGTAGATATGAATATAGAGATGGTCAAGGGGTTCTCTAATGTGCTTTTTGGCGGTGAAGGGCTGTTCCTTACCTCCCTTACCGGTCCGGGACGGGTGTGGATACAGACTATGTCCATTCAATCGCTAGCCCAGGAAGTTTTTCCCTACCTTCCTCAGCCCAAGAACACATGAGCCATGAGCCCAGGCAAAGATGAAGAGCAGATGCGGCTCCTTAGCCCTCGACCAGCGCCTTATGAACCGCAGTTCCCAGCTCCTTTATCGAGAAGGGTTTCTGGATAAAATGCTTCTGCTCTTTCACTATCTTTTGGTGATCGATAGTGCTGTTTGTGTAGCCGGACATAAACAGGATCTTGAGATGGGGATTATATGCTCGTAATCGGGTTGACAGGATATTGCCGTCCATTTCCGGCATGACCACATCGGTTACCAGCAAATCGATCTCTTGCCCATGGTCCTTCATCACGTTAATAGCCTCCCCGGGGCTGGGGGTTGAGACAACCGCGTATCCCAGTTTCTCCAGGATCCTTGAAACCATTTCCAAAATTGGCCGTTCATCCTCCACGAGAATAATTTTCTGGCCTTTACCTTGCGGGACAGCCGTCGGTTTTGGAGTGTATGAAGCAGTTCTTTCACCTCCTACGTATCGCTTGAAGTAGATGCTGAAAGTTGTTCCCGCTCCTTGTTCACTATAGACATGTATGTTCCCTTCATTCTGGTCGACAATCCCATACACTGTAGAAAGACCAAGTCCCGTCCCTTTTCCTATCTCCTTGGTGGTGAAAAAAGGTTCAAAAATATGATCCACCGTATCCGGATCCATGCCGCAGCCGTTATCGCTGATTGTCAGCACAACATATTCTCCCGGGGCAATACTTGATGCCGATCCGGGATAACAGACTTCACCAAATAATTTATTTTTTGTCTCGATAACAATTTCTGCAGCTTCAACTTCAGATTCAGAGATCGCATCACGTGCATTGACGCAGAGGTTTGCCAGAATTTGATGCAGTTGAGCAGGGTCTATCTTAACCGGCCACAAAGTGGCCTCGGGAAGCCAGGTCAATTGAATATCTGCCCCGATAAGGCGGCGAAGCATATCGAACATCCCCTCTATCGTTTCATTTATCCGGCAGGCTACCGGTGAAACAACCTGCTTACGGGAAAATGTGAGCAATTGTCGGGTCAGATCTGCCGATTGGCTGGCAGCAGTCTGTATTGCCGAAATATTCTCATAGAGCGGTCCGGAATCCCCGGCTGCCTCCATCGCCATCTCAGCATGTCCCTGAATAACCCCAAGCATATTGTTGAAATCATGCGCAACCCCGCCGGCCAGCTGTCCCAGTACTTCCATTTTCTGAGCCTGAACCAACAGCCCCTCAATTTTTTCTTTTTCTTCTTCTGCATATTTACGCTCTGTTATATCCAATGCCATGCCTCCCCATCTACTGCAGTCTCCTTTGCTGTCCAGAATGGGAAATGTACTGGCATGAATCCAGCGGATAGCACCATCAGGCCTGACTATCCGATACTCCATCGAGAATTTTCCCGATTTCTGAGTAATACGGTATTCTGCCAGTACCCGCTCCCTGTCTTCATCATAGACACTATCCAGAAATGAATCAGGATTATCGTACAAAGACTGGCAGCTGCGCCCCCACACCCGCTCATAGGCTTTGTTGATATAGAGCATTGCGGGGGGGTCATTGCTGCTCAGCCAGAAAACTTCTTCAATATTGTCACTTATCTGAGTCAGCCTTTCGTTGGTCTCCTTCTGCTCCTTTTCAACTCGCTTTATCGGGGTTATATCAGTATCCGACCCATTAAAACCTTTTACTTCTCCATGCTCATCATATAGGGGAAAGCAGCTTGTCAAGACCCAGACTTCACTTCCGTCTTTGGCCAGTATGCAGTTTTCATAGGCAGTTAATGATAAATTATCCCTAATTGAGCTGATCCAGACATTCCGAACATCTTCCCGACTATTTTCAGGGGCTAAATCGTAAAATGCTTTCCTTCCCACCAGTTCATCAGGGTGAAAACCGAGGATGGTCTCTACCACTGGACTGACATAGCTATAGATTCCCATGCGGTCAATTTCCCAGCTGAAAGTCCTGCTCTGTTCGGCAAGCTGCTCAAACCGCTGCCGGCTCTCCTTCAGTTCCCTCTCCCGCAATGTAACCTCGGTAATATCAACACCGATGGCACGACAAAGAACAAGATTCCCCTGAGCATTGAAGTACCCGTGGTTTTCCCATTTCTGATATCTTCTCTCGTTATCAACTACCACTTCTTGAATGGTATAACTCACAGGATTTTCCGCAGTTATGGTGGCAAAGGCCTCTTCAAGACGCTCCCGCCCCTCTTTTGAAAGAAAATCCGCAAACTTTTTTCCGATAAGCTTTTCCGGAGTCAATCCTATATATTCTGCATTTGCCCTGTTGACATAGGTCAAGGTAGTATCCGGAAGAAACTCACTGATTAACACCGGCAAATCATCATACAAAGCCTGGAGACGTCTTCCCTCTTTCAAAAGTTGTTTTTCCAATAATCGTTGCCCGCTGATTTCTCGAATTGTCAGAATCAGCCGGAGGTCTCCAGCGAGAACGGCAGCCATGACATCTGCGGAAAACCAGCGCTCACCCTGTAAATCATTTACTTCGAAATCGAAGGTCTTACGATCACCCGATTCTGTAACCGTATCAAGGGCTGCAGCCAACTGTCTGCTGATATCCCCTGGAAATAATTCGATTGCCAGTTTACCAGCAACATCCCCATCCGATAGAGAGTTAAGTATGATATCCGGCTGAGAAGCAAAGAGTACCCGATAGTGCCTGTCCAACTCAAATACTGCATCCCCGGCATGAGAAAGCAGACTTCGGCATTGCTCAAGCAGTTCATACTTTCGCACTTTTCGTTTTTTATCAGCAGTTTTTATAAAATATATATTGCGCATCACTACTAATTCTACTTGATTTGCCGCTTAATTACCTCTTCAAAATTCCCTACAAAAGATCAACCTATTTGTAGGAATTATCTTATCGAACTGAATCCAACTTTCATGGTGTTTTTTTATAGACTGCAAAGCCGTTTTTTCCACACCGCTTAGCTTGATACATTGCAGTATCTGAGGTGAAGAGCAGTTCTTCCACCGTCTCGCCATCGCGGGGGTAGAGACTCAAGCCGACACTGATCCTTATGGAAACTTCACTTCCACCCCTTTGCAGCGGCAGCCTGCACGCTTCAAATATTTTATGAGCTACTGCATAAAGCCCTTCGGTTTCTGAAATTCCAGAGATGACCAGAGCAAACTCATCCCCCCCTATTCTGGCTACAATATCAGAATGCCGCAAAGTATTCTTGAGTCTCATTGCAGTTTCCTTAAGAACAAAATCGCCAAAATCATGTCCAAAGCGGTCATTAAACTGCTTGAAATTATCAAGATCAATGAAGCCCATTCCCAGTCCTTCGCGATTTCGTTTGGCATTCAGCAGCTGCTGGGCGGTCAGTTCCAGAAAGAAAGCTCTGTTGGGCAGCCCGGTAAGCGTATCATGCAAGGCTATAAACCGGATTCGGTCTTCGGTGATTTTTCTTTCGGTAATATCGTACGTCATCATCAGCCAACCAAAATTTCGCTTTCTTTTTCTGCTTAATTGATTGAGGGAAACCTCGTAATGACGCGAGTCTTCATTATCAAATATTTCGAGAGCTTGCGCCCGGGAGGATTTTTCTGCATAGAAATCGACCAGTTCGGGATATTTTTCAAGAGCATATTCCGGCTGGGCGTCAATCAGCTCTTCTGTTCTTTTCCCAAGAAGCCTGGCTGAGTAGGGATTGATATCTGCAATTTTGTCTGTAGAATCAAAGATGATTATACCCGTATTCAAATTATTGATTATGACCGAATAGGCTGCCGGAACAATATTAATTAGGTTATAACGAAAGACTCCCAGGGTCATCAACGTTCCTGATATGCTGAATACAGCCGGAGTAAGATCGAATTTAATCGACAGAAGACCGAAGACATTCAGCGCAGTTGTGGTAAATGGGAGCATGAGCCCTGACAGCAGCAGCAAGGTCTGGGCCCTGTTTTTTCGGCCCCTTTGCGTAAGAGCATGGAGCAGAACTCCCAATGCGGCTCCGGAAACAAGAAAGTTATACCCGGCAAAGAACCAGAAGGTGACGCCAAAGGTTTTACCAACTACCGTCATGGGTCCGCTGTTGTCGAGATAGACGTTCTGACGTATTAATCCATGTATTCCATCAGTCCAGAGGAGGATGCTCATAAGCAGCGGAATAAGAAATAATACCGCCCGCAGAAGTTTGCTTCGATACCAGCTGTTTTTTCCGACATGGTGCAGAACCAGCAGAAAATAGACTGCAGGGGCCATCATTATGGGGATGTAATGAATATTTGCCCAAATCAGCTTCACTCCTAATTCAATTGAAGACAATTCCATTATCTGGGCGACGCACCAGAGAATAACAAGCAATAGAATGATGAGAATAAGTTTTGCTCCGGTAGTTCGACGATATTTAAAGATGTGAATTGCCAACATGATATTTATCAGCGCCGAAAGACCTGGAATGAAAAAGAATGGATAAAAATTGTACATTTTTACGCTCCAAGAGTTTCAGGAGTTTGAACTGCTCCTTCTCTTCAGCTTGAATACTTTTTTTAAACTGCCATTGGCAGCAACTTTTTCATAATGATACCATGCAACTGCCTGTAAGACAGCAATATTTGCCTGCTGAAAGCCAAAAAATTATATATATTTACATTAATTAAACTTATTCCTCAATATAGTACCAATATTCTCATTTTCTTTAATCATTCAATTCACAAGCAAATCAAAAACCGGTATAATGGCGTACTTTGAAATTCCGCTTATCCAACGTATCTGGAGAATAAAAATGCTGTTTTTTCTACAGGCATTTATACTCATAACGACTTCGCTCCTGCTTATCTTCATAGGAATATATGCCTTCCGGCATAGAAAAACACCGGGCGGGTTCTCTCTTTTTCTGCTCTCCTCAGTCGGTACGTTCTGGTCTATTACTTCCTTTCTGGAAATGGCTGTTCTATCGCTTGAAACTATGCTGATATGGAGAAACCTGCAGCAGATCAGCACCTTTTCCATTCCAATTGTCATGATTCTTTTTACCATAGAGCTGACTGAGCAGCCCAACCTGAAGAAATATCTTGCAGCAGCAAGCATAATACCGCTTTCGGCGCTGATCCTGATTTTTACCAATGAGTATCACCATCTGGTACGGTCTCACTATTCAATTGAAGCAAGCCCTCTCTTTGGCGATACCCTCATTGTCCACTCGACCCCACTTGGAATGGTTCTGGTTTCGTTCAATTTCATCTTCCCTGTTTTTGGCATTATTATACTATATACTTACTGTAAACGAGTGTCTCAGGCAAATCAAAAACAAATAACTCTTATCATCTTAAGCTTCCTTCTCACCCTGCTCCTCACCTGGGTGAAAGTAGCAATTCTGGAACAGCTGCGCTTTCATATCTCAATCTCAGTCCTTTACAGCCCAAGCATTATCATTTTGTTTTATGCGCTCTTCAAATATAATTTTTTCCACCTTGCTCCCATAGCAAAAGACACCGTATTTAAAGTTGTGAAACAGGGCATCATGGTTATTAACCGGGAAGGAACCATCATTGATGTCAATGAATTTGGAATCCGGCTATTTCAGACAAACTCTCTGGCTGCGGGAATTCTGCTGAATAAAAAAGTTCAAGAGGTATTTGCATCCTGGCCCCGGATTTCAGAAATGCTTGATACAGAGAAAAACCATGAAATCAAGATTGACCGGGATGGGGGAAAAACCTATCTGAAACTACAGAGCTACCCCCTGTACAAATATAAAGAGGAATTAGCCGGGACTGTCTTTATGATACAGGACATCACAGATACAAAGCTTCTCGAGCTGGAGCTTAGAACAAAATCGGAAACAGATGAGCTGACAGGGTTGAAAAATCGCAGAAGTTTTCAGCTTCACTTTGACATGCAGCTCAATATTGCCATTAAGAACCAATCCTGCCTCTCGCTGCTGATGCTGGACCTGGACAGATTCAAACTTATTAACGACAGCTATGGACACTCTGCAGGTGACCAGGTTCTCAGGGAGTGCGCCGACATATTGCGCGAAACCGTCAGGGGCGAAGAGATCATTGCCAGATTGGGTGGTGAGGAGTTCGGGATTCTCCTCCCTGGAGTTAATCATGAACAGGCATTTACCATTGCAGAAAGAATCAGGAACAGAATCAGGGAAACTCCGGTACAGCTTGCTGACGACCGGATTCTGCACTACACTATCAGCATTGGCATTACCGAATCTGATCTGCAGAACAAGAATTTTGATACAATGCTAAGAGAAGCCGATACAGCCCTCTATCAGGCTAAGAACCTTTCACGAGACTGCACAGTTATTTATAAAAATCCCGAATAGACCGGCTGTTTTATGACAATCATTCGGTAATACACAGTGTATTGGTATGCACAGATGATAAGCAGCTGTTCCCTGGAAATCCCTGCCGTAAGCCGTATGTATTTTTTCTGTTGAGACTATTGCCTTTTGAGCATATGTTCATTATATTTCTATAGGTTACTATTTTTATAATCTATAAAAACCAAAATACAATTCAGGAGCATCTATGCAGCACCATGAAATCATTGTCATTGGCGGCGGACCGGCAGCCATCACTCTCGCCAAGCAGCTGGGAAAAGAAAAGGACCTGGCAGTTATTCGACCAGAAGATCACTCCATGATCTATTGTGCCATGCCTTATGTAATAGAAGGCCTGCTTCATATTGAACGGACACTGAAAAAAGACACCCTCGTTACAGATGCCGGAGCTGTCCTCATCCGGGGGTCTGCTGCCTCTGTCGATTTCTCCGGCAAAGTCATTACCCTCTCTGATGGTACCGCCCTCAGCTATGATAAGATAGTTATGGCAACCGGAGCTGAACCTTTTATCCCGCCCATCCCCGGAGCAGAACTGAAAGGGGTAACCGGTTTCAAAACGAAAAACAACCTCGCTGGAATTCTGGACTTCATAAAATCAGGTCTCAAGAGGGCGGTTGTTGTCGGAGCCGGCGCCATCGGCATAGAACTGGCTCTTGCGCTCAGCGATGCAGGGCTTACCGTAGACCTGGTCGATATGGCTTCGTCAATTCTGCCTAATCTTCTCGATCGTGAAATGACGGAGGAGGTCGAGGCTGAGGTAATAAGAAAAGGCGTCAATCTGCATCTGGGTGCCAAAGTCATGGGGCTTGAGGGGCATTCTTCAGTTGAACATGTTTTACTGGATAACGGCGTAAGAATACACTTTGACCCCCTGGACGAATGTTCCGAAGAATCCGAAACCCTGACCCATGAGGGGATTGTTATATTTGCAGCAGGGATGAAAACCAATCTGGATCTTGTCAAGGGCAGCGGCATAGAACTTGGCCGTGACGGTATAATTGTTAATAACCGCATGGAAACCAGCCTGAAGGATGTCTATGCAGCAGGTGACTGCACACAGTATGTCAGCGGCATAACCGGCAAACCAGTTCCCGGCAAGCTGGCTACCAATGCAGTGCCTATGGGAAGGGTTCTCGCTGACAATCTCCTGGGAAAAGATCATATATATCCAGGATTCTTCAACGGAGCAGCTACCCGGGTCGGTCAGTTTTTTGTAGGCGGAACAGGGCTCTCGGAAACCGCAGCCGTTCAGGCAGGTTATAAACCGGTAACCGGATACAGCGAGGTAACCACACAGTTTCCTATTATGCCTGAGGCAAAAAAAATGAGAATGAAAATCATTGCCGATACCGACACCCAGCGTCTTCTTGGAGCCCAGATTGTCAGCGGAGAACCGGTAACCGGCAGAATTGACCTGCTGACTTTTGCCATTCAGAAGCAGTCAGTTCTCAGTGATCTGATAGATCTGAGCTACAGCTCGCAGCCATATCAGTCTTTCTTTCCAGCGGCTAACAGCGTTGTTCTTGCTGCTGATGAAGCACTAAAAAAATTGGGATAAAGACAAGACGATTTGAGTAAGACGTAGTATATTATTCTCAAGAGGTGAACAATTATGACGAAGAGAAAAACCCTATTGAGAAGTGCAAGTATTTTGATACTTGCTTTGGTTCTTGCTCCGGGTCTATACAGCGCCGGAACGCAGGAAGTGGAAGCACGGGATCTCCAGTTTACCGCTCCTTATGCAGATCTGGATCTGCCGTATGCCGCAAAAATCAATCTGGTAGATAATTCTTTCACTCAAAAATATGATTTTACAATTCAAAGAAAAGAACTCTACTCGTTTAATGAATCTATTAAGACGGCAGATTATGATCCCGTAAGCGGTATAGGAAAACATTTCGAGTACAGGACAACGGCGGATATGACTTTCAGCCAGCGCGGACTGGGTTTTACAGATATTGAGTACCGGAATATGACTACATCATTTACAAAAACCATAACCGATGATGATACCGGTATGATTGAACATTCCAGCGGCACCCTTGGACCGGAGACAATCATTCACAAAGGATTCACTCCTGAAGGTGACTATAATTACGATACCCAGCTGAATTTTTCCTACCTTCTGCAGTATCCGCTGTTCAACGGACCGCTAGTTATGGGAAGAACGCATCTGGTGGATTTACCCATGCCCATCCTGATGAACGGTATGGAAGCCACTGCAGTGGGAGCTATGCAGCTTACCTACATCGGCAACGCGGAAATCGCCGGTAAACCGCATGCAAAATTTTTGGGTCGTATAGTGTTTGATGAAAAAGACATACCCTTCGATATCACGGGAAATCATTTTTCTCTCGAGGCTGACGGGTACGGGGTCTATTATTTTGACTTGACCAATAACTCATTCTATTACGGTAATGTAACGTTGGATGTTGCGATAGAAACGGCATCACTTGTTCCGTCATTATCAAAATTTCGTGAGCCGACCCGTGATATTCCAGTCCGGACCTCAGAAACTTCCTTAACACTCCGCTATGAAAGGAAAAGGTAAGAATCAAGAATTATAACTGGACAGGGGCGCAATACCTTGCCCCTGTCCTGCCTTGCCCCTGTCCTGCCTTGCGGCTAGGCAAAAAAGAAACTGTTATCTGAACCACTTCCGACTGCGAAAAAAAAGAAGCATCCCCACAGCAACCCCGACCATGACTCCCAGCATAACAAAATAGGCGTATCGGAAAGACAGCTCTGGAATATAATCAAAATTGGTTCCATAGATGCCGGCAATGAAGGTAAGCGGTATGAAAATTGCTGAGAAAATTGTTAATATCTTCATGATATCATTGAGTTTTGCACTGACATGTGTATGATGCATTGTCAGTTGATCACTGAGGATTTCCCGATAGCTTTCGGCACTTTCCACCATCAGACTGCTGTTGTCAATCATCTCTTTAACAAACACTGCATGGTCGTCATGTATCAGGTCGGAATCGATCTTCGACAATTGCAGCACCATCTCCCGTGTTGGCAGAGTGTTTTTCCTCAGATAGTTCAGTTCTTTTTTGGCGGTATAAATCTGCTCGAGCAGTGACCGATCCGTTCCATCTATCAGATCATCTTCAAGATTTTCAATTTTGTCACCTAACTGGCTGAGAATCAGGATATAGGTGTCAATAACTACATCTATCAGGGCGAAAGCAAGGTAGTCGGCGCCTGACGAAAAAATTCTTCTCCGCCTGCGGATCCTCTCACGAACCGGATTAAAAACATCCCCTTTATGCTCCTGAAAAGAAATAATCAGTGAATCTTTTATTACCAGGCTTAACTGCTCACTGACAATACGGTCTTCAGGTCCAAAATCGCCGGCAGATGGGCTGGAGGCAGCAGAGTTTTGATCCTGGTAATGCAGCATCTTAAGATTTATGTAGATAGCATTCTCATACTCCTGAACGCTGGCCCGCTGGTTGACGTTCATAATATTGGAAAGCATAATCGGATCGAGATCATAGAATTTCCCAATTTCGCGAAGCACCTCTTCATCGTGTACTCCGTCAATATTCAGCCAGGTAACCGTCCCTGGTTTTCTCTCCATTTCTGACAGTTCTCTGAGGTTTTCTACCTCAAGCTCCTCTACCTCTCCGGCTGCAGCCTCCGTTTGCGAACTATCCTCCGGCTGCCCCTCTGCCCTCGTACTGCCAGGTCCGTATATTATAAGTCGCTTGAGAGTTTCATCCATCTTCTGACGGCCGTGGAAAAGCAGCTCATCCTGGGGGAGCCCTATCTCTCGCTTATCTTTACGTACAAATCTGGCCATATTGCGTCACCTCACAGCATCTATTATATCGCGGTCACGCATACCCGACAATAGATAGGCAGAGGTTGGAGTTACTGATAAAGAAAAATGAACAGGTTCAGACTACATACTTGGCGAATCCGATAAAGAACCCGAGACTGCCTGAAATAACAAACAGATGCCAGACAACATGACTGAAAGGAAATCTATCAAAAATATAAAATAATATCCCGATCGAATAAGAAGCGGCTCCCACTATGACCCAAATGAAAAACCCGCTCGGCATGGCAGCAATCAGGGGTTTCAGGGCAATGACTATAAGCCATCCCATCGGCAGATAGAGCAGATCCGAGGCAATATGTCTTCCGGTAAAAATAAAAGACTTCATAATAATCCCCAGAATCGCGAGACCCCATACTATACCGAATATGGTCCATCCCCAACCGTCAGGCAGAGCCAGAAGAGCTATCGGGGTATAGGTTCCGGCTATCAGCAGGTAAATTGCAGACTGATCGAGAATATGGAGCGGCTTATGCCATGCTGGAAGATCGGTAAACTGGTGCATGAAGGTGGAAGATAGATAGAGCAGAACCTGAAAACTGCCGTACAGCGCAAAAGATATGTACGCTTTGGCCGACCCGCCGTTGATATTGGTCATAACCAGCAGGTAAATAAGCGCGGCAATACTCAGCCCGGCCCCGATTGCATGAGTAATTGAATTTAATCGTTCTTCTACTGAATGCGATTTTTCCGGATAATAGTTTATACTATCTCTGATTGCTGAACGTGTTTGCGCTGAAGGTATCTGCGCTGAAGGTATCTGTGTTTCCATAGATCCAATATAAAAAAATCAGGACCCCGATTCAATCATTATTGGTAATCAATTGCATAGTTAGATATAACTAGCGACTTACCTCAGGTTCCTTCAGGCAGCCGGTAGCCTATTAACAGCTGGTATGATAAAATCGTACAGCGGTCAGCATCCTGCTCCGGAAAGCATCCTGTTCCGGTCAGCATCCTGCTCCGTCGAAATCTTTATCAGCACAGGATAAGATGAGCAGACATAAGAATACATTCCACAATCATCAGCCTATACCCTTCCACATTCCGCATCTGACCGGTCTCGAAGTTCCCCGCATCAGGGAACTTATTAATTCGGGAAATCTCCGGTCTGACGGTAAGATGGGCAAAGCATGCAAACAGCAGCTTGAGATAATTCTGAAAACGGATCGGGTTTTGCTGACATCTTCCTGCACCCATGCTCTGGAAATGGCAGGACTGCTGCTGGAAATTGGACCGGGTGATGAAATTATCATTCCAGCCTTCACTCACTACTCAACTGCAAACGCATTTCTGCTGCGTGGAGCAACCATTGTCTGGGTGGATATCGACCCGAACATGCTTACCCTGGACCTGGAAAAAACAACCCGGGCAATATCAGCCAATACCCGGGCCATCGTTCCCGTCCACTATGGCGGTATTTCCTGCGATATGGACCAGCTGCTGACGATGGTGAGAGATATGGATATAGCCGTAATCGAAGACAGTGCACTGGCATTAGGCTCCTCTTACAAAAACCGTATGCTGGGGAGTCTGGGAACCTTCGCATGCTTGAGCTTTCACTCCGGCAAGAACCTCACCTCCGGGGGTGAAGGAGGAGCGATAGTCATCGGCAGCGAAAACTACCTCCGTCATGCCGAAATCATCCGGGAGATGGGCACAGACAGGGCAGATTTCCATCGCGGCCAGCTGAGCGAATTCAGCTGGCAGGGTTTGGGATCTTCCTATGTGATGAATGAGCTCTCAGCGGCATTTCTCACAGCGCAGCTTGAACACGAATCTGTAATTCGAGAGCGTCGCCTTCGTCTCTGGGAACTGTACCATACGCTCCTTGAGCCCATCGAGGCATCGGGAGCGGCCCGGCGTCCTGTAATTCCAGCCTGGAACGGCCATAATGCCCATACCTATTTTATCAGAACCGATAATCGGAAATCCCTGCAGGACCACCTCCTGAGCAGGGGCATTGAAACGGCATCCCACTACCCGGCTCTGCCGGCCACCCCGTTCGGGAAATCATCACCCCGATTTTTCTCGCCGGAACCGGCAGTCCATGCGGAATCAGCCGCATCCTCGATACTCCGTCTTCCTCTATACCCGGACCTGACAGAAGCGCATGTCACTATCATATGCCGGGAAATTCTGGGATACTTTGGACTGAAACATGACAGGAACTGCAATGATTGAGTCGCTTAGCATCATTGTTCCGGTGTGGAATGCGGCGGAGACCCTTATCTCTCTTCATGCTGAACTTACTCGAGCCGGCGAAAGTGTATCAACCGATACCCGTTTCATCTATGTTGATGATGCAAGCAGCGACCATTCGTTCTCGATCATCGCTGATCTTGCTGAATCCGATTCCCGGGTAACCGGCATCAGACTGGCAAAAAACAGCGGCCAGCAGCACGCTCTTCTTTGCGGCCTGCGGGCCGCTGCATCAGCCTATATCATAACCATCGATGATGACCTGCAGTACCATCCCCGCTATATCCCGCTTCTTGTCGGTGCTGTTGAAAAGGGATATGACCTGGTCTATGGAATCCCCAGAAGACGGTCCGACTCCGGCCTGCGGAATCTGGGAACCTTGATGACGCGCCTGCTGCTGCAGCTGCTCTGCCGGAAGCCGGCCGATATTGAAGTGAGCAGCTTCAGAATTATGCGGCGAAGTCTTGCTGAGGCGGTCGCGCGGGAGACCAGGGCAAAAGTCTATATTTCGGGAACATCATTTCTGGAAGATCCCAAGGCGGCCTGTATCCCCATTGATACCAGTAAAACCCGGGAAAGCAGGTACTCTTTCAGGCAGCTTCTTTCAGTATTTGGCAATATCATCCTCTATTATACTCCTGTCCTGGAGAGATTCAGAGAAAATTCCCCGCAGTATACCGTAGAACGTATCGTAGGGCGTGTTCCCTCAGACCGGCTGAAGTCCCCTGAAGCCCCCATCTCTTCGGCTCGGGAAGCAGGAGCAAGCTGATATGCTGCTGCACATGCTCGGAGGCGGACCGGGTCAGATCAAGACGGTTAAGCGGATTCGCGAACTTGGTCACCAGGTTCTTGTCTCTGACTATTATCCGGATGCTCCAGCCAAGAAATTTGCCAATTATTCCACGGATGTCAGTACGTTTGATCGCAAAGGAATTCTTTCGGTCTCCCGGGATTACAGAATTGACGGCATTCTGACAGCAGGTACAGATCAGCCTGTCCTTACTGCGGCTGAAACGGCTGCTGCCATGGGACTGCCATCTTTCATTTCCCCGGAAACAGCTCTGGCCGTAACCAGCAAGCGGGTCATGAAACCGCTGATGGAAAAAGCCGGGATACCCGCTAATCCCTTTGTCCTTATTTCACCGAATGGTGAGAGCATAAGCTGCTGCATCATGAAAGCCGGGCTATCTTATCCCCTCGTCATTAAGCCGGTTGACAGCCAGGGTCAGCGAGGGGTTGTACGGGTCGATTCTGAGCAGAATCTGGTTCAGGCTGCGCAGTATGCCGCGCGGTTTACCCGCGACTCGGTGGTCCTGGCGGAGGAATATTATCCTTCCGATGAGATAACAGTATCCGGTTGGGTCTGCTCGGGAACGGTTAAGCTGCTTTCGATTACCGATCGGATTACTCTTGATAATCTGCCCCATATCGGGGTCTGTCACGCTCACCGGTATCCCTCCTGTCATCACGGGAGTTTTCGGAAGGAGATTGCCGCAATAACTCAGGCTATTGCAGATGCTTTCAGCATTGATTCCGGTCCCATATATATACAGATGCTGATAGGTCTGCAAGGCATCCGGGTTAATGAGGTTGCCTGCCGGATAGGCGGAGCATACGAAGACGAAGCTATTCCCCGACTTACCGGGATTTCCATAACCGATCTGCTTATTACCGGGGCGATGGGAGATACCTCCGGCGCCGACTCCTTGATACCGGATGATGCAGATAGGTTCAGTGGTTTTTGTGCAGTGCTTCTGCTCTTTGTCAAGCCGGTCAGCAGCGTTCGGGTTTCGCCGTTCAGCTCTCTGGAAAAACTGCCCGGTGTCTGCAGCGGAGCCTATCACTTGACCGCCGGCACCTCGGTGGGAGATCAGGAAAATGCCACTCAACGGGCTGGATATGTGGTTATTATGGCTGATTCAACTGCTTCACTTGAGAAGCGGGTGCAGACGGTATATGATCAAGTCGGATTAACCGGAGTCGATGGAAACCGGCTCGTTATCAGATTACCGGGAGAGTATTTTTCATGTCAAAACAGAAACCATCAAAAGAACTCAGCCAGCAGCTGAATATCGGCCTTATCGGCCTTATCGCTCTTGTCGGCCTTATCGGCCTGTTGGTGACAGCTCTTTTTTTCGGCGGATGCAGCCGGAAAGAGGGAACCCGGTTATCGGATTCCGAAGGACATCGTAGGATAACTATATCCGAACAATTCGGACTGGCCTATGCTCCGGTTCAGATTATGCGCCTGCTGAATCTCATAGAAGAGGAGGATCCCTCCATCACGGTAACATGGGTACAGCTGGAAAATACCGCTGCCATTCGCGAGGCTATGGTAGCCGGTAAGCTGGATGTCGGATTTGGCGGAATTCCTCCCTTTCTTGTCGGGTGGGATTCCGGTATGGATTGGAAAATTGCCGTCGGGCTCTCTTCTGCCCCCCTAGGTCTGATATCAAAGAAAGAGACTGTGCAAAACCTGGACGATTTTGAACCTGAAGACAGAATTATTCTTCCGCAGCCTGGGAGCATTCAGCATATTCTTCTTGCTATGGCCCTGGAGCGTAATTCTGGAAATGCTCATCTGCTCGATGACAACCTGCTCACCATGTCTCATCCTGATGGACTTAGCGCCATGCTGTCCGATCCCACCGTTACCGCCCACTTTACGGCTCCACCCTATCTTTTTACGGAACTTGAGCAGGATGGATTCCAGCTCATTCTTACAGGAGAAGAAGCCATGGGGGGGGCGTTCACATTTATCATCGGTTCGGCAACTGAGGATCTCTACAGAAACCGACAGGATATCTATCAGGTTTTTCTCAGGGCTATTACCAAGGCAGTTCAGTATATTACCGATAACCCGGATAAAGCCGCCGACCTGCTGGCTCCTGAATACGGCATTGACCGAAACACCCTGTATGCTTATCTGACATATCCCGGGATGCTGTTTTCAACCGCCATCGATGGAGTTATGGATTTCGCACAATTCATGAAACGCAGCGGCTATATAAAAAAGGCCCCTGTTAATTCAGGGGAAGTCATCTGGGGAGCTCCCTGATGGCTGAAAAGTCGACTGGTGCCTGGAAAACCAGACTGCGAAAATCGGGCTGGATTCTGGTCATGCTTGCCCTATGGGAAGCTTCTGCCCGTTTTTCAGGAGTTTCACCTATTCTGCTGCCGTCAATTGCTGATATTTTCTCCGCTTTCGTCGGAGGTATCACCTCGGGCAGCCTGCTGGCAAGCACCGGCAATTCCCTTCTGCTTATTGCTGTCGGCATTACTGCCGGTACCCTTTCAGCGCTCCTCCTCGCTGTACCAGCCTTCTTTTCCAGGCATTTTTCAGACTTGACCGATGTTCTGACATCAATCGGACATCCCATTCCCGGAATAGCACTGCTTCCGCTGGTAATTCTCTGGTTCGGCACCGGTCAGGCGGCAATAATTTTCATCATTCTGCACTCGGTGGTCTGGCCCATGGTTATCAATATCAGAACCGGATTCAGGGAGATTCCAGAACACTATCTGTATATCGGCCGCAACTATGAGCTGAAGCGGGGGGGCATGCTGGTGTTTATTCTGCTGCCGGCATCTCTTCCTTACGCAATTTCAGGACTTAAAATCGGATGGGCACGGGCCTGGCGGGCAGTCATAAGCGCCGAGATGGTATTCGGGGCACTTGGAGGACGCGGCGGCCTTGGGTGGTATATGTACAATAAGCGGGTATTCATGGATACGCCAGGCATGTTCGCAGGAATCCTCATGCTCATTATTATCGGCATGCTCTTCGAAAACCTGGTTTTTTCAACATTGGAACGGAAAACCCTGAAAAAGTGGGGATCCTCATGAGCCGGAACCGCAGCATTTCCATCAATCATCTTGATTTCACCTATACCTATGATTCCGGGTCGCGGGTGGTTTTCAAGGACTTCAGTCTGCAAGTCAACTCCGGTTCATTCTGCTGCATCACAGGACCTTCCGGCTGCGGAAAATCGACGCTGCTCAAATTGATCGGCGGTTTTGCACAGCCGGATGCCGGTACTCTGCTGATTGGCGATACCACCAGGCCCGACCCCGGCCGCGACCGCATCATGATATTCCAGGAATTTGATCAGCTTTTCCCCTGGATGACGGTAACGGGAAACCTGCTGTTTCCTCTACGCCATCTGATGAGAGGTTCCTCCAGCCGGGATCATCGGGATCGAGCGGAGCGGTACCTGAATCTGACCGGTTTGGCAGACTCAGGAAGCCTCTATCCTTACCAGCTTTCGGGCGGTATGAAGCAGCGGGCTGCTATAGCCAGGGCCCTTGTGCTTGAACCGGATATTCTCCTGATGGATGAACCGTTCGGCAGTCTGGACCAGACGATGCGCAGGGAACTGCAGAATCTGGTTATCCGGATATCCCGAGAAACTGGATCAACCATCATTTTTGTAACTCACGATATTACCGAAGCGGTATACCTTGCGGATACTGTCGTCGTGCTGTCGGGCAAAGGTGAGCCGGCTTCTTCGGTCTCCAACCCCCTTGCCCACCCGCGCAGTCTTCACAGTCCTGAAGCTGCCAACCTGATCGCGAAAATCATCTCCCTGAATTAACGAGGCAATTTCAAAATACTTCGTATTTATGGAAATTGCCTTTTCTAAAAAACTAATCGCCTTTGACACGATATACGGTTACTTTCCAGTCTGCTTCCTGCTGATAGCGGACAATTCGCATTGCATAGGTCCTGCTCGAGAATCGGGAGACAATTTCGCATTGATCGAGAAGAAACATCTGCATCTCCTTATAGACAGCATCCAGTGGTCCGTAGAGCCCATTCCAGACAGGTCGCTGCCGATAGATAACATCCAGTTCCCCAGGATAGATAATGTAGGCAATATTCCGAGACCGGATGTAATCGGCAAAACTGCCCCACCCGGCTGTATCGGTGGTCTCAGCAGACTCAATCATTTCAGCCAGTGCCCCGATATTGCGCCAGTCATAGAGATCTCCGACAGCAAAGGCGGGTTCAGCGTTGATATTTCCCAGCACCTTTTCATTTTCGGGAACCGCCTCCCGTATCTGTGCAAGATAAGCTTCATATCGGGAATTTTCACGTATCTGCTGTCTTACTTCCCCGAATGTATGCAGCGTATTGCCCAGAATGAGAACCGTGAACAGCAGTATCATGCCAGTCTCTGCCGTGCGCCTGTTTTTTTCAGGGAATTTTTCAGACCTATTAACAAAAAAAGCGAACAGGAGGCTGGCAAGGGTCACCGCCAGCGGCAGATTCAGGACCACTGAAGGCTGACCATACCGTCCAATGGCAATAAAAGCAATCTGCGTAAGAGCCGCCCCTGAGAGCAGGAAGCCCAGACGGCTTCGCAGGGTTTTGTTTGCCAGCAAAAACAGGCTGATCACATATACAGTGCCATAGAAAAAAAACTGCGGTCGAATATCGGGAGTATAGTACGTTCCGCTGATTTGGCTGAAGAGCTTCTGGTAGTACCCATAGATGCCGGTAATTTTGCGACCAACCGAGTCTTTCACACCCAGACTCTCACCGTAAGCAAGGTAATCTGAGATAAAATTGCCGTTCATGAGCAGGCTGGCAATGAAAAAGAGGGCTGCGGCTGCTGCATACGCCAGGATAAAGCTCAGAAAGGCCTGCCAGGCGGTCCGCTGTGTCTGCCGGCTGTTTTTATCTGCCTTCCCTGAAGCCAGATAAAATCCCCAGCAGGCGAATACCGGCATACTTATTACTGCCGCATTGGGATGAAAACCGTAAGCCAGTCCCAGAATCAGCCCGGCAAGGGCCGACTGCCTCCATAATTTCCGATAGTTCGGGAACTGGACTGATTTTCCCATGCTTCTGACTGTAATGCAGAGCACAACTATAAGAAGCAGCACCAGCCAGATTTCCTGGCGCCCGGTATGGGAGGCGTAGATAAACTGCAGATCAGAAGCAGTCAGGAACGTTCCAAACAGGGCCGCTCTCCGGGCAGCTGGTTTGGAAAGATGTAAAAACCTGACAAATTCCTGGATAAAGCGGTACAGGAAAAAAAGAAACAACGAGCCGGCAGTCAGGGACAGCAGCCGCAGGCTGAATATTGTATAGCCGGATAGGGCTGTCCACCCCATCTGCAGCAGGTGAAAGAGAGATTTCAGCGCATGGGGATTACGTTCATACAGGTCGAAAAAAGACTCGGTTGCCGCCAGGCTCCCCTCCGCCGCCATAGATCGGGCGAGACCCCCGAGCCAGGTCTCATCCGAATGCACAAAGGGATACTCTGCCAAAAAGAAAAGATTGATTATAAAATACCCGGCAGCCAGAATTATTGGAATAACCAGGCTGATAGTGAGATTGCTAGTCTGCTTTATACTAACGCCTGAAATCACAAGCACGCTCTCCGTTAAATTTATGACTTAATGAACGAAACCCAGTATAGCGCAAAAAAGCCCCGGAGGGTACCGGGGCTCAGTTAAATCAGAGTATCAGCTGTCAGTTGCTGACTACGGGAAATCCTTCATTCATCCAGCCGCTCGGTGCGGTAACAGGGGTTCCCATGCCGCTTTTCAGAGATGCCGCATCATATCCCAGGAATCTGAGAATAGCTACAGCCTGACCCGCAGTCTGGCCGCTGTAGCAGTAGGTTATAATCTTTACATCCTTCGGGAGGGTGGAAAAAGCTTCCTGCATACCCTTTGCCCAGGGGATATTAATCGCACCGGGAATGTGGTTTGCAGCAAAATCAGCTGCCTGCCGAATTGAGAGAACAACTAAATCGTCGCCTTCTGAAGCATCGATCATTTCCTTGGCCTTTGCGGCGGGTATGATATTGCTCGGTGCGTTGGGGTCTGACTTAAGGTTGTTGAAATAATCTACAACCGCAGCTTTTACAGTTTCATCAAACTTGACTCCCTCAGATTCACCAAAGAGATTGGGAGCTGCACTTACGACATCCTCATAACCTTCAACTTTTGATATTCCCAGATTCCATCCATAGCGGACCGATTTTGCAGGAATTCCCGCAACATTAAGTGCTGCAACCGCCTGCCCTGCGGTCTGACCGCTGTAGCAGTACACATAAACCGGCTGGTCGTCCGGCAGGAAATCGAGACTCTCAGCAATAGCAGGCCCCCAGGGAGCATTGTAAGCACCTTCAATATGACCTTCGGCATACACATCAGCCTGACGGATATCGAGGATAAAGAGATCCTCACCATTACGGACCTTTTCGACGAAGGCATCCTGTGCAATCATGTTGTTGTCTTCGGCTTTTTCGGCAAAATATGCCAAGGCTGCTTCAGCAACCGGGTCGACCGCAGGTGCAGCTGGTGCTGCAGGCGCTTCAGCGGCTTTTACTTCAGCAGCCGGTGCTGGTGCCGCGGCAGCCGCCTGCGGCTCTTCTGCTTTGCTGCAGCCGGTTACCAATGCTGCTGCAGAAAACACCAGTAAAAGAGCTAGAACTATTCCAAGTAATTTTTTTAACATTATTTTCCTCCCAGAAAGTATTACCAATTTAACAAATTGGATCAGGACATGTCCTGAATTACAGACTCAGTTTTTACCGCTTCGGGTTTCTGTACCGGACGACTGGAATCAAGAATCCAGTCAATCCATGCACCGTCGTAAAGTTTCAGGTTGCGATAACCGGCATTGTAGAGCGCGAGATAGGTCTGGGCGCCCCGAATCGAGGTTTTGCAGTACAGGACCACCATATCATCCGGCATTATGCCTTCTTCCTTATAGCGAATTTTTATATCCTGAATCGAACGGAAGGTTCCATCATAGTAGTTGTTGCCTTCATAGTTCAGATGAATCGATCCAGGAATAGTTCCTGCATCGAATTCTTCAATGGTTCTTGTATCGACAAGCACCATCGAGCTGTCTTCCCTTCCCATCTCCTGCGTTATTTCCTCTGCGGTTATAAGCATAGAGGAGTCCACCGGACTGGCTGTAAAAGAAGCAGTTTTCAGCGTAGTCGGTTCGGTAGTAATCGTAACTCCGCGCCGCTTGAGCTCCTGGAGACCACCGCTTACCACTTTGGCATTAGTGTGACCATATGCAAGCAGAGTCCACCAGAGACGGGCAGCATCCATATTGTTATTATCATCATAAATAATAACCTGGGTATCATTTCCAATACCCCGGCTGCTCATCACTTCTTCAATTACTTCCGGGGGAGCAAGCATGTTGACAACCTGCTTTGTAACCACAATGGCGTTTCTTTCAATATTTACAGCTCCAGCAGCATGTTCCTTAGCATAGGATGTAGCTTTCTGGGCATCTACCAGTACTGTATCGGCTGAACCGATCAGCTTGACAGCATCCTTGCCGCTTATTAGTACCGTACCGGTCTCGGCATAATTATGACCGCAGCCGGCAATAGATATGAGCAGCAGAAGCACCGTCAGACTTCCGGCTATAACTTTTCCTACCTTCATGCAAATCTCCTTGACTAGAGGTACCTTTCCAGCTGTTGTCTGGTAAAGTCCCCGGTAATAACATCGATTATCTTGCCGTACCGAACAACTGCAATACTCGGAAATTCGGTAATGCCCATCCGGTTGGAAATGCCCCTGGATTTGTAGACATCGGCCTTGGAAAAGCTGATTCGTCCATCAGTCTCTGTTTCCATTGCCTCAATTTCCTTCAGCTTATTCTGGCAGTTCGGACATGATGCGTCATAGACATAGACAAACTGATCCCGAGCAAGTATCTGACTCTCATATTTGTCTGTTTCGGCAATATACCGCTCGGCACAGTATCCAGCCATTGCACCGTCACCTACCGCTGTGGCTACCTGTTTAAGAAATTTTTCGTTGGCATCACCCGCTGAGTAAACACCTTCTATGTTGGTTTCCATTTTATCGTTAACCAGAATATATCCCTGTTTGTTCATATCCACTATGTCTCTGAGGAATTCGGTATTTGGAACATAGCCGATGAATTCAAAGCAAGTGTCAACCTTGATAGGATTCTCGTTTCCTGTCTTCAGGTCTTCAAGCACTACTGTATGCAGGTGATCGTCACCTTCAAACCGCTTGACAACGGTATTCCAGACAAATTCCATTTTAGGGTTCTCAAGGGCTTCGTTACGGGCTATTTCATTGCAGTCCATAGTTCCTTCATCATGCATGATGGAAACATAGACTTTGCTTGCAAATTTTGTCAGAAACATGCCCTCTTCTATGGCCGCATCACCGCTTCCGACAATCAGTACTTCCTTGCCGGTATTAGCTGCCGCATCACAGGTAGCACAGAAAGAAATACCTTTGTCAAAAAGAAATTCTTCTTCATTTTCCGCTCTGGTGATTCTCGGGCGACCGCCGACAGCCAGCACGACAACCTTGGCTTTATAGGTGGTTCTGAAAGTTTCAACAGTCTTGACCGGACCTTCAAGTTCTACAGATTTTACATCGGTACCTTTGAACTTGACTCCAAATTTCTTAGCCTGCTTATGGAACAGCTCCATCAATCCCAGTCCGGTAGCTCCTTCCGGAAACCCCGGATAGTTCTCAATATCATTGGTATAGGTGGCAAGTCCGCCAACCAGAGCTTTTTCTATCAGCAGAGTATTCAGACGTGCCCTTCCGCAGTAAATACCCGCAGTAAGCCCGGCAGCCCCTCCTCCTATAATCACAACATCATATTCTTCGACCTTTTTTTCTCTAGGCATCTATTATAACTCCTTAATAATTCATATCTGCTTGACTTGTCCGTTCTTCTGAAGGCTTCCGGCAGATGATCAGCTACATAAAAAACTTGACTAGCAGTTTGCTGCCGACATACGCTCCTGCAAAGAGAAAAAGCGCGTAAACCCATCCTGAAAGTGAGAATGAGGCAATACCACTGAACAGTGCTCCGATATTACAGCCGAATCCTATTCTGGCCCCATAGCCCATCAGCAGTCCGCCCAGCAGAGCAGCTATTACCTGCCGCAGACTTTTCAATTTCTTGATTTTAAACTGGGATGCCATCAGTACCGCAAAAAAAGCGCCTACGATAATCCCCAGGTTGCGCATGGTACCGGGATCTTTAAAAAACCCGGTCTCAAGGGTTCTCTGAGCACCTTCACTAGAAAAATAGTACCATTTGTCAACACTTCCGCCGACCAGTTCATATACCCAGGCTCCCCAGTTGGCCAGCACTCCCGAGACACCCCATGGGTTTCCGGTTGCAGCCAAGGTGAAAATCTGAAACACAGAAAGGAGCACTGCCCCGGTGATGTAAGGCCAGGCATCTTTAAACCATGCTTTGTAAAATTTATTTTTTTTGATATCCATCCGGATACCTCCCGCTTTTCTATGGAATTTAACTCCGCCGGTTAAGCCGAATCTGCCCGACTGCCATGCAAGGTCAGTCCAGGCCCGGAATTTCCGGTTTGGTGTAACCGGCCAGGAGTTTCAGTAGTGATTTTTAATGCATCTTCTCGATGACCACTTCCCACTCGCCGTCGTCAACCTCGTCAATCTCTACATTGTGCCCTTCTTTGCGCGCCCACTCCGGCACGTTTTTCATGGCACAGCTGTGGTCTATCTGGACAATCAGTATATCGCCGACGTTCAGTTCAGCAAGCTTCTTTTCCGCTTTCACCAGAGGGATCGGACAAGCTTCGCCCATGCAGTCAAGTTCATATTCAGCCATGATACGCTCCTTTTAGTGCATTTTCTCGATGACAACTTCCCATTCGCCGTCATCTACTTCATCTATCTCTACATTGTGCCCCTCTTTGCGTGCCCATTCCGGCACGTTCTTCATGGCACAGCTGTGGTCTATCTGGACAATCAGGATATCGCCGACGTTCAGTTCAGCGAGTTTTTTTTCCGCTTTTACCAGAGGGATCGGGCATGCTTCACCCATACAGTCAAGTTCATATTCAGCCATAATATCAGTTCTCCTTTCATTGTATATTTGTTTAATCAGCAGCTTTTTCAGCTGATCCTAAGATTCCTTTTTCCGGTTCTCCCATTTGTCGGCAAGGACAAACAGGCAACCAATCAGCAGGAGCTGCAGAACTAACGCCCAGCCCCATCCAAAAACATCCGGCAGAAAGACTTCTTTGCCCTCGCTTATCACGTTCAGCTTCCACCAGCCAAAATCGTGGGCTCCCCAGAGCGAACCGATAATAAAAAAGATCAGGGAAAGAGCCTGCATCGTAAAGCCTTCTCCAACACGCATCAAAGTACCCGAAGCACATCCTCCGGCTATAACCATTCCGATCCCGAACATAAAGGCACCGATAACAGTTGCGAAGCTGACAGGCACCACATACCCTTGTCCCGGTATCGGCATCCCTCTCAAAAAAGCACCATATTTGATTGCCCAGAAGCCGATCGATGTTATTGCAAACGCAATAAGTACTGATCTTGTTACCGTAGTGCTTCCTGTCAAAGCCGGATCTCTCATGGAAGCGGTAAAGCAGAACCTTGACCGCTGCAGAATAAACCCGAAAATCGAACCGGTAAACCAGAAAATGCTTAATTGTGCAGATACGGTCGATAATATAATGCCGACCGCCGCAATGGCAGCAAAGACAGCAACAGCATAAGGTATCTGGCTCTTCTTGGGTTTCCTGGAACTGGAACGTGAAGATTGGCTTCTCTGAATACCGGAGCCGCTCCTCTGTATTTCACCCATAGGATCTTACCCCCTTTTAAAAGATTAAGTATCGATGTATATATTCCCAGCTCTCAAAAAGGCTGTTTCATATATTCGATAAAATTCTATATAATATTAGCAAATTTATCAACATATTTCTTACTGTTTTTTCAATTTATTTTTATCTATTACATTATATTAATTGTAACCTATTATTTAAATTACATATACAACAAGGAATTAGATAACTAGCATATGCAAAAAAACACAAAATACTCTCCACTGGAGAGTATTGCAATACTTTTAACAAATTAATACTTTTACGATTGTTAAAATGTTGTAGAACAGGGTATTTTTTTAGCGATAGAATGAACTACCCTCAGTTATTCGCCTCACGAAAACCGTTCGGAAGGCGGGCGGGGTGCATTTTTTTAGCGCAATTTTTTAGTGCTTCCTTTTTTCAACTTCATTATGATATGATGGACAATCGCAGACAGCTGAAGCACTTTCGGAATTTGGATATAACAAAAGATGCCGTCTTGAAATTTGCTCGAGATTTATGAAATTTTCTCTGAAAGTTTTAGGAAGTATATATGATCAGAAAATACGAAATAATCCTTAATCCGGAGGCAGGCAAGGGAAACGGTATAAAAACGGTTCCCATTATTCGGGAATTTATGGAATCCCATACCCTTGCCTACCGGATGCATATTACAGAAAAGCCAGGTCATGCCATAGACATAGCCGCAGGCTTGTGTCTTGATCCCGAGACAGCTGTCATAGCAGCCGGGGGTGACGGAACCTGCAATGAGGTAGTAAACGGTCTTGCAGCCGGCAGTAAAAGCCCTCGGCTGACTATGAACAGCGAACAAGTTATATCCACCCCCCTTTTCGGAGTTCTGCCAATCGGCAGAGGCAACGACTTTTCTTTCGGGGCTGATCTGCCTCAGTCGCTTCAGGAAGGTCTGGAACTGTTTCTGGCTCCAAAAGTCCGGCCTTTTGATATCGGCCTGGCAGCAGGAGGCGACTACCCTGAGGGCAGATACTTTGTCAACGGAATCGGAGTGGGATTTGATACCATTGTAGGACTTGAAGCCGCAAAAATGCGGCATATTCACGGGGCTGCCGGTTATGCCCTCGGCGCCCTGAAAACTCTTATAGTCTACCCTCCTCCGCCAACCCTGAAAATATCATACAACGGCAAAACCGTTACAGAAAACCCCGTCCTGGTTTCGATCATGAACGGGCGCCGCATGGGGGGTACCTTTTATATGGCACCGAACAGCATCCAGGATGATGGTCTGCTTAATATCTGCATGACACGCCATGGAAGGCGGGGAGTACTTCTAAAAACGATGCTGCATTACACCCGGGGAACTCAGGATTCTCTTTCAAACACAATAACTGACACCACTAAAGCAATCGACTTGAAATGCATCAAAGGAGGCATGGCTGTTCATGCTGACGGTGAAACCATCTGCACCAGCGGCGCAGAACTCAAGGTCTCCTGCATACAACATGCTATATTACTTGTGGGGAAAACAGGAGAGACCGTATGACTTTTACAGCCAGAATACTTACAGCAGCTATTCGAGCAATTATTGCCGCCACCTGCAAAGTGGACGATCGGGAACTCAGGAAGATTCCCGAAACAGGACCTCTGCTGGTCCTGTTTAATCATATCAATTTTCTCGAAGCCCCGCTTATCAGAACACGACTTATTCCCCGTGAAGTGTATGCCCTCACCAAGCAGGAAACCTGGGATAATCCCATTTTACGTATACTGGCCGAGAACTGGGGAGGCATACCGATTGATCGCGCCAATCCGGCTATTTCATCCATGCGTAACGCCGAGAACATTCTTAAAGACAAAAAAATTCTGTTTGTCGCTCCCGAGGGAACCCGCAGCGGAGACGGAAAAATGCAGAAGGGCAATCCGGGTATCGCGAGCATTGCCCTGCGCACGAAAAGTACCATATTGCCGCTTGCTCATTATGGAGGGGAGGATTTCTGGCAAAATCTCAAGCGTCTTCGAAGAACGAGAATAACCTTTCGGGCAGGAAATCTGATCAAGCTCGCACCGCCTTCACCAGTAACCAAGCAGGCAAAACTTGATATTACCGAACAGCTTATGTACGAACTGGCTTCGCTCCTCCCCGAAAAATACCGGGGCAGCTATGCTGAACCCCGGACTTTCGACACAGATTATCTGATCAGACTCTGACAGGATCCTGCACAGAGGAGGACTGCGGTCTTTTCGTTTCGGACAACAGTTCAGACCGTTATCCAGCCCCCTTCTCTGGCTGAGATGAAAATTGCCTCCAGGACCTTCAGATTTTTCTCGGCATTATCAAGAGAGCCGGCAAAGGGTTCGTCATAGAGAATTGCCCGCGAAAAAGCATCCCCCTGCCGGGTATAGTGATTCTCAGGTGAAAACGATTCAACAATTTTGGCTGATTCATAGATATTTCCCGAATTGACCCGAATCGACATGGACCTGAAATGCGGTGTATTGAAGGGTATCTGAACTTCAATCATTTTTTCCGTTCCAAAAAACTGGAAGTTCTGAAAGGGAACCATCTGGGTTGAAACGGTAAAAGAGACAGGTCCGGAGGGGAACTCGAGAACCACGGAAGATAGCCTGTCGACGCCAAAATCAGGATCAGTCTGCAGATAGGCAGCCGCTCGAACAGGCTCTTCCCCGAGTACAAACCGTGAAATCACGGTAGGATAGCAGCCGATATCGTAAATGCCGCCTCCTCCGTATTCTGGAATATTCCGGATATTTTCCCTATCATCAAGATAATAACTGAATATGCTTGCCGCTGTTACAAACTTTCCAAGCGATCCGCTCTGCACAATTTCACGTACTCTGTCCCAGCGCTTCTGGTGGAGCACCATGAATCCCTCGCCAATTTTTTTCCCGGTCTCCTTTTCAAGATCTCGGAGCTTCTCAAACAAGTCTGATGTCAGCACCAGAGGTTTCTCGCAAAGGACATGCTTGCCAGCCCGAACACTTTTTTCGATCCATTCAAAATGCAGGTGATTGGGCAGGGGGATATATACCGCTTCAATTTCCGGATCTCCAAGAAGGTCTTCATAGGAACCGTATGCAACAGGAATCTGGAGCTGTTCGGCAGTCTCCTCAGCTCTCTCCAGACTGCGTGAGGCAATCGCATGTATGATGGTATGCTCCCCATTCAGCATGGCCGGGATAACTTTCTCAACTCCTATTTTTGCAGTACTCAAGATGCCCCACTTTATTGCTTCTTTTACTCTGGCCATAGTATATCCTCCCTCAGAAACTTTATTGCATTAATAGTTTTTTAATGTAATACAAAAAAAGAAAAAATTCCAATTCCTATTTTCCGAAAGCATCCATATCTACCGTTTTTGCATCTGAAACCCAGTCTTCCGGATATACTGACCAATTCGAGTCAGTGAAGGGGCTATAGGTTCCAATGTATGAAAACAGCCTCAATGCATACAGTCGTATATCCTGCAGCGTGGAAAAAATGATGCGGTCGTGCAGCTCGTCCTGCGGTATTCCTGCCCCCAGCGTAAGATGACCGCCGCCGCCATTACCTCTGTAAGAAGATACTGCAGCAAGATAGGTTTTGTCCGGATTTACAGGTTTTTTCTGTCGGCCGATACCGGTAATTGTCACTCTGTCGCCAGGTTCTCTGGAAATGTCCACTTCGTAGAATATTCCTGCCGCACTGTCGTACAGCTCTGTCGGGATCTCTGCAAGGCTGACTGGTGCAGAGGCATCTGCCAGATACTTAAGCATATGTCTCTGCGTACCGTCCAAGGTTGAAAACCACATACCATATGAGTATTCGAGATAGGAATCAATTTCCTGCCCAGTCATTTCAACGGCATAGAGCTGATACTCACGTGGAAAAAGCCGGAACATATCACGAACTTCGACGGTTCCCTTTTCTATGCTGGCCAAAGCTGAAACGGGAGATGCAAACGACACATCCGCCCCGGTCAGGTCCAGCTGCAGCTGATGGATAAAATCCATATATTCGCTGTCTTCCCAGAGAGACTTTTCTGCCGATATTGACTCTGATGCCGTACCTATCTTCTCGGATACATAGGCATCAACTTCTTCCATTACACTCTGGTAAAATGACAAGGCATTCGGATCAGCCTGATAATTCTCGGTCTCTACTATCGCGACATCAATTGATTTGAGTTTAAAAGACTCTTTCTCAGTTTCACGTGTAAAACTTACTTCTGCTAGTGCAGCCGATTCCGCCCTCGCGGCTCCTCCGAGAATCCAGGTTTCCTTACCCGATGGGTCACTGGCTTTCTCCATCACTGCACGCCCCTCATTTCCGTAAAAAAGCAGGTCAAATCCAGCGACCTTGCTGACAAGCTGACTGCCGGTTACAACAGGAGCCCTGCCAGTTTCATCAGCCTGATAGATACCCACAACGAGGTCTGGACTGTGCAGCTCCTTCACCCGTGCTATCCATTCAGATGCGCTTTTGACGGGGTCTTCAAAGCGTATCCTGTCGAGAGCATCGGAAGGCAGCCACGAAGCACTGGCTTCATCGACCAGTCCTATAACTGCTACTTTCAGTGAATCGACAGTAATAATTTCATAGGGTTCAAAATAGGGTTTTCCAGTCTCAATGTCTACCGCATTTGCTGCGAGCCAAGGGAATTCAAATTCCCTTGAGATCTTTTCATATACTCCTGGTCCCGTACTGATATCCCTGACGCCAACCAGCGAAGCAGCATAACCCATGGCATTCATTGTCTGGGATACAATGTGCTGGTCACTGGTTTTAATACATTGCCAGTAATAGGATCATTGGCTGGTCTTTGCAGCATACTGGCATTGGTGAGGATTATATTTCTCCCCATTTCCCTGCTCTGCGTACGAATGTGTATATATTATTTTTGAGCTAAAGAAACAGCTGAAGATTCACCATCAATGAAGTCGTAGGGCATCAGTTGTCCATGCAGGTCCGATGTAGCCAGAATGGCGAAGTTTATATCATCAGGTTCCGCCGGCATTACTACGACTGGCTCTTCAGCTGGCTCTGGTTCTTCTACGGCAACCTCAACCGGCGGCTCTGCACCCCAACTCGGGCCTGCACCCTCAACTCCTAGGCCTGCACCTCAACCTCAGGGCCTGCACCCCAACCTCAGGCCTGCAATCTCTCACCTCGGGTCATTCTTGCAATTTCACCCTGGGCTGCCTTAGGTTCCGCTGGCACTACTACGACTGGCTCCTTTCAGCTGGCCTCCTGGCCTGACGGCAAACCCCAACCTGGGCCTCCTGCACCCCCGCACCTCAACTCCTGGCCTGCAAATCTCGCAACCTCAACCTCTCGGCCTCCAACCTCACCCCCAACCTCGGGCTCTGCAACCTCAACCTCAACCTCGGGCTCTGCAACCTCAACCTCAACCTCGGGCTCTGCAACCTCAACCTCAGGCTGCTCAGGTTCCGCCGGCACTACTACGACTGGCTCTTCAGCTGGCTCTGGTTCTTCGACGGCAACTTCAACCTCAGGCTCTGCAACTTCAACCTCAGGCTGCTCAGGTTCCGCCGGCACTACTACGACTGGCTCTTCAGCTGGCTCTGGTTCTTCTACGGCAACTTCAACCTCAGGCTCTGCAACTTCAACCTCAGGCTCTGCAACTTCAACCTCAGGCTCTGCAACTTCAACCTCAGGCTGCTCAGGTTCCACCGGCACTACTACGATTGGCTCTTCAGCTGGCTCTGGTTCTTCGACGATCACTTCAGCCTCGGGCTTTACAACTTCAACCGCCGGTGTTTCTTCTTCAACTTCAATCGCCGATGCCTCTTCTTCCACAACCGCTGACGGTAGAACTGCTTGAGCTGTTGCACACCCCGCTGCTGCCAGAACCACCAGAATAAGAACTATTAATAGTGACAGTTGTTTGAAACAGTGTTTTAGAAAGAGTATAAAATGGCTTTTCATTGTTTTCTCCCTGATCGTTTCTTCATGAGTCTTTTTACTAGCATAACACAATCAGCGATAAATATTTACAACCTGCAGTAAAGAAAAGTGCAATCTTCACGCATTATCTGTTCCGGCAAGCAGAGAGATCAATTCTAAGAGAATCGCTGCATTGTATGAATTAGTCCTGATCTAAAGTGACCGCCTGCAAAGGGCTTTACGGACAGTTCCAACAAAAATACGGGCATCACAACGTGACACCCGCATTCATAAAAAAGATGAGTAATGAGTAAATAATTCGATGACAGAATTGATGAAGAATTCACTGCCAGCAAACGATTCGCAGTTATAATAAAACAAAAACCTCAACAACCGTATCCCCCTTGAGTATCACAACCCTTTAGTGAGCAAGATTTCTGTAATGTAAGGATAAAACGGGGTGCTGACGTATTACTGAATTTCCTTGAGTATATAGACAGCTTCGGATTCAGCCGCCGCAGCCTCAGTCGTAATAATAAAACCCTCTTCCTGCAAGGCATCAAAACAAACATCAACCCGCTCTTCAGGAAAAGAAAGAAGCCGATAAAGATCTTTGCGGGCAGCTTTCCCTCTTTCTGTGAAAACCGTCAGAATCTGCCCCCTGATCTGACGATTGGAATTCTCAAACCCGGGCTGGCGGGTATAATGCGCACTGCGTCGGTTAGGGTTTTTAATCATTTTCTTAAGAAAAACTCCGTAATCCATTAAAGCATAATACCAGCTCTTTGGATCCTTAACAGGCATCAGGTCATTCAGAAGAAGATACAGCTCACGATCTGTTACACCTTCTGCCGAATTAAAGAAAAAATAGATCAGCACCCGTCGAATATTTGTTTCCAGATAGAGAGAAGGCAGATTCCAGGTAAAAGCCCTCACCGCAGCTGCAGTCGCCGGACCCACCATAGGAAGTTTCAGAAGCTTTTCGAGCTCCCGCGGGAGGCTGCCTGAATATGAAGTAACAGCTTCACGGGCAATTTTCTTCAGAGCCAAAGCCCGACGATTATATCCAAGCCCCTTCCATAAAGTAAGAATCTCGGAAAAAGGCGCGGCATCCAAAGCAGTAAAATCTGGCCAGCGCTCTATAAAATCGGTATATTTGGGAAGAACACGTTCAGTCTGGGTCTGCTGCAGCATAAGTTCAGACAGCAGAACCCGGTAAGGATCTGAGGTCGAGCGCCATGGGAATTCCCGACCGTAATCCTGAAAAAAATTCATAACAACTGATTGGAACAGCCCGATCTCACCCTGCTGGAGGCCCTTACCGTCGCGTTCGTGCAAGTTGCAGAGCGGGTCTGCCAGAAGAGCTGCTAAAAGAGGACTTGCCTGCGTTCCTGGTGAATAGATCAACTCACGCGTTATCCCGTTCACGACTTTTCCTGGCTTTTTCAGCTTTTCTGCTTATTTTATTCCAGATCCCCGAAAGACCCATCGCTTTTTTCATTTCAGTAACTGTTTCACGAGCTTCCTGACGCATCCGGAGAGTTCCTTCATATATTATCTCATCGACCAGACCTGATTCAGCGAAAAACCTCTCACGCCGCTCGCGTATCGGGTCAAGAAAATTATTCAAAGCAGCAGCCAGCTTGCTCTTTACTTCAACATCGCCTACCTTGCCCGCCCGGTAGCGATCTTTCAAATCATCAATCTCATCAACATCAGGATTGAATGCGTCATGATAGATAAATACAGGATTTCCCTCTACCGTTCCAGGGATATCTGCCCGGATTCTATTCGGGTCGGTGTACATACTCATAACTTTCTTCTGGACGGTCTTCGCGTCATCAGCAATGTAAATAGCGTTATTCAGTGATTTTGACATTTTCGCATTGCCGTCGGTACCAACCAGAGAACCAAAATCCCCAACCAAGACATCAGGAACCGGAAACACTTCACCATAAAGATAGTTGAAACGCCGGGCTATTTCCCGTGTCAGCTCTACATGAGACTCATTATCCTTGCCGACTGGGACCAGATGTGCCCGCGGCATGAGAATATCTGCTGCCTGAAGAACCGGATATCCCAATAAGCCAAACGGCATCTCATTAAGATTTGCGGACTTTGCCATATCCTTAAGGCTCGGAATACGCTGGAGACGGGGAACTGAGACCATCATCTCAAAAATCAGATTCATCTCGTAAATCTCCGGTATTGCAGACTGCAGATAGATCACTGATTTTTCGGGATCTATTCCGCAGGCCAGGTAATCCAGCACCATTTCCCTCACATTACTGGTAACCTCTTCTATTGCGCTCTTTTCCGGTTTTGTCGTCAGTGTATGAAGATCTGCCAGAATAAAGAAACATTCATACTGATCCTGCAGACGCACCCTGTTCTGCAGTGATCCGACATAATGGCCAAGGTGCAGTTTTCCTGTGGGCCGGTCGCCAGTCAATATTCGTTTTCTATCCATGTTGTTTTTCTCACTTGATCAGGGAAATTATGCCCGAAAAAACTCTGCAGCCATTACAGCGGCCAAGCCTGCAGACGGACACCATGCTATTTTTTCAGAAAAGGGGGATAATATCAATAAAAGAAAAGATAAAAAGGATGTGGTCTTATTTTTTACTTTTTTTTATCACGCTGCAGACGGTTTTCAGCTCTCTTCCGATTATTCGTTGACTTTCTCATCTCTCTGCGCAAAGAGCGTTCTCTATCATACTGTTCCCTTTTCCGCTTATCTTCTTCCTGAATTTGCTTTCTGTACACTTTTCCGCTGCTGATCAGGATAGCAACCGGTTTAAGTCCTTTGACATTGGCAAAGAAAATCTGAATGATCGAGGTCAGGGGAACTGCCAGAAACATGCCGACTATACCCCAGATATATCCCCAGAAGACCAGAGAGACCAGAATAACAAACGGGCTGAGGTTCAGCTGATTGCCCTGAAGCCGAGGGTCCAGGATATTGCCCATTACTGTCTGAATGAGAACCATTAATACAGCTACATATACAATGCTCAAATAGTGAGGATAGAACTGCAGAACAGCCATGACAATAGTGAGCAGCGTTATGATTACCGAACCGATTGAGGGGATAAAATTGAAGATAAAAGCCAGTACTCCCCAAACAAAAGGAAAATCAAGACCGGATGCAAGGGCTGCGAAAAAGAACAGAATACCTGTTACAAGGCTGATCAGCGACTTGAGCACCAGATACCGTGAGGTCTGACGGTTAATTCGCTCAAACATTACAGCAAGCTTCATGCCGTCCCGGTTAGGAAGGGCTGTACGAAGTTTAGGTATCAGGGACTGCCGCTCAAGCAGTAGAAAAAGTACAAAAATAAAAACTAATACTGAGTTTGAGGTTATTGAGACGGCTGAATTAGATATTCTCGAAAGGGTATTTATCAAAAGGCCCTGCCAGTCGATGGAAAGAATCTCAAACAATCCTATATCTGTAGTCAGCCCCAGTCTGGAAACCAGCTGGGCTTCGATGCCGCCGAATATATAGGAGAAACGGCTGCTGTACTTAGGAAGGCCTTCAATAATGGTATTTATGGACAGGGAAACAAAGAAAATCATAAGTACGAAAACTACAATCAGAATAAGCATGGCTATAGAAATAGCAAGCCAGCGGGGAACCCGGACCTTTTCCAGATTATTGACCAGCGGGTTTACCAGAAGAAAGAAAAAAAAGGAAATCGCAAGCGGCAAAGTTACTGTATCAGCAACTTTCAGGATAAACCCTATACCGATAATGAGAATTACCGCATAAATAGATTGGAGAGTTTTACTTTCTTCTGACATAGTATAACTATAATCTACCTTTAACAATGAGGCAATAGAGTTTTTAAAAAGGTGTCAGACGTATTACTTTTTTATCATATTTTTAATAAAACTGAAAGATGGTATCAGGCACCCCGTATATTCGACACCCCATATACTGGTCATGAACCCTTCTTTTATGATAGAAAAACAAGATGAAGTGCACCACCCAAAATCAACTGAACCGGATTCAGATAGTCCTGGTTGAGACGCAGGATGCAGCTAATATCGGGGCCTGCTGCAGGGCAATGAAAACTATGGGTTTGTCTCACCTCGCCGTCACCGGCGGCAGGGAATATGATGAGAACCGGATCAGAACCCTTGCCCTGCATGCCTTTGACCTCTGGGAGCATGCTGAAAAGTATCCCACTATTGAAGCTGCCGTTGCCGGAAGCATCCTGAGCGTCGGAGCAACAAGACGCAGAGGAAAGTTCAGGAAGTATTTTTCGCTGACTCCTGAACAGCTTTCAGAGAAAATCGAAACCTGCGGAGAGGGCACCATATCAATAGTTTTCGGACGTGAATCCGACGGACTTACCGATGCTGAGCTCAATATTTGCGACATGGCTGTCCATATCCCCTCTTCCCCGGACTTTCCCAGCCTCAACCTCTCCCAGGCCGTTCAGGTAATTGCTTATACCCTTTTTCGATCTTCTCCTCATGCTCAAGGCTATCAGCCCATCAGCCGCACCCGCCTTGGTGAAGTAACCCAAACAATTACAAAGTCCTTTGAAGACATTCATTTTTACAAACAGAACGAAAAGGAAGAAGTCGGCCGGTTTTTCAGAGATATCCTGGCCCGTGCCGGAATAAGTGAAAACGAAGCCAAGCGGCTGGAAAAAATGTTCCGGAAGATGGCAGCTGTAAGCCGGCACAAGGAATGATCAGCACCGACTTTCAGCCTGCAGGAATTTGCCTTCTTTGTTAACCCCTCATATTCTGCTATACTGAAGCTGCTGCATGGGCTGAAATGCATTTATCTAAGGAGAGAGGTACTGTGAACAAGCATCCGGAAACATTGATCAGCAGAAATCTCGAAAAACTTTTAGTCAGCTATGAACAGCATCGTGGAACAAACTTCATCGATGAGCGTAGACTGCCGGAAGCGGTAATAATACATCGGGTTATGGAAGATTTGCTTGAAATCCTCTTTCCCGGATCATCGGGAAAACGGGAAATAACGAGTGAGAACCTGCCCTACGTAATCGGGGATATGCTCAATCAGGTTCGCTGCGCATTGAAGGATCAGATATTACTTGCCTATAAGCATGAGTGCAAGATCATCAGCTGCCGCGAAGAAACTTGCGAGTTCAATGCTGACAAGGCGGTTGAAACCTTGCTGGACTCCCTGTCAGACATCAGGACAATACTTAAAACCGATGTCAAGGCGTTTTATGAAGGAGACCCGGCTGCATCCTCTCCCGAAGAGGTGGTAATCAGCTACCCTGGCTTGAAGGCTATGGCAATTCATCGCATCGCCCATATCCTCTACCAGCTGAAAGTACCCTTGATTCCGAGAATTATGAGTGAAATCTCCCATTCCCAGACGGGAATCGATATTCATCCTGGAGCCGTTATAGGGGATGGACTGATGATCGATCATGGAACCGGGGTGGTTATCGGGGAGACAACGGTTATCGGCAGAAATGTCAAAATCTATCAGGGAGTTACCCTCGGCGCACTCAGCTTCCCCCGCAATGCATGCGGAAGCTTGATTCGTGACCAGAAACGGCACCCCACCATCGAAGATAATGTAACTATTTTCGCTCATGCGACAATATTGGGAAATATCACCATCGGCGAGAATTCACTGGTCGGCAGCAATGTGTGGCTTAAGGAAGATGTTCCCAAAAACACGATGGTTCTCTCTGAACAGCCCAAAATGACTTTTCGTTCCGTACGCAAAGAAAAGACCGATATATAGAAATAATATTGACTTTTCAAGCACCCTCGCCTAGAGTCCTTACTATGAAAACTATGAAAGCACCTGCATTTTTCGATACTCAGCCACGTATTCTTGCTCACCGGGGAGATTCGGAATTTTTTCCGGAAAACACCCTTCCGGCATTCCTGAGTGCCAATGAACTCAATGTGGATGTCATCGAAACCGACGTCCACATCACTGCCGACAACGAAGTGGTTATCTGGCATGATGACACCCTGGACCGGGAGACCAACGGGACTGGTCAGGTGGAACAGTATACGCTCAAGGAGCTTCTCAAATTTGATGCCGGCTTCAACTTTACCCGTGACGGTGGAAAAACCTATCCGTTCAGGGGTACCGGCATCACCCTGCTGCCGCTTGACGAGGCTCTCACTGCCCTGCCCCGGATGCGCTTCAATATAGATCTTAAATCCAATGACCTGCGGCTTCCCGAAAAGTTTGCAGAGATTATCCATCGACACAAAGCCGAAGAACGAGTAATAGGAGCCAGTTTTCACACCGGTATTCTTCGCCGACTCCGGATACTCCTGCCGGAAACAGCAACCAGTTTTGCCATAGAGGAAGTCAAGCCGCTCCTTATCCGCTATAAGCTAGGACTTCCCCCTCGCAGAAAACAGCTTGTCGGGCAGGTTCTTCAAGTCCCTGAGCGATACGAAAAAACAGCCATTGTTTCGCGCCGGTTCATACGGAAAATGCATGCAGCAGGCTTATATATCCATGTATGGACAATAAACAACCCAGATGACATGCGGAGGCTGATAAATATGGGGGTCGACGGCATTTTTACCGACAACCCCAGACTGCTTGCAAAAGTATATGCCGAAGAAGATCTTTCTCAGCAGTAATCTGAGCGTGAAGTAAGCCTATGCTCCGTAAAGCTGCGTTTTTGGATTGATGCTGTCTGCCTCTATCTCTTTAAAATATCTGACGGTTTTCACTTTCAGCTCCAGGGTAGCGCCCTCATCACAGACGATGACTGCATGGGGATGCATCTGGAGAATGCTTCCAGTCCACATGTGGTTCACACTGCCCTCAACCATCTGCTGCAGCGCCTGAGCTTTTGAAAACCCGTTAACCAGAATCACTACCTCTTTCGCATCCATCACCGTCTGTATTCCGACGGTAAGGGCAGTTTTGGGAACTTTTTCGATATCATTGCCGAAATTCCTGGAATTTGCTACCAGAGTTTCGTAGGTAAGGGTTTTAATCCGGGTACGGGATCCCAGAGAAGACCCGGGCTCATTAAAAGCAATGTGCCCGTCGGAACCCACTCCGCCGAGAAACAGATCTATACCGCCTGCAGCGAGGATCTTTTCCTCATATTCCCGGCACTCTTTTCCCAGATCCGGAGCATTTCCGTTTGGAATATGCACATTTTCTTTCTTTATGTCGACCAGAGAAAAAAGGTGCTCCCACATAAAGGTCCAATAGCTCTGCGGATGATCGGCAGGTATCCCGATATACTCATCCATATTGAAAGTAATGACATGTTCAAAGGAAATCATGCCGTGCTTGTACAGGCGGACAAGTTCTTTGTAGGTTCCAATGGGCGTCGAACCTGTCGGCAGTCCAAGGACAAAAGGTTTTTCCGCAGTTGGATTGGCCAATTTAATAGTATGTGCTATGTAATTGGCTGCCCATTGCGAAACATTCTGATAGTCTTTCTCAATTATCAGTCTCATGAATAACTCCTTTTCTCATGCTGGTGATGTTGTGAATCCCGTCTGCCAGTTTCAGGCAGACGGTGTATCGGTCATTGCCGCTATTTTCTCACGCAGTCCGGCGGCAGTCTTCTGCTTAGCTGCCAGACGCTCCAGCAGGTCTCTTATGAATCCATTATCGCCGACTACTCCGTTTATCACCCGGTATTCTTCGTCACGCTCCGACTCACCGCCGTTCAGAGCATAGCCGACCCTGGCTGTCTGCTCAAACTCTTTCTCGGCATCCCGGCATCGCATATCGTCAAGCTGGGTAACGGCTTTAATCCAGCGATCGAGCAGAATGATAAAATCCTCCCCAGTAAAACTTGATACCGGCTTGCCATATCTCTCACCAATCCTGCTGACAACCCAGGCCAGTTCATATTGTTCGAAATCCCTGTCCAGCTGGAAGAATCTTTCATCCACATCGGCTATAGTAGAAATCTCCCCATCCGCAATAGCATCAATAATTTTCTCGACCTCATCCCGCGGGGCGATAAGGCCGGATATATCTATCCAGTCACCGGTGCCCGCGGTCAAGCCGGGCTTGAGTATGTTTCTCAGTTCCTCGAGCGTGCTGAATTCGCTGCGTCTGAGAAAATTAACCGCTATATTGCCAAGATATCGATCGAGGGCTATTTCATAGAGTTTTATGCCTTTCTCCAAGGCGGAACGACGTATTTTCACCCCATTATAGTAATAATTCTGGGATGTATGCCCCGACATGAGCCGTATTTCCTGCAGTTTTTCAATTCCTGCCATAATGTGCCGTACTGTATACGGTGTAAGCAGATGGTAGTTTATGTAATCGAAACGCTTCGGAGCCTTTCTCTTGTCCCGACTGGCCCATTTGCGCGAATCCCTCACGGTACCGATACTCCGCAGATTGACTGCCGGAATAAGCAGTGACTCTCCGTCATTCTCAATGAGATAGGAGAAAGGGAATTCGGTGGTATCTGAGTTACTGTAGTGTCGTCCCATTATCAAGGTAAAGGCGCCAACCTTCATAGGCCAGAGCATGTAGGAGTCGGATGCTGTTTTTGAACCCCGCTCAATAATCCCTTGGTGATTGGGACCGAGTTTGTACATATGGTTGCTCTGGTTCGAACCGCTGCCGGCGTTCAGGAAGGATACCAGGCAGGCAATCAAGAGGGTTGCTTTGTGATGCGTCACGGTAAACGGTCCGGCAAATACCGAACAGGCTTCTCCGTGATACCCGCCGCAGTTAGCAAAGAAAACGGAGTTTTCGGCCGAGTACTGTTTGGAAAGCTGGGTTGCCTGACCAACAAAGCAGTGGTCGAGAATGGTGTTTTCAGATACCGACCCACCTTCGCACAGGATGAAATCTTTAGCTATGACATTTATGCCGATATACGCCGGATCTTCCCGGCAGCTGCGAATAGTCCCATTGGAAAGCTCGCCGGCTCCCTCAATCTGCGCATAAGACTCGATATTCACATTACGAATTATCTGGCAGTTATGGATCCGCACATGCGACCCGATGGTTCCCGTGGTATCCGCTTTTCCTGCGGCATAATCGGCTATAAGCCCCTGAAGGTTCTTTATCATTTTCTTTCTGTGCCGGTACAGGGCAATCAGATAGGCCGTATGGGAAGAGAGGGTGTCATACATCGGTATTTCTCTTCCCCCTCCTTCGTTTATAACGGTAATATCCACTCCGTTCCCAAAAGCAGTCTCACCATCCACCGTCAGGAATTCGGTATTGATAATCACGGTATCGCTGCCGATTCGATAGTTTGCAATATGGTGATTTATCTGCTTAATCAGGCAGTTATCACCTACCGTCACATTATGCAGAACCGCATCATAAATGCCGGTCGGCAGCTTTACCCCGCTCTCGAGGGTTATGCTCCCGGTAAATTCGCCGAAGCAGACGGTGCCGGAAAAGCGGACATTGCGGAATCGTTCAGGATTGATGCTGCCGGTGACTGAGACAGTCTCCCAGTTTTCGGCAGTACAGCCTTTCGCCTGAAGCTGATCGATTTCTGTCCCGGAAAGGGGACGGCAGGATTCATGTAAATGATCTTTCATATGCTGATTATAGGGTATAATCACGGGCATGAAAAGGGAAATATATCTATAAAAAACCTATAAAAAAACCGCCCTGAAATTACCAGGGCGGTTACTGATACGGGAGCGACGGGGATTGAACCCGCGATCTCCGGCTTGACAGGCCGGCGCGATAACCAGCTTCGCCACGCCCCCATATAACGAAATTGAAAATGCACTAAATTTCCTTTTTTGTCAATAGGAATGAGACTTTTCACACAAGCTTTTCGAAAGGCATGCTACAATCGCAGGTACAGCTGTCAGCCGATTTTAAAAAATCAGGCTTGTAGAGATATCAACCCAAAGGAGTCTTCGATGCAGGAATCAATTATCAGATTTTTCCAGGAACTGTCCACTCCGTTTCTCGATACGGTTTTTGAAATATTAACCATGTTCGGGGAGCAGGAGGTTTTTATTGCCGTAATCTGCCTGATTTTCTGGAATATCTCCCGCAGAAAGGGGATGATTCTGGGATTGACGCTGAGTCTTTCTGTTATCCTCAACCTTTCTCTCAAACTGATTATCCGGTCTCCGCGCCCCTACCTGGTCCTTGAAGGGGTTGCTGGAAAACGGCTGGCAACGGCTGGTGGATACGCTTTTCCAAGCGGGCATACGCAGGGTGCAGCCACATTTTATGCCGGTCTCGCCTATATCGTCAGGAAGAGATGGTTTACCGCTGCAGCTCTCATTATTTCCCTGGCAGTAGGCATATCACGTCTCTATCTGGGGGTGCATTGGCCTATTGATGTTGCGGGAGGCTACCTGCTTGGTCTTGCCGCAGCTGCCCTTCTCTACCGGCGCCTGCTGAAGCTGGTTCAGGACAATCCTGAACATATTCGCAGGGCATGGTTTGCGGCTTCCCTGTTTTTTGCTCTGGCAGCCTTTGCTGCAGCGCTGTTTGATATATTCGGGGCGGGAGATCCTGATTTTGACATGATTAAGGGAATGGCTCTTTTCTCCGGTCTGCTCCTGGGATCCTATATGGCGGAATATTTTCTGCGCTTCAGCTGCGGGGGGGCATTAAGTAAAAAAACTCTGCGTTTTATAGTTGGTCTGGCAACTTCGCTGCTCATTCTTGCCGGCGGCAAGCTGGTGCTGCCTGACGGAGCCCTCTCTGCTTTCTTGCGTTATGAACTGACAGCCGTGTGGGCTTTTGCTATCTACCCTCGTCTGGGTCTTGCTATCGGCCTTTTCACGCGGGAATAGAACTTTTCAGAGCGATATTGAGCTAAGCTGCAGCCCGCGAAAGGAATAGCTCCAGAAATTGCCATCAGGCAAGAAATTTCCCGGCGTCCTCAGCTGTCAGCTTCAAGGCAGCACTTTCGTCCTTTTTGTACTTATCCGGCAAGGGGATATTCTTTTTCCCATGCTTCAGATAGACCCCGTAGCGACCGGTGCAGAGCGTGAGCGGTTCGCCTTTGCTGCTGCCGAAATCCTTAATTACCGCCGATCCGTTTTTGCCTCTTTTCGGTATTGACAGCAGCTCGAGAGCTCGCTCAATAGTAATTTCATACACATCATCTTCCTTTTTCAGGGATCTGAAATCACCGTCGTGCCCCACATAGGGACCAAATCGTCCAACATTTGCTATTACCCCTTTACCGGTATCAGGATGCTTTCCCAAATCGCGGGGTAAGCTGAGCAGCAGGCTGATTCCTTCCAGAGAAAGGTCTTTCGGATCCTTCCCGCTGGGAACGCTGGCCCGGCGGGGTTTAGGATTCTCTTCAGTCGCCTCACCAAGCTGATAATAGGGTCCATAGCGACCGATTAAAAAGTATATCGGCAATCCCGTGGCGGGATCATTTCCAATCGGCTCAGGCCCCCGCTTCTGGATTTCAATTAATGTATTAACATCATCGTTGCTGATATCAGCCGGGGTAAGATCCTCCGGCACTGATGCATGAATCTCCTCTCCTGACTTTTCATCTTCGAGGAGAATATAAGGACCGAATTTTCCAATGCGAATGCCGTCCACCGCGGTTATTTGCGGGAGTCGTATCGTCCGGGACTCTGCCGGCTTGATCGCCTTCTCCCGATCTTCAACTTCTTTCTTCAGCCCGTTCTTGCCGCAGTAAAACTTTTTCAGATATGCCAGCCGGTTCACTTTTCCCAAGGCTATGTTGTCAAGGGCATCTTCCATGGCAGAGGTGAAGCTGTACTCGATAAGCGACGGGAAATTTTTCTCAAGCAGCTGAACCACACCGAATCCTATAAACGTAGGGATCAGGGCATTTCCCGCTTTTCGAACATATTTGCGGTCAAACAGGGTATTTATAATGGATGCATAGGTTGACGGACGTCCAATGCCGAGCTTTTCCAGTTCACGAACCAGGGTAGCTTCGGTAAACCGGCTGGGCGGCTTTGTCTCATGGCTTGCTGCTTCTATCTTTTCCAGTTCCAGCTTCTGCCCGACTTTCAGGGCGGGCAGGAAGGTCTCCTTGTTATCCAGAGCGGCTTCCGGATCGTCTTTGCCCTCGACATAGGCTCTGAGGAAACCTGCAAAGACAATTCTGGTACCGGTTGCGGTAAAGCGGGCAGATCCGGCATCAACTTTCACCGTGGTCAGCGACTTCTCCGCATCTGCCATCTGACTGGCAAGAGTCCGTTTCCAAATGAGGGTATAAAGGCTGAGTTCATTCCCGGAAAGTCCGGCAGCATCGGGGTGCCTGCAAACCTCTCCCGCTGGACGTATTGCTTCATGAGCTTCCTGAGCTCCTTTTGAGGCTGCATGAAACTGGCGGGGGGATCTGGTCAAGTATTCATGACCAAAAGCAGCTTCAACAGCATTTCTCGCCGCCGAAAGGCCTTCTCCGCTCAGGCCGGGGGAATCGGTTCTCATATAGGTGATCAGACCGCTTTCGTACAGCCGCTGGGCAGTACGCATGGTCTCACGGGCAGTCATGCGAAGCTTGCGGTTAGCCTCCTGCTGGAGAGTGGAGGTAATGAATGGGGCGGCAGGTTTTGTACGGGTCTGTTTTTCCTGAATATCGGCAGCAACCCACTCAGTACGACGCAATTCTTTTACGAGGGCTTTTGCCCGTACCTCATCAAGCCTGATTACTCCGTTATCCTTATAGGTTCCGGTGGTAGAATCAAAATCCTTGCTTCCGGCAACTCTCACCCCGTCAAGAGATTCCAGCTTGGCCTCAAAATGGTAATCGGAAGGGTCCTCACAGCTGCACAGCTGCGCTTTGGCATCCCAGTAGGTACTGGACGAAAACTGCAGGCGCTCCCGTTCCCGGTCTACAATGAGACGCAGCCCGGGTGACTGAACCCGTCCGGCAGAGAGGCCGAAAGCAATTTTTTTCCAGAGAAGCGGCGACAGGGTATATCCGTAAAGGCGGTCCAGAATACGTCGGGTTTCCTGGGCATCAACTATGTGGGCATCAATATTACGCCCGGTATCCAGCGCATGCTGAATGGCAGTTTTTGTTATCTCGTGAAAGACCATACGCTTATAGGGCACTTTGGGTTTCAGCAGTTCCAACAGATGCCAGGATATGCTTTCACCTTCCCGGTCCTCATCGGTTGCCAGCAGAAGAGAATCGGCTTCCTTAAGTTTCTTCTTCAGTTCCTGTATCTTTTTGCTTTTCCCTCGGGGCAGAACATAGAGGGGTTTGAAATCATTATCAATATCAATACCCAGCTTAGCCCACTCTTGGTTTTTATAAGCTTTTGGTATTTCTGATGCTGACTGGGGCAGATCCCGTACGTGCCCGACGCTTGCCTCAACCATATAATTTGACGGGAGAAATTTTTTTATTGTCCGGGCCTTTGTAGGTGATTCCACAATGACCAGTACTTTGCCTTCCATAGATGCGTCCCCTCATTACCTTTTTTTTTGAGCTTTGCAGGTAGTGTTTCCATATCTACCTATCATTTCCGAAAAATGTCAAGGGGGCCCGCAGCTCAGGATTCCGGCGGAATATAGGATATAAATTTACGAAAATCATTGTTTCCAAGCAGAAAAAGGCCGGGAATTCCGCACAGGACCATGCTTCCGGCAATGACAAAATTCAGGGGCAGAAATTCGCCGAGCCATCCTCCCAATGCCATTGCAACCG
>JAGYPA010000027.1 GCA_018399255.1 Spirochaetales bacterium | reverse complement strand
CAGGAAGTTCTTCAGCCATGTGCGGACAAAGCTGACCTGGTTTGAGCAGCTGGTCTGGATGCGTCTGCTGAAGAATCCGGAGGTGCACACGGCAATGTACCTCCCCCGGTTCCTTACCTGTTACTGAGTGGAGCAGGGTCGGGCGGATCTGCGCCGTCCCTGCTGTCTTCGTGACATGTTAATAAAGGGGGCCTAATGTGGTGCAGGCACGGTAGTCAGATCCCTCCGGATCCATACCAAACGAACTCCAAGTACTCGGCCGGAAAATCCTGCCCGGTTCAACATTGTGCATATTTACCGGAATACGCAGCATCGAGCAGAGCGTGATCATCTCAGCACCGATATGCCCGTAGCTTACAGCCCCGTGATTTGCACCCCAGTTGGCCATGACAGAATAGACATCCTTGAACTTATCATTCCCCTCTATGGTTCGCGGAACAAACCAGGTAGTAGGCCAAGTCGGGTTGGTGCGCTGGTCAATAGCCGCATGCACCGCTTCCGGCACTTCAACCGTAGTACCCTCAGCAATCTGCATAACCGGACCAAGCCCCTTGACCAGATTCATCCGCACCATAGTGACAGGCATCCCGCCCTTTGTAAGAAAATCAGTCGAGAACCCGCCGCCCCGGAAATACCCGCCGTCGCCGACACAGAATTCCGTGGCATCGAGACAAGCCGCCGCATCATCCGGGGAAACCTCCCAGAAAGGCTTGATAACTGGATTGCCGTCCCTGTCCTTCATCTCTCCAGTAGCATCAAGACACGTTGAACCGGAATTAATCAAATGAATAAAACCGCTGGCAGCCAGACCATCAGGCTTCCAGCCCGTAACCCGCTCGATAGCCTCAGGACTCCAGTAGGTACGCACATCGGAGAAAATCTGCGCAGTATTCGTGAGCAAATGCCCGAAAAGCATCGATACCGCATTCATCGCATCATTCTCAGTAGCAAAAATAAACGGCTGCCTGATCCCGTTCCAGTCAAAAGAAGAGTTGAGCATAGTTTCCATAAAATCACCATTCGGATAGTGATCAGTCCAGGAACGCTGGCCCTGGAAACCACCGGCAATAGCATTATGCCCAAGCGACTCTTCCCCGAAACCAATCTCAGCCAGCCTCGGATTGCCGACCATCAAATCGCGACCGATCATCGTCATCTTAACCGAATACTCCCAGTCACGCCGACGCTGCTCGGGAGAGCGGCGCCACTCAGGAGGATTGACCACATCCTCCTGCTCGACACAATTAACACCAACCCACTCCATAGCAGCAGCAAACTCATCCTTATCGAAAATCCCCTCCTCAACCCGGCGGGCAATCTCTGACATATCAACAACCTCAGTACGCATCCCCAGATATTCCTGGAAAAAATCCTGATCAACAATCGATCCGGCAATACCCATCGAAGTACCGCCAATGGACAAATAACTCTTGCCCCGCATATGGGCGACCGCAAGACCAGCCTTGGCAAAACCAAGAATCTTAGTCCTGACATCCTCAGGCACCGAAGAGTCATCACTATCCTGAACATCTCGCCCGTAGATACCGAAAGCCGGCAGCCCTTTCTGACTGTGAGCAGCAAGAACCGCAGCCAGATAGACAGCCCCGGGGCGCTCAGTTCCATTGAATCCCCACACAGCCTTAACCGTAAGCGGATCCTGATCCATCGTCTCAGTCCCGTAGCACCAGCAGGGCGTAACGGTAAGGGTTACTGCTACATTTTCCCGTGAAAACTTTTCCTGACACATTGCCGCCTCGGCAACCCCGCCGATACAGGTATCAGCAATAATACACTCAACCGGATGTCCGGAAGGATGCCGGAGATTCTCGGAGATCAGTTTTGCTGCCGTTTTAGCGAGATTCATGGTCTGGTCTTCGAGAGACTCACGAACGCCGCGTCTTCGGCCGTCGATGGTCGGGCGGATGCCGATCTTCGGCAAGGCGCCGCGCAGTCTGTTAACCGGACTGTTTTTTCTGATAGTTTTCGGGTCTGCCATATACCTCTCCTGATATGGTGCAGGGGCAGCGGCTCTGCAATCGATTTCAGACCGATAAGCCGCTTCTCTGCCGCCAATAATTTATGATTAACGCAGGCATCTGACGGCCTGCTCCATGTAATCGATTACATTATTACATGACAGAATGGATCGGGCAAGCTTTTTCTTGCACTTTTTTAAAAAAAGAGTAAGAATACAGAAGTCCTGCAGCTGTCAGCAAGCAGAAGACTGGAATTTTAACCGTATCCTGGAGGTACCCATGCTTAAGCACATTCCTGCAATACTCTCGCCAGAACTCCTGAAAATTCTCATGGAAATGGGACATGGAGATGAAATCGTTATCGGAGACGGCAACTTTCCAGCTCAATCGATGGGACAGCGGGTGATCCGCCTCGACGGCCACGGTGTTCCCGAAATTCTGGAGGCGATACTTACATTTTTTCCGCTCGACCAGTATGATCCAGAGCATGCCGTCCTGATGGAGGTTGTTCCCGGCGACACCGTGGAAACCCCTATCTGGGATACCTATCGAGAGATAGTCAAGAAATTCGAACCACGGACAACATTGAGCAACATTGAACGGTTCGCCTTTTATGACCGGGCAAAAAAAGCCTATGCAATAATTGCAACCGGGGAAAATGCACTCTATGCCAATATTATCCTGAAAAAAGGAGTGGTTGCCGGCTGATGGGAACCAACCGCAGTCCGACAATGCGCGATGTAGCTGTCTGCGCAGGCTACTCGACCGCGACCATCTCCCGGGTATTGAATAATGATCCCAGGGTGGCAGAACATACCCGGAATCGGGTAATGGTGTGCATGAAAAAACTCGGCTATCGGGTCAACCCCATAGCGAGAAGCCTGAAAACCAGCCGCACCCATACCATCGGTATACTATCACCTGAATTCCAGAATGATTTTTTTATGAGTGCCGCCGAAGGAATAGAGAACTATCTGCGTGCAAACGGCTATATATCCTTTATCTGCAACTCACGGGAAAACCCCGAGGAGGAGGCGGAACTTGTCCGCATGATGATCGAAAAGCAGGTAGACGGGATCATCATTATTCCTGCTTCGAGCAGGGGCGGGGAGCATTATCAGCTGCTCAGGGAGCTCGAGATTCCCTATGTTCTTGTTGATCGTCTGATAGACGGGCTGGAGGCCGATGCGGTGCTTACCGATAATTTCCGCGGCGCCTTTACCGCCGTCGAGCGATGCATCCTGGGCAGAGCCGGGAATATTGCACTCATCGGGGGACCGCTGGACATTACCTCGGCAAGGGAGAGGACGGAAGGCTATCGGGCTGCCATGGAAAAATACGGGAAGGCGATCGTCGAAGAACTCATCGTCTGCGGGGATATGCATGTGGAAAGCGGATATCGCCTTATGGGTGAACTGCTGCGCCAGGATCCGCAGCTGCAGTATGTCTTTATCATCAATCTGTTTATGCGGATCGGGGCGGAAAAGTACCTGCTTGAGCACAAGAGTGCCCGGGATATCAGGATTGCCGCCTTCGATGAATCTGCTATTTCACCGTTATTCACCCACACCTGGGTAACTGTTCGCCAGCCGCTCTCAAGAATAGGCGCACAGGCCGCCCGTCTGCTTTTGCGAAGGATTCAAAATGATAATCTGCCGTTTCCCCAGGTGTATCGGGAGACGCCGGAAATCATAACCCACAGCTGAGCGAGAATGCAGCAGAGCGGGAATACAGCAGAGCGGAATCATAGGCGATGCTGCAGCTCTGCTTTTTCGAGAGCCTCAGTTAAGCTGCGAGAGCCTCACTTGAATGTAATATAGCGCTCCCTGAGCGAGTCCAGATGAGCCAGAACCTTGCTGCGCTGAATTTTCTTGGTAGAGGTCATATCCATTGCTTCCTTGAGCACCGTAACTCTCGTGATCTTCTTGTAGGATGGAAACTTCTGGTTTACCTCCTTTACCGCCTGATGTATCTCGGAATTTACAAGCTCCTCGTCAGATTTGCGCGTGCCGAAATAATCTGAGCTCGGAAATATAAGTGCCTCGATACCTTCCGCCCTGGCTGCCTTGTCCATAATATAGCCGCGCACCATGATCTGCTCGATGGCGGGAAAGAGCTGGAACTGATCCTCGATCTCCTCGGGATAGACATTCTTTCCCCCCTCAGTGACGATCAGGTTTTTCTTCCTTCCGCGCAGGTAAAGGTAATTCTCCTTGTCCAGATATCCAAGGTCCCCGGTTATCAGATAACCGTCGCTGGTAAAGAGGGCTCTGGTTGCCGTTTCGTCGTTGTAATATCCTCGTGTTACATTTGGACCCCTTACCAGAATTTCGCCGGTGCCGGTAATATCAGGCCGATCAATTTTAACATCGATAAACGGCAGCACTTTGCCGACTGAGGAGAGCTTGAAACGATGCTTTGGATTGAGCGTGACGATCGGGGCTGTTTCGGTAAGGCCGTAACCCTGGACAAAATCCAGCCCGAGCTGCTGAAAGCGGTTGAAAGTCCTTGCGGGGAGGGGACCGCCGCCGCTGATGCAGAAGTTAATGCGGGAAAAACCCAACCCCTCCAGAATGGGTTTGAACCACCGGTTTCTGCCCGGGTTGCGTCCGAAATAGCGCTTCAGAATTCCGTTAATGAACATCAGAGTTCGCACAGTTCCGTAGGTAACCAGGCCCTTTTCACGAATCTTTTTCATGACGCCGGCAAGAAACTTATTGTAGATGAGGGGAATACCCATGAATACCGTAACCCCCGCCTGCTGCATATCGGCAATAATTTTCTTTACAATGAAGGCCTTCCCGAAAACCAGCTCAGAACCATGCTTGAGGGATTCGAGGAAGACTGCCGTCATGGCATAGCTGTGGTGAAGGGGCAGCAGGGCGTAAAAGACATCCTGTTCTGAAGCTGTCAAGAAAGCAGGATCGCATGCCTGGTAGACGTCGCTGATAAAATTGCCGTGGGAAAGCATAACGCCCTTTTCGTTGCCGGTTGTCCCGGATGTGAACAAGATTGCCGCAAGATCATGCTCACTGATATCGGGTTTACGGTATTTCTTCCGGGAGGTGATTTCCATGCAGTAATCGGGATAGCCTGCCTCGAGAGAAAAGATATGATCGATCTGGCTCTCGGAAAGCAGCTTGCTGAGACCGTTTTGTTTTTCATGATCGGTGAAAACCAGTCGGCATCCGGCAAAGGAAATCAGTTTTGCCGCTTGTTCAGTTGAAAGCTGATAATCTATGGGGACCACCACGCAGCCGGTAAAGAGAACAGCCAGATAGGCTGCTGCCCATTCAGGACTGTTTTTCCCTGTCACTGCTATCCGGTCACCTTTACGCATGCCGAGGGAACAGAGATGCAGGGAAATGTATTTGATCTTCTTTACGGCTTCGCTGTAGCTGAGAGTGGTTTTTTCCGGATTGAAGACCGTAAAGCACGGCCGGTCCGGAAATTTGGCTGCGGTAATTTCCACCATGTCAGGTATTGTCGGCCATTCACCCGTGAAAACAGTTCCCCGATAGGTGTCAAGTTCGTCCCACGAGTGCGGTTGTGCTTCAGATTTACTCATACAAAATGCTCCAATTGCCGGCAGTGTACTGGGGCTCAGTCTCCAGCAGTTTTCCTGAGGCCAGTTTCGAAATAGCTGCGCACAGCATATACTTAATGTGCATTAAGAAATATACATCAAAGAAATCTCTTTTACCATAAGGGTTTGATAGAAAATTTATTTTTTTTTACAGATAGTGATGACGAACTAGTTAATTATAGCCACCCCCTTATATGCTGCAAAATGAGGTGGTGGTGCACCATGCGAAAAAATGTTTTTACCTGAAGTGAATTGTCGATGGAAAGAAAAAAAGTTGTGGAAAAACGAGGAAAAATGACTCAGCGGCTTGATTATTTTTCGTAAAAGAAATAGTATTGAAAGCGAATAGAAACCAAAAAGAAAGAAAAGAGAAAGGCATGAACGGTTTTACCAAAAGGGAAGAAGAGATTCTCAAACTGATGCGTACGGGATCGGACATTTCCGTATCCCGACTCAGTGAAATACTTGAGGTTTCGGTTGTGACCGTGAGGGCCGATCTGAAATCACTCGAGGACAAGGGCTACATTCTCCGCTCCCACGGAAGGGCTGTTCCCGCCTTTCACCCGGATATGCTCGATAAAAAATCAAGCCGGACTCAGGAGAAGGAGCGGATTGCCAAAGCGGCAGCTGAAATAGTTCCAGACGGCGCCCACATCATGATAACCAACGGAACCACATCAGCTCTCGTCGGACGGTATCTTCTCGGCAAGCGTGACTTGCAGATTGTAACCAATTCCACCTTGCTCCTCCCATTCGCCCGGGTAAACCCGAACATGAACCTTACTTTTATCGGCGGGGAATTCCGTCCCTCAGCAGAGGCGCTGGTGGGACCGGAGGCCATCAGCCGGCTGGATATGTTTCACGTATCGATGACCATATCCGGTACCGATGGATTTACCCTGGAAAATGGCCTTACCACGCATCTGGTTGAGAATGCCGAGATCGTCCGGAAGATGTGCGAGCAGGCGGATCGGCGGATAGTGGTTGTGGATTCATCAAAATATGGAAAAAAGGGTTTTATTAAAATTCTCCCTATTGAGGAGATTGACCTGATAATCACCGATACGGGTTTGTCAGAAGAGGCGGCAGACGCGATCAGGAGCAAGGGAGTCGAGGTGCTGAGGGTATAAGCACCTGCCACGATGCCTTACGAACGATTCTTTATGAGCTATGCAGATTGAGAACGATGCGGATTGAGAACGAAACGATACTATACTGATAGTGAGGAGCGATACATGGCACAGCAGGTATTGATGCCGAAACAGGGGAATTCAGTTGAAACCTGTATTCTGCTAGAGTGGAAGAAAGAGGAAGGGGATATTTGGTAGCCGCAGGTGATATTCTTTGCGAAGCGGAGACCGACAAAGCCACGATAGAGGAGTCGACGCCGATGGGGTACTGTTGAAAAAACTGTATGCTGTCGACGATGAGGTTCCTGTGCAGGTTCCTATAGCCGTAATCGGGCAGGAAGGTGAAGATATTTCCGGATTGGTTTCCCAGGCTGATGATGAGCAGGTTGATGCGGAAGCTTCGGCAGGTTCTGCCGCCGGGCAGACCCCTGCTTCCACGACGGCCGTATCTGAGACCGCTGACAGGACAGCCGGATCTGCGGAAGGAAGGGTGATGGTGATATCGGAGGAGGGATTTCTCCGCGAGCCAGGCATCTGGCGGAAAAGCATCACTTGCCGGCCGCAGGAATAACTGGTACCGGCCCGAAAGGGCGAATAATTGAACGATATACAGGCAGCCGTTGTAAACCGGGTACGCTGACCCCGAGTGCCGCAGCTGCCGCATCCGGCGGTTCCTATTCGGTTCCAGAATCGGGGAGCGGCATAGGCGGACGGGTCCGTCAGGCCGATTTAGCGGTTCCTGCAAGGCCAGCCAGACGCTGAACAGACAGCCGCACGACAGGGTGCAGAAAAGGGTGCAGAAAAGGGTGCAGAACAGGCTGCAGAACAGGCTGCAGGACAGGCTGCAGGACAGGCGTCAGCCGTTCAGCCGGCAGCCGTATCTTCAGCTTTTGCCCTTCCTGGCCCTGCGTGGGAAATTCCAGTCCGCAGCATACGTAAAATAACCGCAAAACGGATGCTTGAGTCAATAACAACCACCTGCCAGCTGACGCTGCACGCATCTGCCAATGCCGTCAGACTGAAGGAACTGCGTGCCCGCTTCAAGACCAGTAATCCAGAACTCGGCCTGAGCGGCATATCGATCAACGACCTCGTACTCTTGCAGCCGTCAACCTGAAGCAGTTCCGGTTTGTCAATTCGCATTTTCTGGTGACAAAATAGTGGAATTTGAGCATGTGCATCTCGGTCAGGCCGTCGATACAGAACGCGGACTGATGGTTCCCGTAATTTCCTACGCAGATCTGCGTCGCTGCGTGATCTGGCAGCTGAAAGCAAGCGCCTTGCCGCAGCCTGCAAATCGGGAAAGGCAGCCCCGGAAGAGTTGAAGGCGGCACCTTTACCGTTACCAATCTTCGGGGCTCTTGGCATAGAGCGATTTACCCCTGTCCTGAACAACCCCCAGACGGCAATTCCCGGAGTGAACGCCATCGAACTGAAAGCAATCGAGACAGAAGACGGGGAAGGAGATGTCGGGGTGAATTTATTCCGCACATCGGTCTCTCGCTTACTTTTTTGATCATCAGGGCATATGACGGAGCCCCGGCTGCCCGCTTTCTGCAGGCGCTTACGGCAAATATCCGTGATATCGACTCGCTGACTGCGCTTTAGGACAAGCGGCAGGGCGGTAATGGAGCAAAGCGTATACTGAAGCGAAGCCATCTGGAGGAAACTGGAGAATGGAAATATATGATCTGATAATACCTGAGCCGGTCCCGGGCGAGGCGAGCCGAACGGGCTGGAGAAAAAGGGAAAAAGGTCCTATTGATCGAAAAACCATGGGCGGGGTCTGCACCAATGTCGGCTGCATCCCTACCAAAGCCTGTTGAATGCCGCGCAAAGCACTATGTGCATGCCAGAGAAGGAGCTAAATACGGGGTCAAAGTCGGGACCGTGGAATTTGACCTTTCCGCCGCCATGGCCTGAAGCAGGATACCATCGAAACCCTGCGTAAGGGCATCGAGTTCTCATGAAGAAAACAATGTCACGGTTATCAACGGAACTGCCGAATGGCTCGATGACCAGCATGTCGCCGTCGATGGAACCGTCTATGAAGGACGGAACCTGCTGATAGCAACCGGATCATCCCCGATTATCTCCCCGATTCCGAATCGACGATCCCAGGGTGATGACCAGCATGAAATATCACTGTGGAAAGCATACCGGAAAACCTGCGGTAATCGGCGGCGGGGTAATCGGTATCGAGTTTGCCTCATTTTTCAGTTCAGTCGGTTCAATGACGGTTATCGAAATGATGCCTGAAATCGTTCCGCTCATGGAACCGGAAGTCTCGAAACTGCTGCGGCGTGATGAAGTCCGTCAATTTCAAGCTGGGCTGCCGGGTGGATGCGATTACCGATGAAGGAGAAGCGTATACCGATGCCAAAGGCGGACAGCAGAAAATTCCTGCCGATATCGTGCTGCTGAGTGTTGGGAGGCGACCGAATACGCAGGGGCTGGAAAAACTTAAGAACAGTCAAGGTTTTGGCCTCGATATAGCCCGGAGCGGAATTATCGTGAATGAACGGATGCAGACCAATCTGCCTCATGTGTATGCTGCAGGTGATGTAACCGGAAAATCGCTGCTTGCCCACTCTGCCTCACGGATGGCTGAAGTTGCGGTGGAACAGATGTTTCCGATGCATGACGGCGGCAAGTCGGCTGCTATGCGCTACGAAGCGATTCCCTGGGTCGTCTATTCGCTGCCGGAAGCAGCCGGATGCGGCATGACCGAGCAGGAAGCGCGCGCTGCCGGATTCAAGGTGCTGAGTTCGTCAATGCAGATGCGGGCGAACGGTCGATTCCTTGCAGAATACGGAAAAAAAGCGGGCGGGTTGTGCAAGGTAATAGCCGATGCCGACAACGGACGGATTCTCGGAATCCACCTGCTTGGAGGAGCCTGCAGCGAAATGATCCACAGTGCATCCGCCTTTATTGAGGCTGAGCTGCGGGTTCAGGATGTCAGGGAGATGATCTTTCCCCATCCGACAATCTCGGAAGTCATAAAAGAGGTCTGTACGGCCATCGATATAACCAGAAATCAGAGCCGGGCAACGGCGTAACGGAGAAGGAGCATTCCATGCCAAAAACACTAACCATAGATCCAAAGCAGGTACGGAAAACCGATACCATCGAAATGAAGTCAATCCCGGTAAACAGCTATAAGTCTGATATTAAAGCTGAAATCAAGCGCTACGGCAAAGAGGGGCTGAAGGATGCCTACCGTGATATGCTGCTTATCCGTGAGTTTGAAACCATGCTCGACCTGATCAAGCGGGAGGGCTCCTACCAGGGGCTGGAATATAATCATCGCGGGCCGGCTCACCTTTCTGCCGGACAGGAGTCGGCATCGGTTGGACAGTGTATGAATCTCGATCCTGAAGACTTCATTTTCGGTTCCCACCGCAGCCACGGCGAAATTCTTGCCAAGTGCTTCTCGGCCGTACGCAAGATAAATGACGCCAACCTCGACACGGTAATGAAGAGTTTCATGGACGGCGACGTGCTTTCTGTTGTGGAAAAGCATTTTGCTGGAAAGGATACCAAGGATCTGGCCGAAAACTTTGTGCTCTACGGGGCACTGGCCGAGATTTTTGCCCGCAAAACCGGATTCAACCGCGGGCTCGGCGGTTCGATGCATACCTTTTTCGCCCCCTTCGGCAGCATGCCCAATAATGCCATTGTCGGCGGAAGCGGCGATATCGGGGTCGGGGCGGCGCTCTACAAGAAAATCAACCGGAAACCGGGAATCGTCATCTCAAATATCGGCGATGCCGCCATGGCCTGCGGACCCGTCTGGGAAGGCATGATGCTGGCGGCAATGGATCAGTATCATACCCTCTGGGGCGATATGGCAGGCGCACCGCCCTACCTGCTCAATGTTTTTAACAACTTCTACGGAATGGGCGGGCAGACAGCCGGGGAAACCATGGGCTACGGAACCCCCGCACGTATCGGGTACGGGGTCAACGCCGACGGCATGCACGCCGAGAGGATAGACGGATTCAATCCGCTGGCGGTTGCCGATGCCATAGAGAGGAAAAAGAAAATTCTCGCCGACGGACGCGGTCCGGTGCTGCTGGATACGATAACCTACCGGATCTCCGGCCATTCTCCCTCCGATGCATCTTCCTACCGGACAAAGGAGGAGGTGGACACCTTCCGGGAGCAGGATCCTGTTCTCAAGTTCGCTGCGTATCTCGAGGAAAACAAGGTCCTCAGTTCATCCGAAATTGAAGCCATGAAGGAAGAGGTGACGGCAAAAATTCGCAGGACCATGGAACTCTCTATCAATGATACCCTCTCACCTCATGTTGACGGCGGTTTTATCGAATCGGTGATGTTTTCCAACCAGAAGATCGAAAAACTTGATGACCGCGAGCCTGAACTGCTCGAGAAGCCCGAGGATAACGAGCGGGTGAAGCAGATTGCACGTAAGCAGCGCTTTTACCTGGATGAGACCGGCAAGAAAGTTTCTGCCGCCCGACTCTATGTCTACCGGGATGCAATATTTGAAGCGATGGTCCACGGTTTTACAACCGATCCGACCATGGCAGCCTATGGAGAGGACAACCGTGACTGGGGCGGGGCTTTTGCCTGTTACCGGGGACTTACCGAGCTGCTCCCGTACCATCGATTTTTCAATTCACCCATATCCGAGGCTTCGATTGTCGGCAGCGGCGTAGGCTACGCGATGGCCGGCGGCCGGGCAGTGGTTGAGCTGATGTACTGCGACTTCATGGGCCGGGCCGGGGACGAGATATTCAACCAGATGCCCAAATGGCAGGCTATGAGTGCCGGCGAACTGAAGATGCCCCTGATTCTCAGGGTTTCGGTCGGCAACAAGTACGGCGCCCAGCATTCTCAGGACTGGTCAGCTATTGTTGCCCATATTCCGGGACTCAAGGTGATGTTTCCCGCTACCCCTTACGATGCCAAGGGCATGTTGAATCTCGCACTGCGCGGGACAGATCCGGTGGTGTTCTTCGAGAGCCAGAAGCTGTATGGAATAGGCGAGCAGTTTGAGACTGCCGGAGTACCTGAGGGATACTACGAGGTGCCCGAGGGCGAACCGGCCGTGCGCAGAAGCGGTAAGGACCTTACTATCATCACTATCGGGGCAACGCTCTATCCTGCTATGGATGCTGCCGCTGTTCTGGCTGAAAAGTATGGAATGGAGACAGAGGTAATTGATCTGCGGTTTATCAATCCTTTAAACTATGAACCGTTAGTGGAGTCTGTTAAAAAGACCGGCCGGGTTCTCCTGACCTCTGATGCAAGTGAGCGGGGGTCTTTCCTCCATACTGCAGCATCGCATATTGGCCGGCTTGCCTTTGATTATCTCGATGCTCCGCCGGTGGTTCTGGGGTCGCGCAACTGGATTACCCCGCCGGCTGAGATGGAAGATCTCTTCTTCCCGCAGGCCGAGTGGATTCTGGATGCTGTACATGAGCAGATTGTGCCGCTGTCCGGGTATACCCCGGTTACGGTTCAGACCGACGGTGAGTTTTACCGCACCAGCCGGCTGGGAGTATAAGCCGGGTTTATATCTTGGCATAAGGATTGGCATAAGGAGCAGTGATGGACAGCAGCACGGATTTACGTGGAAAGAAAAACATGAGCAGCCTCATAAGCAAGATAAACTCTCCCGTGCGTGAAGAACGGATGGCAGCCGCAGAGGCTGTCGGGGCAGCCGTCGCTTCCGGAGAAATCCGGAGGCAGGCGACAGACGAAGTGAACAATCATGTGCATACAACCTACTCGTTCAGTCCGTACGAGCCGGCCATGGCTGCCTGGAAAGCATGGGAGGCGGGCCTGCAGATCGTGGGCAGCATCGACCATGACAGCATTTCAGCTGCCCCGGAGATGATGCAGGCCGGCGCTCTGTTCGGCATAGCGACAACTGTCGGTTTCGAGGTGCGCTGCAGTTTTCTCGATACTCCGCTGCGGGACAAGAAGATCAACAATCCTGATTCGGCGGGGATCGTATATATGTGCGTGCACGGAGTGCCGGCCAATCAGGTGGCTGCCTGCGGGAAATTTCTGGAACCGATCGGAAAGGCCCGCAATATCAGGAACCGGGCAGAAGTTGAAGCTCTCAACGGTATCATTTCACGCTATGGTCTTGAGCCGATTGATTTTGATCGGGATGTTGCACCGCTCTCCCGGACTGCCGAAGGCGGCAGCATTACCGAACGTCATATTCTTTCCGCTCTGGCCGGTGCCATAATGGCTGACCCGGCGGGCGGAGGAACGAGAAAAGGCGCGGAAATTGTCAAATTTCTGGAAGAGCGCCTGCAGGTTCCCTGTCGAGGCAGGATACGGGAGTATCTGCTTGATGATAATAATCCGCATTACCGGTACGATCTTCTGGGGGTTCTCAAAGGCAGCTTTCTCCCGCAATTCTTTATTCAGCCGGGGGAGGATGAAATTGTTCCCGCACGGACTGTCGTGGAGTTTGCCCGATCGATCGGGGCGATTCCGGCATACGCGTATCTGGGTGATATTACCGACAGCCCAACCGGCGACAAAAAGGCGGAAAAGTTTGAGGATAGCTTTCTCGATGAGCTGTTTGCAGTGCTTCAGGATATCGGGTACGCAGCGGTAACCTACATGCCCCCGAGGAATACCAAAACGCAGCTGCTGCGGGTGCAGGAACTGGCTCGCAGGCATGGTATGATGGAGATCAGCGGGGTTGACATCAATTCTTCCCGCCAGGTTTTCAGCTGTCCGGAGATGTTGGAGCCCGAGTTTGTTCATCTGCTCGACTCAGCCTGGGCATTGACGGCACACGAGAAATTATCTGCCGTCAATCCGCAGCTTGGACTGTTTCATCCGGAAAATCTACATGGGTCATTGCCCCTCGAGGAGCGGATTGCTCTCTACGCAGAGGCAGGCAAGAAGCTGGATCCGTTCAAAGCGAATCTGGATCAGCATGATATTGAGAGGTCAGGGTTATGAATTATATAGGCAGTACCTGGGAGATGCTTTTGCCGCTGTACCTGCGGGGACTGACATTTGACGGGAGCAAGGGATTGATTGTCCATGCATTCAACGGGGAAACGAATGCAGAAACCTATTCAGAAGCTTATTCAGAAGCGCCTGGAGCGGGTATTGAACCGGAGCTCTCGATTTTCGCAGACGGGAAGGGTCCCGGATCACAGGAAGAGTCAGAGCAGTTCCTGCAAAGGCTGAGGGCTGCCCTGTCAGATTTCACCACGCGGGAACAGCGCTATCCGGCATCCGTCGCCCTTGTCTCTCCAGCGGGCATCACCAGTCGCTACGGACTTGGAGCAGCCTATGACGAGGCTGCTGCCGGGATAAGGGGCAGCGTACTGCCGGGCAGCGTACTGCCGGGCAGCGTCCCGCCGGCAAACCGGGCAATTCAATCACGAGACGACGTTGTCCGCGGCAAGATTGCTCTGGTAACCGGCGGGGCTCAGGGATTCGGGGAAGGCATGGTGCGGGAACTGGCGTCAGCCGGAGCCTTTGTCTACATCGCCGACCTCAATGCAGCCGGAGCTCGGTCCCTGGCCGATGAGCTCAACGGCTCAGCCGGAACCACTATCGCCCTGCCGCTGAGCGTAAATGTAACTGATGAGGATTCAACAGCAGCCATGATGAAGGCGGTAATCGAAGAGACCGGCGGACTCGATATCCTGGTAAGCAACGCCGGAGTTCTTAAAGCCGGCAGCGTCAAGGAGATGACCCTCAAGGATTTCAGCTTTGTAACGGCTGTTGACTATACCGGATTTTTCATCTGCACAAAATTTACCGCACAGCTCATGGCCCTGCAGAATGCCGCTGCCGAAGGATACATGACCGATATCATTGCCATCAGCTCGAAATCCGGATTGGAAGGATCCAACAAGAACGGAGCCTATGCCGGAGCAAAGTTCGGCACCATAGGACTTACCCAGAGTTTTGCCCTCGAGCTGGTAGCTGACAATATAAAAGTGAACGCCATCTGTCCCGGGAATTTTCTCGATGGACCGCTCTGGTCAGACCCGGAAAAGGGACTGTTTGTGCAGTACCTGAAGACCGGGAAAGTTCCGGGAGCAAAGACCCTGCAGGACGTAAGAAGATTTTATGAGAGCAAAGTACCGCTTAATCGCGGATGCACAACCAGCGATGTCATGAAAGCACTGTTCTACATAGTGGATCAGCAGTATGAAACCGGCCAGGCCGTACCGGTTACCGGCGGCCAGGTAATGCTGAACTGAAGAGAAGAAGAAGAGAAGAAGAAGAGAAGAAGAAGAGAAGAGACGAGAAGAAGAGAAGTACAGGAGAATACGATGAAAACAAAAGCCGTCAGAATTTATGGAAAAAAAGATCTTCGCCTCGAGGAATTTGAACTGCCCGAGATGAAGGATGATGAAATATTAGCCGAGATCATAACCAACAGCATCTGCATGTCAACCCACAAGGCTGCCAACCAGGGGGCTGAGCATAAACGCGTACCCGATGACATAGCCGTAAACCCCACCATGGTCGGGCACGAATTCTGCGGCATCATTCTTGATGTCGGAAAAAAGTGGGCGGACAAATTCAAGAAAGGCGATAAATTTTCTATTCAGCCGGCTCTCAATTATAAAGGAAGCCTCGATGCTCCCGGATACTCATATCGCTGGATAGGCGGCAATGCAACCCATGTACTGATCCCGAATGAGGTGATGGAAATGGACTGCCTCCTGCCGTATGAAGGCGAAGCATTTTTTATGGGATCCCTTTCGGAACCCGTCTCCTGCATCGTAGGCACCTATCATGCGATGTATCACATCCCGCAAGGGACCTATCAGCATAATATGGGTATAGTTGAGGGCGGAAACATGGCAATTCTTGCCGGCGTCGGCCCGATGGGACTCGGGGCGATCGATTATGCCCTTCACAATGACCGCCGACCGGGGCTGCTGGTTGTTACCGATATAGACAATGCCAGGCTTGCACGTGCAGCGGAACTCTATACCGTGGAACATGCTGCAGAACAGGGAGTCAAGCTTGTCTACCTGAATACCGGCACAGCGTCGGATCCGGTTGCTGCCCTTATGGCATATACCGATGACAAAGGCTACGATGATGTCCTGGTAATGGCTCCCGTTCGCCCGGTCGTCGAGCAGGGTGATAAAATCCTCGGAAAAGACGGCTGCCTCAATTTTTTTGCCGGCCCGAGCAATACCGACTTCTCCGCCATGCTCAACTTCTACGATGTTCACTATGCAGCCCATCACCTGGTAGGAACCAGCGGCGGCAATACCTCCGACATGCGGGAATCACTGGAAATGATGGAAAGGGGAGCGCTGAATCCCGCGGCCATGATTACCCATATCGGGGGAATGAATGCCGTCATTGATACTATCCTCAATTTACCGAACATTCCCGGGGGCAAGAAACTTATGTATACCCACAAGGAATTTCCGCTTACCGCGATAGCCGATTTTGCCGAAGCCGGCAAGGAGAATCCGGTCTTTACCGAACTCGATGCTATTGTTAAGCGGAACAACGGACTCTGGTGCCTGGATGCGGAGCAGTATCTGCTGGCCAATATCTGACAGGACTAAAAATATCCGGAATTGATTCTTGAATTGAGTCCGGAATTGAGAGAGAAAAAATACCAGTGACAAAAGGCAGGGGGCAGGCATGAAAAAATATATTGCAGTTGATCTGGGAGCTTCTAACGGCAGGGTCGTTGTGGGAAACCTGGAAGGATTTACCGAAACCAACCGTTTTGTAACACGCAACGAGGTGGTCAACGGAGGTGTTCACTGGGACATCCTCTATATTTTTTCTGAAATCAAGAAAGGGCTTAAGGAAGCCTTTTCCCGATTCCCGGATGATGATATAGCGGGCATAAGCATTGATACCTGGGGAGTAGACTACGGACTGCTTGACAGGAAGGGGGAACTGATCGGAATGCCCTACCACTATCGAGATTCCCGGAACGACGGCATGATGGAGGAGGTCTTCTCAATCATCCCGAAGGAGACCGTCTACCAGGAAACCGGAATCCAGTTCATGCAGATCAATACCATCTATCAGCTCTTCGAGACAAAAAAGAATCATCCTGAGATGATGGCGGCGGCCGAACACTACCTCTCGATTCCCGACCTCCTCAGCTTCTGGCTTTGCGGAGTAAAGAAGAACGAGTTTTCCCATGCCACAACCACTCAGCTCTATAATCCAACGACAAGAACCTGGTCCTGGAAGCTTATCGACGCCCTCGGATTGAAGCGCTCCCTCTTCGGGGAGGTGGTGCCCAGCGGAACAGTTCTCGGTCCCCTGCGGCCCGATGTGGCCGCTGAAGTCGGCGCCCCGGAGACCACGGTCGTTATAGCCGGAGGAAGCCACGATACAGCATCCGGCGTTGCAGCCGTTCCGGTAGTCGATGACAATCCCTATCTCTATCTGAGCAGCGGCACCTGGTCCCTGTTGGGAATTGAGGCCGATGAGCCGATTATTTCCGACAAGTCGCTGGAGTATAACTTTACTAACGAGGGAGCAGCATCGGGAAAAATCCGTTTCCTGAAAAATATCATGGGCATGTGGATTCAGCAGGAGGCCATCCGCTGGTGGGAATCGCAGGGGGAGAAAATCTCCTTTAAGGAACTGGATGCCGAAACCCTGGAATGTGCCGATTTTCCAGCCTCAATAGATCCCAACGATGACCGGTTTCTCAGACCCAACTCTGCCGGCATGCCGATGCCCCAGCGTATTCGTGAGTACTGCCGGGAACAGGGCATGCCTGAACCGGAAAAGAAGGGAGAATACATGGCAGTAGTGTATCGCGGCCTGGCTCAGGCCTACGCACGGTATGCGGCCCAGATCTCAGAAATGACCGGAACAACGTACAAGCAGATCTACATAATCGGGGGGGGCTGCAAAAATACCATTCTCAACCAGTGGACAGCCGACGCTTCCGGGATACCGGTCAGCGCCGGGCCGGTAGAGGCTACAGCGTTGGGAAATATGCTCATTCAGGCCCTTGCCCTCGGCGATATTCCTGACCGTCAGACCGGGCGGGCCCTGATCCGGAAATGGTGTCTCGCAGATGGCGCAGCAGGTGTCGCAGCAGGTGTCTGACACCGGATTCCTGAAAAAAACCGTGTTCATTTGAGGAAAAGATCAAATTCTTGTATATGAATTTCACTATCCGGTGTCAGACACCTTCTGTCCCTCTTCAGATGGGAACAGGGGCTGCTCAAAGCTGATGAGGTGCTCCTGAGAACACTTCTGTTCGAGCATGAAGAGGAAGGTAAACGCAATTTTCTGGTAGAACTGCACAACATCCTCTTTCCATGCTGCCCAGGTATAGGCATAGGCAAGAATGGGTATGAACAGCAGGAAGATTCTCAGGATCCGGCGGAAAGTTGACGCGCGTCCTTTCTGGGACAGGATACGGATCAGGGTGATGAATACATGGCTGAAGACCAGCAGGCCGCTGCCGACCGAATGTATGGGTTTGGAGATGCTGACCGGCATACAGGTGATAGTTGCCCCGACAGCTCCCAGATAGTAGAGAAATGCGTAGTAATTCCCGTTGACGGGTTTATTCTGACGATAAAACCTGGCCAGCGACCACATAAGATTACTGACGAGAATCATGGAAATGACAAAATAGATTACCGATCGATGGTTAGGAAAGCCCCCGGGGGTCTCGAGTGATCCGAGAGAGCTGAAGGCATGGGAAAAAAAACGAAACGGTTCCCCATAGTTGATAATGGCGAGAAACCAGAAGGCAAGGATACCGCCAATCATCAGGTTAGTGGTATGGGATACAAATTGAGAACCGGACTGTCTGTACTGATCAAATTTCATACAACAAATCCCCCAGCCGTTACCCATCCATATTTAAGATGTGCCGGCTCTCTTCTCTGACTTAAATATACCAGTAACTCCATCCATAAAGCAAGTTCCTCGTCCCCGGTATCCGGTACCGGTATCAGGAAGGCTGCGCCTTTTCATGTTTTATGCAGCCAGATGTAACATTCAGCCCCCCTGTATTGTTCAGTATTTCAATGAGTTATTATAATGATTCGTTCATGTTTGAGACAGCAGGCTCGGCTCTCGGGGTGTCATTAGGGTACGATTGGGGCGGCGGCTTGTCAGTTGAGGCGGGTGCCTATCTGATTAACCCGACTTTGAATATCGGGGACCTGAATCTTGAGGACCTGGATTTCCTGATCCCTATTCCCAAGATTTCGGTTTCCTACATGCTTTAGTCCACATATTTGTGGTTCCTTCCTTTTCAGCACCGTCTGTTCAAGGCTGCAGGCGGTGCTGTTTTCTGTAATCCCGGGGGCTGATGCCCCTGCGGCGGCGAAACTGGCGTGAAAAGTAATTGCTGTCGAAAAATCCGGTCATCTCGGCAATTCCGGTAATTGACAGGCGGGATCCGGCGAGCAGGTCGGCAGCCCGGTCGATACGCAGTTTAAGATGGTAGTCAACCGGCGAGCAGCCGACAGTTCGATGAAAAGATCGATTCAGGGTGCTCGGAGACATATTGGCCACAGCAGCCAGATCGTCGATGGCAACCGGGCGGTCGAGCCGACTTTCCAGAAATGCCAGAGCATCGGCCATCTGCATGATTTCCCCCATTCCCGCTGCTTGGGACTGTGCATCTGGGGACTGTGCATCTGGAGACTGAGCATCTGGTGACTGTGCATCTGGTGACTGTGCATCTGGGGATTGGGCATAGAGCCGTGAAAGAAACACCACCAGTTCTATCAGACCTGCCACGGCCAGTGCCCTTCCCCCGTTACCTTCGGTAATATGCGACAGTTCCGTTCTCATCCGTACAATCAGGTTTCTGGCATGCCGCAGCTGTTCCTGGTTCAGGCGAAGCCGGCTGGCAAACGCGTGTTCTGCCCGAAGGCGCGGTTCCAGCTTGAACACTGCATGATATCCGGGCATCGTATTAATATCCACAAACAGGGAGTTGAGAATTGCTGGGTCAAATATAACATTATAGAGTCGTAAGTCTGATATATCACGATAGCCGTGGCTGTAACCGCTTTCTATTACGAAAACGTCACCGGTCTGGACCCGGTAATCGGCTCCTTCGGTAAAATGCACACCTGACCCCGACAGCACAATCACCAGCTCGGCAAAATCGTGCGAGTGGAGAGGGAAGGGGACCTGAGGATTCCGTTCAAGTATATTCAGCTTGAGCAGGGCATCGTCAAAAAAATCCCGGGCCCGCAGGCTGCTTACCGGTCTGACAGGTGTTTTCATGACAGAATAATGCTAAAAAAAGGGACAATAATCAAGGACCTCCTCCGGTTACCGAGGTATACTGTAGATAAATTCTATAAGTACCATAAGGAGCAGTCTATGAAAGATTCGTATTATGAACAGGCATATACACTGGCCAAAGAGGCCTATGCGGAACTCGGAGTTGATACCGAACAGGCTCTGGCAGCGCTGTCAAAGATTCCCCTCTCCCTCCACTGCTGGCAGGGTGACGATGTGGGCGGCTTCGAGGCTCCAGACTCTGCCCTCTCAGGCGGCGGTATCCAGGTTACCGGTAATTATCCCGGAAAAGCCCGCAGCGTCGAGGAACTTCGTCGTGATCTGGAAAAAGTCTACTCCCTGGTTCCCGGGAAGCATCGTCTCAATCTTCATGCCAGCTATGGAGAATTCGGCGGTAAGAAGGTAGACCGCGATGAGATTACCCCGGAATATTTTACCGGCTGGGCGGCGTGGGCTAAGGAGCAGCAGCTGGGAGTAGACTTCAATGGCACCTTTTTTTCACACCCCAAGGCGGAAGCCGGCTTTACCCTGGCCAGCAAGGATGCGGGAATCCGTGAATTCTGGATCGAGCATGCCCGGCGCTCCCGGGAGATTGCCGCATTTTTCGGGAGCGAGCTGGGAACCCCGTCCATCCACAATACCTGGATTCCTGACGGGCATAAGGACTATCCTGCAGATAGGATGGGGTACCGGAGAATTCTGAAAGATTCACTCGATGATATTTTTTCTGTGAAATATCCCTCCTCGGCTATGAGGGATGCCGTTGAAACCAAGCTTTTCGGCATCGGCAGCGAGGCGTTTGTGGTGGGATCTCACGAATTCTACATGTACTACGCAGCGTTGAATAACCTGATGGTCTGTCTTGATCTAGGCCATTTTCACCCGACCGAGCTGATTGCCGACAAGATTTCTTCAGTTCTGCTCTTCTCCGAAGAGCTTCTGCTGCATGTAAGCAGGCCGATGCGCTGGGACAGCGATCATGTGGTAGTGCTCAATGACGACATCCGGTTTCTGACCGAAGAACTGGTCAGGTCCGGCGCCATTGACCGGGTCCACATCGGACTCGATTTCTTTGACGGCACCCTTAACAGGATCGGAGCCTGGGTAACCGGTGCCCGTTCTACGCTCAAAGGGCTGCTTCTTGCCTGGCTGCAGCCTGCAAACACGCTTGAAACCTACGAAGAAGCAGGAAATTTCTACGGAAAAATGGGGCTTTCAGAGCAGCTGAAATCCATGCCCTTCGGTGCCGTATGGGATATGCACTGTCTGCGCAGCGGGGTTCTTCCGGAAGACAAGATACTGCAGGATATTTTCGGCTATGAAGAGCGTGTACTGAAGGGGAGAAAATAATGAGCAGCAATATACAAAACACAGCAGCCGAGGCGATGCAGACCCTGATTTCCATCTCACGGAGATATGGAGCGGATCCTGAATATGTCCTTGCCGGCGGCGGGAACACCTCCCTCAAGCAGGATGGGAAACTCTATGTGAAAGCTTCCGGCCAGATGCTGGCTTCGATTGACGAAGCAGGATTTGCGGTAATGGATCAGCAGCGCCTGCAGGCGATCTGGAACCGGGAGTATCCTGCCGACCTGGATCAGCGGGAAGAGGCTGTTCTCGAGGACATGATGGCAGCCCGGGTGGAGGGTGAGACTGCCCGGCCCAGCGTTGAAGCTCTGCTGCACAGCATGCTGCCCCAGAAATTCATCGTGCACCTGCATCCGGCCCTGGTAAACGGTCTCACCTGCGCGGCAGAAGGGGAGCAGTATGCTGAAAAGCTTTTCGGCAATGATGTCCTCTGGGTTCCGCTGGTTAACCCGGGCTATATTCTGGCGAAAACCGTTCGGGAACGGCTGCTTGAATATCGAGCCGCGTTACATCGGGAACCCCTGGCTATTCTGCTGCAGAATCATGGGATATTTATCGGCGGGGAAACAGCTGAATTGATTCAGGGTAGCTATGACCAGATTCTGGAGACTCTGAGCGGAGCACTGGTGCGAAGGCCTGATCTTGCGCCGATAACTGTTGATAATGCCAGACGGGATTTGATCAGAACCGGGCTGGCCGCTGCCGACCCCGGAAAAAATAACGCCGTATTCTCCTTCCATAACCGGGAGCTCGCAGTACGGCTGCAGAACGAAGATCAGTATTACCCGATCAGTTCGGCATTTACCCCGGATCACATTGTCTATAGCGGATTCAAGCCGCTCTGGATACCTGAATCCGTATTTGACGGTTCTCCGGATGATACTGCTGCCAGGGTGAGAGATCTGGCCGAAGGCTTCACAGCACAAACGGGTATGCATCCTAAAACCGTCGTCGTTCAGAATACCGGGGTATTCACTTTCAGTGAGAATGCCCTGGCGCTCTATCTTGATACAGTTAAAGTAGCCGCCTACGCCGAATCTTTTGGCGGGCCGCTGTTTATGACTGATGAACAGATTGATTTTATCAGGAACTGGGAGGTCGAAAAGTATCGTGCCCGGGTGGCGGGGGAGTAAGCGGGTCACTCGTCAGGAAACTGTTGCCTTATGTGTACGGTTTGTACCCATGCAAACCGTACACAAACGCAATTATTTTTCCTGGGGGCCTTGTTGTATGGTACTATGAAAGATAATGAAAATTCGATCTAAACTGATCCTGCTTTCGGCAATATTCATCATCGGCATTTTCTCTGTAATCGGACTGGCTGCGCGAACCTGGCAGCGTCTGGAACATGTCAACGGCTTCATCGAGAAGGGAATCGATCTCCAGGTCAAGTCCCGGGATGTGCAGAGCCTGATGAAGGATATGGTATTTGATCTTTTTGTCCCGAAGGTGTACGGCCAGCTCAAATCCTTTACCTATTCGCCAAGGTCCTTTGTTACGCTGCGGCAGTGGAAAAGCTCGGTCGACAGTTATAAATCTGCTTTCTATGAATTTATGGCCGCCCGGGAAGTCTTGAACATCAATGAGCAGGAGCTGCTGGACCAGTTTGATACCGCCTATACCATGCATGTACGGGCAATGGTCAGGCTTGAAAAAATTGATGCATCAGTCTCCATGATCAAGGAGCAGCTCGGACAGCTCGACGATGAGAGTCGATTTAACGAAATACTGGGCGAAGACACCTTTATCCCTTTTTTTGAAGACTTCCGGGATACTTCCTACTATTTCGTGAGCAGTTTTGAAAGCTTCATGAACTATTTTATCAGTGAGTTCCGTGAAAACGGCGTCAGGCTGAGACGGGAAATATTCATCATGTTCTTCACCCTTGCCGCACTCATTGCAGTTGTAGGCCTTGTATTGTCGCTCATTATTTCCCGGGACTTTATCTGGAAGCTGGATCATCTGGAAGAGGCGTTCCGGAGAGTTTCCAAGGGGGATTTTTCCGCCAGAATGAATATTGCTTCCAATGATGAATTCGGCTATCTTTCCAAGCAGTTTAACGAACTGACCATTGATCTGAAGCAGAATCTGGAAAATATCTTCAGCCTGACCCGGACCGTGGGAAAATCCATTGCCGAAGATATCAGTCTGCACGATTTACTGGCTATTGTTGTCAACGCGATCATCCAGGAAAGCACCGCCGACGGAGCTGCTGTGCTGCTGCCCGATGCCAAAGCAGAACTTCCGGGCGGCGGCGGTCTGATTATTGAGGCTGCAGGCGGGTCACTTGCAGGTGGAACTCCAGCAGGCGGGTCTCTTGCCGGCAAGCCTCTTGCCCGTGACCGTGAGAAGCGTGAGGATTTTCTTATCCTTGCCTCCGAGGTCTACACCACGGGAACGGTAAGAATTCTAGAATCAGACAATCTGGCGGCTGCCGGCATCCCCGAAGGCAGATTCAGTTCACTCTTAGCTGTTCCCCTGATTATCGGTAAAGAACCCGCAGGGGTTATGATCATTGTAAAAAATGCCGAAAATCCGCCGTTTACCGATCTCGGTATTATGCGGCTTACCACCTTCAATGATTATGCGGCCCTCACGCTGGATAACTATTTCAAGTATGCCGAGCTGATAGGCAAAGGCGAGGCCGAGTATCAGGCCCTGCAGTCCCAGGTTCAGCCCCATTTTATTTACAATGTTCTCAATGGATTTATCGGACTGAACCGGATAGGAGCTGTCAAGGATCTTGAGTCGGCGATTCTTTCCCTGAAGGATATGCTTCGCTATACACAGGATTCCCGCACCTGGTCCACCATCAAGGAAGAATTCGGGTTTGTGGAAACCTACTGTAAACTTCAGAAGCTCAGATTCGAGGAAAGGCTCTCATATAAGCTCAACATGGACCCGGAAATCAGTAATGTCCTGATTCCCCGACTGCTGCTCCAGCCCATTGTCGAGAACGCGGTAATTCATGGACTGGAAATAAAGCCGGGAGGAGAGGTCGGGCAGCTCGATATTGCCGCCTTTTACACCCTGGAAAACGGTAAAAGGAAGGTTACGATTGTCATTGCTGATAACGGTGTGGGTTTTGAGCTTGAAACCCTGTCTGAGAAGGAGCATATAGGGCTGGGCAATGTGAGAAAGCGGCTGAAGTATGCCTTCCCCAATGCCTTGCTGACGATAAAAAGCTCTCCCGGTTTCGGGACGGAGGTAAGGATATCTATTAATGAAAATTATTCTGGCTGATGATGAACGGCTGGTTCGGGTGAGCATGCAGGTAATGCTCGAGGAACTTGAGCAGCAGGGGGTTGTTGAGAATCTCACAATGTACCATGCCGTTGACGGAAACGAGTTGATGGATGCTGTCAGGACCACTGACCCGCATGCGGCATTTGTGGATATCAGGATGCCGGGACTTTCCGGGCTGGAGGCAATTGAGCAGGCTGCCCGGACTTACCCTGATATATATTGGGTAGTTCTCACCGGCTATGCCCATTTTGATTATGCCAGGAAAGCGATAGCGCTCGGGGTATCAGAGTATCTTCTCAAGCCGGCATCCTCCGAGGAGCTGGCGAGGGTTATGGGCTCTGTCTCGACGCATTGGAAGAAAAAAGTAACCCGGGATTCTGCATCGTTTGCCAATCGAATCAGTGCCCTGATAAGCAATACCCTGTCTGCGGAATTCGATTCCTGGCTCAGCAAATCCGGCTTTCGGTATCACGGGCTCCTTCTCTATACCGACTCCGCCGACCCTGGCGCCGACTCCGCCGACCCTGGCGCCGAGAAGCTTGCTGCCAGACGACGATTCAGCGGGGAGGCTCAGAAACTGGTCGAGGCATGGGGTTTTGAGCGGGCCCCGGAAGGGTGTCTTGCTGCCCTCTCCAACACAGGCAGAGGAAACCTCTTGATAACCCTTGCCGTTCCCGAGGCGACTGCAGATGCCATTCAGAGCTCGATAAGTGGACTCTTTAAAAGGGCCAGCAGCAGCAGCATACCGGAACTCTACATAACAGGGGTACCTGTACCACCGGAAAATTCCGCAGCACGCTATGTTGAAGTTCTTGAAGAGCTGGAAATTGCTTCGGAAATCAGAAGTCAGGGCAGCGCAATGCCGGGTTCGAACAAACGCCAGTCCCAGATCCACCAGGCCCTCTGGCTGATAAAAAGAAAGCCCTTGAAAGATATCAGCCTGTCCATGATCGCCGACGAGCTGGGGCTTACCCCGAACTATCTTTCGGCTGAATTCAAGCGACATTTGAGTGTGAGCTTTACCGACTATGTAACCTCCCTGCGTATGAAGCAGGCAGCCGAACAACTGGGACAGCCGGGAATGACGGTCAAAAAGACTGCCTTGGAGCTTGGATATTTCAGCAGCCGGCATTTCTCCCGGGTCTTCCAGGCTGCCTACGGCATAAAGCCTTCGGAATATATCGAGAATAATCAAAAAAAAATCAGAAATCCTCAATTATCCCCTGAATCATAGGAAAAAGCACTGGTATCGTAGTTTATCGAACTAACGCCAGTTAAAAAAACCGTGCTAGCATTCACCATACGTAAATCTGGAAATCCAAAAAGGAGTGAAGAATGACAAAACGAATTGTGGTATTGAGTCTTGTAATCTGTCTGGCGGTAACGGGAGTACTGTTTGCCCAGGGAGCCAGCGAAGCTGAAGAGGCCAAAGATCTGAAACTGGTGCTTCTGGTAAAGAGTCTGGGAAACGGATTTTTTGAAGCAGTTGCTGACGGCGGCGAGGAAGCTGCTGCAGAACTGGGAAATGTTGAATCCATCTATATGGGCCCGTCCGCTTCCACCGCAGAGGGGCAGATTGATATTATCGAATCCCTGATTGCCCAGAGAGTCGACGGAATTGCGATATCGGCAAACGACCGTGATGCACTGATTCCGGTTACCAAAAAAGCCATGAATGCCGGAATCAAGGTGATTTCCTTCGATTCAGGCATCTCAGTCGGCGGAAGAATAATTGACCTTGCCCCCTCCGATGAAGAGCTGATCGGGCGCCAGCAGGTGCAGCTGATAGCGGAACTGACCGGATACAAGGGAAAGGTCGGCATCGTTTCCGCCACCTCCCAGGCAACCAACCAGAATTCCTGGATAGAGTGGATGAAGCAGGAAATCCAGAAACCGGAATATGCCGATATGGAACTGGTCGATGTCGTGTACGGCGATGATGCAGCCGACAAGAGCTACCGTGAAGCCGTAGGCCTCATGCAGAAATATCCCGATCTGGCCGGAATTATCTCCCCCACAACGATCGGTGTACTTGCAGCAGCCAAAGCAATCGAGGATGAAGGGAAGAAGGGCATCGTGCAGCTGACCGGACTCGGACTGCCTTCAGAAATGCAGTACTATGTGGAAAACGGTACCTGCGGTCAGATGGCTCTCTGGAATCCGATCGATCTCGGGTATACATCAACCTTCATTCTGGAAGCCCTGGTTACCGGAGCTGTTGAAGGAAAGGAAGGCGATGTAATTCAGGTCGGCAGAATGGGAACGGTAACCGTCGGGAAAGACGGAAGCTCTATTATGGGTACCCCGTTTGTATTCAATGCAGAAAATATCGCCACCTATGCGGCAATGTTCTAAAAGAAATGCCAATTTCAAAAATGCGAAGCATTTTGAAATTGGCTCAAAAGACTGATACATACGGGATTTCAAAATGCTCTATTTTGAAATCCCGATTATCTGGTTCTATCAAGGGTACTGTATCTTTTGATCGAACCCTGCGGTATCCTGAACCCTGCGATATCCTGAACCCTGAGGAGTTTGATTATTTTGGATCCGATACTGGAAGTTAAAGACATAACCAAGTATTTTCCCGGAATAAAAGCACTTGATGGCGTCCATCTGTGTATTCGTCCCGGTGAAGTGCATGCTCTGATCGGTGAGAACGGAGCGGGGAAATCAACGCTGGTTAAAATTCTGACCGGGGTCTACTCGATAACCAGCGGGCAGGTATTTCTCGATAACCGCCCCATAGAGTTCAGGAACGCAATTGAGGCGCAGGAAGCCGGGATCGCTGCGATTCATCAGGAAGCGTCCATGTTTCCTGAGCTGTCGGTTACTGAGAATATTTACATGGGACATCACCTGAGAAATTCAAAAACAGGAATGATTGACTGGAAATCCATGAAAAGCTCCACCCGTGAGCTGCTCAAAAAAATGGATCTTGCCATACATCCGGATACCCTGGTGAAAAATCTGGGAGTTGCCCAGCGGCATATGGTAGAGATTGCCAAAGCGCTCTCACTTGATGCCCGCGTTGTGATAATGGACGAACCGACCTCGGCCCTGACCCTCAGGGAAGTCGAGGACCTCTACAAAATAGTCAGGCAGCTGAAAAAGGCCGGGAAGGCCATTATTTTCATCTCTCATAAATTTGATGAAATCTTCGAGATTTGTGATTATTTTACCGTCCTGCGGGACGGAAAATATATTGGAGAGGGGAACGTCGCGGATACAACGGTGAATAATATCATCCGGATGATGGTAGGCCGCAGTCTCGATCAGCTTTTTCCGAAGGCAGAGGCCGAGGTGGGGAAGCGGGTGCTCGAAGTCCGAGGTCTCTCCCAGATCGGCTATTTCAAGGATATCTCATTTACCTTGAATCAAGGGGAAATTTTAGGTTTTTTCGGGCTGGTAGGCGCCGGCCGGAGCGAACTGATGCGGACGATATTCGGAATAGATCCGCATTCAGCCGGGCAGGTGCTGCTGGACGGTAAACCGATAGCGCTCACATCACCGAAAAAAGCGATGCAGCAGGGAATCGCGTTTGTTCCGGAGGACCGTCAGATGCAGGGAATAGTCCTGGGACTGAGCATAGCAAAGAATATCACCCTGCCCCAGATCGATGCGGTGAGCAGGGCGGGAGTTCTGAATGCCGGAAGAGAACGTTCATTAACCGAGGAGTACGGAACGGCCATGGAAATCCGGGCCGCGGGCTGGCAGGTAGATGCCGACACTCTTTCCGGCGGCAATCAGCAGAAGGTGGTTCTGGCTAAGTGGCTGGCAACCCGTCCCCGCATTCTCATTCTTGATGAGCCGACAAAGGGAATAGATGTTGCGACAAAGGCTGCCGTCCACAAACTGGTTTCAGACCTTGCCGCCGACGGAATTGCAGTAATTATGGTTTCATCCGAACTTCCAGAAGTATTGGGAATGTCGGACCGTATCTTTGTGATGAGTGAAGGCCGGATTACGGCAGAATTCGCCAGAGCGGAAGCCGATTCCGATGAAATCATGAAAGCTGCTACCGGGCACAGTATCCAGCAGAGGGAGACGAATGAGGGGGAGATGGAAGCAGGCATGATGGAAGCAGTCATGATGGAAGAGGAGAAAGGCTGATGCATACAAACAGGACTGCTGCTGTAAAGAATATTCTGAGAAAGCGGGAAGTGAGCCTGCTGGTGCTCATCGGCGTTCTGCTGCTGGCCGTCACGCTGCGTGCTCCGGGATTTGCTACCGGTCAGAATGCCTCTCGTATCATAAATGACACATCTATCCTTATCATGGTATCCATCGGTCAGTTTTTTGTCATCCTTGCCGGCGGCATCGATCTTTCGGTAGGTTCCATAATCGCCTTCTCAGGTATGGCGGCCTCGATGCTCAACCAGGCTCAGCCGGGAATTCCTGCTTTTGTCGTTCTGCTGGTCGGCACGGTAATCGGGGTACTGCTGGGCATGCTGAACGGCACCCTGGTTGCTTTCGGAAAGGTTCCGGCTATCATTACCACTCTCGGGACCATGAGCATATTCAGGGGAATGACTTTTGTGCTCAGTAAAGGACAATGGGTAACCGCTCACGAGATGACCCAAAGCTATATGAACCTGCCTCATGGCAATTTTCTGGGGGTTTCAAATCTTATCTGGTGGGGGGTGCTGGTAAGTGCGGTGATGCTGACCCTGAGTTCCTACACCAAGAGCGGGCGCGAAATATATGCCATTGGCGGCAACAGGACGGCAGCCAAGTTTGTCGGTGTCAGTGAAAAGAAGATTCAATTTATGATCTTTACCATAAGCGGATTGCTCAGCGGCCTTTCCGGCGTCATGTGGACGGCAAGATATGCCGCGGCTGTTAATGAAACAGCGTCAGGATTTGAACTGCAGACGGTTGCAGCCTGCGTTATCGGAGGCGTCAGTATTGCCGGCGGGTCGGGGGCAATTCCCGGGGTTATTCTCGGCGCGCTGTTTCTTGGGATTATTAATAATGCTCTGCCGGTAATAAACCTGTCTCCTTTTTACCAGATGTTTATTCAGGGATTTATCGTGCTCTTTGCTATGCTGATAAATACTCTCTCCGCCAGGCACAATGAAAAAATGCTATTGAACAGGAGGCGTCAGTAATGTCCGACTTGCATGACTTGCAAAACCGGAAAACCGGGCTGGTTCAGGGCAGCCGGCTGGTTGATGAAAGCAGCCTGCGTGAACGGCTTATCCTGCTCTTTACTAAATGGGAAGTGCTGCTCAGCCTGCTTTTTGTTTTTGAAATAGTGCTGTTCACTAATCTCAGTCCCTATTTCTTTGACTATTTCAACCTGATGAATGCTGCCTTCACCTTTTCTGAAAAGGCGGTAATGGCGCTGCCCATGATTTTTATCATCATGAGCGGTGATATTGATATTTCTGTGGCTTCTATCATATCTCTCGCCTCCTTTGCCATGGGAAATGCCGCTGCCGGCGGGGCAGACGGGGCGGTACTGGTTCTTATCGGTCTGGCAGTGGGCCTGGGAGCCGGTATGTTCAACGGTTTTTTTGTGACCCGACTCGGCATGCCGGCAATCGCGGTTACCCTGGCGACTCAGTCTCTGTTCCGGGGGATCTCTCAGGCTGTTCTTGAGGATCAGGCCTATACCAAGTATCCAGAGAGCTTCTCATTCTTCGGGCAAGGGTATATCGGGAATACGGTGATTCCTTTCGAACTGCTCATTTTTGCGGTTCTTGCTCTGCTGATGGGATTTATTCTGCACAAGACAACCTACGGCAGGAAGGTCTATGCGATTGGCAACTCCAAGGAGGCTGCCCGTTTTTCCGGGATAGCGGTCGACCGGATACGGTTTATTAATTTTGCTTTGAACGGATTGTTTTCCGGTATTGCAGCGGTAATGCTTACTTCGAGAATCGGCAGTACGCGGCCGAATATCGCCCTTGGGTGGGATATGGAGGTTATTACGCTGGTGGTGCTCGGCGGTGTTTCCATTTCGGGAGGGAAAGGTACTTTGCCGGGGGTTGTTGTGGCCATACTGCTGCTGGGCTACCTGAAATTTGGTATGGGGCTGATGAACTATTCGGCAAAGGTTATGGTGATAACAACCGGGATTCTGCTGCTGGTTGCTGTTCTTATTCCCAATTTTCTTGATATGGTGAAGGCCAACAGGAAGCTGAAAATGCAGCAGGCTCTTAATCCGTAAAAAAGGGAGGGTAATAGCTATGAGGATGGTAATACTATGAATCGAGCTGCCTTTAAGATGAAGCTTAACCCCGGCTGTCGGGAAGAGTACCGGAAGCGGCATAACGAGATATGGCCGGAGCTTAAGCAGCTGCTGTCTGAATCCGGGGTGTCAGAGTACTCGATTTTTTTTGATGAGGAAACCGATACCCTGTTTGCCTTTCAGAAGGTTTCCGGAGAGGGCGGGTCACAGGATCTCGGGTCCCTTCCGATAGTGCAGCGCTGGTGGAACTATATGGCTGATATTATGGAGACCAATCCAGACGATTCCCCGGTGACGATTTCCCTGGAAGAACTGTTCTATATGGATTGAGTAAGGCGTGAGTGTGCCTTACGTGAGATGGGGCAGGATGGTCAGGATGGTCAGGATGGTCAGGATGGTCAGGAGCAGAAAAAATGAAGGAGCTGAAGGTTATGAATTCACGTGAAAGAGTACTGCGCACTTTTAACAAGCTGGATGGGCTGCCGGATCGTCCGCCAATTCAGTTTGATCTTTGTCGACAGCTGACCGATCATTTCGCCGAAAAACTCGGGCTGCCGGCAGAATATGCTGTCTCCTATTACGAGGACCTGACCTATAGAATATCGGCTAATGCTGTACGGACAGCCATGGGCAGCGATTGTATCGTTGTAGGAGGAACTGTTCCCGAGGGATTTGTGCCGGCGCCAGTTCCCGGTACCGATAATGTGACAATAAACGAGTTCGGCCTGAAAATGAAGCCTACTCCGCTGTATATGGAGGTTGTCGAGGCTCCTCTGGAGTCCGCATCCGCTGTTGAGGATATTGAAGCGTATGCTTTTCCCGATCCGCTTGCTCCCGGAAGGTTTGCTGCGGCAAAAACCGATATCGACAAGTTCGGCAAGGATTTTTTTGTTATCGGTGACTGCGAGCTGTCCATATTTGAGCTGGCCTGGCATCTCACCGGCATGCAGAATTATATGCTGGCCATAGCCATGGAGGAGGAGTGGATCGGTGCGCTCAACGACCGGGTTGAACAATGGACCCTCAGCCTGGCGGAAAGTCTCGTAAAGCTCGGAGTCGATGCAGTCTGGTTCGGCGAGGATCTGGGAACACAGACCTCAATACTGATTTCGCCCGATATGTGGCGACAGGAGTTCAAGCCGCGCTATCAGCGGATGATCCATGGCTACGTTCCATCAATCCGGATATTCTGATGATTTTCACTCGGACGGTGCTGTAGGCGCCTCTGGTTGATGATTTTATCGAAATCGGCACGATATCTACAATCCAGTACAGCCAGATATTCCCGCTCCTGATCCGCAAAAGTTTTGCAGGAAAAATATGGGAACCAGTTAGCACCTCGGCGAGTGGCAAACCAGCAGAGTCTCTTTGCCCCTTCCGGGAGATAGCGAGGCTTTGAAAACCCGGAAATCCGGCGCAGATACGGAATAATGGGTGCCCGTGGAAGTATCTCATGGCACCGGCTCACATTATTCAGGCCGATACCGCTCCGGAGACGGTTGAAGCGATGATTCAGATTGTCAAGGATCTGGGTTAGCACCGGAGAATTGACCCGGACATATTGCCATTGAGCCGTTGTATCGGTAAAGTAGCGGTATGCTTACCTTATATGTTATCAGACATGCCGAGAGTGAAGCAAATGCCGCCGGGTGCTTGCTTCCCGTTTGCCGTTTCCGCTTTCTGAGAGGGGCCGCGTCGATGCATTGCGGTGGCGGCTGATTTCTCTGCTGCATACTTGACGGAAGAATTGTTGATCATCTGCTGGTCTCCCGCTTGTGCAGGCGGTAGAGACGGCTCAGCCGTTTGCAGAACTGCTTTCTCTCTCCATGGAAATGGATGAGCGGCTGGTTGAGCAGGAGCTCGGACGATTCAAGCGGCATGTCATATAAGGCTATTGAAGATATGCCGGGGTGCTGAGCACCGCAGGGCGCGATAGGATTGGGTTCCTGACGGGGGAGGCGAGTCCTACCGGATGATTGCCGATCGCCTGAGCGTTCTTTCGTGATCTTGAGGAGCGTTTCAGGGGCTGTATGGGCTCAGGAAGCGGAAAACAGAATTGTTTTGATTATTACCCATACGGTTACGATGCGCCTGATTCATGGATTGCTGGAAAACACCTTGCCTGCATACCCTTTCTGGCTCTCAAAAAAATGGGGAAATCTGGGAAATCGATTATCACGGTCTCGGATCTACTCATACGATACAGCGCCATTTCCCCGGGAACAGTACCGATCGTGACAGCGGGGCCTGAGCGACGGAGCAGCGGAGTTCAGATGCCCCCCGGAAATATTTTTGTATCGTTGAATATTTCCTGAAGGTCGGTGTAAATGGTGTCAGCATATTTTTTCAACCGTTTGATATCATTTGATCCTGTCAGTACTGCCACCGCATATCCAGCCCCTCCATTGCGGGCAAACTTCATATCTGCAGGAGAGTCCCCGATAACGACAACCTGCTCAGGAAGCAGCGAGAACTGGCTGCAGAATTGCTTCAGAGCCTCCGGGTTTGGCTTTTTCGGCAGGTGATCGTCATGGGTGCTGGTAAAGTCGATATATTTTTGAATTCGGAGATGATCAATACAGACTTTTGTGCTTAAAGCGGTATCATTGGTAACAATACCTATCCGATAGCCGGCCTCGGACAAACGGATGAACAGTTTTTCTACCAGATCAGAGGGAGCATTATCCAGAAGTGATTTTTCCATGTACTGATGGGCATCGGTAAAGCCGGTTTTAATATGCCTGACCATCTTGCGAAACGGCAAGTGATGCATTTTACAGAAAACAAAGAGTCGGAAAAGCATAACCAGTTTGTTTGTTTTGAAGACCAGTCCCTCAGCATGCATCTTGTCTTCACCAACGCCGATCAGCCTGAGAAAGCGGCGGCGGAGATCAGTTGAGTCGCTGCGCTGCAAATCCTCGAGAATTGTCTGGGTGTATTCAGAGATAACCGGACCCCAGACGGTAAAATAGTCGAAGAGGGTTCCATCTTTATCAAATAGTATGCCGCCAAATTTCATACGTCATTATAGCAGAATACTCCGTAAAAATACTATCCCGGGAGGTTGAACCTTTTTCGTGACATGTTTGACAATTTAAGATATGATTGTCGTAATAGACCCGGAACGAAATGAGGCAGCTTATGGCAGCACAGGAAACGGAACAGCGGAGTACCAGGGCGATGCCCCTATTTTTTGCATTCGCCCGCGTAACCTATGGCAGGATTTTGCGGCTGATGTATAAAATGACATTGACGAAAAGTGAAGTGGTGACGAACCTTGCCCCTCCCTATATTGTTATAGCCAATCATGTTAATACTTTTGATCCCATACTGATTTCTACCATGTACGACAAGCCGATTCGCTGGGTGGCGGGGGATACTCTGTTCAGAAATCCTCTGCTGGGATATCTGCTGAGAAACCTGGTAGGATCAATCTCGAAATCCAAGTCCCGTTCCGACTATTACACTATTCGTGAAATGACTAGAATAATCCGGCAGGAGAAGGGAATAGTCGGAATATTCCCCGAAGGTCAGCGTACCTGGGACGGAATAACCCTGCCGCTTTACTATTCCACTGCCAAACTTGTCAGAATGCTGAAAGTACCCGTGGTTGTCTGCATCCTTGAAGGCGGGTACCATTCCCTTCCTCGCTGGTCCAATAAACGCCGACGGGGCAGATTGATTCTCTCCTTCAAAAACCCGATTATGCCGGAACAGTTTTCCGGAAAAACCACCGATGAAATTTATCTGATGCTTACAAAAGCCCTCGAATTTAATGCGCATACGTATCAGAAAACACACAAGATCCGATACAGAGCGAGGCGGCGGGCAGAGTATCTTGAACATGTTCTCTATATCTGCCCGAAGTGCGGCAGTGTCGTATCTATGGAATCACATAAAAACAACCTGACCTGCTCGACATGCGGCCTGACGGTCACTATGGATGAATACGGATTTCTCAGTTCCAGCGACGCCGCTTTTACCTACACCACGGTGGCTGAATGGAACCAGTGGCAGCAGGAGGAGGCACGCAGCAGAATCAGAACCGGCTATTGGGCAGATGGGAATGGGAAGGGGAATGGGAAGCCGATCTTTTCAGGTGATACGGCCTTGTTCGGTGAGGGGTACCGGGATAAGCGCCTCAAATATCACGGAGAAGTGCAGGTGACTATGGATCTGGAAGGCCTCACCATAGTACAGGGAGAGAAAATCTGGAAATTTTCCTACGACACCATGGAATCGGTTACTATCGCTTTTCAGCGAATATTTGAATTTTATGCAGATAACAGACTCTACCGACTGAAATTTCCGCCGCCGCGCAGTTCGGCATATAAGTATTTATCTATGCATGCATGCATAATCGAGGAACGGGCAATCCGTCAACAAATGGAGGATGCAGAATGAACTTTGACTGGACCTATATTATTCATCTTGGAATCTTGTCCGGAGCACTGCTGGTGGCGACGCTTATCAGAGCCCGAGTAGTATTCTTTCAAAAATACCTGATCCCCAATGCCTTGACAGCCGGATTTCTGCTGCTGATTTTTTATAATTACATCGCCCCGGCGTTTGCCCTGGAAACCGACTTTCTCGGAGAGCTGGTATATCACCTGCTGAATATCTCATTTATCGCTATGACGCTCAGAAAGACGCAAAAAGCTCCGAAGTCGGTTCGTGAACGCATATTTCCCACCTCGATCGGAGTCCTCTCGCAATATGCCGTGCAGTGTGTGTTCGGGCTGCTGATTACCTGGGTCCTGATACAGACCCTCATGCCGGATCTTTTTCCCGCTATCGGTTTTTCATTGCCGTTGGGGTTTGTTCTCGGGCCGGGACAGTCCTATGCTATCGGCAGCGGTTGGGAAGCACTCGGCTTTGAGGGAGCCGGTTCAACCGGGCTGACCTTTGCCGCAATTGGATTTCTGGTAGGCTGCTTCGGCGGAGTCTTCATGATTAACTGGGGAATCCGCAAGGGCTGGATCAGTGAAGAAGAAGTCAAGAAAATTCGAGAAAAGGGAGTACGCAGCGGTATACTTGGAAACGGGGTAAAGAGGCCAAGGGGGGCAAGCCTCTCTACGGAACCTGAAGCCATTGATTCGCTGACCTTTAACGGAGCCTTTGTGTTCGGCACCTACCTGCTGAGCTTTGGATTGCTGACCCTTCTCACAGCCCTTCTCAGTCTGCTCGGTAATCTGGGAAATGAACTTGCAGTCAACCTGTGGGGCATTAATTTCATCTTTTCAGCCATGACTGCCATGCTGGTCAAAGAAATCCTGAAAAAGGTAAAAGTCCATTATGTTATTGACAACGGCACCATGAACCGGATATCGGGAATATCTGTCGACCTGATGGTGACAGCCTCAATTGCCTCGATATCCCTGATTGTCGTAGCGGCATACTGGCTGCCGATACTTATCCTGTGTACGGTGGCGAGCCTCCTGGCTTTCTATACCCTGCCGTGGATCTGTTCCCGGCTGTTTGTGGATCATCAATTTCACAGGGCTCTGGTAATATTCGGCGCCTCTACCGGAACGATGCCTACCGGGCTGGCTCTGCTCAGGGTGATCGACCCGGAATTTGAAACTCCGGTTGCCGCGGACTATATGTATGCCACCGGATTGACCTTTATCTTCGCTATACCGCTTATTCTGTCAATCAATCTGCCGGCCTACAGTGTCAGCAAAGGAAATCCAAGCCTGTTCTGGTTGGCTGTCCTGATAAGTGCCGGCTACCTGATTTTTGTGACGATAGCATTTCTTATCATTTCCAGACGGCGTTCTTTTGCCCAGGCAAAGCATATCTGGTATCGACCGGAACGGCATCGAAAAAAAGAGGCTAAGCAGTAGGGAATGGGTGTTTCAGCCGAACTGCTTGAAGCTGCCGACCACCTGCGCAAAAGTGCATCGGCACTGAGGTTTCGTGAAGATAGAAAGTGGATCTATAATCCTCTTGAATATGCCTGGAAACCCTATCTGCAGTATATAGAGCGGTTTGCCCGCGATAAAAAACGAGCCGTATTTCTGGGTATGAATCCGGGTCCGTGGGGCATGGTGCAGACAGGAATTCCTTTCGGCGAGGTTTCAGCTGCAGTCAATTGGCTGGGAATCGATGCCCCGATAGGGAAGCCGGAGCTTGAGCATCCGAAGCGGCCGGTTGACGGTTATCTCTGTACCCGCAGCGAGGTCAGTGGACGTCGATTATGGGGGCTGATGCAGCAGCGTTTCGGAAATCCGGAGAATTTCTTTGCCGGACATCTTGTGCTGAACTACTGTCCTCTGGTATTTATGGAGGAGAGCGGAAAGAATCTGACTCCTGATAAACTGACGGCTCCTGAACGGGATGCGTTGGATGCAGTTTGTGATGATCATCTTGTCGATGTCATTGCCATTCTGAAGCCGGAATTCCTTGTTGGAATTGGCAAATATGCCGAAAAAAAACTGCGGAATGCGGCTTCAGCAATGAGCGTTGACGGTATGCAGGTTGTTTCGGTTCTGCATCCGAGCCCTGCCAGTCCGGCTGCAAACAGAGGCTGGGCGCAGGCAGCGGAAGAACAGCTTCGAAATGCAGGGGTCTGGGGCTGATAGGCGATTCCATGATACTTGTTAGCGTATTACCTGTTCCAGCCGGAGCAGATAGCGTTTTGCATCACCCCCGCCGGCTCGATACCTGCCGGGATTTTCGCGGTATGCAGAATCCGTTCCATCGGCTGCATCGGCTGCATCGGCTGCATAGGCTGCATAGGACGCATAAAATCGGGACGGAACAACCCGGTGGCAGGGAATAACGATAAGCAGATGGTTTTCGGCGGCAGCATTCCCGGCGGCACGGGCAGCTTTGCCGCTGCCGGCCGCTTCGGCCAGCTTTGTGTAGCTGATAACGCTTCCATAGGGTATCTCGGTCATTGCCTGGTAAACATCTCGGGTAAATCCGGTTCCCGGAAGATTGCGCGGTAGGGTAAACTGTTTTCTGCTGCCCAGAAAATATTCCTGAAGCTCGCCGATCAGTTTGCCGCAGGCCTCCCAGTCCGGCCGGCACAGCCAGTTTTCCGGCGGCGGTACTGCATCGCACCAGCAGACTGATCCCGCGGTATCGACAGCAAGAAAAAGCGGTCCGATAGGGGAGTCATATATAGCGCTGTAGATGGTGTTGTCCGGCTGCATATGCCGATAGTATCAAATAGACGAGCCGGAAACAATAGGGTAATCCGGCGGTGTGTATGGAACAACGGGATTATGGAACAGCGGGATTATGCTGAGATTTTTTATAAGGCAAGGGGAGTTTATCACATGAATGCTATACCAGTATTGGCCGTATCAGCCGGAGACCCTGCCGGGATCGGGGCAGAAATAATCGTAAAAGCTGTCTCAGGAGTTTGGGATTATCAGGTGAAGCCGGTAATTGTCTGTGATCAGGCGGTACTTCTGGCCGCTGCCGGCCGCTGCGAAATCAGCCTCGATATTCCCGCAGTATCCTCACAAGAAGCACTGAGAGCCCACCTGGCAGCGGTATCCGACAACAGCCCGGTAATCTACGACTGCAATGCTCTTCAAGGCAGACCGGTACCGTACGGGACGGTGGATGCAGCCTGCGGGGCAGCTGCCTACACGTATATAGCCGCTGCCGTGGAACTTATCCAGGCGGGGATTGCCGAGGTTCTTGTTACCGGCCCTATTAACAAGGAGTCTCTTCAGGCAGCCGGAGTGCCGTATATTGGTCACACGGAAATACTGGGTGGACTGACCGGCACAGAAGACCCCCTCACGATGTTTGAAACCCTCGGTCTCCGGATTTTCTTTTTAAGCCGGCATGTATCTCTCAGTAAAGCCTGCACTATGGTGACAGAAGAGCGCGTTTCCCGCTATATTGACCGGTGCCTTGATGCCCTGAAGCAGCTGGGTGATGACCAGACCAGACCGCTGGCTGCGGCAGGGCTTAATCCCCACTCCGGTGAGCATGGACTGTTCGGAAATGAGGATGAAGAAGCAGTTAGGCCCGCCGTGGAAAAAGCCAGGCTTGCGGGAAATCTGGTAGTGGGCCCGATTGGAGCGGACTCGGTGTTCCATCAGGCTAAAATCGGTATGTACAGCGCGGTGCTTTCGTTATATCATGATCAGGGGCATATTGCTGCCAAAACCCTCGATTTTGAGCGGACTGTTTCCGTAACCCTCGGGCTTCCCTTTCTCCGCACATCGGTAGATCACGGCACGGCCTTTGATATTGCAGGAACCGGGGCCGCCTCAGCGATCAGTATGATAGAGGCTCTCCGGGTAGCGGCCAGGTATGCTCCGCTGTATATTGCCGCCGGCAAGCGGGACTGAGCCTGAAAATAACCGCTGCCTGCGTAACCCGCGGGCGGTTCCACTGGTTGTAGGGAAAGAAGTCAATAGCAGTGGGAAATTTCCGAACACCCTGCCATTACCCTGCAGAAAATTACAAAAAGAGGTTATGTATGAAAATGAAAGGTATCATGTCGACGGCAGTACTGCTGCTGGGGATTCTGCTTTTAACCAGCAGCTGTGCCACAAGTGTTGCCTTCGATGTGGTCAAGCCGGCAGAAATCACCATGTCGGAGTATTCACATCTTGCCGTATTCGAGATAGAGCCCTATGAATTCTCCATGATAGACTTTGCCGGTTCAATTTTTGTCAATCTGCTTTTTGGAAGAGAGATAGACCAGCCGACCGGGTTTTCGCCCTTCCTCGAGCGGGATATTGCCAATGAGTTTGAAAAACAGATTATATACAAGCTTCAGCAGTCGAGATATTTTACGATAATTCCCCCCGCCCAGCTGAGGCCCTACCAGGGATCATCAAAGACGGGGGCATATCTGAGAGACATCCTGATAAATGAATTCAGTGTGACAGCCAGCCTGATAGGACGCATAGATAATGTACGCTTCAATGAGCAGGTAGTGGAAGAGGAAATTGTCATCCCGGCTGAAAGCGGGGGCGATGAAGGGGAAGGTGAGGGTGAAGGCGAAGGTGAGAGTGAGCCGACCATCGTGATTGAGAAGAGCCTGCTGCAGGAAGTTTCGCTGGAGTTCAGTTACAGCATACTGGATATCAGAAAAAACAAAATTATCGCCGTCCGGTCCTTTCAGGAAGAAGCCAGACGCAGGACCAGGATTGGGGTTGGGATTGAAGATGAAGACGCGTTCAAGGCGCCGTCACTCTTCAGCCTCTACCAGACAATCATTTCCTCAATAGCCGGGGATATCCGCAACCAGCTGGTACCCCGTACCGTCCATGAGGTTCGCTATCTGGAGAAAGATACCGAGAAAAATCCCAAGATGGATCAGGCTGAAAAGCTTGTGAAAGCCGGCAGCTGGAATCAGGCCCAGGAAATCTATCTTCAAGTCTGGAACAGGACCGGTAATTATGCAGCCGGGTACAATGCGGTTATTCTCTATGAGGTGAAAGGGGAATTGGATAAGGCTGTTAAGCTCATGGAAGAAATCTATCTCCAGACGGGAAACCCCAAAGCAGCCAGAAAACTCGAGCAGCTGAAAATGGCTGTTGAGGAATACAGCCAGGCAATGGAACAAATCCGGTAATTTCCAGAAAAAAAGATACCCTGTCCGGTTCCGCTGAATGTATGAGTTATTTTCTGTATTTTTATTCATAGCGTAGAAATTTATAAAAAAACTCAGGAAAACCTAAGCTAAGTAAAAAAGAGCACTCCTTTCTCCTCTCAATTGGGAACAGATTGGATATTGACCCTCTCAGTCTATTTGCATAGTATGCGGAAAAGCAGCAGTGCATTGGATACTTATTGCATAAATATGCAGAAAGTGTTGAGGAAGGGGGGATTATGCAGCAGTCCGGTCAATCAGCCATGAATTTAGCTGTCAGCACGTTGGAAACCGTCGATACCGATAACGTCGCATCCGTTGCTCAGGCGTCCGGTTTCCGCAATACATTCGTAAACCGCAATGCTGCCGGAGCTCCGGCAGCCTCGGGACTCTATGCTCCCCGGTTTGAGCATGACAGCTGCGGAATAGGGTTCATAGCCCACCTTGATGGTGAAGCACGCCATTCGGTAGTTCGCGAGGGCATCAGCATCCTGATAAATCTGCAGCATCGCGGTGCTGTCGGGGGCGATTCGCGCACCGGAGACGGAGCAGGCATCATGGCCGCGATACCTGACGGCTTCTTCAAACGGGTCTGTCGGGAGATGAAACTCCCTGCCTCGGGGACCTACGGGGTGGGCATGCTGTTTCTTCCCCGGAATGGGGAAGCTGCTCAACTTTGCAGGAAAGCAGTTGAGGAGGTTATAGCGGAATCGGGCGGCGTTCTTGCCGGCTGGCGCACCGTACCGACTGACAGCTCGTGCCTCGGCGAACTGGCGCTCTCCACCGAACCGGCATCAGCCCAGTTTTTCCTCACCCTTCCGCAGGTCCCGGCTGGCGAAATAGAACGTGAATTATACATAATACGACGCAGGATAGAGAAAAGGTGGGCGGGAATATCAGCCTATGATATCAGCCAATCCTACATCTGCAGCCTCTCCTCACGGGTAATCGTCTATAAAGGTCTGCTCACCGGGGAGCAGGTATCCGCCTATTATCCCGACCTGTATGATGAGTACTTCACCTCGGCCTTCGCCATAGTACACTCCCGCTTCAGCACAAACACCCTGCCTGAGTGGCGGCTGGCGCAGCCGTTCCGCTATCTGGCTCATAATGGGGAAATAAACACCATCCGCGGCAACATAAGCCGTCAGCATGCGCGGGAAGGATACATGTCGTCCAAAGTGCTCGGCGATCGTCTGCAGGATGTCAGCCCGGTAATTGATGAAACCGGCAGCGATTCAGCAATATTTGACAATGTCCTGGAACTCTTTACTATGGCCGGACGCTCAGTTCCGCACGTCATGATGATGATGATTCCGGAAGCCTATTCACCCGATATCCAGATGAGTGCCGACAAACGGGCATTTTACGAGTACCACACAACTATTATGGAACCCTGGGACGGACCGGCCGCCGTGGTTTTTACTGACGGACGGTACATCGGCGCTACCCTGGACCGTAACGGACTGCGTCCCGCCCGCTACACGATAACCCGCGAAGGGCTCATTGTGCTCGCTTCGGAATCGGGAGTGGTGGATATTGCTCCCAAGTCAATCCTGGCCAAAGGACGGCTGCAGCCGGGAAAAATGTTCCTCGTCGACCTCGAACAGCATCGGATTGTGCCGGATAATGAAATCAAGGCAAAAATATCGCGCCAGTATCCCTATCGGCGCTGGGTAAAGGACCGCCGGATCGACCTGAGAGGACTCTTTATGCCTTCAGGCGTGCCTAAAATTGATAAAGACGAGCTGCTTGTGCGCCAGATAGCTTTCGGGTATACCGATGAAGACCTCAAGACCCTGATGATCCCGATGGCAAAGCAGGGGCAGGAAGCTATCGGTTCCATGGGAAACGATGTCGGTCTTGCACTGCTCTCGAGCAAATCCCAGCTGCTCTTCAGTTATTTCAAGCAGATGTTTGCCCAGGTGACTAACCCGCCTATCGATCCCCTGCGGGAACAGCTGGTCATGTCCCTCGAAAGCTATATCGAGAACGAGAGCAACCCGCTGGATATCGACCAGACCCAATACCGGGCCCTCAAGCTGAGTCATCCCATTCTCAGCAGCCGGGATATGATGCGGCTGCGCAGCAGCAGCCACCCCGACCTGCGGACCGCCGATCTCGATATCACCTTCGTTCCCGATGATACCGGGAAAAACCTGAAGACAGCCCTTGAGCGGGTTTTTGCAAGAGCGGAAGAGCTGGCGGCGCAGGGCATATCGCTGATGATCCTCACCGACCGGAATATCGGTGAAAACCTCGCACCCATCCCGTCCCTGCTCGCGGCATCGGGGCTCCATCACCATATGATCCGCAAGGGACTGCGGGGGAAAATCGGAATTATCGTGGAGACCGGCGAAGCGCGGGAAGTCTTCCACTTTGCCCTGCATGTGGCCTTCGGGGTCGATGCCGTCTGTCCCTACATTGCCTTCTCGACCGTGAGGGATCTTGCGGAAACCGGCAAGCTCGGGGAGATGATTCCTGAGACAGCATCGGATAATTATGTGAACGCGGTAAAGAAAGGCCTGCTGAAGACCTTCAGCAGAATGGGCATATCGACCCTGCACAGTTTTTTCGGGACGCAGATATTTGAGGCAGTCGGACTGAACGATGAGATTATCGAGACCTATTTTACCGGTACCATCTCGCGGATCGGGGGAATCGGCCTGAAGGAGATCAGCCGGGAGGCAGCGATGCGTATTTCCCAGGCCTATCCCGAAAGCCGGATTGTCCCGAAGCTGCTTGAACCGGGCGGGTCCTATCGCTATCGGCGCAGCAGTGAAAAGCACTACTGGACGCCGGAAAGCATCTACAAGCTGCAGCATGCGACCCGTACCGCGGATTACGCCGTGTTCAAGGAATTTACTGCCATTATGAACGGTTACTACCGTGACAATGGAGACCTGCGGGGACTTATCCGCTTCAAGTCGGCTAATCCGGTTCCGCTCGAAGAAGTAGAGCCTGTCGAGGCTATTACCCGACGTTTTGTTTCGGCGGCTATGTCGATCGGTTCTATCAGCAGGGAGGCCCATGAAACGGTAGCGATTGCCATGAACCGGATCGGGGCTAAAAGCAACAGCGGTGAGGGAGGCGAGGATCCTGAGCGCTATATCCCGCTTCCTGACGGGGATTCAAAGCGCTCCCGGATTAAGCAGGTTGCCTCCGGACGCTTCGGGGTTACAGCGGAGTATCTGGTAAATGCCGATGAGCTGCAGATCAAGATGGCCCAGGGGGCGAAGCCGGGGGAGGGCGGACAGCTGCCCGGCCACAAAGTGTCGGAATATATAGCCAGAATTCGGCATACGACTCCCGGAGTAACGCTTATTTCTCCGCCGCCGCATCATGATATCTATTCGATTGAAGATCTGGCCCAGCTGATCAAGGACCTGAAGACCGTTAACAGCAAGGCTGAGGTTTCCGTCAAGCTCGTCTCGGAAGCCGGCGTCGGGACCATCGCCTCGGGAGTGGCCAAGGCGAAAGCCGACCGGGTCCTGATATCGGGGCAGAACGGCGGAACTGGAGCCTCCCCGTTGACAGCGATCAAGCATGCCGGACTTCCGTGGGAGCTCGGGCTGGCCGAAACGCAGCAGTCTCTCATGCTCAACAATCTGCGGGACAAGATTATTGTCCAGGTTGACGGACACCTGAAAACGGGACGCGATCTGGCTATTGCCGCCATGCTCGGGGCGGAAGAGTTCGGCTTCGGTACATCAATCCTGATTACCCTCGGGTGCGTCATGATGCGAAAATGCCATCTGAACACCTGTCCGGTGGGGGTTGCGACGCAGGATCCCGAACTGCGCAAAAAGTTTCGCGGCCGGGCCGACTATGTGGTCACCTTCCTCCGGTTTGTCGCTTCCGAACTGCGGGAGGTCATGGCGCAGCTGGGATACCGAACCGTTGAGGAGATGGTGGGGCGGGTGGACCGGCTCGATTTTGAGCCGGCTGTACAGCATTGGAAGGCTAACAATGTCAATCTCGAAAAGATTCTCAATACCGCCCATATGCGCAAGGGGCAGCCTCTGCATCATGTTCCAGGTACAAAGAAGACGGAAAAGACCGAATTTGAGCAGCAGCTCGATTCCCGGCTGAAGAAGTTCTGGAAGGATCCGGTTCCGATTACCATCAAGCTTTCTGTCAGAAATATTAACCGGACTATCGGGGCGGCGCTCAGCGGAGAGATTATCCGCCGTTTTGGTCCCGAAGGGCTTCCTTCCGGCACCGTTACCCTCAATCTGCAGGGTTCGGCCGGACAGAGTTTCGGGGCGTTTCTTGCTCCGGGCGTTCACCTGAGGCTGGAGGGTGATGCCAACGATTATGTGGCCAAGGGAATGAGCGGAGGCAGGATTTTGGTAGTTCCGCCCAAAGATGCCGGATTCAGACCTGAGCGCAATATTATCTGCGGCAATGTAGTGCTCTACGGAGCGACAGCCGGAGAGATATACATCAACGGGAGGGCTGGTGAGCGTTTTGCGGTGCGCAACAGCGGTGCCGTGGCGGTGGTTGAGGGTGTGGGAGACCATGGCTGCGAGTATATGACCGGCGGCACGGTAGTCATTATCGGTGCTACCGGCAAAAATTTTGCCGCAGGGATGAGCGGCGGAATCGCGTATGTTTATGATCCCACCGAGCTTTTTGATACGCGCTGCAATCTGGATATGGTCGATCTGGAGAGTGTCTGGAGCAGGGAAGACCGCGCAGAACTCAGGAACCTGATTGAAAAGCATGCTAAGCTGACGAACAGCCGCACTGCGGTTGGAATTCTGGAGGACTGGGAAGCCCAGCTGCCGCTTTTCGTGAAGGTTATTCCCATTGACTATCGCAAGGTGCTCGAGCGGATGAAGATGAACGAAAACCGGGATGATGAGACCGTGTCTGCGACTGAGGAGGTGTTCAATGGCTAAGCCAGATGGTTTTCTCGAGTATGGAAGGGTAACGCCGGCATATCGTCCGGTCGAGGAACGGGTTATGGATTTCAGAGAGATTGAGGTGCCCTTGGACGAGGAGGCTCTCCGCCGGCAGGCAGCCCGCTGCATGGACTGCGGGGTTCCCTTTTGCCACTCCTATGGATGCCCTCTGGGAAATCTTGTCCCGGATTATTCCGATGCGGTGTATCGGGGTGACTGGAAAGAGGCGCTGGACCTGATGCACTCCACAAACAATTTTCCGGAGTTTACCGGCCTTGTCTGTCCGGCTCTCTGCGAAGCCTCCTGTACGCTGGCCCTTGATGAGGCTGCCACGGCCTGTCGCCATATTGAGCTTCAAATTGCGGAAAAAGGGTGGGAGGAGGGCTGGATTGTCCCGGAGCCGGCTCCTGTGAAAACCGGCAGGACTGCGGCGATTATCGGTTCCGGTCCGGCAGGGCTTGCCGCAGCCCAGCAGCTGGCCCGCAAGGGGCATTCGGTGGTGGTGCTTGAGAAATCGGACCGTATCGGCGGAACGCTGCAGTACGGTATTCCCAACTACAAGCTCGAGAAGCAGCTCATCAGCCGCCGGATCAGTCAGATGGAGCAGGAGGGAGTTAAGTTTGAGACCGATGTTGCGGTCGGGGACGATTTGTCTGCCAAGTATATTATGAAGAATTACGACGCTGTGCTGATTACCTCCGGTACCCCTAAGCCGCGGGATATTGCTGTTCCCGGTCGCCATCTGAAGGGGGTGCATTTTGCCATGGAACTGCTTACTCAGCAGACAAAGCTGCTGTACGGGGACGAGATTCCGGCCGATGAGCTGATAGATCCTTGCGGGAAGCATGTGGTGGTCATCGGCGGCGGCGATACCGGGGCTGACTGTGTCGGAACCTCCATTCGCCGGGGCTGCAAGTCGGTTACCCAGGTGGAGCTGCTGCCGGCTCCTCCTGAAGAGCGGGAGGCAGGAAATCCCTGGCCCGAATGGCCGAGGATATTCCGTACTGCAAGCGCCCATCTGGAGGGCTGCGACAGGGTCTGGAGTGTGCTGACGAAAAAATTCTACGGTGAAGGGCTTTCCTCTGACGGGGCTTCATCTGGCGGGTCCTCGCCTGGCGGACTTTCATCTGGCGGACTTTCATCTGGCGGGGCTTCGCTTGAAGGGAATGAGCGCGGGCGGGTCACCAAGGTCGGCTGTGCCAGGCTGCAATGGGAAGGTCGGGGGTTTACCGAGATTCCCGGTTCCGATTTTCTGCTCGATGCCGATCTCGTGCTGCTCAGTATGGGGTTTGTCCCCCACAGAGAATCAAAGCTGGTTAATGATTTCGGGCTCGAGCAGGATTCGACCGGCAGTGTTCAGGTTGACGACGGCTATCATACTTCGGTAACGGGGGTGTTTGCTGCCGGAGATGCCGTTACGGGTGCATCGCTGGTGGTAAGGGCTATTAATCACGGACGCCGGGCTGCCGAAATGGTGCACGAGTATCTCAGCGGCTTATAAGCCGGCAGCAGAACCCCCTGCAGATGTGGACCTGTTGTTTTACCATATAGAGAGTACCCCTTCTCGTGTGAGAACAATCTGGATACGCACATGGTGTTTCAGATTAGCAGATGAACTGAAAAACGAAAAAAGGACTACGCCCAATTACCATCTTTAAACACAAAATCTCTGTCATATTCACCAAGCTTGGTGAGTGCAATTATCCAGTCAATTAACGTCCATAGACCAAATAATCCAGCTGTTATCAATTTGAGAATCCCAAGTCCGATTTGTCCCCTCATAAATCTGTCTACCCCAATTCCTCCTAATAAGAAGGACCCGACCCAGGTGTAGACATGCTTATCAATACGTTTTTCCATCTGCTGCTCCTTTAGTCAATGCTGCCCACTTATACATTATTGCTATTTCCTCAACAGGTAAATCAAATTTCGTATAGTATAGCATTAAGAAGAGGATAATGCACTCTCCGGGATCTGCATCGATGCAGGATACAATACAGAGACAGTGTATCATTCCTGCAGAGGCTATCCCCAAGATCGGGTCCTCGCTATTCAGGGTTCAGATCGGCTGAAGGCCCCAATCTCTGGAGCAAAGGCAGTCGATCATATCGGTGGAAAGCATATGAGAAATGCCCTGTTTCATTC
>JAGYPA010000026.1 GCA_018399255.1 Spirochaetales bacterium | reverse complement strand
AAGTAGGGGTTGTCACCTCGACCTATCCGAAAAACAATGCAGATGAGGCTATGGCTGGAATCAGCAAGGCCGGCTTCAAGTATGTGGAACTGGCCTCGTGTCCAAGTTATTTTGAGCATGTCATTCCGCGCCCGGAAATTGCCGGACAGAAAGATGCCGATGCGCTGCTGGAAAAGTGCAGGAGCTACGGCCTGGAGCTTACCTGCGTGGCAGGTCATACCCGTCTTATGACAGAGGGCGGTAAGGAGGCCTTCAAGACGGTGCTCGATTATGCCCGGATGGCAGGGGTTTCCTATGTCACTACCGATACCGGTGAGGTGAAAACCGAGGAAGATAAGGCGAAGTTTTATGCGGATATGGCTGAGCTGGCTGAGTATGCGGCGGAGAAAGACGTTACTATTTGTCTCGAGATGCATGGAAACTGGTGCAACAATGCGAAAACGGGGGCTGAGATTATCGAGAAGATAGATCATCCCAATGTGCGTCTCAACTATGATACGGGAAATGTCAGTCTCTATGGAGGAGTCCGGCCTGAGGATGATATCAAGTTTGCTCTGCCCTATATGGCGTTTCTGCACGTGAAGGAAAACGGCGGGGGGCTGAAGGAGTGGAATTTTCCCGCCCTGGGTGATGGTAATAATGATTTTGACTATATTTTTGATGTTATCAAGGATTACGATGGACCGATAAGCGTTGAGGTTGAGTTTGACGGCTCCGAGAAGACGCTGGATGAAGTAAATGAGGCTGTTAGAAAATCCTTTCTGTTCCTCAAGAAATATGGGTTGGTTGAATAGCGGTTGTATCGACCGGTTGCAGTGTTTTTTTTGTAAGGAGGCAGGTGATGGTTAAAGTAGCGGTAGTTGGAGCCGGGTTTATCGGAGCGGTTCATGCCAATAGTTTTGCACGGGTGGAAAATGCCGAGATAACGGCAGTTGTGAGCAGTCGAGCGGAAGAGGGGCGGGAGTTTGCCGGGAAATACGGAGCCCGCCATTTCCTCGACCTGGAGACGATGCTGGCCGAGGGCAATGTTGACGCGGTGGATATCTGCACACCCACTTTTGTGCATCGTGATATGACGGTTAAAGCTGCCCGCGCCGGTAAGCATATTCTCTGCGAAAAGCCGCTCGCTCTTTCGCTTGTCGAAGTGGATGAGATGATTGCCGTTGTACGGGAGCAGGGGGTGAAGGCTATGGCCGGGCATACAATCCGGTTCTGGCCTGAATATGTCAAGGCGAAGCAGATTGTCGACAGCGGAGAGCTGGGTAAGCCGCTCCATGCATACTGCGCCCGACTTGCGGCAACCCCGGACTGGCATAAGAACAGCTGGGCTTTTGACGAAAAGCTGGGCGGCGGGGCTTCGGTAGATCTGCACATTCATGATCTTGATTATCTAATATGGCTTTTCGGGCAGCCGAAGCTGGTCAGTGCGGCTGGACCGAATATGCCTGAGCTTGGCGGGATTGCCCAGATAGGCACCAATATTGTTTTTCAGAACGGGGTTACCAGTCTTGCTGAGGGCGGATGGGCTTTTCCTGCCGGTTTTCCCTTTACTATTGTATTGAGAATTTTGTGCGAGAAGGGTACGATAGAGTGGAACCTCAGGGCCGGGAAAAACATCGAGGAGCGTTCTCAGAAACTGCAGCTGGTTGTCTATAAGGAAGACGGCACGATGGAGGTTCCGGAAATTGAGCAGGAGGATCCCTATTTCCTCCAATGCAAGTATTTTACAGACTGTATTGATAATGATCTGCCGATAGAGAATGCAACCTTGGAAGATGGCCGCAACGCGCTCGAGCTGGCTTTGGCGGCTTCAAGATCCGCCAGGGAGCAGAAGCAGATTACCCTCTGACCTGACGAAAAAGCGACGAGAAGACAATATCAGTGCAGAAAAAGGTGGGTGTTTGTGAAAAAACGTGAACGATTGCCTGTTATTGTCTTTTTCGTACTGGCCTATGGTATTACCTGGACCTGCTGGATTGCGTCCATACTTATCGCCCGGGCCGAGGGGTATCTGCTGCCGACCATTGCCAACTTTTTTCAACTGCGCCGGGAAGGTTTCAGCGGAGCCGGGCACATACAGACAGCGGTTCTTTTCAGTCTGGCTGTGTATGGTCCGCTGGCGGGAGCCGCGGCAGCTTCTTTGCTCGAGAAGCGGGGCGAAGCGCGGAATCTTCTCAAGCAGATGGCCAGATGGCGCGTTCGCCCCGTCTGGTACCTGATAATTATCGGGATTGCCTTCATTCTGGCGATAGTTCCCCGTCTGCTGGGCGAAGTGACAGGGCAGATGGCTTCAGCAAGAGCTGCAGCAGCTGACGGGGCCTATGGGGCCGCTTTAACGCTGCCGGTTCTGATCGGTCTGTTTTTACAGCAGACGGTTACCAGCGGTCTGGGTGAAGAGCCGGGATGGCGTGGGTACTTGCTTGCATTGCTCCAGCGTCATCTGAACAAAGAACGGGTTGTCTTGGTTCTCGGCATTCTCTGGGCGCTCTGGCATTATCCGATTACCATCTATTATACGCTGCAGAGTTTGGTGGACGTTTCCCCGGCCGCAGCGGTATTTACCCTTGTTATGGCACTTGCCGGGCAGACTATCTCGCTTGTCGGGATGACGTACATCTATGTCTGGATAATGAACCGGACTGGCAGTCTGCTTCTGGCAATCCTCTTTCACGGACTGAGCAACTTTTTTCCTGGAGTCCTGCTTATCGGCGCCGGACCGCAGCTGGGAATAGTTACCGCGGTCATGCCCTGGATAGTGGTATTTGTTCTGGAACGGAAGCTGGGCAAAGAGAATTTTCCCGGTGACCGGCTGCCGGTAAGAGAGAGGGGCGCAGAGGCAGAGGCAGAGGCAGAGGCAAAGGCAAAGGCAAAGGCAAAGGCAAAGGCAAAGGCAGAGGGGTAAGGTTTGTTTTATTACATCATGAAAGTTGCTGTTTCAGCAGGGTTGATTGTGCTTATATCTGAAATCTCCAAACGCAGTTCGCTTCTTGGGGCTGTTTTTGCCTCGATTCCCCTGGTTTCTGTTTTAGCAATGATCTGGCTCTATATTGATACGCGGGATACCGAAAAGGTAGGGGAGCTGTCGATCCAGGTTTTTTGGCTGGTGCTGCCGTCGCTGGCATTGTTTGTTATCCTTCCGTTATTGCTGAAAAGGGGTATGAATTTCTATCTGAGCCTGAGTCTCTCAATTGCCGCGGCGGTTGTCTGTTATGGTATTATGCTGCTTATTCTGCGTCGATTCGGCATACGGATGTAAATCGGACTGTCCGGATCCTGCCGGTGACGCTTACCGGCTCTCTTCCAGCCGCCCTACCGGCTCCTTGAGCCGCCCTCCCGGCTCTTTGAGCCGCCCTCCCGGCTCTTTGAGCCGCCCTCCCTCAGCGGATTGGTCATTTCACGCCACAGCAGCGTGTCCGCTTTCGGTACAAACCCCATTCTGCGGGATATTTCCTGAGCGGTATAACGGATTCCGGCTGAGAAGGCATCGAGCTTTCTGCTGATTATTTCGCTGTCGGTGCCGGATATGCTGCAGGATGCGAAAGGTTCGCCCTGTTCGTTGAATATGGGAGCTCCCAGACAGAATACCCCCTCCTCATGTTCGGAATTATCAATGGCAAATCCGCGTTTGCGGGTAGTATGCAGTTCCTCCCGGAGGGCTTCCATTCCGGTTATCGTATGCTCATTGTAGGCCGGGAGGCCTGACTGTGCGAGAATCTCCTGTACCTTATCCTCGGGGAGAAACGCAAGAATGGCTTTGCCGACAGAGGTGCAGTGCATGGGCATGGTGTCGCCGACTGCTGTGCGGGCCATAAGGCGGTCGGGCGATTCTATGGCATAGATATAGAGGCAGAAGGGTCCGTTCTGCACCGTGAGGTAGATTGATTCCCCGCAGAATTCACCCAGCTCACGCAGCAGAGGAGCTGCCCGGTCGCGAAGCTGTACATTGACCCTGACTGACTGGGTCATCGGTATAATGGCGGTGCCCAGCGAGTACATGCCGTTCCCGCCGCGTTCGACAAATCCTTTGAACTCGAGTGTTTTGAGGATCGTATGAATGGTTGTCTTCGGGTAGTTCAGCCGGGTGCTCAAATCAGCAAGACTGATAAGGGGCTGATCCGGGGTGAACTGCTGCATTATTTCAATCGCTTTCAGAACAGATCCTATCATGACAAACTCCTTGGGTAATTCTATATTATAATGAGCCATTCTACAATGAAAAATAGTATAAAAAATATTTGACATGAAAAATTGATGTGATATAATGTTAGTTATTATAGAATCACGTTCTACAATATAGAACGAAATATTTAGGAGGAAACGATGAGAAAAGTAATTATTCTGTCAATGATCATGCTCCTGGCCTGTACCGTTATGTTTGGTGCGGCTGAAGAGGAAAGTGCCGCTGAAACGGTCAAACTCACCTGGTCGTCAGCCGGAGTTCCCGCTGATGCGCACACGATAGCTATGATGGTCTTCGAAGAAGAAGTGGAAAAACTGTCTGGAGGGCAAATTCAGGTAGATATTTATCACTCAGGTCAGCTCTTTACCCAGGAAGGAGAGAAAACAGCTCTGCGGCGCGGTGTACTAGATATCGCCTATCTGGATGGTGCCTGGCTCGCCAACGATGTTCCCTACCTTTCCATGCTCACGGCGGTCTATACCTTCACCGGATACGATCACATGACCCGGGTGCTCAACGGCGAGATTGGCAAAGAGATATTTGAAGATGTAGCGCAGAAAACAGGCATCCGGCCGCTTTCAGCCTTCTATCTTGGCACCCGCCAGCTCAACCTTCGCGATGTAGGCAAAGTTGTCCGCACCCCGCAGGATATGAAAGGGGTGAAGTTCCGGGTTCCCAACAGCCCATCCTGGATAGCTCTCGGCAAAGCGCTTGGCGGCAACCCCACTCCGCTGAACTTTAACGAAGTATATCTTGGCCTGAAAACCGGAGCCATTGACGGACAGGACAATCCGCTGCCGACCGACAAAAATGCCAAATTCTACGAAGTTACCGACTATATCATCCTTACTGATCACGTGGTTGGACAGGTATGGCCGACCATTAATGAAGAGAAGTGGCAGAGTCTCACCGATCAGCAGCAGGCCTGGGTACTTGAGGCGCTCGAGACCGCACGACTGGCCTGTGACAAACAGAATCTCGATGCAGAAGCCGAACTGGTTGAGTTTTTCCGCGGTGAAGGGCTCACCGTCATAGAAGATCCTGACAAGGAAGCTTTTGCAGAGTATGCAAGGTGGTCGTATCAGAATGAGAGTCCCGATATATCAGCTCCCTGGGACTGGGACCTTTACGACAAGATTCAAGCCGAGATTAAATAGTACTCTGAAAGTCTATTGACCGTTCGATTTCGGGGGGGGGGTAAGCCTCCCCGAAATTTTATTCACGCTAAAACAAACTCGAAGAAGGAGCTGCCGGAATGCTGAGGATAAAGCCCTTGAAAATATTGGGGATAGTTGCCGATATTATCGAAATATATATACCCAGTATCACATTTGTTACCATGTTCTTGACGTTCGTGATACAGATTTTTTTCCGGTATTTTCTGAATAACCCCTTAACCTGGCCCTACGAAGTAACCGTATTCGGATTTATCTGGACAGCCCTCTTTGGAGCCCTCTATGCGAAGCGTAAAAACAGCCATGTGAAGTTTACGCTTATTTATGATCATATGAGCCCCGGAAAGCAGCTGATAATTCGACTGACTGGTAATCTTCTTATGCTTATATCGTTTGTCATGGGATTTTATCCGGCTTATGACTACATCATGTTCCTGGCTTATCAGAAATCTACCGTTCTGTTTATTCCCTACAACATAGCCTACTTTCCTTACCTGGTCTTTATGGCGGGAATCATCATAAGACTGATTTTAGACATCATTGCCGATATCCGGATTATTAATCATCCGGAACTGCAGGAAGGAGTAAACCGATGAACTGGCCGCTGCTGATATTCTTTCTCGGATTTATAAGCATCTTTCTTCTCCGCCTGCCTATAGCCCTCGGCATGCTGATGACCTCGATTTTTTATCTGGCCGCAGCCCCCGGAGCGGGAGCCGGCATGGAAATGGTGGCCGAAAAGGTGCTTACAAATCTCGAGGCCAAATACATAATTATTGCCGTTCCGCTCTTTGTTTTTATGGCGAACATCATGAATTCCGGTAAGATTACCGATATGATATTCAAGTTTGCCAATGCCATAGTCGGTCGGCGGAAGGGCGGTCTGGGACACGTGAACGTTGTCGCATCAATCATTTTTTCCGGCATGACAGGCTCTGCCATTGCAGATGCCTCCGGTCTGGGAATGATGGAAATAAAAGCGATGCGGGAGTACGGATACGATGACGGATTCAGCTGTGCTATAACCGCCGGCTCCGCAACCATCGGCCCGGTGTTTCCCCCGAGCATCCCCATGATTTTCTATGCCATGCTTTCAGGAACCTCTATTGGAAATCTCTTTCTGGGCGGCATGATTCCCGGACTTATGCTGGGCGGAGCACTGATGATCTATGTTGCCATTATAGCCAACAAACGCAACTACCCGCTGGGAATCAAGCATACCCTGCGCGATATCCTGGTTATCACCGTAAAGGCCTTTCCTGCACTCTTTTCGGTAATTGTTTTGTTGGGCGGTATTTACAGCGGTGTGGTAACCCCCACCGAGGCAGGGGCGCTGGCTTCGTTCTACGCTATCCTGGTTGCCGCTTTTGTCTATAAAGCCATGGGGGCAAAAACCCTCTGGGCGGCGGTTAAGGAAACAGTCCGTCAGACCGGAACCCTCTCTCTGATAGTCGGGTGCGCCTACACCTTTTCGTTTATCGTTACCCGGGAACAGATACCGGTATACTTTTCCAATATACTGCTGGGTATTACGGAAAACAAGTATGTTCTGCTGCTGCTTATTAATCTGGTATTTATCGTTCTGGGAATGTTTATCGATACTTCGACCCTGACGGTTGTCTTTATCCCCATCATGCTGCCTCTGGTCAATCTGCTGGGGATCGATCTGATCCACTTCGGGGTGGTTATCGTACTGAATATGATGATCGGCCTCTCGACACCGCCGTTCGGCATGCTGCTGTTTATCACCTCGGGAATATCGGACACGCCCCTGAAGCAGGTTATCAAGGAAATTCTGCCGATGCTGGTGCCGATGCTGCTGGTGCTGCTCCTGATTACCTACGTCCCGGAAATCGTGCTGTTTCTTCCGAGAGTATTCGGGTACTGATGGTATGAATACCGCTGTAATGGTGCATGAATCGCTCAGGAAGCTTCTGGATGACTTTGCCGAAGCTTCACAAGAACGGCAAGGTTCAGAGCAGTATGAAGCAGAAAGGCAAGGCAGAGAACATCAGCTTCCCGCCATTCACGCAGCCCTGGAAAACACACCTGCAGCCGCTATGCCGCTGCTGTTCTGGCGACCGCAGAATACCGGAATTCCCGGTAATACCTATACCCTTAAGGAGCAGTTTTTCGATAAGGCGAAGATGCTGCACGGGCAGCTGGAAGATGTTCTTGTGAGCGCAGCGGAGAACTTTGGAGCCCCTCTCTGCATCCGGCCCAATTTCGGGACAATCTTCCTCCCGGCCGCCCTCGGCCTCGAATATGCCGTATTCGATGATGCCTACCCATGGCTCACAACCCATCTGACCAGAACGGGCATCGCCAGCTCTGCCCTGGATAAGGCGGGAGAGAGTCCCATGATGCAGCGGGCCGTAGAATATATTTCCTGGTTCAGGGAGCTGCTCCCGCCGGAAATTCACGTCTATATGCCTGACACGCAGGGGCCGTTCGATCTGGCTCACCTTATTTACGGTGACCAGCTGTTTCTCGATATGTACGATGACCCGCAGTTTGTGCATGAGCTGCTTCAGTTCTGCACGGAGCTCTACATCTCCTGCACGCTGACCCTCAAGAAAGCGCTGGGAGAGCCGGAAGGCTCGTGCTATCACGGACATGCCTTGATTCAGGGGATCCACATGAACAACGGGGGAGTCCGGATATCGGAAGATACCGCGACCCTGATATCCCCGGAGCAGATTGATGAGTACGTTATCCCCTACGACAAGCAGGCTCTGGATCGATTCGGGGGCGGGTTCCTTCACTATTGCGGGAAAAATGATCACCTGCTCGATGCCTACCTCGCGTTGGAGGGGGTGCGGGCGATCAACTTCGGAAACCCGGAAATGCACGATTTTACCCGGACCATGGAAAAGTTCAGAACATCCGGAGTCTGCTGCTTCGGCAAGTGGCCGGTTACACCGGGGGAAACACCCCGGGAGTACTTTCGGCGAATCGGCAGGGTTACTGATGGGGGGAGCGGGATTATCCTTCATCTGGACAGTACCGCCTTTTCCGGCAGTATCCCCGCGCCGACTCCCCGGGAGCTCTTTGAGCTGAGCCGTACGGAGTTGTCAGAATACCGGAACGAGGACAGACAAGGGCCAAGGGCCATGAAAACTGGAAAACCCAAGAATTCTGAGAATCTCGAAAATTCTGCGGGTGAAAACCACGCGACTGAAAATCCTGCGGTTTCATCAGGCCAGCTGCGCAACCACATCCCCCTGGCCGGACCGGCAACCCGGGAACCGTGCGACGGGACAGAGGGAAGGCTCCGGGTTTCCCTGGGCTTCACCCCCCGGTGGTATCACGACCGCCTCGGCATCGATTTCGGGGAAATCTGGCATACCGACCCGGTTTACCGGTATGAAAGTCTGGTAACGATGAAAGAATACCTGCACGCCCATTTTCCGTCGGTGCCCTATTTTACCCCCCGTTATGAGAACGGGATTGAACCGGCCTGTGCGACACTTTCCGGCGTTTTCGGCATCCTGCTGATTCCGATGATCTACGGAGCCGAACCGCTGTATGCCTCCGATGCCTGGCCGGACGCTAAACCGATACTCACCCTGGATGATATCAGAAATTTGCCCCCCCCGTCCGTCACTCTGGATGCTAATAAAACCTTACTGCAGCTGGAAGAGCAGATGGAGATTATCAGCGAAAAATGGGGACCCGTTCACGGCTATCTCAACTATCAGGGAACCATCAATATCGCTGCAAAGCTGCGGGGCAGCGAACTTTTTCTGGACATGCTGGATGAACCCGAGACGGTGAAAAACTTTTTCCGCCATATCGCCGGGACCATTGAGCAGGTATCAAAAAAGGTTCAGAGACGGCAGCGTGAGTCCGGTTTTTCCGTGGATCTGCTCTCCATGAGCAACTGTACGGTAAGCATGATTTCACCTCAGCAGTACGAAGAATTTATCCTGCCTCTGGATATGCATCTGAGTACGCAGTATCAGCGCTTCGGCATTCATACGTGTAACTGGGTTGCCGATCCCTATCTGGATTCGCTGCGGAAAATCGACAAAATGGGCTATCTGGATACCGGAATCCGCTCAGACCTGGCCCGGATAAAGCGCATGTTTCCCGAAACGCGCAGGGCCCTGCTGCTGACTCCGGGAGAGGTGGAAGCAATGAGCGAAGCGGAGCTTGCGGCAGCCGTGAAACGCATCAACCTCGAGTATGCTCCCTGTGATATCGTTCTTGCCGATGTGGAGACGACCATGCCCGATGAGCGGATTAATGGATTTCTGGCCATGGTCAGGGAAGAGGGGAATCTCAGGGAAGAGGGGGAGCGGCTTTCGCAAGATAAGGAGCAGACCCTGCAAGACAAGGAGCGTGATTTATGAAAAAGCCGAATATTCTGATTATTATGACCGACCAGCAGCGGTACGATTCCCTGGGATGCTATGGGGCAGACTGGATCGATACCCCCAACCTCGACCGGCTGGCCGCCGAAGGGATGCTCTTTGAAAACTGCTATGTAAACAATCCCATCTGCACCCCCTCACGGGCAAGCATGTTTACCGGGAAGCATATTCCCGGGCACGGCGTTCTCCGACTGCACGATATCCTGCCGGACAGTGAGATACTTTTTCCCCGGCATCTGCAGGATATGGGCTATACCACTGCGCTCTTTGGAAAGCTCCATGTGAGCGGGCGTATTCAGGAAGAGGCGGTCCGGCATCCCAACGATGGGTTCGATATCTATGAATGGTGCCTGGAGGCTTCGATCAGCATGGATTCCCCGTATAACGGGTATTCACAGTGGCTGAAGGCCAAGGATCCGGAGTTTCATGCCCGGCTCAAGGAACAGAAGCGAAAGCTGACCCATATTCCCCGAGAATATCATTTTACCCACTGGGCTGCGGAACGGACGATCGATTTTATCGAGCACCACGAACCTGATCGCCCATTCTTCTGTATGATGAGCGTTTTTGATCCCCATAACCCGTACGATGACTATCCTGCAGAATATGCCGATCGGGTGGATCAGAAAAAGATGCCGATGCCGGAATTGACTGATGCCGAACGGCACCATACGGTAAGCGGTCTTGCCCGGGAGCAGCAGGCAGGATATCTGGGAGCGTTCGATAATTTTACCGGGGACGATTTCCGCGATATGCGTACGGGATACTACGGCTCTCTTGCCCTGCTCGATGACGAAGTAGGACGGGTGCTGGCGGCGCTGGATGCCGGGGGGATTGCTGATGATACGCTGGTAATCTTTCTCAGCGATCATGGTGATATGCTGGGGGATCATGGTCTGCTGGTCAAGGGAGCATACTTTTACGATCCCTGCGTCAAAGTTCCCCTTATTGTCCGTCAGCCGGGAGTCGTGCCGGCCGGGGTGCGTTCTCCGGCTCTTGTACAGCCTCATGATATTGCAGCAACGGTACTGACTGCGGCCGGGGCGGATACGGAGGCTGTCGGCAGGCTGATGCCCGAATCCTGCGATATACGGCAAGCGACGGAAAGCTGTCACACGGAAGCCGTCTGTGCCTATCGGGAGACCGGTATTGATGTTACCGGGCGGTACTTTAATCCACCAATTAATGCGACGATGGTGACTGACGGCCGGTATAAGCTCAATGTCTACCATCCGGTTCCGTATTCGGTATCCGATTCAGCTGCAAGCCCTCTTTCCAATTCGGATTTCGGGGCGAAAAGCGGCCCGGAAGCCGCTCGCGGATCTGGTCAGCCTGAGGGGCAGCTTTTCAATCTGCAGGAGGATCCGGGTGAGAAGGCAAATCTCTGGGATCATCAGCCTGAAATCCGGAAAAACCTGATGGGACTTATGCTGAACTGGTTTGCCCGGGAGGATCTCCTGCGGCCCCGGAGGGCGTTTTCTGCGGTTCCCGCGTTTGATGAACTGTTCGATAACCGTCTGAAATAACCATGCTTAAGAGAGAACAGCCTGAAGCAACAAGGATAGGATTATGAAAAAAATGCTGCCTGATGGAATCTGGCCCACGATGATAACCCCTTTCACAGATGACGGAAGGATAGACTACGCTTCTCTTGAGCGTCTGGTTGATTGGTATATTTCCCAGGGGGTGGACGGGCTCTTTGCTGTCTGCCAGTCGAGCGAGATGTTCAATCTTACGCTTGAGGAAAAAGTCGGGCTGGCTTCAGCCACGGTTGCGGCTGCCGCCGGACGGGTCCCGGTTATCTGTTCGGGGCATACGAGCGACTTGCTGGCCGATCAAGCTGATGAGCTCTGCGCCATGGCAGAAACTGGCGTGGAGGCGGTGGTGCTCATAACCAATCTGCTCGCCGGGAAAGAGGATGCCGGCGATGAGGAATTTCTGCGCAGTCTGCAGTTTCTTACCAGTGCGCTGCCTTCAGATATGCCGCTTGGTTTCTATGAGTGTCCTTATCCCTACAAGCGGCTCATCTCGGATGCGGCTTTGCAGTACAGTGCGGATTCGGGTCGGTTCACCTTTCTCAAGGATACCAGCTGCGACAGCGGACTGATGAAAAGGCGGCTGCAGCTGCTCAGCGGGAGCGGCTTTAAGCTCTACAATGCCAACAGCGCAACCCTGAGCCGGTCGCTTGCCGATGGGGGCAGCGGGTACAGCGGGGTTATGGCAAATTTTCACCCCTCGCTGTATAAAGAGCTGGTTGTCAGGCAGCTGGCGGATCCCGGATCTGGTGATGCCTTGCAGAACCTTCTCGGGCCCTTGTCGGCGATTGAGGATTCCTGGTACCCGTTGAGCGCCAAGCACCATTTGCAGTCGCTGGGTGTTATTGAATCGGCCTATACCCGGAAGCTGGGGACGGCAGAACTGGGAGAAAATCATCTGCGCATTCTCGATCAGATGCGGAACCTCCTCTCGGATTATTCCCGGACTATGTTATGAGCAGGCGACGCAATCTTACTGAACAGCCCCTGTCGGGTATTGTCACGGTTCTGAATACCCCTTTTCTGGGGAACGGAGATCCGGATATCGAGGCTCTCAGGGGACATGTCGAGTATGCCGTAATGGCCGGCGTGGACGGGTTTCTCTATCCCGCAATGGCTTCCGAGGTTGAGTTTCTCAGTCGTAAGGAACGTCTGGAGCTCACAGCAGCAGTTGTTGATGCCTGCGGGGGGAGAGTTCCCGTTATCGGGGGCGCCTCGGCTGTTCCGGAGGAACGTATCGGTATCGTAAAAGACCTTATGGGGATTGGTTGTGACGGGATTCTGGTTGCAGTTCCCTATAGTGACCCGGAATCCTACCGCGCGGCTATTGAAGAGGTTGCGGATGCCGGGATGGATTATCTGATGATTCAGGACTGGGATGCCGCCGGATACGGGGTGCCGGTAGATCTGATCACCCGGCTGGCAGTCGATATTCCGGCTTTTCGCTGTCTCAAGATTGAGGTGGTGCCGGCAGGGGTGAAGTACACGCAGGTGCTGTCCGCTGCAGCTGAGGAGCTGGCGGGAGCAGGTAAAAGACTGCAGGTTGCCGGGGGATGGGCGGTAATGCACCTTATCGATGGCCTGGACCGCGGGGTCGATATATTTATGCCGACCGGAATGCATGAGTTGTACGTCAGAATTCTCCGGCTGTACCGTGAGGGGCAGAGAAGCGAGGCTGCAGCCCTGTTTCGCCGGATTCTCCCGATTCTCACCTTTTCCAATCAGCATCTTGAGATATCGATCTGCTTCTTCAAGCGGCTTCTGTTCCGGCAGGGGGTTTTCAAGACCGATCGTGTCCGGACTTCAGAACGGTTCTGGGATGAGCGGAACCGCCGCCTGGCTGATGCAAACATCGACGAAGTTCTCGAGCTGACGAAGTTCCAGATCTGACAAATTTCCAGATCTGACGAAACGGCAGGATTTTGGGAAAAAATGAAAGGTATCGATACCCCAGGGCAAGCGGCATTCCCGAAGGGAATGCTTGGGACCCGAGGCACTTCGTGCCTCCGTTCCGCCCAAAGGGGCCGCAGATTACTACGGGGGTATCTCAACCTTGCGATCCCGGCACTCGCTCGGGAATGGAACCAACAAGTTGGTTCCGCTCCTCTCGCTTCGTTTGGGAATGAAAATCATTCTTCTTTTATGCAAAACAGAGTTAAGAGATTGGCCATTGAAAGGCTTGAGATTGTAGGCGAGGCTGCAAATCATGTATCAAAGGATATAATAGAACAGAATACCGATATTCCTTGGTCAAAAATAATTGGATTGAGAAATAAAATAGCACATGATTATGGTGAAATTCTTACTGATCGTATTTGGATCCAGGCTCTATCAACCCAAAATCCTGCCTAAAACCTCGTTCTTTTCGCTTCAAAATCCTAACTCCGACAGACTCCTAGAAAGAGATACAGATAACCAGTACCATGCTGTTCATTGAATAGGCACTGATCAGAAGCTTGCGGGATGGGAGACAGAGTTCTCCACCGTCAAGGTACTATCTCTTTTTCAACTGCTCATCATTACTTCATGAATTTATCAGAAATTAATCCTAGACAGTTATCCTTAGTGATCAAGGCTAAATCACCTGCCCTTTCCAGAAAGGGTTGAATGTCATGAGAAACACTATCCCAATTCAATTCATTCATTCTTTCAGACAGTATAGGTGCAATTGATTTTTCAGTGATCACATCTCCACTCCAACCTGTTTGCATCAGGGACGCATTGAGCAGCTTCAGGTTTGGATGTGGCCAACTTGGATCAGACAAATACCAGACAAAATCATAGAGATCGCGTCCTTTTGTATAGGCTCTTGATAATATAGCATGCAGTTTCCCTGCAAAAAGAGAAGCTTTGTCATACTGAAGCACCTGAACAATTACATGTCTACGAATAATTTTTGTGGAATAAGCTGCACCCTCAGGAGGATTTGTATCAATCTCAATTTTTATTGATACTGTTTCTGTTTCATACGGAGAAATACCAAGCTCATACAGTAATCCCGGAAATTTGAGGAAAGCTGACATTACTACTTTAGGGGATGACATTTTAATATTGACAGTGTAGCTTTCGGCTTGAAAGACAGCTTTCATTTTATGCAGTAAAACCTCAAATCGGCAATCTTCACTTGGATTCCTGACCGAGAAATCAAGATATTCCGAGTATCTTGGAATGTTATAGAGAAAGCGTAATGCTGTTCCTCCAAGGAATGCCCAGTTTGAAAAAGCTCCGTTATCCTGCAAAGTCTGAAGAACTCTTGCCTGCAGGTACTCTCTTACAAGACTTTTTTTTGTGAGGATATCTGCATACTCGCTGATCAACTGCTGAATATATGCTTTCATAGTTCCACATAATCCTCATGCTCAATTATTCTCTGAACTCCATTCACTGCTCTAAGTAATTTTGGGCTTTTACTCTTTTCAGCAATCTGTCTCATTACATCAAAATTAAGGATTTCAGTGTTCTGCAATCTTAATTCCGATAGAAAAGACAGATTATCACCATCTGAAGTCATATAAATCAGGTCAATAAGACATTTCTCTGGTGTAGCAATAAATACACTCTGGTCACCAACTACTTTCCTATATACAAAATCGCTAAAAAGATCATTTTTAATGTGTTTATACATATATACTCCCATTTCTGTCTGAATGAATTCAGGTCGCTGTGTGGTGACGGCAGTGATTACCGGAACATGCTCAGGAATCATTCCATAGTAGGATAGTGCTGATTGCAGGCTGATATATGAGGCCGGTTTCATATAGTTTGAAATAAGAAAAGAGTGCGGATCGATTTTACGATATGGATTGCTCAGCATATACAGACCTCTCCGAAGTTTTATAATCTTTCCGGCTTTAGTCCATCTCGATAACTGCAACTGAACAGCTGCTTGAGAGTTTCTCCCAACTGTAAGAAAGGCTGTACTAAAGAGGGGTTTGTCTCTAACAATATTCAATAAATCGTCCCATTTCATTGCAGTAATTTGTCATATTTGATAAGTTTTTGCAATAGTATGAACTGTAGATACATGATTACCATTTAAAATCGTAAGCGTCAAATAAAACCCCACCTATAAATGGTTCAGAAAATAATTCTTGACAGACGGTTTATCTCATGTTAGTCTGCTGTCAGACAATCTGAAAGAGTACAAGGAAAACCGGCTTGCTGAAAGTAGAAAAGATTTCCATCATTGATCAGGTTATCCAGCAATTGGAGACCTCTATTACCTCCGGTGAATATAAAGTCGGGCAGAAAATGCCCTCCGAGGTGGAGTTGTGCCGGACTCTCGGGGTAGGGCGTTCAACCGTCAGGGAAGCGTATCGTATGCTGCAGGCCTTCGGCATGATAGAGCTTCGGCCCGGGAAGGGGGCCTTTGTAAATGCGGCTGTCCGGAATTCGAGTACGAATGAGGCGATACGAGAATGGTTTATCGAGAAAAAGGCTGAGCTCAGCGACCTTATGGAAGTGCGGATGGCTGTGGAACCTTTGGCCGTGAAGCTGGCCATCAAAAAAGGGACTCGGGAGCAGATAGATCATATTTCGGCCCTGAATAAAAAATTTCAGGAAGCAGCAAAAAGGCTCAATGTTGTGGAGCTTGTCGAACTGGACGAGAATTTTCACACAGCCATTGTAGAAGCCAGCAACAATGCGCTGCTCATCAAGATAAACCAGTTGATAGCAGAGACATTCAAAGCCTACCGGACACGGTCGTTTGCTGTCAGCGAAAATGTTGAACATGCCAGCGATCCGCATAACAGCATACTTGATGCGATTCTGCAGAAAAATGAGGCGATGGGAATTCAGGCTATGAATGATCACCTGGTTATTTCCATGCGTGATATAGAAAAGGTTGTAGGAAAGGGTTAGGAAAGATCCTTTTTTATTATAGACAATTGTCTGACAGCATACAAAACAAGGAGGAAGTATGTGTAAACGTGTGTTTGTAATTATTATGGCGATTCTCTGCCTGGGGTCAATGGTATTTGCCGCTGGAGAGAGTGAAGCTGCTGAAGCAGATGGAACCTGGATGCCGGAAAAACCGATTAAGATTATCGTACCCTGGTCAGCTGGCGGCGGTACGGATATCCTTGGCCGATCTCTGGCGCAGCAGGCAGAGAAGCACTTGGGAGTGCCAGTTGTTGTAGAAAACGTCGAGGGTGCTATGGGTGCCATTGGTGCCCAGCGGGTAAAAAGTGCCAAAGCAGATGGGTATGAACTGCTTCTGATGTCAGGATTTGTCAGCTGGATAGGATTGGTGCAGGACTATCCTGTTTCCGTGGAGGATTTTACCCCGATAATGAATCTTAATCGGGACCCGGCTGCCTTTGCAGTGGACTATGACAGTGACATAATGGACTTGAATGACTTGCGAGACTACTGCCTGGCAAATCCCGGGGAATTTTCCGTATCGCATTCAGGCGACGGCGGAACCTGGCATATCGCCGGCGTGAGTCTTGCTGACGGACTTGGTGTGGATATGAATTTTGTCCCTTTCAATGGAACGGCTCCGGGAGTTGCTGCCGTTATGGGAGGAAAAATTGACGGTGTGAGCGGTGGAGCGGCAGAATTTGTTTCCCAGGCGTTGGGAAATGAAATCAGAGTTCTCGCAGTTCTCTCAGAAGATACCTTTGAGCCTCTGCCGAATGTTCCTACTGCGCACGAGATGGGGTTTGATCTCGAGTTTTACACCACCCGCGGTCTTGTGGCACCAGAAGGCCTGGATCCCGCCAAAGCAAAAGTACTGGCAGACGGCTTTACAAAAGCCATGCAGGAACCGGAGCTGATTGCAACGATGGAGAAAATAGGGTTGGGGATTTATGTTCTTCCCCCGGACGAGTACGGTACCTTTTTGAAGAATCTCGTCGGTACGGCAAAGCGGTCACTTGAGAAAGTGGGAATGCTGTAAAAAATAGTGCAGGGGGGGCTTCCCCCTCCTGCTCAACTATCATTGAAGCTGGTGAGAATGGAGGATTCTGTGAATAAAAGGAATGCTGCGGATAAAAAGGAAAGGATTGTTAAAACTGATATTACCGTATCCCTGGTGCTGATTGCTTTCTGTACGGCAGCCCTTATCTACAGCCTGCGGTTTCCGGTCAGCGATAGAAGTGTAGGAGTAGGAACTTTTCCCAGGATCCTGTCAGCACTGATTATCGTTCTTTCCCTGCTGCAAATAATTATAGCCGTGGTAAAGAAGCATGGAGGGGCTGTCCATCCGTTCAAAATTCCGAGAAAAACCCTGATCCTTATCGGCATCAGTACCGCACTGATAATACTCTATATTCTCATTATACAATATATCGGTTTCCTGCTTTCCACTGTGCTGTTTTTAGCCAGTCTCATTTTCTCATTCGGTGAGAGGGTTTTTTGGAAAATTGCGGTGATCTCGATTTCTGTTACCGGGATCATCTATGTAATGTTCAGCGTGCTGGCCCGGGTTCCCTTTCCGGAGGGCTTTTGGGAGAACATTTTTTAGCGTAGTTCAGAGAAATAGCGTAGTTCGGAGAAATAGTGTAATTCGGAGGAATCGCTTAATTCAGAGAATGAAGGGCGATTGAAAGCCGTTTAAGTCGGGCTTTAGATACAAGAAACAAGAGGTTTATCAATGTTTGAACTGCTTGGAGCGGGATTTCTGCACATATTTTTGCAGCCGCTGAATTTTCTGCTCATTATACTCGGGGTTGGAATAGGAATCATTCTTGGTGCTATGCCGGGGCTCACCGCAACTATGGGAATTGCCATAGCTCTGCCCCTCACCTTCGGGATGCCGCCGGAAAGCGGACTGACCCTTCTCTGCAGTATATTTATTGGAGGAATCCATGGGGGCGGCATTCCCGGAATTCTTATCAAGACACCGGGAACCCCGGCCTCAGCTGCCTCGATGATTGACGGGTATGAGCTGAGCAGGCAGGGCAAGGCAAGCCTGGCATTAGGAGTGCATGCCTTTTCTTCGGCAACCGGCTCTTTCTTTGCAACCATTCTCTTGATTTTCGGTTCAGCATTGATAGCCCGGTTTGCCTTGAATTTTGGTCCGGCAGAATTTTTTCTTCTGGCACTGTTCGGATTAAGCGTTGTCTCTTCCGTGACCGGAAAATCGACCATTAAGGGGTTGATGGCGGCCGGGCTCGGCCTGCTGCTCTCCACCGTGGGCATAGATCCGATAAAGGGATATTCACGATACTCGTTCGGCCGCTATGAGCTGATGGACGGATTTAATCTGGTTCCGGCTCTCATCGGGCTGTTTGCGATATCCCAAGTGCTTTCAGAACTGGAATTGGTCGATGTTCCTATCGTGAAAGCAGATAAGGTAAGAGTCAACCTTCCCGACAGAAAAACCATACTTCATCTGATGCCTACTATCCTCAAGTCGAGTGTAATCGGTACATTGATTGGGGCAATTCCCGGTCCGGGAGCAATCCTGGGATCGTTTATTCCATACGCGGAAGCGAAGCGTTCTTCCAAGACTCCCGAAAAGTTCGGAAAAGGTGCTCTTGAAGGGGTTGCCGCAGCTGAAGCCGGCAACAACTCAGCCGCTATCGGAGCTCTCATTCCTACCCTGACTTTGGGAATTCCCGGTGAAGCGGCCACTGCGGTGCTTATTGGAGGATTGATGATTCTCGGGCTTCAGCCAGGTCCCATGCTGTTTGTGGAAAATGGTGATGTCGTCTACGCACTGTTTGCCAGCATCCTGGTTGCGGCGGTGATATTGCTCATCCTTGGTCTTTTTATGGCTCAATATATGGGAAAAATCATAATACTGCCGAAAAAATACCTTCTGCCGATAGTGCTGCTGCTTTGCATGATAGGTTCATACGCTATTAGAAACAGTGTCTTTGACATGGGAGTTGCCCTGGTTTTCGGCCTGCTTGGATATGTCTTCCGGCGCATCGATTATCCAACGGTTCCCATACTGCTTGGTCTCATCCTTGGACCCATCGCCGAAAGCAACTTCCGTCGGGCTCTCCTGATATCAAGGGGTGATTTAGGAATATTCCTCAGCAGTTCTTTCTGCTACGGGCTGATTGTCCTGACGCTCCTTTCACTTATCTTCGGGTATCGCCTGACAACCAGTCTTAATCGCCAGGCTGCCAAGGAAGGAATCCATGAAGAGTAATCGGAATAACAGATGCTTCTGTGTCAGCCTGGAAGCACGTATCACTAACCGCTGCCGCCTGGGTGCCGGGGGATGTCTATGAAATCTAGAGATCGGGTGCTGGCTGCATTGCATGCGGAACACTATGATCGGGTGCCGGTAGGTCCTTTCATTGGATATCGGGCAGCCGAAGCTGTGGGTATATCACTGAGGGATTACTATACAAACGGCAAAAATATTGCCCGAGCCCAGTATGCTCTGCAGCAGGAAGTCGGCCATGATATAATGATAACCGCTGCTGACACCTACTACATTTCCGAAGCTTTCGGTATGAAGACCCGCCATTATGAAAACGCTTTGCCGACTGCCCTTCCGCTGTTTTCAGAGCTGAAAGAAACACGATCGTTGAAAGTCCCCGATCCTGAGCATGACGGAAGAATGCCGGTCTATCTCGAGGCAGCCGATGAGATGAAACGACTTGTCGGAGACGATATCTGTATTCGAGGTACGGGTACCGGTCCATTTTCCCTGGCGGCATATCTTTTCGGGGAAGCGAAGTTTCTCATGATGCTGGCCGATTTTGAAAGCGGGAACAGCAGTGCCGAAGAGGAAAAACTGCTGCATACACTGCTCGAAATTACTTCGGATACAACCATAGCCTTTCTGAAGGCGCAAATTGATCGCGGGGTAGACCTCATCTATATGGGGGATTCGTTTGCCTCAGCTGAGATGATATCTCCGGACTACTATCGTAAATATGCATTCCCCTATCACAAAAAAGTGTTTGACACCATGTTCCCCATCTGTCGTGAAAGGGGGGCGTTTACCCTGCTGCATATCTGCGGAGACAACCGTTCTGTTTTGAGGGATTTTCAAGCAGCCGGAGTCGATATTATCGAGATTGATCAGAAGGTGGATATCGGTTTTGCCAGGACCCTGCTGGGGCCGGAGGCAAATTTGATTGGCAATCTTGATCCTTCCCAAACATTACTTCGCGGTACTCCCGATGAAGTGTATTCTCGATCTCGGGAAGTCATTCAAAAAGGCGTGTCTGTCGATGAGGGTGCTGGTGCAGGGCATTTCATCCTTGGTTCCGGCTGCTTTGTACCGACTGGTACGCCGGTAGAAAATCTGAAGCAGATGGTCAGGGCTTCCCGTGATTTGGGAAATGGTTTTCAAGTTTCCGGTCAGGCTCATGGCATAACATAGAGAAAAATCAACAGAAAGGAGAGATTATGAAATTTACAAAGGAAACATACGGAAAAATCCTGGTACCAATGGTAACCCCGTTTAATGAGGACCAGAGCATCGCGTGGGAGAAGGTAGAAAAGCTCATTGATCATCTTATCAATTCAGGGAACGCTGACAGCCTGGTTCTTTCGGGAACCACGGGTGAGTTCCATACTATGAGCTTTGATGAACGGGTAGAACTGCTGCGGCGGGCTAAGGAGCATGCCGGGGACCGTATTCCGCTGATTGGCGGGGTGGGGTGTACCTCAACTGTCGAGACAATTGCTTTGGCACGTAAAGCGGAGGATTTAGGCTATGAAGCTGTTATGATTGTCGCTCCGTACTATGCCAAGCCCAACCAGGATGAGCTGTTGTATCATTTTACACAGGCAGCTGCATCGGTTTCGTGCAATGTTATGCTTTATAATATTCCCATATTTACCGGTGTGAACGTAAATCCGGAGACGGTTGGCCGGCTGGCTGAGATTGATAATATTGTGGCAATAAAAGAGGAGGCTGAGCTGAATCCTAAACAGATGACAGCCTTTCTCAATGCCACACCGGACGATTTCATTCTCTACAATGGCGATGATACTATGATTCTGGAATGCTTTGCCCAGGGTGGTGAAGCACGGATTGGAGGAGTTATCAGCGGTGCTTCTCATCTGCTCGGTACCGATATTCGACGAATGATCGAAATATTTCTATCCGGTGACATTCAGCAGGCTGCGGCAATGCAGCGTAAGCTTTATCCTGTCCTTAAGGTTATGGGGCAGAACAGCAGAATCAATCCGGTAAGTTTGTGGAAATCTGCTTTAAAGCTGGCTGGTATCGATGCGGGTATCCCCAGAAGGCCGCTTTCACCAGGGACTCCGGAGGAGATTGAACTGGTAAGGGCTGCCTTGCAGAACTATGGCGCCCTCTAGGTGTGGGTAAAGGCATGGGTAAGGAAAAACGTATGAATAGTGATAGATTTGAGGGTTTGTTCGTCCCTATGGTGGTTCCGTTCAATAAAGATGAATCGATAGATGAAGCTGCATTCAGGGACGAGGCCCGCTTTCTGCTCGGAACCGGGCTCGATGGTATCAGTTCGGGCGGCACTACAGGGGAGGGGGCTCTGCTCTCCGATGCGGAACTGCTGCGGTGTCTGGAGCTGATTCAGGAGGAGAACACAGCCCGTAAGCCGGTCATAGCCGGTATTATCAGGAATTCGACGCGTGAAGTCATTCCTGCCGCTCTCGATGCAAAAGCAGCTGGAGCAGATGCACTGCTCATTACACCGGTATTCTACAATAGTGCCACCCCCGACGGAAACTATGAGTTTTTTCGGGATATTGCCAAAGCAGCAGGACTGCCGATAATAATTTACAATGTTGTTTCAACAAATATTATTTCACCTGAACTTTTCTTCCGAATTGCCGAGATTGATGAAGTTATCGGGATTAAGCAGGTTGACCCGGTTAAGCTGGCAGAGATTGCTGCCGTATGCCCGGATAATAAGAAGGTATGGGCAGCTTCAGATCAGCTGCTGTACAGCTGTTATGTTGCCGGGGCGAGCGGAGCAATTTCAGCTCTGCTGACGATAGCACCGGAATTGTGCGTTAAGCAGTGGCAGGCCTTTAAGCAGGGTGATCAGTCAACAGCTATGCAGATTCAGAAGATGCTTAATCCGGTGGTTTCTCTCTATCTTGAACGTCCGTTCCCTGCAAAAATTAAGGAACTCATTCAGCTCCAGGGTCGGAATGCCGGAATTGCAAGGAGACCCACGCTTCCTTCGGATCCGGAGGTGCTTGAAATAATGAAGAGGGCTCTGGTTGGAGCAGGCCTGAGGGTACTGCAGGCCTGAAAGTGCTTCAGGTAAATCATTTATGGGAGTCTGCATATGGATGATCGACTTTTCTCGGTTAAGGATAGAATTGCTGTAGTAACTGGCGGTCTTGGCCAGCTTGGAGCGGCTTTTACCAATGAACTGCTGGATCGGGGGAGCACGGACAGCAGTCTTTTCCCAGAAATGTGACTGGTTGATAGCAGCTTCCCATTCACAGGCAGCTCGCGACTCGGGTAATTTACGTTTTTTCTCGGTCGATATTACTCGAAAGGAGATGATTGCCGCTGCTTTGAGGAAATTGAAGCTGCATGGGGGTCCGGAGACTTTGGTCAATAATGCCGGGATTATTACTCAGCCGCTCTTCTCCGCCGGAGGTTTCAGGGCCTTTTGAGGATTTTCCGAGAATGTGTTCCGGGAAGTGGTTGAGGTGAATTTGACAGGAACCTTTCTCATGACTCAGGCTGTCGGCAGGCTGATGGCCAGACAGGGAAAAGGCTCAATAATCAACATTGGATCGATTTATGGGATGTTATCCTGGTTCAGGACATATGCCTACAAACAGGAGAAGACCGGTGTTCCTTTTATCAAGCCGGCTGCCTATTCCGCAGCAAAATCCGGGCTCTATAATCTGACCAGATACTGTGCAGCTTACTGGGGAAAGAAAGGGGTGCGGGTAAATACGTTAACCCCCAGGCGCAGGTCGGGATACGCAGGATCCCGAGTTTCAGAAAACCACTGCAGCAGGATTCCTATAGGCAGAATGGCACAGGCAGATGAATTTAATGGGGCGATAGTATTTCTTGCTTCCGATGCTTCCCGCTATATGACAGGAGCAAATCTGGTAGTTGACGGGGGATGGACAGCCTGGTAGATGATCTGCCGGGCAGAATACCCCGCCGTTTCCGCTGGTTAAGTCGGCTTAGCTTACACTTACCGCACAACCAGCCGCCGACTGCAATAATAATTAGCATAAATGCCTCCAATGTGTATAATGCAAAGCAGAGGTTCCCGCAAATTGCGAAAAGCAGGAACCTTCTGTAAGTTTATCTCTCTATCAGCAGATAGTGAGCGGCGGAATTCATCCCTGATGTAATCGGCTGTATACCAGAAGTGAGGAGGCAGTGTATGGAAAAGGAGCGGCAGGAACCGTTTCACTGGCGAACATCAATTTCATACAAGACACGGGAACGTATTGTTGTGCGGGGTTACGATATCAACGAGCTGACCGGTAATGTTGATTTTGCCGCGATGGCCTACCTTACCTGGACGGGCGAACTGCCGCCGGAAAACTATCGGAAAATGCTCAATGCCATGCTGGTATCGCTAAGCGAGCACGCATTCTCCCCTTCATCGGCAGCCTGCCGCTTTGTACGCTCGGGTGGGGTTCCGCTCAGTACGGCGGTGGCCGGGGGGATTATGACTATGGGCTCCCGTCACGCCTCTGCCGATGTTCCCGCAGAAATGTTTCAGGAGTGGGTTCTGCGAGCAGAGCGGGAGAATCTTACTATTGATGAGGCAGCCCGAACTCTCACAGCCGAATACCGAAGTGAAAAAAGAATAATCAACGGTTACCATCATCCCCAGCATATAGTGGATCCCAGAGCTTCGCGGCTGCTTGAGCTGGCCCGGCAATGGGGTATAGCAGGAAAGCATCAGCTGCTGGCGGCTGCCGTTGAGGCAGCAACTGAGCCGGTATATGGTAAAAGGCTGTATCTCAATGGCCCCGGTGCCATCGCGGCAATCTGTTCCGATATGGGCTTGTCCCCTGAACAGATTAAAGGCCTGCTGATCCTTTCCCGCACCGTATCGCTGGTTGCCCACAGTATTGAGGAAGCTGAGCGCGAAAAAGGATGGAGAGCATCGACCTATTCAGACATAACTCAGCCGCTCGATCTTTCTCTGCAGCAGCCGGAGTATTACGACGGACCTCAGGAGCGGAAGCTGGAGCAATAGCTAGGGCACAAGCCCCCTTGCAGAAAGACAAGTGTCGCACAAGCGCTTCAGCCCTTCACGGCTCCCAGGGTGAGTCCCTTTACCAATGATTTCTGTGTCATCCAGCCGAAAATGACTGCCGGCAGGACGGCGATGGTCGAAGATGCAGAGAGCTGGGCTACAAACATGCCCTGCTGTTCCCGGAACCGGGCCATATAGACCGGGAGAGTAGCGGTAGAATTACCGGTCAGGTTGAAGCCGAGGAAAAACTCATTCCAGACAAAAACCGCTACCAGCAGACCGGCAGAGACAATTCCGGTCCGGATAAGGGGAATGGCAATCGACGTCATCTGACGGAAGCGCGAGCAGCCGTCAATCTGGGCCGCTTCGATAATCGACAGAGGGACATCGGAGAAGAATGAGTGGAGCATCCATACGACAATCGGTACGTGAAAGCCGATGTAGGCAATAAGCAGACCGAAGGGCGACTGAATCAGGTTGAAGCGCTGAAACCAGGTGTACAGCGGGATTATTACCGCTACCGGCGGCAGCAGAATCGTCGTGATAAACCAGACATAGATTTTCTCATTGGTGGTTTTTTTTCTGAATTTGCCGAAAGCCAGGGCAAAGGATGCCGGGATGGCAAGCAGCAGACAGAAAAATGTCGTGAAGAAGACCTGGAAAAGCGAGTTTCTGAGATATCCGAACATGTTTTTGTCGCTCAGAACGTTGCCCAGGGTGACAAGGGTCGGCTTGAAGAAGAGTTTGGGGCTCACGGCCTGGTACTCTGTCTTGAAAGAGGTCAGAAACATATAGAGAATCGGAGAGAAATAGAGGATTGCGATCCCGAAAATAACTATCGTCAAGATAGGGGTGCGGATTCGCCTTTTTAACCGATATATTTTTTGCTTTTTAGCTAAATCACCATGCATTGCTTTACCTCCGCGTCCTAGTATTTTTCTTTGCGCTTCTTGGCCATTTTGTAGAGCAGGTTGACCCCGAGCAGGGTTATGACAACCGTCATGGCCGCCAGAGCGCCGGCACGGCCGACATTGGAGCCGTTGAAAATCTCCATATATACGGCATACGGGAGGTTATAGGAGCGCGTTCCCGGACCGCCGGCAGTAGTTACCAGGATAAGTCCTATTTCCTTTACAATGAAAATGAGTCCCAGCATCAGGGCTACCATGACATGATGGAATATCATGGGCAGCTTGATTTTGAAGGTGGACTGAAACCAGTTGGCCCCGTCAATTTTCATGCTGTCAATGACATCACCAGACAATCCCTGGAGTCCGGCCAGGATGATGAGGACGAAAAACGGTGTCCATTGCCACGAAAAGAGAAAGATAATTACCGCCATGGGGTGGTAGCTCAGCAGGTCAACCGGGGTGAATCCCAGAGCCTTGGCAATAACGCCGTACCAGCCGAAGGTAGTATTGAATACCGTAGTCTTCCAGATAACGCCGCTGGCTGTGGTCATGACAAAGAATGGTCCCAGGATCAGGACGCGGGCTATGTTGATGCCGGGAACATCGTGATCCAGCAGAATCGAGAAGAGAAACCCGACAACAGCGCAGATAATCAGGGTGCTGCCGGTCATGACTATGGTCTGCCAGAGAATGGTGTAGAACTCGGGAAGCTTTGGAAAATCAGGTATCCTCAGAAAGTGAAGATAATTACCGAATCCAATAAACTTGATCGGCAGGTCGGGACGGGCCAGGTTCCAGCGCAGAGTTGAATATATCAGGGTCAGTACAAAGGGGACCTGGGTCATTACGGCAACAACGAGTATGGCGGGAAGCACAAACAGCCAGTCTTTTTCCTTTTTCATAAGAATTCCTTCCAGTATTCGGGGTATGTAAGTACAGTATAAATCAGGATTTACTATTTCCCAAACATTTTGATAAAAACAGTTCAGATCAGGTCGGGTTCCTGCAGCAAGAACAGGTCCTGCATGGGCAGCAAGAACAGGTCCTGCATGGGGGGCGGAAGACCTGCCTTCAAGAAAGAAAGCAAGCAGTCTGGAGCGGCTTCAGGTGAAAGCTTAGCAGACTGCTTGCAGTTAAATTCAGTTAGCCAGATTCAGATCAGTCCTGGTATCCGCCGTCTTTGGCAACCTGGTTGAAAAGGTCGTTAGTTTTCTTGATGGCTTCATCGAGGGAGATCTTGTCAACAACATAGTCTGCCAGATACTGGGTCATTTTGGTTCCGGCATCAGCAAACTCAGGAATTGCTATGTACTGGAGGCCGACATAGGGAACTGGTTCAAGGGTCGGTTTGGTGAAATCGGTTGATTCAAGGGTCTTGAGGGTCATTTCAGCATACGGTGCACTCTTGTAGGCATCCAGCAGGTACGTTGAGGAACGGGAAGCGGGAGGGGTGCTGGATCCGGTAGGATCGAGTTCTACAGACATTTTGATGTAGTCTTTTGAGGTTGCCCAGAGCATGAAGTCGAAAGCGGCTTCTTTCTTGGCATCGGTGGTGTTCGGATTGATTCCGAGAGCCCAGTTCCACAGCCATGCGGTGTTGGTCTGCATTTTCTGGTGAGGAGGCAGCGCGTAGCCTACTTTGCCCTTTACTGCAGATCCTTCGGACTCGAGCGGAGGAGCGATAGAGGTTGCATCGTAGTAGATACCGCAGTTCCCGGACTGCATAAGAGCGATACATTCGTTGTAGGTATAGGAAAGAATGTCATTCTGGCCGGCTTCACGCAGGATTTTCTTGTACATTTCCCAGGCAGCCCGCTGTTCGGGGGTGTCGACTGTTGCATTCCAGTCCATGTCGTAGAAACGTCCGCCGAAAGCGTTAACCATAGTGACAAAAGGAGCGCCGCTCATTCCCCAGCCGGGTGCGCCGCGCATGGTCATGCCGACGATGCCGTTGGCTGGATCGTGGATGGCTTTGGCCAGTTCGTAGATTTCGTCCCAGGTCGGTTCTGCGGGCATGGTCAGACCGTTTTTCTCAAACAGTTCCATGTTGTACATGATAAAGGAGCTTTCTCCGTAGAAGGGGAGAGCGTAAGAGTCGCCGTCCAGGGAGAGTGAGCCAACCATTCCCTGAATCAGGTCGGCGCGGTCGTACCATGAGGCATCGGCTGCAGAGAGTTCTTCAAAGTAGGGTTCGAGATTTTCGAGCCAGCCGAATTTAGCCCAGTTGGCAGCTTCGTAGGGACCAATCACAAAGATATCGTAGGTGGTTCCGCCGGTAGAAGCTTCTGTGGTCAGTTTCTGGCGCAGGTCGTTTTCGGGAAGAACAGCGATGTTTACTTCAGCACCTTCCGCCTCATACTGGTCGCGTGCTATTTTCTCGAGAGCCTGAGAAATAGGGTTGTTCGGGAGAGCGATATTGACAACAACCTTGCCTCCGTCGGCTGCTGAGTCGGCTCCGCCCTGTGCGAACATGTGTGCTCCGGTAAAAAGCAGAGTGAAAACTGCTGCCAATACCAGAATTTTTGCAAATTTCTTCATACGATCCTCCTTGGGGATTTAAAAAAAAATATTGTTAAAGATCTGGAAAAACTCAAGTTCTTCCAGATCCCTATTGCCGTTGTATCAGGCTGTATTCAGCCCGATGCAGTACACTGTTTCGTGGGGCAGCGGGTTTTCACTGCCCGGAAGGAACAACCTGATGCAAAGTAGTGCTCAGCTTTCATTAATACTAATTGAATATTAGTTACTGCAGGCTGCCTGGTCAGCCGCTATTGAAGTTAAACAATTACGTAATCGATTAACTGTATTAATCCTAGCATGGTAATTTTCATTCGTCAACAAAATACTTTTGAAAAAAACTCATTTTTTTTAAAAGGGGGTTGATGCAGGTTTTTAGAGGCTGATCTGTACCTTCAGCAGGCCCCGCTCGGGATTTGCAGCAGCTTCATAGGCTTCTATGCTCTTCTCAAACGGATAGATCTTTGAGATCAGGGGCTTCACGTCGATGGATCCCGAAGAGATGAGCTCGATGGTTCTTTCGTACATATGGACATATCTGAAGATGGTTTCCAGGCGGATTTCTTTTGCCTGAAGGCCGGTTATACTTATTTCCGCCTTGCCGGAGGCGGGGATGCCGATCAGGACGATGCAGCCTCTGGGGGCGGCATACTGATGAACGGTGCTTATCACCGCCCCGCTGCCGGTTGTTTCGAAGACGATGTCGGCTCCCCATCCGCCAGTCACCTTCTGTACAACCGTTCCCAGGTCTTCTTGCTGGAGGTTGACGGGAATGATGCTCTGGTAGGATTCGGTAATCTTGAGCTTGTCGGCCAGAATATCGCTGATAATCACTTTGCTGCATCCGCCGGCAAGGGCAGCCAGAGCCGTTACGATGCCGATAGTGCCGCAGCCGGTAACCAGGGCGATGTCGCCCGGCTTTATTCCGGCCCGGGAGGCGGCCTGCATACCGATTGCCAGCGGTTCAACCATGGCTCCCTCTTCCAGGGAGACGTTTTCAGGAAGGCGGTAGGTGAACTGCTCAGGGTGAACTACGCTTTCGCACAGGCAGCCGTGAACCGGAGGAGTGGCCCAGAAGGTGAGATCGGGGTCGAGATTGTAGATTCCTTTACGGGTTTCGCGGCTGTTCGGGGTGGGAACTCCCGGTTCCATGCAGACGCGGTCCCCTGCTTTCAGCCGGGTGACGTTTCTGCCGGTCTCCGTAACGATGCCGGAAGCCTCATGGCCGAGCACCATCGGCTCGCGGACAATGTAGTCGCCTATACCGCCGTGGAGATAATAGTGAATATCGCTGCCGCAGATGCCGACCTGCTTGACGGCAACCCGTACGTCGTCATCACCCAGATTCCGGTAAATATCCATCTCTTCAATTGCAAGTTCTTCAGTCCCTTTCAGTACCAGTGCTTTCATGGTTTACTCCTTGAGCTCCCGTACGCCTTCGCGGCAAAAGTTAAAAAAAAACGATTGCGTAAACGATTAAACTCATGGTAGTATGTTTTAGGCGTTATGTCAAATAAAATTTACCGGGGATTTGTTTTTCGTTCTCTTGACGGCAGGTTTGCAGCTGTGTATTCTGAAGGAGTTAATCGATTGCGTTATATCGATTGACAAATTCATTAAGATAAAGGTCGTTCAGTATGGGTGCCTCAATGAAAGATGTAGCCCGCCTCGCGAATGTTTCCACTGCCACGGTTTCGCATGTCATCAACAAAACCAGGAATGTAAATGCCGAAACCCGGGACAAAGTGAATCGGGCTATCAAGAATCTCAACTACAATGTCAATCCTATAGCCCGCAATCTGCGCAGCGGCAGTTCGAAGATGATCGGGTATGTGGTGTCGAACCTGACCAACTATTTCTACATGGATATAGCTGTTTCCATCGACAAGGTGCTCAGCGAGGAGGGGTATCACCTCATCTACATCAACTCCAACGAAGAGCCGGAAAAGGAGCGCGAGAATATTGAAAGTCTGCTGATGCAGAATGTCGACGGGCTGATAATAGCTCCGGTTGGGCACGACTGCAGCTATATGGAAGAACTTATCGGGGACCGGTGCCCCTGCGTCTTTTTCGACCGTCTGCCCTACGGGTTCAATCGGGACTGCATTATGTCCACCAACTTCGAGGGGGCCTTTAATGCGGTGGAACTGCTCATAGAGAAGGGACACCGTTCGATCGGCATTATCGGTTCACGGTCGGACGATACCATGAATGAGCGCTTTCAGGGATATAAGGCGGCTTTGCGCAAACATCAGATACCGGTTCTGGATGAACTTATACGGACAGGAAGCAATCGGGCTGAACGTCTCCGGGAGCTGAAAACGGGGGATCTGTATGAACTTACCCGTCAGCTGGTGCAGGAGGAGAAGGTAACCGCGCTGTTTGCGGGGAATATTCTTTCCGGGATAGCTGTTATCAACTTCCTGAAACAGGAAAGCTATAAAATTCCCGAGGATGTTGCCCTGGTGGTCTTCGATGATTCCTACTGGATGAACATGATGGATCCGCCGATAACGGTTATGGAGCAGGATCTGCAGGCTATAGGGACCAGCTCAGCGGAAATACTGCTGAGCCGCATCAATAAGGCGAGCGATCCCTACCGGGAAATTCGGATTCCAACCAAGCTTATCGAACGAAAATCCTGCTGAAGGCTTGTAAAAAAGGCAGCGCGGGAAATTTTATATGCAGGAGAGAATAAGATAATGAACTACGCGAGTCTGGAAGGGAAAACGGCTTTTGTTACCGGCGGGGCACGCGGGATCGGCAAGGCGGCCGCCCGCGGGATGGCGCTGAGCGGAGCCCGTGTGGCCATAGCGGATATTGATATTGCCGCAGCTGAGGCGACCGCGGAAGAACTGCGGGAAGAGGGGCTGGAGGCCTTCGCTATTCAGTGCGATGTCACTGACCCGCAGAGTGCTGCGGATATGGCCGCGGCGGTTGTGAAGAAGTGGGGTCGGCTCGATATCGCCTTTAACAATGCCGGTATCTGCATAAATACCCCGGCACTGGATATGACGTACGCTGAATGGAAGAAGGTGCTGGATATCAACCTTACCGGGGTGTTCCTGACCAGCCAGGCGGCAGGCAGGATCATGAAGGAGCAGGGAGGCGGTTCGATCATCAATACCGCATCGATGTCGGGTCATATTGTCAATATTCCCCAGCCCCAGTGCACCTACAATGCTTCCAAGGCGGGAGTGATTCTGCTGACCAAATCACTGGCGGTCGAGTGGGCGCCTTACCATATCCGGGTCAACTCAATAAGTCCCGGTTACATAGCTACCGATATGACGCTGTCGGCTCCTCAGGAGTGGCAAGTTCGCTGGAAGGATCTTACGCCGACCGGACGCATGGGCACGCCGGAGGAACTGGTCAGTGCCGTGGTATATCTGGCCAGTGATTCGGCATCTTACACGACTGGATCCGATATTGTCATAGACGGCGCCTTTACCTGTATCTGAGGCAGTGATGGCGGATGAAGCGGTTCTGCTCACCTTTGATATAGGAACTACCGGCAACAAGTGTTCGCTCTTTTCCTCCGATGGACGTGCGCTGGCCTCGGTTACGGTGCCGTACCCGACCTGTTATGCACGGTCAGGATGGGCGGAGCAGGATCCGGAAGACTACTGGCGCAGTACCGCTGCGGGAACAAAGCTGCTCGGGGAGCGGTACCCTGAGTATCTGAAGAGGGTTGTCGGCATCGGTTTGAGCGGGCATATGAACGGGATGCTGCCGGTTGACGGTGCCGGCCAGCCCCTGTATCGGGAAATAATCCATGCCGACAGCCGGAGCGAGCCGCAGTGCCGGTATATCCGTGAGCGGGTCGCTGAGGATGAGTTTTTCCGTATTACCGGGAACCGGATCGATTCACATCTGTCTCTTCCCAAGGTGCTGTGGTTCAGGGATGAGCATCCCGACCTCTACCGGAAAACGGCCGCTGTGCTGCAGAGCAAGGATTTTATAGTCGGCCGGCTGGTCGGCAGGATGGGGACTACCGATCTCTCCGATGCATCTCTCACTTGTGCTCTTGATATCAGCGAAAAACGCTGGTCGAGCGAGCTTCTGCAGGAAGTGGGATTGGAGTTGGAGAAGTTTCCGGTTATTCTTCGTTCGCAGGATATCGTGGGCGGGCTGTGTGCTGAAGCTGCGCAGCTGCTCGGGCTGCCGGCAGGGCTGCCGGTTACCGCCGGGGGAGGGGATGCCGCCTGTTCCACCCGGGGAGCGGGAATTAACGATTATACGACTGCTATGAACTGTATCGGCAGCAGTTCCTGGATTTCGCTGCTGGCTGCAGAGCCCCTGCTTGATGCAGGGATGCGGATACAGAATTTTTACGATATTGACGGGGAGAGCTGCACGATCTGCGGAACCGTACAGAGTGCCGGCAGTGTTGTTGACTGGATGGCCGAAGTTCTGGCGAAAATCGAAGATGTGCCCGGAATGCACGATTCCGGTCGCTATCATCATCTTGAGCAGCTTGCCTCTCTCTCGCCTCCCGGAGCGAACGGGATGCTTCTGCTGCCCTATTTTATGGGTGAACGGACGCCCCACTGGAATCAGGATCTGAAAGGCAGCTTTGTCGGGCTCACTCCCGGTCATACGCGCAGGGATATGGCCAGGGCCGTATATGAAGGGGTAGGCTTTGCCCTGCGGGATGTTCTGCAGGTTTTTGCAGAGAATAATCTCCCAGTCAATGAGCTGGTGCTGACCGGGGGAGGTGCTCTCTCGCCATTTTGGAACCAGCTGCTGAGCAGTTTGTTCAGTCGTCCAATTACCATTCCGTCCGACCCTAAGCAGGCAACCAGTCTTGGCGCGGCGACGGCTGCCATGGTAGGTCTGGGAATGTATCGTTCCTATGCTGAGGCCGCGGGTGCGAGGCAGTATCCGGTGCGTTTCAGTCCCGAACCGGCAGATGCGCAAGTCTACGATACCCTGTTTTCGCGTTATCAGGCAATTTATCCCGCGTATGCGGCGCTCTGTGCTGCATTGAATATATAAAATAATTATACAGGAGTGCTTTTATGAGTACTGTATCGACAGAAAAGACAGAAAAGAAAATGCGAGCGGCTTTGATTGAGGCCAAAGAGAGATTACGAGTTGTAGAGACCGGTATACCGCAGCCGGTGCTGAACGAGGTCCTGATCGAGGTTTTCGCCAGCGGGATTTGCGGGACAGATCTTCACATTTACAAGGGTGACTACAAGGGGACCTATCCGATTATTCCGGGGCATGAGTTTTCCGGGATCGTTCGCGCTGTGGGACCCGATGTGCGTTCGTTCAAGCCCGGAGATCGGGTTGCCGTCGAGCCGAATATCTCCTGCGGAATCTGCTACGAGTGCCTGAACAATCGGCAGCACTACTGTGAGAATGTTCAGTCCGTCGGGGTGACCCGGCCGGGAGCGATGGCGCAGTTTGTGACGGCCCCGGAAGGGGCGGTGTTTGACATCGGGGATTTGAGCTTTGAGGAGGCCTCCTTCATGGAACCGCTTTCGTGCGTGCTTCACGGGGTAGAGAGGTTCAGGCTCGAACTTGCCGACCGGGTTCTGCTCATTGGCGCCGGGCCTATCGGGCTGCTGCTTCTGCAGAGTCTGCTGCTTACCGGCTGTTCACGGGTGGATGTTGCCGACCGGGATCCCGATAGACTGGAAACAGCAAAGCGCTTCGGTGCCGCGAACACGTTTACCAACTTGAACGATGCTCCCCGGGAGTATTACCACAAGGTTTGTGATGCTACGGGAGCAACTTCGGTTCTGGAGCAGACGGTCGATTTTGTCAGATCGTCGGGGACGGTTCTCTGGTTCGGGGTTCCGAATGTCCAGGCTGAGGTCCGGGTCAGCCCGTTTACCCTCTTTGCCCGTGAGATTACGATTCTATCAACCTATACATCGCTGCGCAATTCATGGCAGGCTTTGTACCTGCTGCAGGAGGGCCGGATCAAAGTAAAAGAGCTGATTTCGCACCGGCTGCCGCTGCATGAGTTTGAAAAGGGACTGAAGATTCTCGAAACGCATTCGGAACCGGCAATGAAGATTCTGATTATGCCGCAGGAGCTGGAATAAGAGCAGGAGAAGGAGTATAAGTATGAGAAAAATAGGAATTTTTTATGCCTACTGGACGGAAGAATGGGATGTTGATTTCCTGCCGTTTGTGGATCGGGTTAAGCGACTGGGCTTTGATCAGCTGGAGATAAATGCCGGTCCTATGGTCGATATGACAACCGAAGAAAAGACTCGCCTGTGCGGGGAGGCCGATCGGCTGGGGATTGCCCTGAGCTACGGTATCGGTCTTACGCCGGAGCACGATGTCTCCTCTCTGGATGAAACGGTCCGACAGCGGGGACTGATTTACATGAGGAAGATGATCGAGGCTGTGGGGACGATGGGCGGCGGTATGATCGGCGGTACAATACACAGTTACTGGCCGGCTGTCTTGCCGCAAGGGCTAACTGACAAAGGTCCCATTCTCGAGCAGAGCCTGAAAAGCATGAAAGAGCTGGTAAAGATTGCCGAGGATAACCAGGTTATCCTCAATGTGGAGGTAATTAACCGGTTTGAGCAGTTTCTGCTGAATACCTGCGAGGAGGCGGTCCGATATGTCGATGAAGTCGGCAGCCCGAACTGCGCCATTCTGCTCGATACCTTTCATATGAACATTGAAGAGGATTCGTTCCGGGATGCAATTCTGCTGGCCGGCAAGCGACTGTCTGCTTTCCATCTGGGGGAAACCAACCGCAAGCCGCCGGGACTCGGAAGGATGCCGTGGGCGGAGATAAAGGAAGCACTCGACGATATCGGCTTTGACGGACCGCTGGTTATGGAGCCGTTCGTGAGGCCTGGCGGTACAATCGGACGCAATATTTCTGTGTGGCGGGATCTGATGCCCGGGGCTGATCTGGATGCTCTTGCAGCCAGAGCGGTGGAATTTACCCGGAAGACTCTTTGCTGAAGGAGCCTGTTCGATGTATTTAGCCGGTATAGATATTGGTACTACAACGATATGCGGGATACTTTACCATGCCGGGGCTCTCCGGGTAGAGGCGGTCGCAGTGCGGGATAACAAGTTTGTCAGCCCCGATCCGGACGGCAGGGAGCGCTGTCAGGATCCGGCGCATATCGAGGAGTCTGTTCTGGCCATAATTGAAGAACTGACGGCATTTGCCGAAGCCCGAGGTGATGTTGTCGGGGCACTTTCCCTGACCTCTCAGATGCACGGGATTCTCTATCTCGATGCCGCCGGGAATGCGCTGAGTAATTACTACACCTGGCAGAATCAGCAGGGGCTGGAAGTGTTCGACGGTGAGACGGTGGAGGCGCGGGTTTCACGGATTCTCGGGCAGCCGGTATTTACCGGGTACGGAGCGGTAACCTGGCTTTATCACAAGCTTACCGGCGGTATTCCCGAAGGGGCTGTCCGTATGTGCGGAATTGCCGACTATATAACGATGCGGCTGGTCGGCGGCACGGTGCCTGTTTCCGATATTACGATTACAGCCAGCCTTGGCCTCCTCGATAACGTTTCGCGCTGCATCAATCCTCGGGTTTTCGCTATTGACGGCCTCGAGCCGGAATTTCTTCCGGAGCTTGTCGATTCTTCGAAGGTAGTCGGTTCATTCCGATCCATTCCGGTGGTCCTTCCGATGGCTGATAATCAGACCGGGTTTCTCGGGGCTATAAAAGAGCTGGAGGGGGCGTTCCTGATTACCTACGGGACGAGCAGCCAGCTTTCTTTTTACGGGCGAACGCTCAGCCCTTATCCGGGTTTTGAGGTGCGGCCGTTTCCAGGGGAGGGGTATCTGTATGTGCATTCCTCGCTTGGCGGAGGGAATTCCTACCAGCTGATGGCTGAATTTTTCCGGGATTCACTGAAGCTTTTCGGTTGTGAGCGAGAGGGAGAGCGTGAGCGTGGGAGTGAGCGTGAGAGTGAGCGTGAGAGTGAGCGTGAGCAGGAAAAGCGTCTCTACGGAATAATGGATGCCCTCGATCTGGATTTCAGTACTGCTGAGATTGTCTGTACTCCCCTGTTCCGGGGGGACCGCGGTTCTGTTAATGCAGCGGCATCGTTCAGCCGGATAACTGCGGCAAACTTTACTCCGGAGAACATGATTAAGGCGCTGGTTCAGGGAATGGCAGGGGAACTGCATCAGTTCTTTGCAGGACTGCCGGCAGAAATCAGGGCTGAGCTGACCGGGATTGTCGGTTCGGGGAACGGGGTTCGTAAAAACCGCCATCTGCGCAGAGTTATCGAGCTGCTGTACGGCCGCCCCCTCCTGATTGCCGAATCAACTGAGGAGAGCAGTCTCGGTGCCGTTGTCAATGCCGGAGTGGGGATCGGTCTCTTTTCCGATTATGCCCAGGGAGCCCGGCAGGTGGTGAAGTATCAGGAGTGAGAAGCACCAGGCCGGAGCTTTAACCCGTATATAGAATGATTTCACCAAAGAAAATTGAAGTCATTGAGATTCGGGGGATAGGCAAACGAGAAAAAGAGGAAATCTATAGAACCATTGGAAAGAGACTGCAAAGTGGGGGGAATCTGTAAACAAAAAAAAGAAATTCCCTCAATGGATAAAAGATGATCCCGAATAAATAAGTGCTTCCCCCTGAATACACCTCTGCTGAACATATCCTCATCATAAGCAGTTTCCCTCTTGCTGATATCCGTCTGATTAGCTACTATCTAACCAGCAAAAAACCATACTGAAAAACGTGCTGTTTCACAAGCGTTGGGGGGAGGAAGAATGTATACTGGAACAGAAATTCTATTCGCTCTGGGTCTTACCGTATTCGCAGGTTTATCAACGGGAATCGGCAGTGTGATGGCCTTTTTCTCAAAAAAATTCAACCCGAAATTTCTTTCGGCAGCCTTGGGCTTTTCCGCAGGGGTAATGATCTATGTTTCGTTTGTGGAGATATTTGTTAAAGCAAAAGACTCGCTCTCCTCTGAGCTTGGGGAATCTCGCGGATACCTCTATACCGTTGTCGCCTTCTTTGTCGGTATCGCCCTGATTGCGGTAATAGACAAGATTATCCCGAACTATGAAAACCCGCACGAGCTGAAAAATATGGACGAGGACAATGTGGAGAGTCCCGATAACAAGAAAAAGCTGATGCGCATGGGGCTCTTTTCGGCCCTTGCCATAGCCATCCACAACTTTCCCGAGGGGCTGGCTACTTTCATGGCGGCTCTTACCGAACCGGCGCTGGGAATTTCGATTGCTGTCGCTATTGCCATTCACAATATACCCGAAGGTGTGGCCGTCTCAGTTCCTGTCTACTATGCAACCGGAAGCAAAAAGAAAGCTTTTATTATTTCGTTTCTTTCGGGCTTGGCAGAACCGGTCGGGGCGATACTGGGATTTTTTATCCTGCGCTCCATATTCAATGATGTGATGTTCGGGGTGATTTTTGCCAGCGTGGCCGGAATCATGGTCTACATCTCGCTTGACGAACTGCTGCCGACCGCCGAGGAGTACGGCGAGCACCACATCGCCATCGGAGGTATGATAGCCGGTATGGTCGTGATGGCTGCAAGCCTGGTAATGCTGAGCTGAGGACCATTGCGAGAAACAGGGCATCCGGTACATGATTTCGGGCACGTAACTGTGTCCGGCAAGAAACAACAATCTACCCGGTTTTTCCTGTCTTCTCCTGCAGCCGGAGAAAATCCTTCAGATCGCGATTGCTCAGCTTTGTCAGCCACTGTTCTCCCTGGGAAACCGTGAGATTGGCCAGCTCTTCCTTGCTCTCGATCATGGCGGCTATCTTTTCCTCAAAGGTTCCCCGGGCGATCAGGCGGTAGACCATGACATTTTTTTCCTGCCCGATACGGAAAGCCCGGTCGGTAGCCTGGTTCTCGACCGCCGGATTCCACCAGAGATCATAGTGGATGACATGATTTGCGGCCGTGAGATTGAGCCCGACGCCTCCGGCCTTAATGGAGAGCACCATAAACCGTTGTGCGGGATCCTGCTGAAACGCTTCTACCATCGTATCCCGCTGGGTTCTGGTGGACCCGCCGTAAAGAAAGAGGCAGGGGGAGGCAAAGCGGTTCTCGATAAACTCTTTCAGCAGCGTCCCCATCTCGGCATATTGCGTGAATATGAGGACTTTTTCGTCCCGTTCGGCGATGGTTTCCAGCAGACTGAGCAGCATTTCAGCCTTGCAGGAAAGTTCCGGTTTCCGGTCTCCCTGCTTGGTGTAGAGCCGCGGGTGACAGCATATCTGCTTCAGTCCGGTCATCATCTTGAAAACCAACCCCTTGCGCTGAATGCCGTCGGTCTCGCCAAGCAGGGCATCGGCCTGTTCAACCAGTTCCCGGTACAGAATGCTCTGCTCAATGGTAAGCTCAAGATAGCGGTTGGAGACCAGCTTTTCGGGTAGATCATCTATGATATCCCGATCAGTTTTCAGGCGCCGCATAACCACCGGAGCCGTGATTTTCCGGAATATATCCAGCGATGCCCGGTCGCGCAGGCGTTCGATCGGTACGGCAAAATTCTCCTTGAAGGATTTCCGTGATCCGGCATACCCCTTCATGACAAAATCCAGAATGCTCCAGTAATCGAGCAGCCGGTTCTCCACCGGGGTACCGGTCATGGCCAGGTAATAGCGGGCTTTGAGACTTTTTACCGCCTTGGTCTGAGCGGTGTCGGGATTTTTCAGATTCTGGGCCTCATCGACTATCGCCAGGGTCCAGCGGACTTTTTTCAGAATATCGCTGTCGCGGCGGGCCAGGGCATAGGTGGTGATGACAATATCGACCTGATCCGGCAGTTCCCGGTCGGTTCCATGGTATATTCCCGGGGCAAGGGCAGGGGCGGGCGCGAAGCGGGTTATTTCGTGAACCCAGTTGGTCATGAGACTGGCGGGCACAATAATGAGTGCCGGATGCTTGGAGGTGAGGGTTCCTTCATTTTTCAGCTTGAGCAGAAAAGCGATAACCTGGACGGTTTTTCCCAGCCCCATATCATCGGCCAGGATAGATCCGAGCCCAATATGATGGTTATGGCAGAGCCAGTGGTAGCCGCGCAGCTGATACGGGCGCAGTTCGGCCTGAAGGTTTTCGGGAACCGGGGTCTCCTGCGGGGTAAGAAATGCGTCGAATATCTGTCTGGTTTCGTCGGTCATCTCTCCCGGAACTCCGTTGAATGTCCCGGTAAGCCCGGTTTTCAGCAGGTCCATGGGGGAGAGAACGGGAGCCTTCTCCAGACTGCGGACCAGGGCTCCCAGCTGCCTGTCATCTACTTCGAAAAAGAGGTCTTTATAGCGGATAAAGCTGCCGTACTGCTTTTTCAGGGCGAGAAAATCTTCCGGGTCGATGCGGCTGTCGCCTGCCGTTATGCACCAGTCGTAGGTAAGGATGTCGCGCAGGGAGGTGTAGGAGACGGCTTTGTCGCCGGCATTACCGTCGTTCCCGGATGCAATTCCCACTTTGAGAGAGAGGCGTGGAATGAAGGTTTCTCTGAGTGATTTTGGTATTACAGTGTGGATGCCCAGAGTTTTAAGCACCGGGAGGGCGGAGAACCACTCTTCGATGAATTGCCGGCCGTCAACCTGCAGGATTCCGGCGGGGCTGCGGAGAAATGCGTTGACGGTGGGGAGGTAGGTGCCCAGCAGGCTGAGTTCCCGCAGTACGGGGAGGGTTTCCGGATCGTTTCCGGCTAAGAAGGCAGGAAAGGTGACCGGCAGTTTTTCCGGGGTCAGATGGTTTCTGATGCGAATTTGAAAGGTGAATTTGTCAATTCCGGCTTCGTCATTCCCGGCTTCTTCAATATGGATGACAGGGTGATGGGTAAGCGGGCGTAATTGAAAGCGTCCTAGCCAGAGGTGGATTATGTGCGGGTTTTCCTTTTCCTCAAATTTCCGGGGGCGGTAGGGTTCTCCGGTAAAGAAGAGGGCGGTTATCGGATCCCCGGCTGCATTGCTAACGGGGGAGAAAAGCTGCAGATAGCTGCTGATGAATAGCGAGGTCAGGGTGAGTATCTGCTCGCGGGGTTTCAGCGGTTGTCTGCCGCTGGTTACCAGGGTATGAGGAAGGGCTGCGGTGAGGCGATCTGCAATGCCGGCTATTTCGGGGTCGAAAAGGGCGGGTACCCAGCGGATCCCGTAACTTTCTCCGGCGGGATCGAGTTTGATGATTTCCGGGACGGCGGCGGACCGGGCGAGCAGCTGCAGGGCGAAGTTATGCAGGATGATGAGCAGAGAAAGTACCGGCGGATAGCTGCGCAGGTTTTCTGCCGGCAGAACCTGCAGGTATGCGGTGAGGTTCTCCAGCTGTCCGTCGGCGGAGCTGGAGCTGGAGCTGGAGCTGGAGCTGAATGTAAGGTGCTTTTTTTTGTATTTCAGGCTGCCGGCGGCCTGCAGGGTGTTTTTTTTCAGGGTGAAGGCTGCCTCGGGATAGAGGATTTCGGGGAGTTCTTCCTCAAGTTCCTGAGTTTTGATGTATACTTCTGTTTTACGGGAAATTTTCTTCAGAGCCCCCAGCAGCACCTGTTTGAAGTCTCTTTCTGGAGAAAAGAGGGGGTTTTCGGTCAGGATTTGCGAAACGGCAGGGTAGAGGTCGGGGATGCGGGAGAGGTCGATGCTCTCCAGCTCGCCATAGGTATCCTTGCTCCTATCCTGGCCCTTCTGGTCGGCGTTGTCCTGGGTCTGATCCTGCTGGTCCTCCTGGTCGGTGTTGTCTCGGTCAGTTTTTTCGGCCAGCAGTGAATTAAGGTCGGGTATGGCAATATCTTCGTAAGTATCAGCTGAGTATTTTTTCCGGATGCCGGCCAGCAGGTCAAGGTCGTGCATGTAAAAAACAAGAAAAGGGTTCTTGTCAATTTCATTGGCGATGATATAGATGACAGCTGCCAGGTGCTTGCAGGGTACAGCCCAGTCGGGGCAGCTGCAGTGCATGCTCAGCTGCTTCCAGCTGTCGGGAAACAGTTTTATGTTCTCTGCGGCTAATTCTTTCTCAAGTTCCGGCGGCAGCATGCGGGCACCGAGCTGAGCCAGGTAGTAGGGGTTCTTCTGAACCAGCTGCAATATGTGGTTTTTCTGCTCAACGGTAAATTTTTCGGGTTTAAGTGTTATTTTGTAGGGTGCGGGTCGCGTTCCCTGAACCCGGGCTGTGATATTCCCCGGGCTGATTTTTATGGAGAGGACGGATCCGTTGCGGGCATAGCGAACTCCCCGGGGAAGGCGATTGCTGTAGTCGATATGGGTGAGCGCGTTGAGCCAGCGTTCACCCCACCAAGTATATCCAAAGTCTATTCTTGCCATAAGCCATACTACCCGGGTTTGGCCGGTTTTGCCAAGCTTAACTTTCTTTCTTTCTGTTTGTAATTCACTTCTTCTTTCGCAGTAACGGTGATGGTTTTTATAGTATTTTCTGCTTTTTTGAGGGTGCCGGGTGAAGACCCGATGAGTCTGATCAACTCCTCAGCTGCTTTCCGTCCGAGGGTGTAGTTGGGCTGGGGAATTTCGATAAAGGGGCTGGTTTTGTTTTTATCTCCCTTGATTGCACTGAAACGGCAAATTTGTATATCGTATCCAACTTTCAGACCCCTTTTTTCGAGAAGAACTGCCAGCTTTTCGGCTATTCCGCTGGTAGTGACAAAGAAGCATTCCGGCAGCGTGCCGGCTTTCAGGCGGGCATCAACCATCTCAGCAAGGTCGGATGATTCCGCATCCTGCGAATAAAGGTACCAGTAGTCTCCTTCTGCAAAGGCAGGGGGTATTGAGCTCGGTTATTATCCGGCAATCCTGTCGGAAAGGGAACTGATATCAGGTCGAAGCTCGGAGCAGGCTATGCGGCGGCTAACCCTGACGGAATAGAGAGGAGACTGCCTGAAGGCCATTTCCTCGTCATCTGAACCACTCTGCAGGCGGGAATTCCGGGGATGTATCGGTCGGTCGTATCAGGGGAACCAGGCGGCGATGATCTCGTAATATGGGAATAGTCGAAGGTCGTTCCTTTGAAAGGAGCGGCGGGGGGCCATTATACGTCAACTCCGCGATGCAGCAGCTGTCTGACAATTTGCTGTTCGGAGTTATCAGCGGCTGGTGGAAAGCATGAGAATCTGTCCTTCGGTGTGAATACATCCTCCATTCCAGCTACCATAGCGCTCATATACTCTTCAAATACGTCTGGAAAGACTACGCCGATGGTGCCGGTTCTTCCTTTGTTCAGGGCTGTAGCAAAGTAGTTGGGGAACTGGAGTTCTTCTGCCTTGGCCAGGATAAGTTCGCGTGTGCGGGGGCTGATGCGGGCAGCGTCGCTTTCCCTCCTCTGAGCGAGAGAAACGGTGGTGCGCGATACGCCAAGCATGTCGGCCAGGTTTTTCATCGTGATTTTCATTGACACATTCTAGCATTCAGGTGATAATAATGCAATGCTAACCTAGGTTAGCAGTAGGTTGTGAGTATTGTTCAGGCTGGCGGCCCATCCGGATAATGGGAATATCCGGATAATGGGAATATCAGACTGCTGAAAAAAGGAGCTTGTAAACATGAAACGTAGTAAAATAAATGCAATTATTAAGGAATCGGAAAACTTTATGGCAAAGATGCAGTTCAGTCTGCCGGCGTGGTCACGCTGGTCACGTGGTGAGTGGCAGGAACGTAAGGCTCTCTGCAGGCAGGTTTTCGACTGTCAGCTCGGGTGGGATATTACCGATTTCGGATTGGAAGATTTCAGGAGGCGGGGTCTGGTGCTGTTTACGCTCAGAAACGGCCTGCCGGACGGATCCGTTAAAACGTATGCCGAGAAAATTATGATTGTGGGCGAAAATCAGGAGACACCGTTTCATTTTCATCGCAATAAGCGGGAGGATATCATAAACCGGGGCGGGGGTGTTCTGGTGTTTGAGCTGCATATGAGCAGCAGAGATGAAACGCTTTCCGATGATGATGTGGTGGTCTACATAGACGGTGTGGAAAGCAGGGTGCCGGCGGGAGAGCCCCTCGAGCTTCTGCCCGGACAGAGCCTCACGCTGGAAACCTTCACCTATCACCGGTTTTACGGTAAAGTGGGAAGCGGACCGGTTCTTACCGGGGAGGTAAGTTCCGTAAATGATGATGCTGCCGATAATCGTTTTCTTGAGGATTTGGGGCGGTTTCCCGATATTATTGAAAATGAGGAACCCTACCGGCTGCTGGTGGGCGATTATCAGAATCTGTAAGTGAGGGTGATACATGCGTATTCATGGGGCCGGGTGCTGTCTGATCGACTATCTGTATACCAACATCTCTTTTTCCAGTGAGGAATTTCAGGCAATTCTCTCACGTCGTGACGGGGACGGGGGCATAAACCCCGGCGGTCTCGTGTTTTCCGAGGATCTGGAAGAATTTACCGGACGCGGGCATGTCGAGATTCTCAACTCCCTTATCGGTCGGGCCGACCCGGATGCGGAAAACCTTGGCGGACCGGCGGTCGTAGCCCTGATCCATGCGGCCCAGCTGCTTCAGCAGGATGGTGATGCGGTTGCATTTTTCGGGATGGACGGGAAGGACGATGCAGGGATGGCCAGTCGGGCTTTCATTAGCCGGACACCGATTGAATTTGTGCCGGTAAAGCAGGCTGAGGGGGCTTTTCCTTCAACGGTGGTACTTTCGGACCCTTTCTATCGGGATGGCGCAGGCGAGCGCAGCTTTGTCAATACGATAGGGGCGGCCGGGGAGCTGGCAGGCGGTGATCTGCCTGAAGATTTTTTTGCCGCTGACATTGTTCTGTTGGGGGGAACCGCGCTGGTGCCTCAGCTGCACCGGGATCTTGACAGTGTACTGGGGAAAGCCAAGGAAAAAGGGGCGGTGACCGTGGTAGGCACGGTCTATGATTTCCGCAACCAGAAGGCTGGTCCTGATAAGCCGTGGCCGCTGGTTACCGATTATCGGTATATAGATCTGCTTGTTATGGATGAGGAAGAGGCTCTGCGAATCAGCGGTACGTCAGTCCTGGCAGATGCCGTCGATTTTTTCCGAAGCCGGCAGGTTGGCGCCTGCATAATAACCCGCGGATCCCGTGGAGCTGTGCTCTGGTCGGGGGGAGCGCTTTTTGCAAGGCAGGATCTTACGGAAATTCCGGTTGCGGTGAGTGTGGATGAGGATCTTTCCCGGCATCCTGAGAAGCGGGGAGATACGACTGGCTGCGGGGATAATTTCCTTGGCGGCGCTACAGCATCGCTCTGCAGACAGCTTGCTGCCGGTAAGACGCCGGATCTGCTTACTGCCGCATCCTGGGGAACGGTTTCCGGCGGACTTGCCTGCTATACCAAGGGAGGCACCTATTTCAGATCCCGCCCGGAGAGAAGCTGGAAAAGATCCAGTGCTGCACACAGCTGATTATCGTATATAGGTCAAGCTCTTGACCCGAGTTTTGATACCTTTCATTTCACCGCTTCCGAAGTTGAAAGAAAAACCACCTGCCTGCTGTCATGCTGCGGGTAGATGGGAAATCAGTTTCCAAAAGGAAATCTTCGATTTCCCAGAGAATAGGGAAATTGGATTTCCCAAAAAGGAAATCTACGATTTCCACCAAATCAAATTTCACGCTTCTGAGCGTTAAGTCCGGCTGACTTTACATAAGGGTATCTCGGTGAAATACCTATGCCGATTATCTATCTGATAATTATTGTCTTTATTTCATTCTTGATTTTATCAAAATCAAAGCTTGGACGGCATATCTATGCCATTGGAGGCAATCCGCAGGCCGCAGTTTTTTCCGGCATAAAGAACAGCAGGGTCCTTTTTTTTGCATATACTTTTTCCGGTTTGATGGCGGCAATTGCCGGGGTGGTCCTTGCCTCGCGCATGTTTTCAGGGCAGCCGACTGCCGGTCAGGGTGCTGAGATGGATGCAATTGCTGCTGTTGTTCTTGGAGGCACCAGCATGAGCGGCGGGTTGGGAAAGATCGGCGGGACGGTTATTGGAGCCCTGGTTATTGGAGTCTTGAGCAACGGGCTGAATCTGCTTGGTATTAATTCCTTTTGGCAGTATATCGTAAAAGGGGTAGTAATTCTTATTGCGGTGTATGTGGATTTTATTAAGAAAAGCGGTAATAAGCGGTAAAAAGCGGTATAACGATAAATAATCATGAATCGGTAAAAAATTGGGATCCCCGGAAAACTGTGTCCGCGGAGCTTCTGCTGTCTTGCAGCTCTTTTTCTGAGTTTTAGCGCCGCTTGACAGTTTTTTTACTGCAGTGAGTTAGGTTTTCTGTTCCCGCTGCGTATGTGAGTTATGTAAACTGATCCTGCCATGAACGCTGTTTTCCCCTCTGACAGCTTCCGAAACCTCCCCTGATATATGGATTTGCCGTATTTAAGCGATTTTCCTACCTTTTTCACATTGGAGATGACTAATCCCCGAAACCGGGTATATACTGAAGCCGTACGGTTGGTTGGGAAAGCTAAGACAGAAGAGAAAGCTAAGACAGGAGAGAAAGGTGAGCCGGCAGAGAAGGGCGGCTCGGCAGAAAGTTGTGCTGAAATAAAAAAGTAAGCAAATACTTGCGGCAGGTAGCATGGAAAAAAACACAGTAATCACAAAAATACTGGTAATCATCGGACTGATTCTGGTCTGGCTGACAGTTCTTACCCCTATAATCCTGGCTTTTGCAGCCCTTTTTGTTATGGGAAGGTTTCTGCTAGACTATATGATGCCGGCAGAAATGTTTGCAGCGGCCCTCGGCGGTGCGATTCTGCTTTTTCTGGCAGCCGTCAGGGTGAAGGAGCGGCGAATTCTCATTGGCGGGGCCTCCGGGGCTGCAATATTTATGCTCTTCGGAGCCCAGCTCACGGCGATGTTAACCGGGATGGCTTCCGGTGAACGGGAAGCCGTCGGACTTCCCTTCATTGCTGCCATGGGAATGCTGATCCTCTATGACCTGCTGCTCATTCCCATCGGTATCGGGGGAATTCTGCTGCTGAGGGATATGATACGAGATTCCCGCAGCCGCAGCCGCACAGCCCGACAAAAATAACATAACCAAAGGTACCGCAGCATTTCGTACTATTACGCTGTTGAGTAGTTCTGGGAGCAAAGGATAGCGATGCATGATTTATTCAGTACTGGACTTTGAGACAACCGGGCTTGGACCTCGGGAGAGCAGAGTTCTGGAGGTCGGTATAACCAAGATTACCGGAGCAGGTGAAATCCTCGACTCCTACGAGACACTTATTAATCCCGACAATGGACCGGTCGGGGCAACGCATATTCATGGGATTACTCGTCATATGGTGGCAAAGGCGCCAAGCTTTCGCGAAATAGCCACCGAAATCCTTTCCTTCATCAATGGGACCATCATCACCGCCCATAATGCTCCCTTCGATATCCCCTTTCTGCGAGAGGAGCTTGGCAGGGCTGACCACCCTCATAACCCGATACCTTCTCTGTGCACGCTCAAGCTGTCACGACGACATATTAAGGAGATTAGATCGCACAGTCTCAGTGCTCTCTGCGAATATCTTGGAATAGCTAACTCCCTGTCTCACAGTGCCGCCGCGGATGCATTTGCTGCTGCGCAGCTGCTGGCCTACCTGTTCAGGGAGTATGCTATCGAGGAAACTGTGAGTCCTGAGCTCGTCTTTCATAAAAAGGAACCCGATCCGCTTTTCGAGATGTTCGAACAGAATGAGCCCTCTGAGAAGGGCAGGACCTGGACCCGGGAAGACTTTCGGCAGAATTACGGGCGGGATGATCAGGGGATGCCTGAGGACCAGAGGATGTCAGCTTACAGATTTTCCAGAGATGGGTACGGGGACAGGGTGAAGTTTCCGGAAATCGAGCCTGCCCGCAAGCCATCAATTTGGCGTACCATGGAAGCAGCTGATAACGGTTTATCCTATACCGCGAATCAGGTAGTACGGGAGATTGACCAGCTGGAATCGCTCTATAAAACAGCTGAAAAACGGCTCGGCAGTATTAATCAGTCTGCCAAACAGAAAAACTGCCGGGAAATCACCTTGCTGATGACACATATTGCTAACTCTTACTGGTTTGATGAGGCCTACATGACGTATGACATGGACTTTTCCCGGGCGCACATCGAGGAGTTTTCGCTCAGACAGCTGAAGTCGATCCTGACCTGGTGTTGTTTCGGGGAGCCTGGGGAGCCTGGGGAGCCTGGGGAGCTCGGGGGAGACGGGGAGCTCGGGGCCGATCTTCGTTCAAACTTTGAACACGCTTCGCGCAGCGGTCACTGGAATCAAGTAGTAAAAGCAGAAATCATACCCCGGGTCATACGCAGGGCGCGGGAGATAATTGCAGAAAAGGGATGGGAATAATGGATTATACTTTTTATGACATCAGTAAATCCGACAAACTTAAAGAGCAGGCGGCTGTAATTCTCCATACAGCATTTACCAATATTGGCAAGTGTGCCTGGCTGACCATAGAGGCTGCCCGGAAGGAGGTTTCCGAGTGCACTGAACCGGCAAACATCTGTATGGGAATGTGTCGGGGTGATACCCTGCTTGGCTGGGCCGGCCTGCGCCCGATGTACGATAAAACCTGGGAACTGCATCCGATGGTCATGCATCCGGATTATCAGCATTTGGGATTGGGAAGAAAGCTCCTTAAGCGAGTAGAAGAGGGAGCTCGGAAGCTCGATATTATTGGAATTCTATTGGGGACAGACGATGAAACTGACGGGACTAGCTTATCACAGTGTAAACTTACCGCAGATACAGTCCTTGATGAGATCAGGAACATTAAAAATCTTAAACAGCATCCCTATGAGTTCTACAAAAAATGCGGCTATGCAATTATCGGGGCAGTTCCTGATGCCAGCGGCATTGGTAAACCCGATATACTGATGTGGAAGAGCCTGCTGCAGAATAGACCAGACTGACGCAGCTGCAGATATGGAGCTATGGACAGAAGGCGATATGGACAGAAAGTGATATGGACAGAAGGAGCGCGCATGAATCCGATAAAGGCGGCATCGGTACAGTTTAACCATAAACCGGGTGATACATCTTACAATATGGGAAAAATCCGGGAGTTTGCCTCATCGGCTGCAGATCGTCAGGTCGACCTTCTCGTCTTCCCGGAAATGTGTATAACCGGCTATTGGCATGTACGCAAACTCTCGAAGGATCAGATTGAAGAGCTGGCGGAATCCGTCCCATCAGGTCCGTCCACCCGGGAGCTCATTTCCCTTGCATCCCGGTACAATATGACTATTGGTGCCGGGCTCATTGAACGGGCAGGGGATGGAACCCTCTATAATACCTATATCGCTGCCATGCCGAACGGAGAAACCGCCTTTCACCGCAAACTCCACTGCTTTATCAGTGAGCACATGTCCAGCGGAAACCGCTTCACCGTATTCGATATTCCTCAGGGAGCAAGAGTGGGCATCCTCACCTGCTACGACAACAATATCATCGAAAATGTCCGCATAACAGCCCTCCAGGGAACCGATATTCTCCTGGCCCCCCATCAGACCGGCGGCTGCAATTCACCAAGCCCCCGCTGCATGGGAACCATCGACCGCCAGCTGTGGGAAGAGCGGGAGAAGAATCCTTCAGCAATAGAAGCAGTATTCCGGGGACCAAAAGGCAGGGGATGGCTTATGCACTGGCTGCCCTCCCGCGCTCACGATAACGGCATGTTTCTCATATTCAGCAATGGCGTCGGGGTAGATGATGACGAGGTGCGTACCGGCAATGCCATGATTCTCGACCCGTACGGCGACATTCTTGCGGAAACCTGGAAGGCTCAGGATGCAATGGTAATTGCAGAACTTGACCCCGGGATACTGCATCAGTGCACCGGTCGCCGCTGGCAAAAAAGCCGGCGTCCGGATTTATACGGACCCCTGACCGAGTTCACCGGAAGGGAGCAGGATACCCGGACAGTTCGCTTTACCTTTGAATAGCAAACAAAGAATAATGACTATAGTAATCAGTAGTAAAGGGGTACTGCTTATGGACTGCAGGGGAATAGGTTGATACCATAAAGAAAAGGATAGGCAAGGATCAGCAGGGAAAAGTAATGGTAAAAGTTTTAGTCACCGGAGCCACAGGAAATGTCGGCCGTGAAGTAATAGCCAATCTTCTTGCAGCAGATGAAGTGGAGGTTTATGCAGGGGTTCGCTTCATTTCCCTTGCCCGGAAAGTTTTTCCAAAACAGACACGCCTCAACTATGTTTTTTTTGACTTTGCCGATCCCGAAACCTTTGATATAGCTCTTGATGGAATAGATCGGGTATTCCTGCTGCGTCCGCCGAACCTGACCGATATCGATGCCTGCTTTCGTCCATTCCTGGAATCTATGGCTGCTCATAAGATCAGGGAAGTTGTTTTTCTATCCGTAATGGGGGCTGAGAAAAGCCGGCTGATCCCCCATTCGAAAATTGAACGCCTGATCTCTGAAATCGGGTTCGACTCTATCATGCTTCGCCCAAGCTATTTTATGCAGAATCTGA
>JAGYPA010000025.1 GCA_018399255.1 Spirochaetales bacterium | reverse complement strand
AAGTCTATGCCATCTGGGCTGCTTTTGTTGTCGTTGTCTTTCCCCTGATTTTCGGTTTCAAGTAGCATCTTGCCCCTTGGAGTTCAGGATTCATTCTCGTCCCTCATCCCTCATCCCTCACCCCTCGTCCCTCAACCCCATCAAGCGGATTACGCATCAAGCGGATTATGGAGTCTGAAATAGTTCAGCCCGGCAAAGTCTTTGGTGTTTCTGGTATAGAATGTTTTGACTCCATGTTTTTTCAGCGTGAGTGCGAGTATCAGGTCAAAACTGTTTCTTGCAGGAAATTCATTCCTGTTCCATAGGAGATGAAGCTCTTTCATAAATGCCGGTTCCCAGGCGCAGGTGAGCCATCCTGATGATTCTCGGTACCAGGCAATGCATTCAGCTGCCTGTTTTGCCGACAGCGGTGTCTGAAGTACAGAGGGGTTGCGCAGCAGTCTATAAAGTTCGAACCACACCTGGTCAGCTATAATCCAGGAATCAGGATACGTCAGTGCCTGTCCTACTACTCTTCTGCAAGCGGCATGTTCAGTGCAATCAGTATTTATTGCGTATAGGAGAATGTTGGTATCAATGCTGTTCATACGGAATCCCGATCTTCATAGGCGGCGTTTCTCAGGGAATCTGCTGATGCCGTTATACTGCCGCAGCTGTAGACAGGAGCGGCCTCAGCTGTTTCAGTCGGAATGTCTGAAGCATAGCGCATAAGCCAGAACTCGACGGCATTTCTGATAAGCTCACTCACAGGGCGATCCTGAGCTTCAGATATGAGGCGAAGCTTTGCTAATTGTGGTTCCGGAAAAAGTATTTGCATTCTTTGCATGTATACATCATATATATGTATACATGCAAAGTCAAGTAATCAGCACCGGTCAGGCAGCACCGGTCAGGCTGATTTCCCGTAAGCTTTCCAATAAAGTTGATTTCCAACAAGGCGAAGCTTTTTGAAAATGCTTCCGGATTTGTGGTATACTATTGGGCAAACCAGAGTGCAGGGCATTTGCAAAAGGAGCGGGGGCGTGTCCGTTAGAGTAATGATAGTAGAAGACAACCAGGCCTTGAACCGCAGTATTCAGCAGCTGCTTGGCAGGGAGGGGTTTGCGGTAAGCACGGCGTTCACTGCGGAAAAAGCAAGGAAGGTGTTCGACACGGATAAACCAGATATCGTCCTGCTGGATATCATGCTGCCCCGGGAGCAGGGACATACGCTGATTCCCTATCTTAGGGAGTTTAAAGAAACCTATATCCTGATGCTTACAGCCCTCGATGATTCCAGCAGCAAGCGGCTCTGCTACACGCTCGGCGCTGATGACTATATGACTAAACCGTTCGATATGCACGAACTGCTCTTTAAACTGCAGGCAGTCAGCAGGAGGCTTATATCACGGAGGAATATTTTCAGGATCGGGGACATTATTCTCGATATGGAAGCCAGTCAAGTACAATGCCATGAGCGTACGGTTCCCCTGCAGCCAAGCCAGGCAAAATTACTTAAAGCGCTCTATCAGAAATATAATGAGCATACCTATCTGACAAAGCACGACCTGTCTGAATGGAACCGTGCAGAGTTCGATACGGAGGAAAACCCGCGTATACACACACTCACTGCCCGACTCAGAAAAAACCTTTCTGAACTTGGATGCACCCGACTCATGATTGAATCGGTCTACGGCAAGGGCTATCAGCTGATAATCCTTCCAGAGGAATAGATCCCGTGGAAAGAAAGTCAGTACATCTGCTGTTAAGCATTCTTCTTGCATCAGCTCTCCTTCAGGCGGCGGTTATCTGGTCCCTTGATTTCATCAATACCCGGGGGTCTGCCTATGCAGATCTCTCGAACGGAATCGTTGATACGGCCGAAATGCCTCGCAGGAAGCCGTTGATCCTCTCCCTGCCGGTTGGAATAGGCAGCTCCTACTCGTTCAGTATTACTTCGGAGCACCGCCAGGCCTTATCGCTGCTTTTTGAAGACGCCCATGCCCCGTATAAACTATTTATCCAGGGAGCACTAGCCGGACAGAATACTTTTCCGGGCGAGCCGGGGTACAGGCCTGAGACCAGCTACAGTGTCTTTACCGTTACGGGTCCGGGTTACCTGTATGCCCGGGAAAAAACCGGGGTCGACGGGGTCGACGGGATTGACGGGATTGACGGGATTGACGGGATTGACGGGATTGACGGGGAAACAGATACGACCGGCAGCATCAGCCATATCATCACCCTTGAACGAAAAACGCCGCCGATCAAGCCGAGCCCGCAAGCGCTTTTTTATCTGGGGACAACGGAGACGATCAGCAAGCTTGTTCAGATACGGGCAATGTTCGTATCTGCGCTCTTTATCTGCTTCGTCATCATCCTGATAGCCAGCTCGATTGTCTACCTGAAATACCGAACCGATTATATGTTCTTTACGCTGCTCATCAGCCTCGTTTCCGTATTGAAGAGCCTGATTGTGGGAGATCTGCCGTTTTCCGGTGAATTTGCGGGAATTACCCTGAAAAATATGTTTTACTGGGACAGCATTACAGGGATTATCAACTTCCTGCTCTCCCAGCTGCTCTGCTTTCGCCTGTTTCAGTTCAGGATACGAAAGAGCCGGCTCTACCTGTATGCTGCGGTTTTTCTTATCGCGGAAACAGGATATGTTGTTTTTCGTTTTCTGCCCCTGATGGTGGTCATGCATGCCCTTGGAGTCCTGCTGATTCTGTACATGGGAGCCCGTGCTCATGGAAGAGGGGTGCCCCACAGCCTTCTCCTGCTGATTACCTACAGCATCTTCTCGGCAACCGTTATCTACCGTTTTCTGATCACTTTCGGCTGGTTCCCCAGAGGCTATGTCTCCGAGATCGTTTTCAGCCCGCAGATCGGTAACCTGCTCTATCTGGCGGCATTTCTTTTCTCGGTGATTATGACCTATTCTCTCAGGCTGAAGGACCTGGAGAAGCAGCAGAAGCTGCTTGATCGGATTACCCTGCTCCGGGGGATCAATCACGATCTGAAGCTCCCGCTCTCGGTAATCAAACTCAATGCCCAGATGCTCAAAGCATACGAAACCACTGCTCAGGAGAAGGAGGAGCTTGCAGGTACGATTCTCGAGGCCACGACAGAGCTGGAGGGGATAACCAGGAATATTCACGGGTTCCTGATGGCTGAGAAACCTCATGATCCCCGGTCCTCTACCCCTGTCCGTGAGCGGTTGGAGCAGCTGGAACGGCAGTTCAGTCATCGGGCAGAGCTGGAGCAAATAGATTTTACCCTTGTTCTTCCCTCACGGGATGCGGCAGCGGCTATCGATCCCCAGTATTTCGACAGGATGATGCAGAATCTGCTGGACAATGCATTCAAGTACACCGCAAGCCCGGGATTTGTCAGGGTTGGCTGCACAATTGATAAGGCTGTCAGAATTGTCGTAGAAGACAGCGGGATAGGGATGAGCCGTGAAGAAGCAACAAAAGCCTGCGATCCGCTTTACCGTGCTGAAGCCAGCCGGAATACAGAGGGATCAGGGCTGGGACTCAGCGTTGTCCAGTCAATTGTTGAGGGTATAAAGGGATCACTGAAAATTCACAGTACCCCGGGCAAAGGTACCACGATTACCCTGAGGCTGCCTCCGGCTGGCCGCAAGAGATACGCAGCCAGCCGGGAGGGTCGATCCCGGCATATATCATCAAGTCCGTATGAAGGCTGAGAACCTTACCATTTGGTAAGATTCTATTGTTCCTGCCGGAGACTTGTGCAAAAATCTATCTGAGACAAAGTATTTTCTGCCGCATCCTTTTTGGAAATTACCGGCAGATTAAGGCAGGTGAATGATGAAGCAGTATGGTAATGGCATCAGCCCACGCAGCAGGATAATCCAGAAAACAGCCCGCAGTTTTCTGGTTATACTTGCTGTCTTTTTCATGCTGATAAGCTCCGGCTGCAGCTCGCTTCCATCAGCAGCGCTGAACAGCCAGCAGGAAGCAGGTCAGCAGGAAGCAGGTCAGCAGGAAGCAGGACCAGTTCCCGCTGTTGACTATTCGCAGGAATCAAGCTGGCTGGTTTTACCGGAAGACAAGTCAGATCATGCGGTAGATGTGTTCTACGCATACCCCACGGTCTATCAGGGAGAAGGAGTCCAGGATATCTCCGATCCGGCTCAGCGGGATGCCGCCATGGTGCCTTTGAGGACTCAGGCCAGTGTTTTCTCCGATTCAGCAAATATCTATGCGCCCCTCTACCGCCAGGTGGGAAAATCCGGCTTCAGCGATGCTGAAACTCTGGATGCAAATCTGCAGATAGGTGAGGAGGACTTGAAGCAGGCGCTGTTGTATTACCTTGAGCATTACAACAACGGCAGACCGTTTTTCATTGCAGGCCACAGCCAGGGATCGAGTACCCTTGTCAGCCTGCTGAGAAAAATCTGGGGATCCACCGGTGCCGAAGACCGCATGCTTGCCGCCTATTTGCTCGGATTCAGTATAACCCGGGACGATATTGAAGCGAATCCTGCCATCAGAATGAGCACGGGACCGGAAGATACCGGCTGCTTTATCGCCTACAACTCGATTCGCGACGGCGTGCAGGATCAGTCAATCCAGATACTTCCGGGAGCAGTAGTTACCAATCCGCTCTCATGGGTCAGCAGTTCCTTCAACGGCGCGTATGTCAATGCGTCCGAAAATCTTGGAGCCGTGTTTTTTACAGAGGATGGTTTTGAACCGAGAATCTATGAGCAGTTTACCTCGGCCCAGGTTAAAGATAGGGGATTGGCATGTGAGATCTCCGATGTGTCAGTGCTCTCCTCCTATCCCATCGAGGGAATCTACCACCCCGATGACTTCTCCCTGTTCTATGAGAATATACGGCAGAATATAAAGGACCGGATCGCCAGATTCCAGTCGCTGCAGCAGTCTCCGCTTCCAGCGGCACCCGATTATTCCCAGGATTACTACTGGCTGTCCAAGCCGGACCAGCCGGAAAAAGCTGTTGATGTGTTTTATGTGCATCCCACTGTTTACACCCGGCCGACACCGGCCAATCTGGATCTGGCAGATCAGGAACTGCGATCTTATGCTTTGGGACTGCTTGTTGCCCAGGCTGGCGTGTATACAGATTCAGCCAATCTTTTTGCTCCCAGCTATCGTCAGCAGTCAGCCGCTGTGCAAGATGATTTTACTGCCCGCGGGGGAGCTGATATGTTCATAGATCCAACCTTCCAGGTTTCAGCCGGGGATGTAGAGAATGCTTTTTCCTATTATCTGGCAAAGCTGAACCAGGGTCGTCCGTTTATCCTGGCTGGCCATAGCCAAGGCACCATGACCTTGATAAATCTCATGCGTAACAGATTCGGGGACATAGACTTGCAGAACCAGCTTGTTGCAGCCTACCTCATAGGGTATTCGGTTACGGATAAGGATCTTGCGACTTACCCTTGGATGAAGTTGGCTGAGGGAGCATCTGATACCGGCGTAATAATTACCTACAACACTGAAGGTCCCGGTTCAGTAGGGTCACCTGTCTATATAGAGGGAGCCGTAGCGGTTAATCCGCTCAATTGGAGGACCGACGGGGAACCAGCGGGGAAAGATTCTCATCTTGGAGCCGTCTTCTTCAATGATGCCGAAGGACAGAAAATTGAGTGCATAGATAATTTCTGCGGGGCGCATGTAGATACAGACAAAGGTGTCCTGGTTGTTACGGATATGGAGGAACCCGAATCTCCCGAAATAGACCTGGTAAATCTGGGACGGTATCCTGCGGGCGTATATCACAGGTACGACTATGCATTCTGGTTTAATAACCTGAAAGAGAATGCAGCTGCCCGTGTAACAGCCTATCTGGATCAGTGAACTGCGATAAATCAGACAGACTCCTGTAATCGGGTCTGTCTGCAGGTCCATTCCCTCCGCACTGCAAACAGCTGTCGGTATACCCTCTTGTGTGATTTCTTGATATCATGAATCACCGAAACTTAGCTAATATATATAAAATACCTAAAATAATATAACCTTCTGTTGCATGTTAGCCATAATAGTTGTACCTTGAAAGTATTCTTCAGTCTGAATCCTTGAAAGGGGGACGCTATGTTTGTATCGGCAACGGAAATCCAGAACAATTTTGGAAAGTATCTTAAACTGTGCAGAGTCGACAACATCATAATTACGAAAAACGGTAAGAATCGAGCGGTTCTGGTGCATTATACCCGCAGCAGCGAAGATGACGAGGCAGGAGAACCTTCTCAGGTTTACGGAACGAGCCCGAAAAAGAGCCCGGCTGCAAAATCAGCCTCGAGATCGGCAACCTATGTAACCTATAAACAGTTTCAGGATTTTGTCGAAGCCAGCGAGAACCGGTATGAGCTTATAGACGGGATGGTATATCTGCAGGCCTCCCCGGGGTTCACCCACCAGAAAGTAGTAATGTCCATAAATGATGAGTTCAGGGCGTATTTTAACGTTCATGAACGCTGTGATGCATTTGCTGCTCCCCTGGATATCGAACTGATCAGACAGCCGGTACGGCTGAAGCGGGATACGGATGAGGATGATATAAATATTGTGCAGCCGGATATTGTCGTTTTGTGCGATTATCAGGATGACATTGATGAAAAGGATCGATACCGGGGTATCCCGACGATTGTGGTGGAGGTTCTTTCCCCTTCAACTACCAGCATGGACCGCATTCGAAAACTGTCGCTCTATATGGAGAGCGGCATAGGTGAGTACTGGATTGTCGATCCTGGGGGAAAAAAGATCATGGTATACGCGTTCAAAGATTTTGATTTGAAGGTTGAAGAAACCTTTACTCCCGGTTCCCGGGCTGAGTCATATATGTTTCCAGGACTGGGGTTTGATGTTGGCAGCTTATGGTAATTACATGATATTCCAGTTTAATGAGGAGAAAAAGACCAGCTTCTTTCTTCAGTTGACAGAAATTTTCCCAAAATCGGGAACCTCAGAGGCCTCGGCATCGTCTAATTGAGTAAACCGGCAGATGTGGTAGAATAGCAGCGGATGGAGAAGCATGGCTGACGACTGGCAGATAATTGACAAGTGGCAGATGATTGACAACTGGATGAAAGCGCACGGCACCCGCCTGACCCGGGTAATCGCCGGTATGACCGGAGATGCTGAAGCTGCCCAGGATCTTGCTCAGGAGACATTCATCCGCGCATATCACGGATTGGATACCTTTAACGAACAGTCTTCTTCCTATACCTACCTCTACCGGATTGCAAGCAACCTGGTAATAGACTATAAGCGGGCCCAAAAACGCAGGCTGCGTCGGGAAAGGGGATTGGAGACCTTCAGCGAGGACGGAGAAAAATCTCTGCTTGACACTATTCCCAGTTCCGACACTTCCAGTCACCCAGAGGCTTCCGCAATTGCCGGTGAAAAGATAGCTGAAGTCAGAAAAGCCCTGGCTGAGCTCCCGGAACCATATCGGCAGACGGCGGTTTTCTATTATCTTGCTGATTTGAGCATCAGCGAAATAAGTAAAACGATTGGTCTGGCCGAGGGAACGGTAAAAAGCCGGCTTTTTCGAGCCCGGAAGAGTCTTTCTCGTCTGCTGGCAGGAGGGGATTATGCGGAGTAAGAAAATTACCAATAATACAAGCAGGGCAGAAGCTGCCTTGAAAGGCCGGGATGAACTGGAAATCCTTATTAAGCAAGCGTATGGCGGGATTGAGTTTCAACGCCGGGAAGCTGTGCTCGCCTATATGAACAGGGATCCAGAGGTGCCGCATTTGAGCAAGAGCAGTGAGCTGCAGAATGGAGCGGGCAATAGCGGAGAAAGCCGGCTGCTGTTCCCAGAAAAGCGCTTTGGAGAAAGATTCAGGACTTTTGCTGCAGCAGGAACTGCAGCCGCGGCGGCGGCGGTTCTGGTTTCCGGCATCTATCTTTCTGTTCTGCTGGATGTGCCGGCAGCTTCGTTGGTTGCAGCGACGGAGAAGCAGGAGCTAGTTGTCCTTGGCGAAAAGCCCTTTGCGGCTGTTCAGCTTGCCTCAACCGTAAACAGGCGCTGAGGGTCGGGAACGGTCGGGGTCGGCAGGCAGCAGCCATCGATAGTCAGCTGCTGCAGATAATGATAATACACAGGAATAAAATCAGCAGGGATAGAACATATGAGTAACAGAAAACTTCGAAAAAAGACCATACTTTTGGGGATTGTTTTCCTCGTCACAGCTATTGCGGCGGCGGCCATCCTCTATGCAGTTTCTCCCGGGCTTCTGGCAGGCCGGATAGAGAAAGATTATGCCAGTGAGCAGTATCAGGATGCTTTAGATCGTTCGATTAAACTGATGACCTGGTTTCCCGCTTCCCGCGAGGCTCGCGAGGCAGCTTACCGCATAATGCAGCAGATCGGGGACGGGTACGATAAAGTCATCATTGGGCAGGATTTCACATTTCGCAGCGGATCGGGTTCAGGACAAACCCTGGTTGACAGGGAGAGTTTTCCAAACTTATACGGTACCCTGAAGCATGTTGCCGACAGGCAGCGGAATGTGCTCTGGCGATGGAATATGTACGAAAGAATCGGGGAAACAGCCCTGCTGATAGAAGATTTTCCTGCAGCCGAGGATTTTCTGCTGCAGGCTCTGGAGGGGTTTGCAGCAGAGCGGTCAGGAGGCTTTCGCCAGATACAGATTTACCTTACATTGACCGAACTGCAGTATGCGCTGCATAATCACGAACAGGCAAAAGCTTACGCAGAGCTGGCAGACAGCACAGCAATCCGGAACCCGATGCTGAAGGCAGAAGCTAAGGCCTGGCTGGGAATGCTGCTTGTCGAAGAGGAACTCTATACCGAAGCCGCACTTCTCTTCGAGCAGGCAAAACAGCTGGTGCATGAATCCCTGGAATCCCTGGATTCTTTTGAATACCCGGAAGACTCGGAATCCCGTGATTCATCCGAGGCTCAGAAATCTTCTGGAATCGGTTCGTTACCGGAAAGGGCTGTCGCGAATCCCGAGGACCAGAAAGCCTACAGCATGGCTGAGAGGGGACTCAGTTATATCGAGGCAGCCGTAGGCAGCGCCGGGCTAACCCCTGAAGAGGTCTCAGCGGGTTTTGGCCAGGTAACCGTTGCAGTATACCGTTTCGGCAGACCTCTTGCGGGCGTGGAGGCGCTGCTGCGGCCGGAAGCCCACAGCGGTTCCTATTCCAGCCGGATGTTTGATACCGGTACCTATCGCACGTCAGAGAGCGGAAACGATGGAGAAATCGATTTTTCCCGGGTGGAACCGGGGAAGTATGATCTGATATTCCGGTTCGATCCTGATGCCCTGGAAGATGTGGGCGCTTTCCAGATTCCCGATACGGTGGTGGTGGAGGCGGGGGATTCACTTGACCTTTCAGTGGATCTCAACGCAAAAGTTATGATTATTGAGCCCCGTGAGCCAGTTGAGCTGGCTTACGGTGAGCAGCTTTCCATGCACTGGGAACCCTATCCGGAGGCTGATTATTACGGAATCCATGCCGTCTATTATTACGGGGAAAGAGATGGCAATGGTGATGGTGATGGTGATGGCGATGTCGATGGTGGTGTCGATGGGGTCAAGGATCACCGTTTCACCTCATCGGTCGGAACGGTGATCCGGAAGGTGAGCAATAACAGTCTGAGCATAGATACCGCTTCGGCAGACGATCATACACGGATCGGTATTTTCAGTCCTGACAGGGTCTATCCTGCCGCAGTAATCGGCCTGTTCCATCCCGGAGCTCTGCTTTCCCTGAGGGTTTCCGCCTACACCCGGACCGGGCATCTTCTATCAGACAGCGAAGGGCTCATATACAATCCGGATGCGGTATACCCCTTGTGGGAAATCACCGAGCCAGCGGATCCTTCTCTCCTTTCTGCCGGGGACCGGCTTCTTCTTGCCGGGGCGTATGCGGAGGCTTTGGAAGCCTACCGCAAGGCAGCCGATTCCGGGGACATCGAAGCCCTTGCTTCCGCTGAGGCACTTGAGCGATCACTTAATTTCAACATTACGGACTGACAGCCGTGAGATACCTCGTTCTTCATGCAAACGAGGCTGCGATTTTCAGAAACTCTTTAAAGCTGTCAAGATGATTGTGTATGACATCAAAAACGATATTCCAATCTATAGAAGCATATTCATGGACAGAAACATTTCTAAACCCTACAGCCTTCTGCAGGTTCATAGATAATTGTTCCGGGAGTATCCCGTTATCTTCCAGAACCAGAAAACTGCCGGCCATGGTGTTAGAGGTTGATAGATTCCGTTCAGAAATGATAATTGCTGCAATATCAACACATAACTGAATTGCCCTTTCCAGATTGATGGAGATAATGTCCTGAATGTCAAAATCTTTCTGCAGGTCGGATAAATTTTGGGGTCTTTTTTTTTCAATTCTTTTCAGACAATGAATCAATGATTCCAGTTTTTTTGCGATTAGTGGATTACTCATCCAGATACTCCGTAATTTTTCTGGTAATTCCCATAAGCTGATAAGGCAGCACATCTTCATTGAATCCGTACATTTTCATAATGAATTCAGCTTTGAAATTTACGTTTGTGTTTTTCAATGTAAGTCCTTTCGCCAGGACCTCCTGAAGAATCACCCCTTCCATTTTTTTTATATCTATTACAGACACTTCCCGGTCAACAGCCAGAGTCATGGTACGGGACAGTTCGATGCACTGCTGAACGGACAATCCCTTTTCAGCCCCAACGGCAATATCGATATCGCTTCTTCTGGTAAGGGTGTCTGCAGCAGCAGACCCGTAGATTATGCAGAGTTCTATTGCCGGGTCGTTTTCAGCAATGGGGGTCAAGGTTCGTACAATCTCTTCTCGTGTATCAAGCATTTCCCTGTCAGAATAATCTGCATACGGAGAAAACACAATAGCAGTTGCGGTGCTCCAGTATCAGGGTGCTCCAGTATCAGGGTGCTCCAGTATCAGGGTGCTCCAGTATGAGTGGACGACTGCCGCACAATAAGATGTCGCTGATCAATCTAGATAGATGTCATCGGAATCCACCTCCAGCCCCTCAAAAACCTTGGAACTGGCTTTTTGCCCTTTCGTAACGATCTGCTGCTCCCACAATTTTCTGTCCCGGAAATGGTAGATGATAATGCATTTGGCCTCTGTATCGATTATCCAGTATTCTTCAATGCCGCTTGCCATATACAGCTGAGATTTTATCATAATATCTTTTGACTTGGTTGACGGGGACAATACCTCCACTACCAATACCGGCTTTCCGTCATAGGCTCCTTTTTCATTGATCCGATCTTCATCACATATAACCAGAATATCCGGCTGAACTACATTAGGATTATCTTCAAACTTGTCGGCAGTTCCATATAGCTTCACGTCAAAGGGTGCTGTCAGCGGACGGCAGGATTTTTTCTTGAACCAGTTATAGAATTGAACAAACACTTCATTCATTGCAACCTGATGCTGGTACATGGGGGAGGCAAGCATATAGATCTGACCATCTATCAATTCATACTGCCTTGTGTTCTCTTCCCGATCAGCAATAGCCCTGAATTCTTCATAGGTGTATCGCTTCGGTGCTTCATAGACAACTGCCTCTTCACGGATATAGAAGCTTTCTTCCTCTCCTATGCCCTTCAATACAGCCACAGGCTTCTGGTTCTTTTCCACATAAATGGTGGTACCTTCCATTGCCATCTTCAAGTACTTGCCAAAAGCATTCTGCAAAATTGATGTGGAGATTCTCATACCTTCACCGTCCATTTTAGCTATATAGTATTGTTCTTTCAAATAATTTTAGCTAATAACTAAGCTGATGATATATCATATTCAGCATTTTATGCAATACTGGCAAGAGCAGATTGCTGAACAATGAACGCAAAAATTGTGCAAATTATTAGCATTGCAATTTTTCCATTACTCATATATTATTATTGCTGTGGTTACGTTAAAAGATATTGCAGAACTGACAGGTGTCTCCATAAGCACAGTTTCCCGGTCCTTGAAGGGGTCGGACAGGATAAGTGATGCTACCAAGCAGCTCGTACAGGAAGCTGCCAATGAGCTGATGTTCCGGAAGGGGATTGTATCCCAGACGGCAAAACCGGTAATTCGGCAAATTGGCCTGCTGTTTCCCGCTTATGGGGAGTACTACCATGATGATCCCACATCATCATCGGATCTGCGAGCCTTGAGAAATACTTTTGAACTGACAGGGCACAAGGTTTCTATGCTTCCATTTGATTTCAATACAGCAGGGTCCCTTTCCAGGCTGAAATCGCAAATCGAGAATGACTCGATTGAAGGTCTTGTACTATCTGACCCGCCCTATGACAGCCGTTTGCCGGAATACCTGGAGGACCTGGGAATCCCCTTTATCATCGTAAATGGAATTTACCGGAACTCTTCCTATAAGCAGATAGATTTTGATAATTATCAGGGCATGAAGGGTTTGACAGAGTACCTTATACGCAAGGGGTATGGGGAGTTTGCGGTTTTTACCGGACCGGAAGACCGAAGTGTGAATAAAAATCGTCTTGACGGGCTTACCGATGCCTTTACTGAGGCCGGACAGGAGCCGCTCTGTATTGTTCCCGGAAAATTCAGCCTGGAAAGCGGCTATGAGAGGGGCGTGCAGCTGCTCAAGTCGTATCCCGGGGTAAAAACCTTGATTTGTTTCAGCGACTACATAGCCCTGGGGGCCATGAAAGCCCTTAAAGAAGCGGGAAAGTCGGTGCCCGGGGATATCAGAGTCACCGGTTTTGATGATGTTTCGTTCTCTCAGTTTTCCGATCCTCCTTTGACCACAGTCAAACGCCACTCCGAAGACTTTTCTTCTATGGTGCTGACGTATTTGATCAGTTTTATAGAGAAGGGAAGGGATGTAGCCAGCTGCACGATCCTCTTTAAAACTGAACTCATCCAGCGGGATTCCGGCTGAACAACGTTTGGCCGCGTGCCAGCAGCTTACTTGCGCCGCATCTTCCTCCGCATCCGCCTCCGCATCCGCCTCTGTACCCGCATCCGCATCCCTGAGTTCCAAGTATTTGCAAATATGTGCAAAAAATTTGCTTGACAGATTTGCATAATGGCTTTAATAATGGATAGTAACTTAGGAAAAATCATATAGGAGGATATATGAAAAAATTATTATTCGCTCTTTTACTGGCTGTATCTGTCGTTTCCTTAGCCTTTGCTGGAGGCACAGGGGATACGGGAGAGGCGAACCTGCAGTTCTTCAGCTGGTACGGTACGGAAACCGATACCTTTGAAGATCAGTTCCTTGCACTGGTTGACGGTATCGAAGGTGTTTCTGTTGAGATTGAACCAGTTGTCTGGGACCAGATGCACCCGATTCTCCAAGCCAGAATTGCGGGGCAGACCATGCCGGATCTTATTGACTTCAAAGGACAGGACATCTCAAAGTACGGCAGTGCAGGGAACTTGCTGGACCTCACGGGCAATGCCTGGATTGACGAAAGCGTACCCAATGCTGCAAGAACCAATCTGCAGATAGACGGTAAAGATTTCGGGATTCCCTATTCTGCTCTCTTTCAGGGCGTATTCTATAACAGGGAAATCTTCAAGGCCAACAACATTTCCATCCCCGAAAACTACGATGAGCTGATGGACGCGGCGGCCGAACTGAAAGCCAGGGGGATCACCCCCTTTGCTTCCCACTACGCCGACACCTGGAACATCGGTAATGTAACCATGCAGTTCGCTATGTCTGAAGTATTCAATGAGAACCCCGAATGGGGCAATGATCTATATGCAGGAAAGGTAACTTTTGAAGGCAGTGAAGGGTATAGAAGGGTCTTCGAGCATGTGAAGGACCAGTATGATAATACCTGGGAAGATACCTTCAGCGTAGATTTTGGCGAAGCTACTGCCCGGTTCGGACGGGGCGAGGCAGCAATGTATGTTGGCGGAACCTGGGCTAACAGAAACTTCAGGGAGTTTCCCGATCTGGACTATGGCATATTTCCCTTCCCCGGAAAGGAAAATGGCGCTAAGCTGATTTTCGAGCCGAACCACACCTGGGCGATCTCTGCCGCTACCGAATATCCTGATGAAGCTCTTAAAGTTCTAAAAGCTGTCCTGGCTGACAAATCCCTGGCAGCGACCCTGGTAGACGAGGCCGGAGCTTACAGCCTGATGGTAGGCGTAGAATCCGCCGATCCGTATCCCTGTGATCCCGATATAGACAACTATAAGAAAAACAATATGATTGTCGACGTAAGTATCGGAAACAACCAGATCAAATGGGCATATCAGGAAGAGTATTCCCGCTATATCGCCGAATGGCTCCTGGGACGGAAGACCCTGGACGAGGCTCTTGAAGCCGCCACGGCCCATAGAGTTAATATTTCCCAATAGGGTATTGCGGCCGCCTTTCGGGGCGGCCGGTTATTTTTTTTGTACTGTGTATAATACCACAGTCGTTCGGGAGGTTATGTGAGCATGTTTTCTCAACCCCGGCTGGAAGACAGACTTCGCCGAAATTACCTGGGTCTTACCGCCCCTGCCCTGGCGGTGTATCTATTGGGAATGCTGGTCCCCCTGATTATCGGTTTTTACTACTCTCTTACGGATTGGAACGGCTTTTCGCCGCAGTTTTCCTTCATTGGATTCGAAAACTATACAAAAATATTCCGGGACAGCCGGTTTTTGAATTCTCTCAAGTTCACGTCCCTGTTTGTGATCTTTAACACAATAATTCAGAATGCACTGGCCCTGTTGTTTGCCGTAATTCTCGACAGCGGAATAAAGGGCAAGAATATATATAAAACGATTCTTTTTGTGCCGGGACTGCTGAGCCCCGTACTCGTAGGATTTCTCTGGTCGAGACTCCTCGGCTCGGTCTACCCCGAAATACTGGTAAGTCTGGGTTTTAGCGGAAGCATCAAGCTGCTGACCAATCCGGACACGGTGATAATCGGCTTGCTGATTATCAACAACTGGATGTGGATCGGCTACTGGATGCTCATCTACCTGGCTGCTCTGCAGGCGGTTCCCGCAGAACTGTATGAGTCTGCCTCCATTGAGGGCGCAGGAGCGGCGGGGCAATTTTTCCGGATCACGGTCCCGATGATTATGCCAACCATTACCTTTTGCATCGTCGCAGTGACCTTGGGAGGGTTTCAGGTTTACGAACTCATTGTCACCGCAACCGGCGGGGGACCAGGCCACGCTTCGGAATCCTTTATCATGTATATCTACAATCTGGCCTTTGCCAGTGAACGGGCAGCTTTTGCTTCAGCGAATTCAATGATTTATGTAGTGTTTCTGCTTATTGTCGCTTTTGTCCAGCTGAAGCTTCTCAACAGGAGGGAGTCATGATGAACCGGCATAACAGATGGAAGCTGGGAGTGCACATCCTCCTCATAATCATCGCGGTGTTCTATCTTGTTCCCATCGGGATGACCTTCCTCTACTCCTTTAAAACAGATCAGGAAGTACTAACCAAATCCGCCTTGGATTTGCCTGAACGAATCCATGCAGAGAACTTTCTGGAGGCTGTCAAGAAACTCGATTATTTCAGAAGCTTTTACAATTCCATGATTATCACCTGTTTTTCCGTAGTCTGCATAGTTCTTTTGAGCAGTATGGCAGGATACGGTCTTTCCCGGGGACAGACAAGGATATTCTCAGTTGTCTTCATGATCTTCGTGGCAGGACTGCTGATTCCGCTGCAGGCAATTTTCGTTCCCACCTACATTTTAGGGGTGAAGCTGAGAATGCTGAACAAGTTCTGGGGGCTGATTTTTCTCTACACCGCCAACTCCATGCCCTTCGCGGTATTTATGATGATGGGATTTGCCAAGGGAATACCGATCGATATGGAATATGCTGCGAGGATTGACGGCTGTTCGGTCCCCCGTATTTACCTTTCGGTAATTCTTCCGCTGATGAGACCGGCGGTAGTGACCCTTGCGGTATTGCGGGCACAGATAATATGGAATGACTACCTGATGCCCAAGCTCTTTCTCCAGAAGCAGTCCATGCAGACGCTGCCGGTCAGGCTGACAAATATGTTTGGCCAGTATCGATATGCCATGAATATGGCTTTTGCCGCCATCATTCTGGTAAGTATACCGGTTATTGTATTCTTTCTGTTCAACCAGAAGTATGTGGAAAAAGGAATTACGGCAGGAGCGGTAAAGGGATGACCTATTTTTCAGAATATTACCAGCTGACTCTCAGTCCCGACGGGAAGCTTACCGTAACGCTGGCCGGGAACGGGGGAGGGCCGGAGAGGGAGAGTGAGAGGGAGAGTGAGAGTGAGAGTGAGGGACCAGTTGTTTTTGATGGATTGGCAGATGTAGCCCTTCATGGCATGGATATAGCGGCAATGAAACCCGAAATGGATGAATTTGCTGTAGTCTCTGTGGAAAAAATTGACGGAACCAGTTCCGGGACTCGTTTTGCGCTGTCCTGTGAAAGCGGGTTGTGGAATTCCAAGACCATTTTCATCGACTGCTTTGAAGGGAGGGTCGAAATTCATGCTCAGGTAAGCGGTGAAAACAGGTATCTCGATAGACTCACTTTTTTCAATTCCGGCGGGAAAAGCGATGCAGGGCTCCTCTACGCGCCCCGGTTTGACTGGAGTCGAGGGATTGTTCATGCAGATATCCAAGGGGATGAATCACTTTCCTGTCAGCAGTGGCTGAGTCCGCCGCCGTTTTACTATGGGCTGCAGGTGAACGGCAGCTGGGTCGGGGCGGGGATTAAATGTCCTGCAGGGGAGAATAACTTCCTCAGTTTCGACTATGCCGGCAGCCGGGGGCCATCCTTTATCCTGACCTACGAAGGACATACCCGTGTCTCGGGAACCTTCACCACTCCCCGGCTGGTTCTCTATACCCGGCGCTCAAATGATGAGAACTCCGGGCTTCGCGCCTACGTTAACGAGCTGGCAGAGGAGGGGCTTATTGCCCGTGAAGAACGAAAAATCCCCTCATGGTGGAGAGAACCCATTTTCTGCGGCTGGGGTCAGCAGCGCAGGGACTATCGACGTGATCATGACGGCCATGAGATGGGTGTCTGGATCAACGCAGGCGATTACGCTGCACAGGTTTTTTATGAAAAGCACCTGAGAACTCTGGAGGAGAACGGCATTGAGCCCGGAATAATCATAATAGACTGCTTCTGGTCAGAAAAACCCGGTTTCGCAAAACCCCATTCCCTTCGCTGGCCTGATATGAGGAGCTTTATTGATGGTCAGCACGCTGAAGGTCGCAAGGTGCTTCTCTGGTTTACCCCGATCATCTGTGAAGGTCTTTCAAAAGAGTGCTGTATGACTGTAGAGGGGAGGCCGGCAGCAGCGGATCCCACCAGCCCCGCCTTTATAGCCCACATGAAGGAACAAATCCGTTTGATGCTGAGCCACGAAAAAGGCTGCCTCGATGCAGATGGGTTCAAGATAGACTTTACCCAGAACATTCCTGCTGAGCGGGGAGTTTTCCGGAACTACCTGAACAACAGATGGGCCATAATCTCCGAAAAAGAGGAGAAAAACTATGCAGTATTGGAGAAGCGCAGTGAACCGGTACGTCTGAAAGGGGCCCAATGGGGGGTGGAGATTATCAAAGAATACCTGAGGTGCATCCGGAAGCCCATGAAGAATATAAAACCTGACAGTTTGCTCATTACCCATACCGCCAATCCCTATTTTGCTGAAGATGTGGACATGCTGCGGCTCAATGATATGGACGGTACCAGTCCCGGATGTTCTCGGCATCATGTCGGAACCGTGCGGGAAATCGCTCGAAGCTGCCATCCCGACTGGCTTATCGATACCGATAACGACCTCATGATCAATAAGGATATGTGGCGGAACTATATAGCGCTGCAGCGCACTGGGAAATCCCGATACCTACTATGCCACGGGGATTGCCCAATCGGATGAGGATTTCGATGAATCTGATTATCGTTTCCTTCTGGAAACCTGGGAATCGTACAGAAAAACTGGCTGAAGGGTACTATGCCGGCAGGAAATTTTGAACAGGGAGAGAGAATGAACAAGGATGTGAAGGACTTCAAAATTGCTTTTATCGGTGCCGGCAGCATCGTCTTTACCCGCAGGATCGTCCGGGATCTCTTATCGGTGAAAATATTCCAGGGTATCCGCATTACCTTCCATGGATATCAATGAGAAGAATCTGGAGATGGCAGCCGGACTCTGCCGCAAGGATATTGAGGCGAATGGACCTACTATTGAAATCGACGTACCAGGGATCGTCGGGAAGCGGTCAAGGATGCAAAATATGTAGAATATGGCCCGGATCGGGATGCTTGAAGGTCTTCTGGCCGATGTGGAGATACCGCTGAAATACGCGACCAATGTGTGGCTGACACGCTTCAGCAGGGGATTATGTATGCCCAGCGCGGTATTCCCCTTCATTCCGACCTGTGCAGTGATATCCGAATCATGGATCCGGACTGTTTTGTCCTTGAACTATGCCAATCCCAATCCAATGATTTCGGGTGATGCCCCATTACGGCGGAGTTACGGGTACCGGTCTCGTCACGGGGTGCAGCACAGTCACGAGCAGCTGGCGGAGGTTCTGGAAGTGCTGCCCCGGGGAGCCTTTGATTATATCTGCGCCGGCATAAACCACCAGACCTGGTTCACCAGACTTTCCTATAGGGGCGAGGATATGCTGACAAGGTGCTGCCGGCTTTTGAGAAGCATCCGGTTTACTCCAGAACCGAAAAGGTGAGGATCGATGTGCCTCAAAAGGTTCGGGTATTACAGCACCGGAATCAAATGGGCATTTGAGCGAATACCTTCCTGGTACAGGAAAAGGCCTGAAGAAACCCTGAATGGATCAGTCTCGATACCTGGGATTAATGGAGAAACCGCTGGGTACTATCGCAGCTGTTACCAGACCAGGAATGAATATCCGAGAAAATAGACCAATGGCTTGAAGAGCCGGCCCTGGAATATCGAGAAGAAAAACGCAGCAATGAACACGGTTCCTACATTATCGAAGCCATGGAAACCGGGCTGCGTACCGGGGGAATTTCAATGTCATCAACAACGGCGTCATTTCTAACTTCTTCCGATGGATGCGGTGGTAGAGGTTCCAGGATATGTAGACGGAAACGGCTCCTCAGCCCTTTTTGTCGGGGATCTGCCCTTGGGTTGCGCTGCCGTCTGTTCCAGTCCATTCAAGTCCAGCGGCTTGCGGTGGAAGCGGCCCTGGAAAGGGGATGAGGACTGCTGAAGCAGGCTATGCTGCTGACCCTGGTGGGTGCAGTCTGCAACCTCGGAGGTGTGGCAATGGTCGATGAGCTGCTTATCGCGCAGAAGGAGTGGCTGCCCCAATATGCCCCGGTTGTCGAGCAGGCGATACAGCGATGGAGCAAAGCCGAATCCGAGGGGACGCTGATTCCTCCTAGAGAGATCGACTGGCCCGCACGTCTGGATCCGAAACCCATTACTGCCCTGAGGAGCAGAATTGGTAGGAATTCCAGCGGCTGGAAACCTGCTGCCCTACTTAAATGTTCGTAATCATTGATGCAAACGGTGTGAATGGATCATGTAATGCCGGCGATATAATTGACTGAGAGGATTAACATGGCAGATTACCAAATACCAAGCCTATATCAGCGATATTTTATTGAAAAAGGATGAGAGAAAGCAATTGTTTATGATGCTGGCTCAACAATATCAACCAGCCAAAGGATTATATCCCGGTTCCTTTGTCCACATAACACCTTCTTTTATATATTCGGGACATGACCTATATCGATATGACAGAAGGATGGCAGCCTTTTTCAATGATAAGAACCTGTCACCTTTTTGGAAGAGAATAAACGCTATTGCGAGACTCCCATAGTCAGTTGGTATAATGCTGATTACAAGAAATCCTCGCCAATTACAGAAAACAGCTTTGATATGATGTTTTCCTTTATGCAGGGTTTATCTCCAAAGACTGTAAAAATACCTTAAGCCTCAAGGAATTCTCATATGCAATAATAGTCATGTGAGATTCAACCTTGGCATACTTGGATGATGATTACGAACTTGAGGGAGTGATTAATCGAAGAGGAGAACAATTCTCGATTTCGAAAATGGCCTTGATTCCTATTTCATTAAGAAAGATGGCACAGAAATTAATAAAGAAAGAGTTCTTGAGAAAATGATTGGTGAGAATTTTACCAGAAAGCTTTGCATACATTTTCTCCAGCATCTGCCTTCATAAAGGCCCTGTTTTTGATAATACGGTAAAAATGGCGGCCAGCAGGTAAACAGCAGCTGCAGACCAGCATAATTCGTATAAGGCAGCAATTCTATCTATTCTACGCTTCATTTCTATCCGGATATGTAACGGCTCCAAAACGTCGCTCTTGCTTTTTGCAAGAGCCTCTAATAGTATTCGTTTTCGATAAAAGGAAAACTTACAATCCAATGCTCATCACCATCCGGCGAAAAATGTTTATACGTGCAATAATCAAGAACCCTATCGAACGCAGCAAACAGTGCCTGTCACGTTGTTTGCTGATGGATCTCAGACGTCCAGTAGAAAATCGATGATATTCTTCGCCTGATGCCATTGATTGACAAGCTATCAGGAAGTCCGTGGAAACCACAACCTTCATAATTGTCGTCTATCGCCTGAAGGGTTCAAACTCGCGTTTTGTATTGTCCTCCGTCAGGATGTAGCACACCTGGACGTACAGCTCATCGGTTAGTGCTGCTACGAAGTCAACTCGCAGGGAGCCTTTGTTTTCCAATGTGTACAGTCCATCCTTCCTCCGGAGCAACTCGAGGAACACTACATTCTCCAGCATCCCGCCGATATCATTGTCACGGTACCCCATCGTTGTATGGCGCAGACCCAGGTCTGGAGACAAAGTATTCTCCTGGGTCTCGAGAAGCCGTTTTCCTTGATGTCGAAGCGTAAAATTCTGTGGATTAGAAAATGCGACTTCCTCCAGAGCCTTGATGTAGGTGTACACAGTCTCTGTGCTGAGTTTTCTCCCTGGTTCTTCAGGAAATCGGAGATGGTCTTGCCGAGAACGTATTGCCGATATTGTCCATCAGGTATAGACGACCTTCGAGCAGATCGATATCGCGGATTTTGTTTCCTCTTGACCACATCCTTTCCAATAGCACGGAGTTGAAAATGTCCATCAGATACCGCGACAGGACCATCGTCCCATTTCATCTCATGGATTCCAGGAAGGCCGCCATACCGGAGGAAATTAGAGAAGTGCCGTCTTGCTCAATCCGGACCTCATCCCCGTTGGTTTTCGCAAACTCAAGATATTCACCAAACGAGGCGGGTAGACAGCTATCTCTATGTAGCGTCCTGAAAGCAATGTTGCCAATTCGCCTGAGAGCAGCCTCGCATTGGAACCGGTTAGCGCAGATGTCGCAATCACAATCGACTCGGACTGAGTTGGATCACCTGCCCCATGATTCGGACTTCTCTGGATTTCATCAATGAACAGGTACAACCTGCCGTTTGCAGCCTTAGCCGCAGCGGTGATTGCCTCGGCATAATGCCTTGTAGTTCTTCAGATCCTCGAACTGCAGCGATTCAAAGTTGGCGTAGAAAATCTGTTTTTCCCCTCCGCGCCGCGTCTACGCACCTCCTCCATGGTGAGCTCCAGGATGACGCTTTTGCCAGAGCGTCGCATGCCTGTGATTACCTTTCACTACCGGTTTGTCCATGAAACGAGGATTCAATCCCATATAGGTCTCACGAATGATCACAGGATTCACCTCCCATAGAGTTTCTTATATGATAGCATAGTTTTATAATAACTACAAAAGATTCTTTTATAAAAGAAACAAATATACTTCATCTGTAATTGATCAGATCAGATAGAAAGATCATTTTCCTTATCCGAGATAAACCTGTTAAATTTTGCTTGGTCAGGACCCGCGAAATAATCCTCATATTTGGATCTGCTGTGTATGGACATATATCGAGATGTCGGATCTGGATATTGCTGTACGCGGCATTGAACCCTTGAATTTTTCTTGGCGATCGCTGAGCTCCAGGGCTTGCTTGAACATAGTTTTGACTTGATAAATCTAGATTCTAAGGATGAATTCACAGAAAACCTTGAGAAATCAGGGGAGTTTTTACGTGTCTCCTGAACTCCGTGCCCGGTTGTAGAATCCCGCAAAAAAAGGACTTGAAATGAGAGAAATGCCCGTATTAAAATTCTTGGTAGTATTAAGAAAGGAGAAAAGAGACCGGGCATAATTCTTTTGACAGTTTTGACCGGGTCTCCAAATAAAGCGATAATTTGCTTAAGAACCACAAAAGAAAATTACTGCTTTGAATCACTCTACCCTGACTGCAAGGCTTTTGTCAGGGGGTTGATCTGTCCTTGCTGCAAAACTGAAGGAACATTCAGCCGGCATGGGAAGTACTGGAAATATTACTACCGCCTGATCATCGGCATCTTCCGCATTCGCTGTAAAGTCTGCAAGCCTGCTGTGCCTGCTCAATGATCAGCTGCATCCCGGACTGTTCAAAGGCTTTTAGCTCTGTCACCCTTCCGTCTGGGTGTTGGAATTCTACACCGAGCTCTGTGATGCCTTTTGCCTTGAGCCCAAAGGAGGAAATCGGATTTCCGATGGAAATCGGATTTCCGATGGAAATCGGATTTCCGATGGAAATCTTCGATTTCTTTAGAAATCCAATTTCTTTAGAAATCCAATTTCTTTAGAAATCCAATTTCCACCGCTTCTGAGCGCCCGCCGGGCGCTTAAGCCAGCCTCACTTTACACATGTCGCACGAGTAGCATTTCGGCAGTCAGTAAGTCCTTATTTCATAGTGATCTACTTCAAAGCCTGAAAAACAGCTAAGGTCGGCTCAATATACACAAGTCACACGAGTAGCGGCCGATCCTCAGATACAGCCCCTCAATCAGCCGTACTGCCGTGCTTACATGAGTTTTTGCACTCTATAAGGTATAATATTCCTGCCGATGGCCCATGCAAAACCCAGCCTCCTCCTACTCGTGGGACTCGTGTGTTTTGAGCCTGGCTTAAGGTTTTCATGACCCTCTCGGCAGTTCCTTACCCTGAAACAACATATTAACCTCCTTCAGGCTGCTCGTGCGACATGTGTAAAATGAGCCTACCTTAACCGAGTTTTTCTTCCAATCCGCCGCTTTTACTTCACCGATTCCGAGTTCGCAGCCGAGTTCGCAACCGAGTTCGCAACCGAGTTCGCAGATATGCCTGTTTGCCGGTACGCAAGTTTTCTGGTCTTTGCCGAAAGGTGGCGCTTTACCTTCCGGCAGACCGCGAAGGAGGATATCCGAAAAACCTTGCATATGCACGGGAAAATGAAGCCGCATCAGTATATCCTACGGAATTTGCTGCCGCCTCAACCGATACCATGTCCATCCCGAGCAAGGTTCTGGCTTGGCGCATCCGATACTGCAGCAGATATGCCCCGGGAGAGACGCCCTCCCGCGCTTTGAAGAGGGTCGAAAAATAAGCCCGGTTGAGTCCCAGATGGGCTGCTATGGAAGAGACCGAAATGTCCTGAAAGAAGTTTCTGCTGATGAACTCCTTTGCAGCCTCACAGTAGAAGCCCGCGGTATCTGATTTCCGGCCCTGCCCCATAACCCCCATAACCCCTGAAATACCCGGGATCTTCGGAAAACCGGGTGCCAATGAGTGCGGTTCTTTCAAAGCCCCGATAACAGTCGAAAGCAGCTGCATAAAGAGTCCCACCCCCAGAAGCTCACCTGCTCTGCTATCCTGGGAGGATGCATCGAGTAAAGCCAGCAGTTTTGCCTCAAAAGCCTCTTTATCTGCTCTCTCGACACATCCCCAGGGAGCCGGAACATCTTCTCCACAAAGAGAGGGCAGCAGGTCCTCCGCAAGGGTGCCCTGAAAGGAGACCCAGCAATAGTCCCATGGATCAATTGCATCGGCCTGATACCAGATCTTACGAAACGGCTTGAGAAGAAACAGTTCTCCCGCTGCAAGCTCTTGAGTAATTTTTCCCGCTGTAAAGCAGCCTCTCCCTGACAGCACATAGACAAACAGATAGTGATTCCGCAGACCCGGTCCCCAAGAGAGCCCGGGATCACAATCACAGCGACCCGTACTGTAGATTTCCATATCACGGAGATCCAATCTATGGTAAAAGTATTCCCGCTTAATCATGAAATTCAGTATATCCTGCTATAGCCGAGGCTGCACCATCTATTCTTCCGGAGTGTTCATCGTTCCATTGTTCTCCAGCTCAAGTTTCCCGCGTATCAGACTGACCAGCCTGTCTTGCACCTGAAGATTATAGAGCGAACTCGCTTGCCTGCAGCTGTCCATCCCGCCTTTTACAGAAACCTCTCCATCGAGATCGGCATGAATTCCCAGCAGCCCTTCGACGATCATGTCAAAAAAATGGACACCGCTGAGAATAACCCAGTGGTTTCCCTGCGTCAGCTCATCAAAGCATTTTGCTGCAGCCCCGGCCTCAGGAGGATAGACATCTTCAGCCCAATAGGCCTGCCCGAAGGGTCCCTGATCCGGAATTCTGGCCATACCTTTCAGCCAGTCTTCAATCCAGGGTTCAGCATAGCCATTTCTGGTCAGCCCCAGAATAAACTGGGCCGGCCAGGCAGGAAAGCATCCCGCCCACTGATGATCGCAGCGCAGGCCGCTTACGACATCACTGGAAAGCGGCCAGAGATTATGGCACCAGGTCTCCGTGATTAACTGATCCCGCGCGAATTCGGCAATCTCGATACGTGTCTGCGCATCCAGGTGCTCTCCGACTGCTGCGAGAACCATTCCCATATCGTAAAGGTTGGGAGCATCATAAAGCCGCCCGTCGGGAAAACGGCAGGAAAAATACCCCTTGCCTATCTGGTAAAGCGCCTTCACCTCACCGAGCAGCCGATCGGACTCCTCACTGCAATCCGTTCCCGTCAGGGGCTGCGATTCTTTCAAAGCCCATACCTGAGCGGCAGTCAGCGCTGCTGTCCCGTGGGCATAATCTGTTATACATTCCAGATAGGAGCTTCGCGGACCGGCATCGGCCAGCCCTCCCGGAAGAGAACGCAGTCGATGGAAATAGAGGGCTTCCTGAAAGACATCCCAGCCGGTAACCTGCTTCCGGACGCTATTCACGGATGCCGAACTATTCCCGGAGACCGCGGGAATCCCGGAGACCACAGGATCCCCGGCTGCCGCCTCATGTGAGAATCCAGAATCTTCACCGGTTATCTGATTCTGGCTGGCCGCTTCAAATCCTGCTGTCTGCTTCTTTTTTCGATTGAGCACCATCTCTTTCCAGCCCGACCTGCCGGCCCATCGCTGGAGATCAAGAGCCCCTTTCACGATGCCCTGCGGGTGAACGGAGCAGGTCCACCCGCCCCAGCTGTTTTCCAGAAGATTCACCACCTGAGAATCCAGGAACGGAGCCTCTGCAGCAAGTTTCCACATTTTTTCCAGAACGAGCGGATCCAGTTTTGACAGCAGACCGGAAATATAGGGAAGTTCCCAGGTCAGGTAGGCGGAACCTTCCCCGCGACGCGGCCAGAGGGTAATATAGGCAGTATCAACTGCTGCTCCCGGATAGGTACGCCTGCAGGTGAGCGCCGTCAGAACGGCCATGTAATAGAGCTTCAGCAGTTCCTGGCGTGATGATTCCAGCACCGGAACATGCCCGCTGAAGATCTGATTTCCGGGAGTGAATGCCGCTTCCCACAGCTTCTCCCACCAGAGGCGGGCTTTGGCATGCAGGACTTTTTCTTTGCCCTTCCATTCCTTGACTAACTTACGAGCCTTATCCCGATTGGTGTGAAAAACCGCCGTATACCGTATGGTTACCGACTCTCCCGGCTCGAGGCTCCGGGAAAATCTGGCTGTCTGTCCACGCTCCCAATAATCCGGTTCCGGAGTAAAAGCTTGGATGGCAAAACCGTTTTTCCGGTCGTTGACAAATTCCAGAGCGCCGGGAATATCGGAAGGAACGATATCCTGATAGAGACCGTCTGTCGAATTGAAGCTCGAGACGCTGGTGGGCACTTCCGGTACAGCCCAGGCATACCCGGAATTTCCGGTATTCCGCGAGCGTCCGGAAAGGATGAACCCGATGTCCAGCATTTCCCGCCGCGCAGTCGGATTGGTGACAGTCAGACAGACCGCAGCAACCGGTTCGGTCGGGTGCAGGGCAGTCCTACTGGAAAGAAACCAGGATCCCGCGGTGCATTCCCGCTCGATTTCATAGGCTTTCCACCGGATTTTCACCCAATCGGCTGCCTGGGCAAGATGCTTCTGTCCAATTATGGTGCAGCCGGTTATTTCGCCGCTCCCGCTGAACGGGGGAAAGACCGGGTGTTTGATTCCCAGAACATCAGATTCTACCTGGATAGAACCCAGTGAATTGTTGAGCCCGGGCATGGCTTTCAAATCGGTAAAACGCCGGCTCAGCCAGGCGGTTGCAAGCTCGTCCAGGGACAGAGCCGGCTGCGTATCGGAATAGTTCATATTTCTGATCCTTCCTCTATTGCTGTCGGAATTTGAGCCAGATTAGCAGCTTACTGCTGATTCTCAGCACAATTGCCGGGCTGCACCAGCCATCTGCATTTGACCAGGTTCCCGCGATCAACTTCATACTGATAGGCGGCGATCTCAAAAGGCTCAAGATAAATTTCATGCTGAACCCCGGGAAACAGAGCTGGAAATGAAATAGTCCCGGCGGCTGCCTTGCCGGTACTCTCCTGCAGGCGGAGAAACAATGTCCGCCCCCTCCTGCTCCGGTCCGCTGTTAGTCCCTGAATTCCGGGATCGAGCTCCCTGATCGACAGGAGCACAATTGCCGCTCCTTCTATCACCACTGCCGCAGGGATTTGTGACTCCGGTGCATCCGGTGCATCCGGTACCTCCGGTGCACCCGGATCCTCCGGTACCCCCAGAGGAAAAACCGAAAGCAGATACGGCGCCTCCCCCCAGGTCCGGGCTTCACGGTCGATAGAATCGAGTACCGCTTCTGCCCGGCCGCCGGTTATACGAAAGGTAAAACTGCGTACTCCATGGTCTATGCGAGGGCTCCATCGCTTGCTGCTTACTATTTCCCGGTCATCTACCGGGTGAGCGGCGTAGGCGGGAGAATGCAGCATGCTGATGCGAAGGACTGATTTGTCAAAATCAAGCCCGTAGGTACCGTCGTTTATTACGGCAAGGGCATGCTCCCCGTTATGCACCGCCGCCCACTGCTGACCGACCCTTTCCTGGTTTATCCCTTCCAGCTCTTCCCGGCCTGCCATTATCTGGGTTTCACAGCGACGTTTGCTTTGCTCGAAGTCTGTCGGTATCCGCAGCTTCAGCCTGGCATGAAGCTCATGCCAGAAAACCCGGATTGACAGATCGATTCCTATCCCCGAAGCAGGTATGCAGTAGTTCAGCACCATATCCGATCTGCCCCAGCGCATAAGCACTTCCACTATGTGCCGGACATCACCGGTCTCGATAACCGTAACCGGCGGCGGATTCTCCTCTTCTGCTATCCCCCTGAAGACAGCCGCTTCAGCGCTCTCCATCAGGCGGAAACGCCCCTTTTCCGGTAAATTTCCCGCTTCCTCCATGCTCCAGGGATCGTCGCTGTCATCCAGCACCACCGGCAGAATCCCCTCGGGACCCGTAAGCTCGCACCCGTCTATCATCAGCGATGTTATCAATCCGGTAATACGGCTTATCTCGACAACCATAGACTCGGTGGTAAATCGAAAACGCTCTTTCTGCTCCTCGTAGGCAGGCTTTTCAGCATGAAGCTCTTCTGCATAGGCTGTCAGCCGGTTCAGTCCAGGCTTCAGTGAAGCAGCAAAGCTGATCTTCTTGCGCCAGTCTATGGGAATATTCGAGGCTTCCTTTTCCACCTGGCTCGGGATTTCCCGCCCCTCCTGCATCAGCCGCAGATGAGTCCAGGTGCTGCCGCGGTTCTGGTCGGCCAGCTGCAGTTCCAACGCAAATATTCCGGAAACCGGGTAGGGATGCGGATTATAGGCATATACAGGGTAGGTTCCCGGCGGAAACGGGGCTTCCAATTTCAGCAGCGCACAGAGCATCCGGAACCGCACCCGCTTAAGAATTTCCAGTCCGTGTCCGGCCAGCTGCAGTCCATACGCCTCGACTGCTTCCACCCCGCTGCCCGGGAGAATATCGTGAAAATCCATCATCAGCAGGTCTCGCTGTGCCTCGGCCAGCTCTGTATGCGGATACTCCGCCAGATTCAGCAGCATAGCCTGCACGGCAAGTTTTTCCACGCTGAAGAGCAGATACTCGAGCTCCCGGTGCTTCTGCTTGATGCGTATCTGCGATGTGTAGCAGCCGGTTCCCCAAGGGTTGAGCCCTTTGTCAGTTGTCGGTATCGGCAGCAAGCGTGCACCATTTACCCTCTCAGGTTTCCCATTTACCCTCTCGGATTTCCCGCCTTCTTTCCCAAGTACGCCGCCTTCTTTCCTAAGTGCGCCGCCTTCCCGCTCAAACTCACGGAAAAACTGCTCGGGAGTGGAATGGATCAGCGGAAGCTCCCGGGAGAGTTCCGCAATAGTTTCGATGTCCCTGCGCGAAGGTCCGCCGCCATGGTTGCCGACCCCCCAGAGCAGCAGCCCGGGATCCCGGTTCTCCTTCTCGTTCTGCAGAAACGCGGTGATTTTCTCCCCTACCTTCCCCAATCCGGAATTGTACATATCGGGACTGCGGAGAACGGTCACCTGCGATCCGTCCAATCCTTTCCAGGAGAACAGATCGGCCGGCAGCTCACTCCCCGGTGTTCCCGGACCGGGCCTGCAGATGAGGTAGGAGGAATAGCCGCTTTTCCTCAGCAGCTGCACCAGCCCCAGGCTGTGGCCGAAGGGATCCAGATTGATTGCTGTTTCTATGGCTCCAGGACCAAAGCTTACCCCGAATTTTTTTCTGAACCAGTTCTGGCCCGTCTCTATCTGGCGGAGCAGAGATTCTCCGCTGGGCATATTGCAGTCCGGCTGAAGGTACCATCCGCCCATTATCACCCAGCGGCCAGCCGTTACCAGAGTCTGAATACGGGCAAAGAGCATCGGATCGAGCTCCTCTATATATTCATAGAGCAGGGCCTCGTTATGATTGAAGACGAAGCTGTCGTATTCCTCACAGAAATCGGCTGCTGCCCGGAAGGTGCTCAAGGCTGCCGCGGTACCCTCTTCCCACTCCCACAGCCATGCCGGATCGATATGCGCATTACAGATGAGGTGAATCATAGTTACAGTCCTTTCCAATCCAGGGTGATCGGCTTCCTGCCTGCTGCAGAGGAGGCCGCCATTTCGATGACCATATCAGTATTGAAGCCGTCTACGGCATCGGGAGTGCCTTCCTGACGTGCGGTAAGGCAGTGCAGAATATATTTCATCTCATCATCAAAGGGGTTTACCGGGTCGCCGCGGTACTCGACAGCCGTCTCCCGTTCATTATCATAATGCACCAGAAGCGGCGCATTGTTTTCCGGATGATCCCACAGGACAGTGTGCAGCTCGAGCCTTCCTTTCACCCCGTCAATTTCGATATACTCATCCCATCCGTTTCTCTCATATCCGATTTTTTTCAGCGGGTGCGCGGCGGCTTCAAAAAGAACGGTCATCCCTTCCGGATAGGTGAAAAGAATCGCTGTTTTCCGGTCGAACTGCGTTTCCGGAATATAGTCGACATGGGCAAAAAGGCTTTCCGGTCTTCCCAGAAGATGCATCATCATATCGAGCATATGGCTGCCGGCACATTTTGTCACCGCTCCCCCGTAATTTCCGAGCACGAATCCAAAATCTCCCGCATTGTCGGCTTCAAAAAAATTACCCCAGGGCTGATAGGTTCGCACCCGGGCGCTGAACAGCCTCCCAAGGGAGGGCAGGAGCTCTTTTGCCTTCATGACGGCGGGAAAAAACCGCTTCATGAAGCCGGTAAAAAAGAGTTGGTCGGATGCCTGAACCTTCCGGACTATAGCTTCGGCTTCCGCGGCATTGTTCATCATGGTTTTTTCACATATAACATCTTTCCCAGCCTCTATTGCCCGTGAAGCTATATCGTAGTGAAGTGAGCTTCCGACAAGAATGCTGACGACCGTGACTTCCGGGTCCTCGATCAGCCGGGTATAGTCTGATGAGAAGCGGGCGTTGAATTTTTTCACCCAGGGGGCGGCAGCCTTCTCATCAATATCTGCAATATGGACGATATCGGCTCCGGCTTTTTCCAGACTGTTAAAATGAAACCGGGAAATATTGCCGCACCCGATTATTCCGAATTTGGGAACTGCTGTTTTATGAGCTGCTGAGTTATGAGCTGCTGTTTTATGAGCTGCTGAGTTATGGGTCATGGCTTCACCCTCCTTGTTTTTTGATGTGCTTTCAGCTTCTTGCCATACCGGATTATGCGCGGATTATGCGCTATACCGGATTATGCCCGATCTGCCAGCATAACTGCTTTTACGGCAGTCTGCTTGTCTTCGCTGAAGCGTTGAATCGCGGTGCCGATTTCCTCCAGGGGAAACGTCTGCGTTATCAGCTCTTCTGCCGGAATAACTCCTGATTTGATCAGATCGAGGCATTCCGGGAAGTAGAGTGCCGGCGAGGCGAAGGATGACCGCAACTGAAGCTTGTTGACATGCACCAGGTTTGAGTCGAAGGTGACAAATGCCCCCGGACCATAGTCAATTCCCAGAAATGCCAATATACCCCCAATACTGCAGACGCTGAGTCCCGCCGGGATGGTTGCAGGCGGGGCGGTTACCAGAACCCTGTCCACCCCTCCCCGGGGAAAGGGATACGCTTCCAGCTTCTCTTTATCCGAAAGGATGACATCAGCAGCCCCCCACTTCTTAGCCAGGGCAATCCGGGCTTCTGAGCCGGACAGTTCGGCGCCATACACATTTCTGGCTCCCATAGCCTTTGCCAGTTTTACGGCCATCAGCCCTATCGGTCCCAGGCCGATGACCAGTACGTCGTTGTTCAGCTTGATATCGGCTGTTTTTGCCAGGTCAAGGGCTACCCCCAGCGGTTCCACAATGCTGGCCGCGGCAAAGGAGAGTCCGTTATACGGAACGCACACTTCTCTGGGAACGATTACGGATTCGGCAAATCCCATGGTGTCGCTGCCTTTCAGCCAGAAATTCGGTCCCTTATTGTCCAGGTCTACTCTGCCGTTGCGGGAGGCTGCAGAAAATCTGTCGAAGGTGCCGCTCTCAAGAACTACCGTATCACCGACAGAGACATTCCTTACATCGGCACCCGTTTTCTCAACTACTCCTGATACTTCATGGCCGAAGGGCTGCCAATCCTCTGCCCCGTATGCGGCCATGATCATGTCGTGCCCGCATACGCTGCAGGCTTTCACCTTCACCAGCACTTCATCCCGGGCCAGTTCCCGAAGTTCCACTTCTTTAACGATGCACTGATACGGTGCTTTTACGTAAGCTGCTTTCATAACTACTAACTCCTTTTTATACAAGGGAATAACGGTGTCTGACACCGTTTTCCGCAATTTAGCACGCTTTTTTTGAGGAAAACGGTGCAAAAAACCATAATTTCTCAGGAAAACGGTGTCAGACACCTGAATTCACTTTTACGGTTGAGCCTGGCACAAGTTCCGGCTGCAGTACAATCTGCCGCTGAATATTCTGTTCCGGCCCTGCATCGAGTATTTCAATGCAGAGTCTGGCCATATCTTCCAGGGGCACTCTGACGGTGGTCAATGAGGCCGACTGCAGGATCTCCACGTCCAGTCCGTCAAATCCCGTTACTGAGACATCTTCCGGGACGCGGATCCCTTGTTCAGAGAGCCCTTTAATTATGCCCAGGGCTATGAGGTCATTTACCGCTGTAAAAACCTCCGGCAGGGTTCGTTTCGAGGTGTATTCTTTTATGATCCGGTACCCCTCGCTGAAGGTGTAGTTCAAACCGCAGTCAAGATAGCTCTCTTCAGGAAGCTGCAGTCCATACTCGTTTAATGCCCGCTGAAAGCCCTGATATTTTACTTTCGAATAGTAGTGCTCCTCCGAACCTCCTATGTAGGCAAAATTCCGATATCCGTTTCTGAGCAGATAGCTGGTTATCTCATACTGGCCCTCTTCAAAATCGGCCACTACATAGCTGGATTTGATTCCGGGAAAACTCATATTGGCAAAGATGTACGGGACATGTTTTCTTGAGGCCTTTGCAAGAACATCGCGGTAAAAGTCCTCGCTGCAGTAGTTGTGGGGAACTATGATCAGGGCATCGACATTCCGGCCGATAAAGCTGTCAATTACTTTTTTTTCCTCTTCCACGCTGCCCGAGGTACTGCCAAGCAGCAGAAAGTAGCTGCTCTGATGGGCATAAAGATTAAGATATTTCAAAAAGGCTGATGTATACGCATTTGCGATATCGGGAACGATCAAACCGATCACGTGGGTTTTCTTGCTCAGCAGTCCCTGGGCCAGAGAGTTGGGAACATACCCCATCTCCTCCGCCAGCTTTTTTATGCGCCTTTTTGTATCCTCGTTAACGCCCGCTTTGTCGTTCAACGCATAGGAGACGGCTGCTATAGAGACTCCTGCTTTTCTGGCTACATCTTTTATGGTTATCATCCTCTGATTATGTTCTCCATCTTCTTCCTGATTTCCGGCAGGATCACTGTCCCGATCCTGCAGGCGGGGTGCGTTACAGCAGTGCAGCTATATTAAACCTTTAAGCTCCCAAAACAACTTTAATTCATAAAAACAGAAAACTTCTCTCCTGTATATTCCATATAAACAGCTTAAAGCTTTAATGTCAAGTAAAAAAATGAGCAATATGCCCATCCCGAAAAATGCTGCTAATTACCCGCTCGCCATGCAGTCGGGGTACAGCCGAACGTATCCCTGAACACACGGCTGAAATAACGCGAATCATGGTACCCGCAGGAAAACGCGATCTCCTTTATACTTGAGTCTGAAGAAACCAGCAGCCGGCAGGCTTTCTCCAGGCGTGATGCATCAATATACTCCTTTACCGATATACCAAAGTCAGCCTTGAAGGCCTTGTACAGCGTAGTCCGGTCAACTTGGAGAATTTCTGCCAGTCCCTGGATGGTAGGAACCGACAGATGGCTGCTGTCTATCATCTTTTTTACCCTCTCCCCGAGCGGTTCAACGGGAACCCTTGCAAGACCGGAAGCATGTTTACCTATCATATCAACCAACTCCAGGGCTGCGTAGTACGGGTAGAGCCGGGTATACTCCCCCCTGCGAAAAGTCTGGACAATATCCTCAACCTCCTGAAAGAAGGCAGTCACCCCGGTCAGCTTCAGATGCGGCCGGCTCCTGGAAAGTCCCGCCTCTCGAAATAACCACGGATTCCCCCGGCCCGGCAGCGAAATCCAGGTATAGCGCCAGGGAGTATCAGGAAAATCCCAGTAGCGGATATACTGATCAGCCCAGAAGACAAAGAGACTGCCTCCCGACACTTCATAGGTTTTTCCCTCGACCTCAAAAACACCCGTACCGCTGCTGATAATGTGGATGCACATCCCCGGAGAGACCTGCTCCCAATAAAAATCGCCCCGGCTCCTGAAGACCCCTACGGTACCGATAAAGAGCTCCGGAGCCTCATCTGCAGCATAGGTCCCTCGGACGGGAAAGAGTTCCTGATCAATATTCTGTGAAAGCTTTCTTTGCAACATTTATCTACACAATACAACATTTTTGTCACTTTTGCAAAACGATTTCTGCCGCGATACTGATACTGCCAGTGCAAGACTGGCAGTTTTAATACTGGCAGTGCAAGACTGGCAGTGCAAGACTCTTACAGACAGTGCCGTACTGACAAGGAACAGCCATGGATATTATGCCGATAGAAACCATTGACGACTGGGAACAGCGCATCGACCGACAGGATGCCTTCTGGGAACGAGCCGTCATTGACCGGCCGGTGGTATCCATGACCGTGCCGAAATATCCAGCGGCCTCCTCCGCTCAAGCGGCCTCCTCCGCTCCAGCGGCCTCCACCGCTCTAGCGGCCTCTACCGCTCCAGCGGCGGACTTCGCTCCAGCGACCTCCACCTTTCCGGAAAGCAGCCATGGGAGCCTGGAGGAGCGATGGACCGATGCCGTCTATCAGGCAGAATACGCTCTGGCTGCCGTACAGGCAGCCATCTATCTGGGAGATGCCCTGCCCTTGGCCTATCCAAATCTGGGACCGGATTTCTTCTGCGCCTGCTTCGGCGGAAAGCTGCGGTACATGGAAGAGACCTCGTATGTGGAACCCTTTCTGGAAGACTGGAGCGGGTACACGGATAAAATCCGATTCAGCAGCGATCGTCCCATATTTTCCCTCATGGAAGACCTCTACGCCGCATTTCTCGAACTGGGAAAAGGCAAGTTCTATACCGGCTGGCCGGATCTTCACCCGGGAGCCGACTGCATTGTCGGATTCCGCGGTCCCCTGCAGATGAACTTCGACGTGCTCGAACATCCGGAGGAGATCCGGCAGGCCCTTGATGATATTAGAAGAGAATTCTTTGCCGTTTACGACCACTATTATGACAAACTGACAGCCCGGGGACAGGCAGTAACCGGCTGGCCGGGCATAGTATCCCGAAAAAAATGGCACGTCCCCTCCAACGATTTCTCCTGCATGATATCCAATGAACTGTTCGAAGAACTCTTCCTCGATGGACTCATAGCCGAAATGCAGCATATGGATAGAAATATCTATCATCTCGATGGACCCGGAGCTCTCAGACAGCTGGACAGCCTGCTGACCGTCAAGGAACTCGATGCCGTGCAGTGGGTGTACGGGGCAGGAAACGGCCGCGCCTCAGACCACCTGGACATATACCGGAAAATACAGGCTGCCGGCAAGGGGATTCAGATTATTGAAGCATATCCCGATGAGATAGATGCCTTTATGGAACATCTCTCTCCGGAAGGGGTCTGGATGCAGGTTATCGCCGACAATGAAGAGACTGCGCAAGCGGTACTGAAAAAAGTTTCACGATGGGGAGCGGAAAAATGATGAAAGCTGGAACACGCATGCGCAAATTTATGCGGGGAGAGAAAACGGACAAAGTACCCTTTGTGCAGTATGACAACATCGGCGGAAAAAATGAGGAAATATGGGAGGAAGTCGGCCGGGATGCCATGGGGATAGCGGTATGGACCGATGCCTGCCGCCTTGTCACCGAGCACTGCCGGATTGATACCGAGACGATCGCCGACAGGGGCAAAGCGGGATTCCGGGACACGCTTCATACCCCCGCGGGATCAGTATTTCAGGAGCGGTTTCCGATTCCGGGCCTGCCGGGCGTCTTCAATATCGACAAGCATTATATTACCGATCTCGATGAGTACCGGGTACTTCTGGCCTACCTGGCAGATATTCAGCTGATGGATAATCGTGAAGGAATCGAGCAGACTTGGCGATATGTCGGAGATGACGGGCTGCCCCACATTCATATCGGCAGGACACCCTTTCAGCAGCTCTGGATTCAGTGGGTCTCGATGATGGACCTCAGTTTTCATCTGGCCGACGATCCGCAGCTGATACAGGAGGTTATGACTGTAATGGGGCAGCGGACCATCGAGGCAGCCAGGATCGCTGCATCGCTCGCTGACAAAGTAGAAATTCCCTACATCGTTATTGGTGACAACATCACTTCACCGCTGATCGGGCCGGAGCGGTTCAGCCAATACTGCGTCCCCTACTACCGTCAAGTATCCAGTATACTGGCAGATAAAGGAATTCCCCTTATCGTGCACATGGACGGAGACCTGAAGCCTCTTCGCCATCTGATAGCCGATTCAGGAGTCGGCGGTCTCGACTCCTTCTCACCTCCCCCCGATAACGATACTTCTGCCGGAGAGGCGGTTGAATACTGGCCCGGAATGCGGCTGATGCTGAATTTCCCCTCCTCAGTTCACTTGCAAAACGAGGAGGCAATATATCGGAAGGCTTGTGAGATTCTGGAAGAGGCCGGCGGTTCGGGAAGGCTGCAGATACAGATATCCGAAGATCCGCCTTCTGGATGCTGGCGCAAAAGCTATCCGCAGATTATCAGGGCGATTGACGACTACCGGTAGGCGGCTCTGAATATTCTGTCCCTGCAATCAGACATCCCTGCAATCAGACACTACTGCTATCACCCATCCCTGCACCCTTGCATTCCTGCACCTTTTCCCCGGAAGCGGTCTGGCCATCCTGATATAACACGATTCGATTCTTGCCCTCACTCTTTGCTGCATAGAGAGCCCTGTCAGCATGGACGAGTGCACGATCAACACCTGTAATTGAACAATCTTCCAGTAGAGCCGCCCCGGCACTGGCGGTCACCGTCGCACGGTAATCTCCCAGAGTTACACTCTTCCTGCTTTGCGTTTTCAGTATCTGCTCCCCAATCTCTAAAGCCTGCTCAGTGGTCACATTCTGCAGAGCCAGCACAAACTCTTCTCCTCCCCACCTGACGGCAATTTTGCCTGCTCGGCAAGTTTCGCCTGTTCTTTCCGAATTCATAATTCGGCCCGAATCATCGATTCGGCCCGAATCGGTGATTCGGCAATGCCCCTTGAGGATATCGGCAAAAGATATCAATATCTGATCACCGAAGGAATGGCCGTAAGCATCGTTGGTCTCCTTGAAATCATCCAGGTCGAAAATAATCAGCACCCAGGAGTCCTGATGCCGCTCGGCGGCAAGGCAGGCTGTCTCCAGGCAGTCATAAAAATATCGCCGATTGTATAATCCTGTCAGGGAATCCGTTGTGGATAGAATTTCCAGTTTCCTGTTAGCCTTACGCAGAAGAACGGTCTTCATGGTGCTTTCATAGCCGCTGTGGTAGAACGTTGTCGAGATGATCATGGCCGAGATCACTGCTATTGAGCCGTTGATGCTGTTTGCGGCTGCCGCAGTTCCATCATGCTGATGAATAAGCAGACCGATAATAAACACCAGATGGCAACTTGCATACACAACGAGATTGACAGGGGGCCTCATGAGCATCAGGACACTGATCATCAGAGTGATGGCGACATAGACCACGATGCTGTCGGTAAAGCTTTGATCAAGGGCGTTTATCATAGCCGTCGGGGCGATAATGAAAAAAATGACCAAAGCCTGGACGAAATCGGGGGAAATACCCTTCCGGAAAGAAGGCTTCGGGGAAGAAGCCTCCCGGACAGGAGGCTGTGAGTTCTTTCTAATCAGTAAATTTGCGTACCGCAATCCCGATACAGCCGTAATGAGGATAATACTGTGCAGCAGGAAATAGTAGAGGGCATTCTCTCCGAACAACCCATGCCGGATAATACTCGGAATATCATGAGCCGCGATGAGAAACAGCTCGAACCCGAGGGTAGCAGCAAGCATATACTTCGCACGCCGGGCATTGGTTACCAGCATTTCCCTGCGGACTTCGGCGGCATCCGCTTTTCCGATTTCGCTCTTATCCGGATTTGCACCAAAAAACCGTATAACTTTTTTCAGTTGATAAAAAACTTTTTCCATACTTTTTTTCCTGAATGTAATACTACCTTGCTGACGCCTGACTGTTATTCAGTTTCGGTTATTCAGTTACGGTTATTAAGATTCCGTTATTCAGATACTGTTATTCAGATACTGTTGCTGCGATACCGCTGTTGCGGGTGCAGCCCGGACCGGAAAGGATACTTCTGCCGCCTGGCCCGGGCAATACGGCAATCTGAACCGGAATCCGCTCCTTGAGCGCCGGAACGTGGGAGATTACCCCGATCAGCTTCTCTTGCTGATGCAGCCCTGCCAGTGTTTCCAAAGCGGTCTCCAGCGACTCTTCATCAAGGGTACCAAAACCCTCGTCAAGAAATAGTGAGTCAACCCGAACTTTGCGGCTGGCCATGTGCGACAGGCCAAGGGCCAGGGCCAGACTCACGATGAAGCTCTCCCCGCCGGAAAGATTCCGGGTCGATCGGACCTCACCCGCCTGATAATCATCCACCACATTGAGCTCGAGGGGATTATCCGCATCCCTTACCAGCAGATAGCGGTCAGTCATACTTCTCAGCTGCAGATTGGCATGAGAAATCATCAGCTCAAAAGTCAAACCCTGAGCAAAATTACGGTATTTTTTTCCATCTGCCGATCCTATGAGCAAATGGAGTTGATCCCACTTCCGGCATTCCAGCGTCTGGGCAGCGACCGCAGCCTGCTTCTCCGCAGCCAGCTCCCGAGCCGCCTGGTGGTCGGTCAGTTTCTGCCTGGCAGCCCCGATCTCTTCTCCCAGATTCTGCAGATGCTCCTGTTTTTCGGTGAGTTCGGTTGTGAGGGTTTCCCGTGACTCGCCCGATGGAACCAGCAGTTTCTCCTTTTCCCGCTCCTCCCGGAGCCGCTGCTCCCGATCCCTTCGCCGGGCTTCTGCCCCGCTACGGGCAGAGGAGAGCCCGTCTGCCTGCTTCTGCAGCTGCCGGCGCTCTTCAGCGGCAAGCCGGGCCGCGATATAGGCAGCCTCATCAGGAAAATCCAGCTTTCCCGCAGCCAGTAAAAATTCGGCTTCTCTTTCAGTGAGCAGGTCTATGCGGTCACCCGTCGCTTTTTTTAATTCCCCTATTCGCTCCTGAAGTCCATCAACCTTTCGCTTTTGCCCTTCCAATGCCTCACGGGCTGCTTTATCCGTCTCCCGGGCAGCCTCGAGGGCGACCTCAAGCCTCAGCTCTTCCGCATCAGGATCCTTTTCGCCATATACTTCATCCCGCTCCTGCCTAAGAACTGCAGCAGCCCCCTCCAGATCGGCAAAGGAGTGCTTCAAGTCAACCCGGGACCGACCCAGGGTCTGCAGACGCCCGGCAAGATTGCTCAGTTCGGAATCCAGATCGACAAAGGTCCTGTTCAGCTGCGCCAGATCATCCTGTGTCTTCTGCCATACGCTCATTCGCACCCTCAGCTTCTCCAGCAGCTTATCAAGGATCGCTTTACAGTCACCCAGCTGTCCGTCCGACTTGAGCTTATCGAGGCTGCTCACCATTTCTCCGTCATCCAGAGGAATCAGATCCTGCATCAGGGACGCCTTCAGAGAGTCAATTCCGCTGATCTTTTTTTTCAATTCAATCTGGCGATTTTTCAAGGCGGTCTGCACCTCAGTCCGCTCAAAAACGGTCTGGCTGAGTGTTTTTTCGGACTCAGTCCGGACTGCATCCTGCTTCTTAAGCTGCTTCCCCGCTTTATCCAGCTGCTGCTGGAGGTCGTCGACTCGATCTATCCGTGCATTCAGCTCAACTATCTGCAGCTCTACCTCATCGACCTGAGGGACGTTTCCGGCAGCATAGGGGTGGTCAGGCGACCCGCAGAGAGGACAGGGGCTGCCGTCTTCAAGCTTCTGCCGCTCTTCCTCCAGACTCGCTATCTTTTTCAGCAGGAGCTGCTCGCGCTGGAGGGAGTTGAGTGCTATGCGGTATTCGCGCAGCGTTTTTCCGGCCAGATTCTCATTTACCTGCTTTTCTAACTCTTCCTGGCGCTGCAGTGCAGTTCTGCTGGCTGCTTCTGCTGCCTGCAGGACACGTTCCTGCTTCACATACCGGTCTTCAGCCACGACAGCCCGCTGTTCATCAACCGTTTGCTGAACAGAGAGGTCCTGCAGTTCGCCGCCCGCCGCCTCGAGCACCTTTATCTGCCCCTCGAACCCGGAGAAACTGGCGGGAAGGACAGAATCGGCTGTATGTTCCTGCAGATAGCGGTTCAGCTTTTCACTCTGCTTCTCGAGCGTTTTCCGCGTGTTTTTCGTCTTTTCCTGCTGTCTGCAAATTTCTCCGATCTCGCTGCCGACAGTCTCGAGGCGGCGTCCGGCAGCAGTCAGCTGTTCCCGCTTTTCGGCAAGCTGCAGGTCCAGAGCCCGTACACGGCGGATCAGGCCGGCTTCGGTCTTCTGCCGCTCAGCAGCCTCTCCGGCTGCGGCTTCCGCCTTCCGGCGCACCTCATTCAGCTGCTGCAGTAATTTTTCATTCTCCGGCAGCTCACTGATGAGCTTTTTCAGAGCGGAAAGTTCTTCCTCCTGCCGACTGCGCAGGGCTGTAAGTGCGGCATAGTCTCCATCCAGCTCGGCCGCTCTCGAGGCCTGCTCCAGCCGTTCCCGGTTCGGGGCAAATTGAGCATCGGCAGCAATTGCCTGAGATTCCTGCTCACGAAGGCTCTTCAGCTCCTCTTCCAGCTGGTCAATTACCTCAAGCTGCCGGATCGCCTGCTGCAGCTTATCCCGCCGGGCGGCTAGCTCCTGCTGCTTTGCCCGCATGCGCTCTGTCGAATCGTTCAGCGCTGCCGCTTCCTCATCACTGAGCAGGGCAATTCCCGCTATTTCCTGCTTCAGCCGCTCGAGCAGCTCCTGCTCGGTTTTTTTTCTTTCATGCACATGGGCCGAGATTTCACTGTATATTTCGGTTCCCGTAATCTGTTCGAGAATGGGAGCCCGGTCGCCGGCATCGGCTTTGAGAAAGGTATCGAATCCGCCCTGAGCAAGAAGGATTGATCGGGTAAACCGGTCGTAGGTCATTCCGGTCTTCTCTTCTACGGCTTCTGCGGTTTCCCGTTTTTTCTCGGCCAGGATGATGCCTGTTTCCGCCTCGGCAATCTCATGCCGGGTATCGGCCAGCTTTCCGTCGGCTTTTTTGCGGGACCGATGCTGGCTCCAGCGGCTGCGGTATGTCCCGGACTGAGCCCTGAACACCACTTCGGCATAGCACTCACCGGTCTGCCGCGACATAATTTCGTTGCCGGCTGCGGTAATTTTACCGAGTCGGGGGGTTGTCCCGTACAGAGCCAGGCAAAGCGCATCGAGAATAGTCGATTTTCCCGCCCCGGTTGGTCCCGTTATCGCAAAAATTCCATGGCTCAGGTATTCCGGATCGGTGAAGTCAATATTCCACTCTCCATACAGGGAGTTCAGGTTTTTAAATCGCAGTTCAAGTATTTTCATAGCTGCCCCCCGTTCCCGTTCCCGTTCCCGTTCCTGTTCCCGTTCCCGCTCCTGTACCCGCGGTCGCCGGTATCGGCCCCGGCGGCTTCATCGGCCTCATCGGCTCGTTCCTTTTCATAGAGGGACGCGATTATCTCCCGGTAGGCAGCTGTAAGCCCGGGGCGTTCTTCCGCTGTCACATTGTGAGCATCCAGACAGCGTTCAAAGACATCGTGAACATCGAGATCGTCCAGGGTCTCTTCACTGCGGGCCTGCTGCAGCACCCGGTCGGTTATCCGCCGGTTCCGTATTCTCCGCACCTCGAGTCGGGTTCCGGCTGTCGCGATATCGATCTGCTCCCGTAAATCGGAGGCCAGGTGCTCCCCGAGATATTCTATTTCCAGCCAGGCCCGGCTGTCTTCTCCTGCAAGTTCATCAATACGGGACAGCAGGGTATTCAGGTCGCCGGCAATTCGTTGGAGGGGCTGAAAGCAGGGGACGGGGAGCTCCCCCACGGTCAGATTCCGGCCTGCCGCGGTAATCTCCACCACCTGCTTGGTCTGATTCGCTTCCCCGTATCCCATGGGTATAGGTGAGCCGGAATACCGGATACGTCCCGATTTCCCGACCTGCTGGGGCACATGCAGATGGCCGAGCGCCAGATAATCGATTGTCTCGGGAAATGAATCTTCCCCGATATGGGCGAGAGACCCTACATAGAGTTCTCGCACTCCATCTCCGTCAAGGGTTTTTCCGCCGCTGGCAAACAGGTGCCCCATGGCAATAACCGGTATATCGCCTGCGGTGCGGCGAATTTCCTCAGCCTTTTCGCATACGGTATGATAATGATCCCTGACCCCTTCGATAAGCTTGCGGTTTTTATCATCCAGGCTTTCACCGGCTTCAGATCGGCGGACATCCCGGTCCCGCAGGTACGGGACGGCACAGATTACGGCTTCCGGCTCACCGGACGGACTGCGCAGCAGGATCACCTCATCACCGGGATTGTCGGTTATCGATCCGATAATCTGAATATCGAGCGCTTTCAGCAGCTGCTGCGGGGCCTCCAGAAAGGTGGGGGAATCGTGATTTCCGGCTGTTATGATTATATGACGGCAGTCCGTGCGCACCAGGCGGGCGAGAAAGCGGTAGTAGAGCTCCTGTGCCCGATTGCTCGGAGCGGTTGTATCGAAAATATCGCCGGCGACAAGGAGGGCATCGATATGCCGGGTCCGGATCAGTTCCAGCAGCCAGTCAAGAAACGCGGAAAATTCCTCATAACGCTTTCTCCCGTAGAGAGAGCGGCCGAGGTGCCAGTCGGATGTGTGGATAAGTTTCATAGTGCATACTCTAACGTATATGGAGTGAGTTTTCCAGCACTATTTTTGAGCAAAGCCCTATTTTTGAGCAAAGCACTATTTTCAAACGCGGCATTATTGTAGAACCCAGCACTTCCCAGCAGTAAGCGGCACTAACCGGCAGTAAGCGGCTTCGTGGTCTCGCGCTCAACAAAGGTGTTGAACAGCTTATCTCCGGTGGATAAATGCTTTTCCGGGTCCAGCTTGTTCAGCAGCAGCTTCATGGCATCCCGCCCCATCTCGATGTAGGGATGCCGCACAGTTGTCAGCGGGGGATTGGTGATGGAAGCAAGGGATATGTCGTCAAAACCGACCACCGAAATATCATCGGGAACCCGGAAATGATGCTGATAGGCACTGCGCATGAACCCCAGCGCCATCAGATCGCTGGCTGCGAACAGGGCTGTAGGGCGTCGGGTTTGCGGAAGAGTCAGAAAGTGCTCAAAGGCCGCAGTCCCGCTCACAAAACTGAAATCCCCCGGAAACACGAGCTTCTGGTCAAAAGGTATATCGTGCTTTTCCAGAGTGGTACGGTAGCCGCGAAAACGGGCCTGGCTGTTGTAGATGTTCTTTGTTCCAGAAAGGAAGGCAATCCGACGGTGTCCGAGAGCTATCAGATGCTCCACCCCCAGACCCGCTCCATGATCCTGTTCTATATAGATATTGGCTATCCGGGGGGAGACGATATGCTTATCGACCACAACCAGGGGGATATTCCGGGAATACGCAAGGATTTCCTTCTCCGGGAGCTTCGGCAGTACCAGGATTATCCCTTCGGCCATCCTGCCGCGGGCTGCCTCGATGTGACCGCATTCCATTGCGACATTCCAGTAGGCACTGCTCAAAATTATGTGGTATCCCTCCTGGTGGGCAACAGATTCGACCCCCTTGGTCAGGTCTGCGTAAAACGGATTGGAGATATCCGGCACGATGACATAGACAAACGAACTCTTCCGGTTAATCAGGCTTCGAGCAAGCAGATTGGGTTGGTAGTTGAGCTCCTGCACCGCCTTCATCACCTTCTCCCGGGTGGCCTCGGCAACATAGCCGGAATTGTTCATTACCCGGGAAACGGTCATGATAGAGACTTGCGCTTTTTCAGCTATATCCTTTATCGTCGTGCCCATAGGCTTTGCACATCCTGTCGACAGATCCGCCGGCTGTTCGTTTATCGGTTCATCCCGGCAGTCGATACCGTTCATCAGGGAACCGTAACCGTAACCATGCGGCAAAACCTACAATACCACAATTTTCCGGAATAGTTAAAGGCAATTTCAATTCGGTTTTCAGGAACGTTAATTTTCCAGGAAATTGCCTCGTTAAGCTGGCTGAAAAATTGCTGCAGTTAATTGGGCATAATGATAATCTTGAGGCCTTCACCCCGCCGCAGCATAGCAATTCCTTTGTGAATATCCTCCAGCGGCATCGTATGCGATACCACCTTTTCCAGCGGAAGCTTACCGCTTTCCATAACCCGGATAGTTTTCTCGAAAGACCGCTTGCCGATGAATGCCCCGTAAATAACCACTTCCTTCTTCAGAAAAACCCCGATGGGAAGTTCCGGATTGACGGTTTCGTCATGCCCGAACTGCAGCACCCTGCCTCCGGCCCTGACAACCCTGACCGCGGTCGGAAGAAGGGGTCCGACAGCCTCAATGCAGACATCGGCCCCGGCTCCCATCTCTCTCGCCACCACCTCTTCAAGGGACTCCTGCTTAGGGTCCACGACCAGATCTGCCCCGCAGTCCAGAGCCGCCTTCCTCCGGAACTCAGCCGGCTCCGATACAATGATCTTCGAGGCGCCGTTGGCCTTCATCAGCATCGTAAAGAGCAGTCCTATCGGTCCGCCGCCAAGAATAACCACAAATTCTCCCGGCTGAACCTGAAGTTTATCGACGGCATTGATGACACAGGAGAGCGGCTCGGCGAGAGCGGCTATCTCCACCGGCACCTTCGGGTCAATCTTGTACAGCGACTGCCGGGGTACGATGACGTACGAGGTATAGGCTCCCGGAGAAAAGATACCTATCGTATCGGGGTGGCCGGGTTCTTCGCACTGAGCATAGAGCGGTATGCAGTTATCCGGGAAACCGCGCCGACACTCATCACAGACTCCGCATCCCGGATGGGGATCGATGAGCACCCGCTCTCCCACTGAATACCCGTACACATCCTCGCCAAGCTCAACTATCTCTCCGGTAAACTCATGGCCGAGAATGTTTCCCATTTTTGCCGGATGGGCCGGCGGGTCCTGCAGGATATGCAGATCGGTTCCGCAGATGCCGACACCCTTCACCTTGATAAGCGCATCCGTACTCCTTGTCAGGACAGGTTTTTCCACATCTTTGATTACCAGCTTCCCGACAGCCTCAAATACTGCTGCTTTCATAATTCCTGCTCCTTAGATAATTGTGCTAATTTCAAAATACTATTCATTTCTAAAAAATTGGCTTTTGAAGTTTGTCTAGGCTTTCTGTAAACTGCTTTAATTTTCCGGCAATTTTGAACATTGCCGCATCAGGTTCCATATGCCAGAGATCCCGCAGAAAAAGCTCCAGAGAGAACACCCCTGTGTATCCTGCTTTCAGGGCAGCCATCGTCCAGGCTTCGGCATCCAGCTTTCCATCTCCCGGAAATGTCCGGGTATACATCACATCAAGCTTCTCCGGCGGCAGCATTTCGGCATCATTCAGATGAATAATATGAACCGGAGATTTCAGCTTCGGGAAATCATCAGGGATCATTCCTCCCTGAAACAGATTGTAATAATCTATTACCAGTCCGCTGCCTGGGATCCGGGCTTCCTGACAGATACGGTCAGCCATATGCACGGACTGGATGGAGAATTCGGGAAACGCTATCGGTTCCAGCCCGACAACCGCATTGCAGGGGGCCAGAATTCTGCCAAGCAGGTCGAGCCGCTCCAGTGTCAGCCGTCGAACTTGTTCAAGCGGGATCGGAGCATCAAACCAGCGGCCGACCGGGGCAATTACCAGCGGGCATTCAACCGCTTCGCACATCTGCCCCACCCATTCCGCCTCCGCCGCGAGCATGCCCAGGTTTTCGTCCGGAACAAGTCCAAAATCGTCCAGCGAGTTCAGGGCAGTAATGGTTATCTTATTGTCCCTGAGCACTTTGCGAATTTTTGATACTGAATCACGGCAGAGCCATTCCCTGAGTTTCGGAACTCTCAGCTCGACATTCCGTATTTCCCATTTGCCGCACAGCTCTATAAACTTTTCTGTCGGTGTCTCAAAGAGGATTCCCTGGTTTAGACCGGTCTGCAGGTTCATCAATGCATTTCCCTGCCGCCGGATACATTCAACGTGCTGCCGGTAATGAAGCTTGCCTCATCGGAAGCCAGAAAGGCAACTGCGTTGGCAACATCAGATGGCTGAGCGACCCGTCCAAGCGGGGTCTGGCTGATAAACTTGCTGTAGAGCTCTTCCTCATAGGTTCTGTTGTTGAGCTTGGCGGTACCGGAGACACTGGATTTAATCAGGTCGGTTTCCACTGCCCCGGGACAGACCGCATTGATGGTAATATTGTCCGGGCCGAGCTCAAGCGCTATCGACTGGGTAAAACCGATAACTCCGAATTTTGTGGTGCAGTAAGGGCTGGTAAAGGCCTCGCCCGTCTTTCCGGCCATAGAAGATATATTGACTATCCGCCCATACTTCTGCGGGACCATCCTTTTTGCCGCTGCCTGGGTGCAGAGAAATACGCCTTTCAGATTGAGCGCCATCAGCTTGTCCCACGTATCGGGGTTGTAATCCTGCACCGATCCTTTGATATCGGTACCGGCGTTATTTACGAGAATATCAATTCTTCCAAACTGCTCAACAGCTGCCGCTGCCATGTTTTCCACCGATTCCGGGCTGGTGACATCGCTCTTGACGGCAGCCGCTGTTCCCCCTGCTTCAGTAATCAGCCGGACCGTCTCCCCGGCTCCCTCCATGTTTATATCTGCCACAAGCACAGCTGCCCCTTCCTGAGCAAACTTAATGCAGATTCCCCGGCCGATGCCGCTTCCGCCGCCGGTTACTATACCGACTTTCCCTTCCAATCTCATGTTTCGCTCCTTCTGCCGATCATCCGGTCGCCCTTATGATCTGTTTCTCTTCCTGAATGAATCTATCATTACAGCAAGGATAATTACCGAACCGATAACCACCTGCTGCAGGAATGAATTTACGTTAAGCAGATTCATCCCATTCCTGATTACACTGATAATAAGCGCTCCGATAATTGTCCCGAAAACGGTTCCTGTACCGCCGGCAAGGCTTGTTCCCCCGATAACTGCGGCAGCAATGGCATACAGCTCATAGCTTATTCCCGCTATCGGCTGGGCAGAACTGAGGCGTGAGGCCAGTACGATCCCGGCGACCCCTGCCGTTACCCCGGAAAGGGTGTATATCAGGGTCAGATACAGTGTAGGACTTATCCCTGACAGTCTGGCGGTTTCCATGTTCCCGCCGAGAGCATAGCAGTATCGCCCGAAGCGGGTATACTTGAGTATGAATGAGCTGAGAAGCGCGAGCAGAATGAGGATTACCACCGGCATAGGTACGCCTGCTATCTTCCCCTGTCCGATAAAGAGAAATTTCGCATCAAATCCGTAAATCTGCCCTCCGTTGGTACTCAGCAAGGCCAGTCCGCGGGCGATGCTCATGGTTCCCAGGGTAACGATGAAAGGCGGCATATTGAAGCGGGTTATGATCAGTCCGTTAAACAGCCCGCAGGCTCCTCCTGTCAGCATGCCGAAGATTACGGCAGCGGCCAGCGGCATTCCACCGCTCAGTGCATTTCCCGTGACAATTCCGGAAAGGGCCAGTATGGATCCGACTGAAAGATCTATACCCGAAGATATAATGACAAAAGTTATGCCGATAGCAAGAATGCCGTTGATCGATGCCTGCAGGAATATGTTTGAAAAGTTGCGCATTGATAGGAATGCCGGGTGCATAAATGATAAAACTATGCACATCAGCAGTAACCCGATCAGTGTGTAGATACTCTCCACTTTTCCCAGGGCCCTTCTCAGCCGCATTCCGAAGCCTGGCTCCATTTCTTCCCTGTCAGCCCCTTCCCTGTCAGCCCCTTCCCTGTCAGCCCCTTCCCTGTTCAAGGTTTCGGGACTGTTTTGTATTTTTTGCTGTATATTGTTCAAACTTTCCTTTTCCTCCTGTTCAGGCTTCAGCCCCGATTGCATACTTCAGGATAGCATCCTGGGTTGCATCTGCTCGCAGAAACTCTTTTACTATGTTCCCTTCGCGCATAACGGCAATCCGGTCGCACATGCCGAGGATTTCCGGAAGCTCGGATGAGATAATCATGACGGTCTTGCCCGCTTCGACCAGCGTATTGAGCAGCCGGTATATTTCAACTTTCGCCCCGACATCAATCCCCCTGGTCGGTTCGTCAAAAATAAGGATATCGCTGTTGGCAAAAAGCCACTTGGCAACGACTACTTTCTGCTGATTGCCGCCGCTTAAGTAGCGGACTTGCTGGCTGATGGACGGGGTCTTAATTCTAAGTTCCCCCACCAAGTTCAAGGCTTCCTTCCGCTCTTTTTTCAGCGACAGGCAAAAGGCGCTTATTATTCGCTTTATTCCGGTAAGGGTAATATTTTTGGCGACATCGAGCTCGAGCACGAGGCCATGGAGTTTGCGGTCTTCCGGCAGATACCCGATTCCTTGAGCTATGGCATCTCCGGGATTTCTTATTCTGAGACGTTTTCCCCCGCGATATACTGATCCCCCGGTTATGCGGTCGGCTCCGATTACTGCCCGGGCAAGTTCGGTTCTCCCGGCCCCCATCAGGCCGGCAAGCCCGAGTATTTCGCCCTTTCTTATTGACAGACTGCAGCCGCGCAGCTTCTCCTCGGTCTGGAGATTCTCAATTCTCAGAGTTTCTTCGCCCGGAGTGAACTTCACTTTCGGGAACTGCTGGTCAAGACTGCGGCCGACCATCATGGTAATAAGGTCGTTCAGCTGGATTTTTATGCTGCCGTCCTCCTCGCGGACATTCCTCGTCCCGATGTACTGGCCGTCCCGGAAAACCGTAACCCGGTCGCCGATCTCCAGCAGTTCCTCGAGACGGTGCGAGATGTATACGACTCCTACCCCCCGTTTCTGCAGCTTGCGGATTGTGGTAAAGAGCTCTTTTATCTCCTTGCTCGAGAGCGCAGAAGTGGGTTCGTCCATTACAATAACTTTGGCTTCTTTGGAGACGGCATGGGCAACTTCAACCATCTGCTGCTGCCCTACCGGCAGTTCTGATACTTTCTGGTGAGCATCGATCGAGAGGTTGAGGCCGTCGAGCAGTTTCTGAGATTCAGTAAACATTTTTTTCCAGTCAATGATGCCTCTGGTCCGAGGTTCTTCGCCAATAAAAATATTCTCTGCAACTGTCAAGTTGTTCAGCAGGTTCAGTTCCTGGTAGATAATGCGGATTCCCTGATGCATGGCATCTTTTACGTTATGCAGTTCAACCGGGTCTCCTGCAATGCGGATTTCCCCGCTATCTTTTGTATAGACTCCTGAGAGGATTTTCATCAGCGTGGATTTTCCTGCCCCGTTTTCCCCGAGGAGTACGTGCACTTCTCCGGGAAAAACGGAAAAGCGTACATCGTCCAGGGCTTTGACACCGGGAAAGGATTTGCTGATATGTTCCATCTCTACTACCGGTGGTATGGTTACGGACATCCGGTTATCCTCCTGTAAAGTAAGGGGCCGTACGCTCTGCACGTACGGCCGAGATTGTTCAGCGATTGCTCAGGCAATCTCTATAATCCTTCCGGTACCCTATTGATTCTGAGCCCGGGCATTCATTTCCCGTTCTTCTATGATGACTGAGTCAACATTCTCTGCATCAACCATGGTCAGCGGTGTATAGGTAATTTCTTCAAGTGATCCGCCGTCAAGATATTCAGCTGCCGCTTTAACTCCCATGTAGCCCATCATGTAGGTCGACTGCTTAACGGTGGCGTCGTAGATGCCTTCCTGGATTCCTTCCATAGCAGCGAGCATGCCGTCAACGCCAACCATACGCACGATTCCTGCTTTTCCGGCCTCCTTGATAGCCTGAGCACCGCCGATACCCATAAGGTCGCTGGCTACCCAGACGCCCTGCAGGTCGGGATTAGCTTCCATGATATTCTGAATTACGGTATACCCTAATTCCGTCTCCCAGTTGGCCGGCTGCTTGGCAACTACTTTGAGGCCGGGAAACTGTTTTATGGCCGCTTCAAAACCGTCAACCCGCATGTAGCTCGATTCATGTCCGGGAACCCCCTGGATTATGGCAATTTCCCCCTCACCACCGAGAAGTTCAGCCATTTTCATACCGCCCTGGTAGCCTGCGTCGAAGTTGTCTGATCCGATAAAGGTCGCCAGCGAGGCCTTTGCCTGAGCCATCGCATCCGGATCCATTTTTGTATCGATGTTGAGAACCGGGATTCCGGCATCATTGGCCTTTTTAACACCCGGCACCAGTTCTATAGAACCGCAAGGCATCAGCAGCAGGGCATCAATTCCCTGAATAATGAGGTTTTCCACAATTTCCAGCTGCTGGGCCGAATCCACTTCCCGTTCGGGGGCCATAACTATTACTTCACCGCCCAGTTCCGCGGCTGCATCCCGGGCTCCCATGCTCATGAGTGCCGCATTCGGGTTGTTCAGGGTCTTGATTACCAGAGCATACTTCCGTACACCATCGTCCTCTTTCTCTGCGGCCGCAAAAACCATTCCGGCACAGAGCATCAGTGCGAGCACCAACATTACGCCTTTTCTCATAAGAATTCCTCCTGATATTTCCTGCCTGCGCAGGTTCTCACCTGCTTCCGCAGGCGGCTGCCACCGGGCAATCGCCCTTTCATTGGTGGACTTTTCCGAATTACCGCGTCAGTTCCCGTTGCTGAACCAATGTGGTAACGTTAACATACAAGCTTCCGAATACCCTCCTTTTTTTTTCAGTCAAATGTTATATATATGATTGTTGCTCTTGCAAAAAGCAAGAGCGACGTTTTGGTTAGAAGTTTCAGCACTGTAAGCAGGAATATGTTAAGGTTAACATACTTTCAAAGTTTGTCAATATTTTTTTCTAAAAATTTTTTCACCTTTTTTTACCGCTTTCACGCCCGCTGATTACTCATCTTTTTATCCAGCAGTGCATCGATATTGCGTATATGATGTCTGAACCGCTCACTGGCTGTCGCATAATCGCCTTCCTGAACCAGGTCCAGCAGCTGTCGGTGCCGCGTTATTACCGACTCAAGATAGGTTTCATCGCTCTGGGAATTGCGGATTTCCCGGACCATGAACTGCCGCATAGTGCTGTAGAGATTCTGAAAGACAGCATTGCTGCAGGCCTGAATAATGTGTCCATGAAAATTGTAGTCGGCCTCCAGACGCGCTTCCGTAGACCCTGCCGCTACGGCAGCTTCCATTGCCCGGATATCATCCTCGAGCAGGGCGATGGTACGCCCGCGCAGTTCGAGATCGTCACGGCGGTTTACCAGCAGATACCAGAGCCCCTGCTGTTCCATGACTATCCGGAGCTCGATTATTTCGGCAAAATCCTTCTGTCCCAGCAGCATCGACCAGACCAGCGCCTCAGAGGAAATGTGGGAGCTGCTGCAGATGAACGTGCCTTTGGGATTACGCAGCTCGATTACCCCCATATACTGGAAAATCTTCAGCACTTCACGGATGGTGGAGCGCCCTACACCGAACATTTCCGCAAGTTCGTATTCGTTAGGCATTTTATCATCAGGCTGCAGCTCCCCTGAAGCAATAAGCTGCTTGAGCTGC
>JAGYPA010000246.1 GCA_018399255.1 Spirochaetales bacterium | reverse complement strand
AAGCATGTTCAAGTTGCTGCTTGTGCTCGTGGAGTTTCTGGCGAAAAAACACGGACTGACCAGTCGTAACAGCAGCAAGCCGCCCTCAAGTGATCCGAATAGGGAAAAGCAGAAAAGAACTCCGGGAGAGAAAAAGCCGGGCGGACAGAAAGGCCACAGAGGAACCACACTCACTCCAGTAGACGACCCTGATGAAATACAGGAGATAGAAATCGACCGATGCACCCTGCCGGAGGGAATCTACACCGAGGCAGGCTATGAAGCTCGTCAGGTCTTTGATGTCATGGTACAACGGCAGGTAATCGAGTACCGTGCACAAGTCCTTGTTGATCAGGATGGGAAACGGTTTGTCGCACCTTTTCCCGATGATGTGGTCAATTCGGTACAATACGGTCGGAATACCAAGGTGAACGCGGTCTATATGTCCCAATATCAACTGCTGCCCTATGAGCGGATCAGAGACTACTTTGCCAGTCACATGGGATTCCCTTTGAGTGCCGGTTCAATCTACAATTTCAATACAGCAGCCTACCAACGACTTGAAGGGTTTGAACAGTGGCTGATCAAAGAACTGATCAACTCCCCCTTGAATCATGCCGATGAAACAGGGATTAATATTGGGGGAAAACGACAGTGGCTGCATGATGTATCAAACAAGGACCTCACCTATCTCTATCCCCATGCAAAGCGGGGAACTGATGCAATGGAGGCAGGGGGAGTAATCCCCCATTTCCAGGGGATTCTCGTTCATGATCATTGGAAGCCTTACTACAAGTACTCCTGCATCCATGCCTTGTGCAATGCTCACCACCTGAGAGAACTCGAGCGGGCTAAAGAACAGGATAACCTGCACTGGGCCAAGGCCATGCAGGAGCTGCTCATTGAAATACACCATGCAGTGAGTCAGAATACCGGAAAGCTCATCAAAGATGAATCAGAGAATTTTCTTCTTCGCTACCGAAAGGTTATTGAAGCGGGTAAAGTCGAGTGTCCTCCTCCGGTTAAACCTCCTGGGGATAAGAAACGGGGACGGG
>JAGYPA010000245.1 GCA_018399255.1 Spirochaetales bacterium | reverse complement strand
GCACAGTTGCAGCATCTGTATCGAAAGTACCGGACGGGATTCCGGCACTGCATATTACTCGCAATAACAGGGTATTCGTATCGGAAATTGTCTATTCGCTCAGCCGACAGCCAGCTGTTCTGCTGGTTCACCTTTACTGAACAGCTGGGCTCAATCAGACCGGTATCAAAGAGCTCTCTTGAACGATATGAAAAGCTATTTTGTGAAGAGGAACTGAATCAGATTATTCATGATCTGAATCGGGCTGCGGCAGATGAAAACCAAGTAAAAAGAATCCTCTATCAGGAAGCGGCAGTGAAGATGGATAGGATCTTTGCCGATACTACCTGTGTGAAAGCGAACATTCATTTCCCGGTTGACTGGGTGCTGTTTCGGGATGCGGCACGGACCCTGATGAAAGCCATTATGCTTATACGGAAACAGGGGCTGTATCATCGAATAGGGGATCCGCAATCGTTCCTGACGGAGATGAATAAACTCTGTATTGAGATGACCCATACGAGAAAGAAGAAAGGAGCGGACAAGGCTCGCAAGGCTGTCTTTCGGCGGATGAAAAAGCTGGTGAAGGTAATTGAAAACCATGGAACGAACTATGCGCAGCTGCTCAAAGATCGTTTTGAAGAGACCGACTGGAGTGAGGCTGAAGCACAGGCAGTCCTGAACCGCATGGAATCTGTTCTTGCTCAGCTTCCGGCAGCCGTTGATCAGGCACATGAGAGAATAATTGGGAACAGGAGAGTCAATAACAAGGATAAAATACTCAGTCTGTATGATGAGGACATTCGCATAATAGTCCGTGGTAAAGCAGGAGCAGAAGTTGAGTTTGGCAATGCCCTGTATCTTGCTGAACAAAGTGACGGTCTTATTGTTGATTGGAAATTTATCAAAGAACAGCCTCCTGGAGATAACAAGCTGGTACCTGAAAGCATAGAACGACTGGAGGAGAATTACAGGAGCGTTTCAAGTTATGCTGCAGACCGGGGATTCGACAGTAAGGACAACAGTATTGATCTTGAAGAGCTTCAGATCATCAATGCAATCTGTCCGCGGTCGGTGAAGAAG
>JAGYPA010000244.1 GCA_018399255.1 Spirochaetales bacterium | reverse complement strand
GTTATCGCAGATTGAAGATGAAGAGGACCCGGGAATAGAAGGAGCACAGACACCGGAAGAGATCATGAAGGTGTATAACAAGCAATCCAAGCAGCAGTCAGCCTAACTGGGAGTTATGAGCAGCAACAGCAGGAAGTACCCATCTTCAAGTATAAATCCAGGCTGGTGCCGGCACAGAAAAGCACCTAGGTACAGGATGGGTCAAAAAAGGTGAAGGTACTGGTCAACAAGCGACAGATTGTCTTCTGGAGCCGTAAATATCAGGTAAAAGCCCGTATTGACAGAGCTGCTGCCATCCTTAAGGCAGAGCGTAACGGGACGGTGTTCATAGGCCATGGAGCCAATAAAATACTATAGGAAAGAATCCTATGATCAAAAGACGGGAGAGCTGTTTGAGCGATCCTAGCATACCCGGTTTTTTGATAATGAGCTGATCGCCAACGATGAGCGACTTGACGGCTGCTACCTCATTGAGACCAATGTTGTGGGGAGGAATCCAGATGAAAAACCGTGGAAGGGGCGTGCCCGATTCAGATCATACGACTGTCTGTTTGAACTGAACCGGGAGGTCTCTGATCAGGATATTATTGAGATGTACCGTGGGCTGTGGAAAATTGAGGAATCCTTCAAGCTGACCAAATCCAACCTTGAGGCCCGTCCGGTGTTTGTCAGGAATCCCGTCAGCATACAGACGCACTTTCTTAGCTGCTTTATCGCACTGCTGATTATTCGGATTCTTGAAGTCAAGAAACTCGGAGGGACGGTTCCCTACAACCAGATCATTGCGGTGCTGCAGTCAGCAAAGATCGGAGAAGTCAAAGATCATATTTTCAGAATAGTGAAACCTGCATTGAATGATGGTAATAATTCAAAGGTTTATCTGTAAATCTGTCTGTAAATGAATAAGGCGAAAATTCAAAAACTGGGTATCCCCTTGTCAGTACTGTAAGAACCTCACTGAGATGGGAGGGCTTGATTACAAGGAATGGACCTGTAAAGCGTTCGCGGAAGGCATAGATCCAGCAATTGTTGAGGGTTCAAAGCGTCATGATGGGCCGATTAATGGGGATCAGGGATTGCAG
>JAGYPA010000243.1 GCA_018399255.1 Spirochaetales bacterium | reverse complement strand
CCCCTTTTTCACCCCTTTTTGAAAAGAAGGGGCATTAAACTTTGCCCTGCATTGACAATCCCCGGGAAACATACACTTCAATATTTCTCCGAGAAGCGAGATACACCGGAATCTGTATGATCATTTTATCTCCAACCGATATATACTTCAGAGGAGCTGCAGAAATCAGCAGGCCAATCGTTTGATGTGTGAGATCCAAATAGTGAAGAAGGTTCTTGTAATGCTTTTTTTTCACCTGAAGAGCTGCCTTGCACTCAATAGGAAGGCTTAATCCAAACTGGGTGAGTTTCAGTACAAAGTCAACTTCAATAGGCGAACCGGCATTTTTCTTCCATGTGCCGATCTGCAGAGAAGCCGACTGCCCTGAGAGCAACTGGATGAGTACAGCATTCTCGATAAGCCCTCCCAAACTGGTTCTAAGCAGTGGATCCACCGTGTTTAGTAAAGAAATGGGTGGGGCTGCAACTGCGCGTCGCTGCTGAACCACTCCGCAGTCGTGCAGATACCGCTTGGGAAGTAAATGTCCACCCTTCCCAGCGGGGATTGCCTGTTGTTCAACTGCATAAGCAATATGCCATTGAGCAAGAGCGCTGGTTATCTGCTTAGCATGATATTTTGTAGTATCGAAATGGGTGAATTTTGAAGGGCTTCCGATATGGTTTGCAATCCCGGCAACTGCGTCCCTGAACAGCTCCGGCTGATATGCTTCTTTCCGCTCAAAATCTTCCTCTAGTGAGTAGAGTATTTCATTGATTACATCCGACCAGTTCCCCTGCTCCTTAAAAGTCCTGACAGCTTCAGGGTAACCGCCCACGTTTAGGTAGTCATTAAACCATGAAAGCAGAAGCTCATGTCTGGATGACGAAACCCTCTCCGGTGCTGTGCGGGTAAAGTCTGCCAACTCGTGGCTATGGACATATTGAATGAATTCGCTGAAACTGAAGCCATAGAGACAGATACTGCGGTATCTGCCCACAGGTATTCTCATATCTTTCGAGAAAAACCGATTCATGGAAGACCCGGAAAGCACTACCTGGACCTCAGGCCAGTCTTCCTTGAAACTTTTCACATAGCGTGTCAAGGCCGTAAAGGAGCGCTGGCCGG
>JAGYPA010000242.1 GCA_018399255.1 Spirochaetales bacterium | reverse complement strand
CCCCAAATTTAATCGCATCGCTTGAATTTATAACCATTTATGCAGTATGTAGCCGTTTTGTAATTGTTTTTGTTGACAACTCCTGTTTTGTAATTATATTTGCAATGAAATGAAAGGTATCAATACCCCAGGGCAAGCTCTGGACCCAGGAGGCTTCGCCTCCTTTGCCGCCCCAAGGGGCGGGGTATTTCTCCTTACGTTCCCTGCTCTCGCTCGGGAATGGAACCTTCTCATTGCTTCCGCTCCTCTCGCTTCGTTTGGGAATAACAATTTTGTGAGGTTTGCCCATGGAAATAAACGTTTTTGATTTTCGACCGGCAGGTTACGCATACTTGCTGGAGAAATTTGCACTTGCAGCTATGCCTAACTGGCACAGATCGGCGGTTTCCACGACTGGCACTCACTATTCAAAAATTCAGGACGGGTTTGTTGAAAAAGTTTTCAGGACCCAATATTGGCCGGGGGAAAAGGTCGGTGATCATCTTGAATTCGCGCTGAAATATGACGGGGTCAATCTGGGCCTGCTGGATCGAATCTTCGAAAAGGTTTCTCAGGATGAGCTAACCGAGTACATCAAATCCAAACCTACCGGAAAGTATGCTCGGAGAATCTGGTTCTTCTATGAGTTTCTGACCGGAAAGCAACTACCCGTTGACGACCTGACTTCAGGGAACTATGTCGATGCATTGGAAACCAAAGATTATTACACCGTTCAGAACGGAGAGAAATCTTCACGCCACCGCATTGTGAACAACCTCCTTGGTCCCAAATCGTTTTGCCCTGTCGTCAGACGAACCGAAAAGCTTGCCAAACTGGATTCATCCGTCCTGCGCAAAAGGTGCGAGGATATCGTCACCGCATATCCACCGGAACTGCTTCGCCGGGCACTGAGCTATCTCTACAACAAGGAAACAAAGTCATCCTTTGAAATTGAGCACATCAAGCCCAACGCTTCCAGAACTGAAAAATTCATCACATCGCTGGAGCTTGCTGAAAAGGAAGACTTCTGTGAAAAGGAAAGATTGATAGAGCTGCAGAACCGCATCGTTGACCCACGTTTCAAGGATAGCGACTTTCGTGTGAGTCAGAATTATGTCGGACAGACGGTTGCTTATCAGAAGGAGATCATACATT
>JAGYPA010000241.1 GCA_018399255.1 Spirochaetales bacterium | reverse complement strand
GGGCCTTACCGATTTCGGCTCCGGGCCGTTTTCGGTAATTTGACGGTAGTCGAGATGTTCTCGATCCCCGTGCATTTCTCTTGATCGGCCGAGGGGTGGGCAGTATAATATTTTCATGACGGGAATTCAGGGACCACATGATAAGATCTTCAAGCGGGTGATGACGGATCGGGAAAATGCGGTAAGCCTTCTGGGGAATATTCTGCCGGAATCCATCCGGAAGCATCTGGTTCTGGAAAACATCTTCTACGAGAAGGATAGTTTTATTCCACCGCATTTGAGGGATTACTACTCAGATCTTTTGACAAGCGTTCCGGTGAAGGGTGGGAAAGTTTCTGCCAGGATATATTTCTTGTTCGAGCACAAGAGCTTTGGGGGTCATAACACCCCGATTCAGATGCTTCGCTACATGCTTGAAATCTGGGAGCGGTATGACAGGGTGATGAGGGAGCGCGGCGATAAGCTTCCAATGATCATCCCGGTGATTATTGCCCATGCCAGGGATGGTTGGGAGTATAAAAAGGTTCCTGATTATATTGATTATCCTTCGGGGGATTTCAAGGTTTATATTCCGGACTTTGATTTTGTTCTTTATGATGCGGCGAGGGAAAATCCTGATGATTATGAGTTTGTGGAAACCCTGAAGGCATTGCTGGTTATCTGGAGACACTTTTACAGTCCTGACTTCCTGGATCATCTGGTGAGGGTTTTCAGGTTGATCAACAGTGATTTTCCGGGGGTGAAGTTCAGGGATTTTGTTATATCCTTTATGGAATACCTGAGTGCTGTCAGGGGGGAAGAAGAATACATTGATATCCAGGAGACAGCCAGAAGGGAATTGTCGGGAGGTGATGAACTTATGGGAACGATAGCAGATATGTTTCGAAAAGAAGGGCTGGAGCAAGGGGTTATTCTTGGCAGGCAGGAAGGTGAACAAAAGGGCAGGCAGGAAATGCTCATCAAATCGTTGACGCTGAAGTATGACGTGATAAAGCCTCATATTATAGATAAAATTAAGTCTATTCAATCACTTGAAATATTGGATCAGTTGTTCGATTTGACATATAAGTGTTCTACCCTTGATGAATTTACTAAATATTTGAACGAATATACAGACAACTAACTTCATTTTTCATTCCGATCTGTTACAAGCCAC
>JAGYPA010000240.1 GCA_018399255.1 Spirochaetales bacterium | reverse complement strand
GCGATGTCAGATATGATGGAAAAGGGTAAGCTCGAACGCAAAGGGGGCAAGCGATATGGTCATTGGGAACTCAAAGCAAGAGAATATGGATGCCAGTCATCGCACCCGCATAACCCTCGTAACTAAAAAAGGGTATATAGGGGTGCCAGTCACCGCACCCACATAACCCTCGAAACTTAAAAAACGAGTTGTAGTAATTAATTGCAAAGTAAATAATTGTAAATCCTCCAGCTGGAGGAGGGTTCAGAGTGGAGCCTGGCACGTGAAACACATAACCCACATAACATCATGGCGGGATCAGCCCGATTGATTTTCGAGAAAACTGGGTTACATCTCAGAATACCAAACCTGCTTAACAGATTGTCCGAAATTTTAACACAGACCCCTTCTATCACTCATACCGTGCAAGTTGCCGCGCAAGTCAACGCGCAAGATGTTCGATTGAGGATGCTTATAGATTTTTATTCGATGCCTAAAAGCAGGGATGAGATGCAGGTGTATAAAGGGATTGACCATCGAGAATATTTCCGTAAAGCTTTTCTCAAGCCGCTGCTTGAATCTGGAAAATTGCAGATGACGATACCGGATAAACCGAACAGCCGCAATCAAAAATATGTGCGAGTGCCAGTCACCGCACCCACATAACCCACGCAGCATTATGGCGGGATCAGCATTCTGGTTCTGCCTTTTTATTTGCTCTTTGACCCACGGGTGCCAGGCCCCGCACCCACATAACCCTCGTAACTAAAATGACGAGTTGAAGTAATTAATTGCAAGGTAGATACTTGTGAATCCTTCAACTCGAGAGGGGTTCAGAATGGAGCCTGGCACTAAAAACCCATAACCCACATAACTTCACGGCAGTATCAGCCCGATTGATTTTCGAAAACTGGGTTACATCTCAGAATACTAAACCTGCTTAACAAATTGTCCGTAAAAGTGTTGACTATCCATAAACATAGGCTATTGGTACAATCATTTATAGAAAAAGTGAAAGACCAATATCTTGATTTTTATCAAGATTGGGAACCCCATTCGATGGTTATTAATGATTTTCTACAACCGGTTTTTATTGATGTACTCAAGGAAACAATCAAATCGCTTTATTCACATCAGCCTGATCACTCAAAGTTCGCATACCGAAAGTTCTAGAAAAACAGCTCGAGA
>JAGYPA010000024.1 GCA_018399255.1 Spirochaetales bacterium | reverse complement strand
CATCAGGATGCTGCAGGGCGTAGAGCCCGTAGGTATCCATTCCTCGCTGCCCGGCTCCCACCAGGGCTGCGGTTATCTTTCCCATGTTTTACCTCGTTAAATAGAACAAATGTGCAGTATCAGCAGTTTCAGCAGCATAAACAGCAGCTTCAGATAATCTCACCTTTTGGCCGCTATCCCTTCAAAGAACCGGATACCATACCGTCGATTATGTATCGCTGCCCGAACCCGTAAACGACAAGAATCGGCAGGATCGTAAGTACAATATTGGCACTCACCAGACTCCAGTCCCGTTTGAACCGGCCAAGGAAATCATAGATGGTGAGTGTTATCGGCCATTTTTCAGAATCATAGAGCAGATACAGAGGCAGCATGAAGTCATTCCAGGTGTTAACGAAATTCAGAATGATCAGAGTAACGGTAACCGGCTTCAAAAGCGGAAAAATGATCTGCCAGAAAAGCCGCAGCGGTCCCCCGCCGTCGATCATAACAGCCTCGTCCAGCTCTCGAGGAATTTTGGTCATAAAAGAGTAGAAGAGGAACAGGCTGAAGGGAATGAGAAGGGCAGTAAACATCATAATCACCCCGAACAGCCTGTTTATCAGCCCGAGGCTGCGGATGAGATTGAAGACCGGAGCCATGTTAAGAGGTGCTATGAGTCCGAGAAAAAAGAACGTATACAGTCCCCGGTTCAGGCGAGATGGGTTGCGGGATACAACAAACCCGGCCATTGATGAGCTTAAGATAACCAGAACGAGTGAAGAGACTGACATTATCAGACTGTTGAGATACGCCCTCGGAATCTTGCCTCGCTGGATAACAACTGCATAATTCTGCCATACTGCAGACTTCGGCAATGCAAAATTCATGATATCAGCTTCGCTCTGAGTCTTGATGGAATTGAGTAAAATAATGACAACGGGAACAATAATCACCAGACTGAGCAGCCAGAAAAGCAGGCTGCCAGCAAGATTACGAACAGTCCGGGCTCTATTCATTGTGAGCTCCCGCCTTTTTTTGTACAAAACCATAGACCACCATAACGATGACGGCCACAATCATAAACATGATAACCCCCAGGGCAGAACTCAATGCGTACCTGCCCTTTGAAAACTGGTCAAACACTTCGGTCAGCATAACCGCAGTTGTTCCTCCCGGACCGGAATTCGTCAAAGAATAGACAATTTCAAATATTTTCAATCCACTGATGAGACTGAGGATTAAATTAACAGTCAGCGACGGCAGCAGCTGAGGTATGGTAATAAAAACCAGTTTCTGCCAACTGCCTGCACCATCGATATCGGCTGACTCATACAGCTCTTCCGGAATGACCTGGAGTCCGGCTATATAGATTGCCATATGGAATCCTGCCTGGCGCCACGTTTCAACAGCAATAATCGCTCCAAAAGCAGCGGCTGTTTCCGCCAGCCAGGCTTTTGTAAAAGCCCCCATCCCGAACCAGACCAGGATATTGTTAAACAGGCCATTGTTCGGTTTAAATACTGATGTGAATATAATCCCGATGATCAGAGGAGGCAGTATGGCCGGCAGGAAAAAAACTCCCCGCAGCATGTTTTTCGACCGGAAACTTTTTCGCACTAATCCGACAGCAAGGGCAAGACCGATTACATTTTTAAGAACTGTGGTCCATGCCGCTATGTACAGGGTATTGGTGATTGAAGATCGTATGCCCATCGAAGCGTCCAGAATAATCCGGAAATTTTCGAGTCCGACAAACTTCAAGCTGCCGATATCCCTTGCCATGCTCCAGTCGGTAAAGGCAAGATAAAAACCGTTGACACTGGGAAATATGAAAAACAGAACATAGATCAGCAAAGCGGGAACAACAAACCAATAGGGGTAATACCGACTCAGTTTCAACGAAACACTCCTGATACGCCGGCCCCCTTAAGCAGATCTGGGGGCCGGTACAAAAAATTTAAACAAAAAGTACGGAAATTTTCCGCTTTATGCGCATGATTAAGGACCCTACCAATTAGGATCGCCTGCGGCCCTTGCGGTTATTGCCCGATCTGCATCCATTGCAGCAAGAATTTGCTCTGGAGTCATAGCACCAAGAAACATGCTCTGGATATACTTTCCTAAACTCATGGGATCATAATACAGACAGAGACCTTCGATACCGATGCCCTCCTCTCTGGTTATCTCATTGAGCGATTCGACAGCGGCAGTGGGAGAATAGGTAATTCCGGCCATTGAGGGGACATTCAAATCTGATGAATTATCGTAGTAGGCCTGCACTCGTTCAGGACTGGTGATAAAACGGAAATACTGCAGTACTTCATCGAGATGATCACTGCCTGCATAGGGTACTTTCAAGATCCCGCCAGCAGTCGTGCTTCTGACCGTGTTGCCGGCCATAGGATTCGGAAACATCTTGAACACATCCTGCGGAACCCCGAATTTGCTTTCGATTTCCGTCCCGAAGGAATCCCAGATCATGATCATGCCGTACTTCCCGGAAGCCATGGCCTCCCATGACTCATCGAAGGTATTGGAAAGAATATATTCCCCGAAGTACCCTTTCTTTTCCATATCCCTCAGCTGCGTCAAAGCAGTAAGAAACGAACCGACATCGGCATACTTCAGTTTGTTGGTATTCAGCTTTTCGATGAAATCGGGATCCCTCAGCGTTTCCTGATAAGTCATGGTCTCCATCCAGTACTGGGTGTGCCAGAGATCTTTGGCAAATTCGTAGATAGGCGTAATACCTGCCGCAAGAAGCGCATCGCATACAGCGGTGAAAGAGTCGTAGTCTTTCGGCACCTGCAGCCCCAGATCGCTGAATATCGAACTGTTGTACATGATGGCATTGTTCGATACCGACCAGAGATTCAGTCCGACCAGCCGGCCGTCATAACTTGCACCAACCGTGGCCCAACCCTTCAGTTTTTCGACCCAGGGTTCTCCCGAGAGATCTATCATGTTTTTTTCCGGCTGAAATTTCTGAAGGGCAGGAACACCGGAAATCGAACCGAATATGTCTACCCCTTCCCGGGCGGAAAGCTTGAGCTTGACAACATTTTCATACTGATCCGGCGGCAGTTCCTGAAAATCAATCCGGATCCCTGTCTCAGCCGAAAATTCCTCGGCCATGATATATTCATAGTCCTTGATCCAGTTCGAGGCGGCAAGATATGTCAGCACCACCTCTTTGCCAGCTGATGCGCTTTCCTGACTGCCTGCGGCAAATACCGCGGCAGAACATACCAGCAGCGCTAAACAGATCCCAATGATTGAAAAAACAGATCTCTTCATTCGTACACTCCTTTTGCGTGTTAGTTTTGATTATATTCTGGATCCGCAGGATATCAATGTATGTAGACAAAAGTGGACAGTCAGGTGGAAATAATTAATTGGTCTGCACTTTTCGCAAAGAAGGCATAAAGCCATGGTAGAATATGGCATGCGATACCCGGGCAGCTCCACAACAATTTCCAATTGGCTGTTCAGAAGTACAGCGATACTCCTGACAGCGGTGCTTATTGTTTTCACAGTTACGACAACCCTCTATATCTCCCGGGAAATTTCACGCGAGGCTGGACGAAGCGTGGAAGAAACCAACGCTGCCCTGGCGGAATCAGTAGACACAGCACTTATCAGAATGGAAACTCTTTCAATGCAGATCTCGTACAGCAATCTCATACTCGATAGATTCAGTCAATACAACAAAACCGTCGATCAGATTCGCAAACATCAATATCTGAACGATCTGATGGATATGTTCATTCTGATTGCCGGTCCCAGTCGTTTTTACTACCAGCTCACCATGTATGACCTTGCAGGAAACATGCTCGGAATGCGCACTACCGGTCAGTTTCAGCGTCAGGTCAATCTTGAAACCCTTCCATTTTTTGAGGAAGTCTATCGTCTTGATGGGCGCAAGCTCATATCTGCTCCTTACATCAATGAGCGCGGTGTTCCGGTGATTTCTCTCTATCGTCTTTTCTTTGACCAGTATAACCGTCCAGCTGGTATTATCGAGGTAACTGAACGCGCATCAGTCATTTTTTCCGCTTTCCGGACCGTCAACCCGTCAACAGGAATATTCCTGACAGATGAATCCGGTTTTATCATCTACCCGCTTACTGGTGAGGAACCGGCGATCGATTCCAGCAGCTCAGTATCCCACAGCATGGAATTGTCTACCATTCCCTGGTCGCTTACCGTCACCCGCCCGAAGCGGGAACTGCTCAAGCCGCTTGTTCTGATGCTGATCATCGTAGTATCTGTTGGAGTTGTGATCTTTGCATTCAGTCTTGCCTTCTCCTACGTCATAACCAGAAAAATAACAAATCCGATCATCCAGCTCACTCGTGAAATGGAAACCTATTCGCTCGAAGATCGTTCGGCAGCAGATTTCAGCACTGAACCTGCGAATGCTTCAGAAACAGAAGCGGACACCGGATTCTCGGAACTGAATTCAATCAAGCACAGCTTCAGGCTGATGGATGAAAGGCTGCGCAGCTCGGTTGAGGAACTGATCACTACACGCACTCAGGAACTCTATTCACGGATGCTCGCCCTGCAGGCTCAGATGAATCCGCATTTTCTCTACAATTCACTGGCGCAGATAAGCATTACAGCTGATGAAAATGGAGAGATCGAGATCAGCAGAATGGTTGAGTCAATCTCTCATATGCTGCGGTATACCGGAAGCAGCCGGTCGAGCACGGTCACGCTGCAGGATGAAATCAACCACTGCCGTCAGTATATCACCATGATGGAACATAGGTACGAGAAACACCTGTCTTTAGCGGTAGACATACCCGAAACCTTGCTGGCCTTACCGCTGCCCAAGCTGATTCTTCAGCCGCTGGTGGAAAATGCCGTGAAAGCCTGCACCCGGAATCGACCGCCCTGGATTATCCGGATCAGCGGAACCCGGAATGGAACAGAAATCGTTGTGACGATAGCCGATAACGGACCCGGTTTCAAACCCGAAGCTGCAGAAATGATCACCCGGAAACAGCGGGAGTATCGTGACAGCCAGCTGATACCCGGATTTGACATAGAGGGTATGGGCCTGCTTAATATCTATATCCGCCTGATGCTGTTTTCCCGCAATAACGCCGCGATCAGGATTGGAACATCGGTAATGGGCGGGGCAGAAATTGCTGTCAGCTGGACTGTGGGTGATGAGGGTTATGACAGTCCGACACGCAATACCGGGCGGCTGCCCGCAGCCAAAGGAAAAACTCCGTTATGAATACCCCCGGATACCGTGTTCTGATCGCGGAAGATGAGCCGAAGATTGCCCGCAGTATCGCTGATAAAGTCCGGAGGATGTTTCCCCAGCTGGAAATTGCAGGTATTTGCGAAAATGGGCGGGAAGCATTGCAGAAACTGAAATCTGATATGCCGGATATTTTGATCACAGATATCATCATGCCGATATGCACGGGTCTGGAGCTTATTGAATCAGCGCGGGGCTTCTCTGACTCGCTGGTAATTATCATTGTCAGCGGTTACGATGATTTTGAATTTGCCCGCTCAGCTCTTCGCTTTAATGTGAAGGACTACCTGATGAAGCCGGTCTCGGATGATAAGTTGAAAGCGTTACTGGAAAATATCATTTTCGATCTCAGGCAGAGAGGGGCCACCGCACGGGAAAAGATGTATTTCCAATATTTACATCAATTTGCGGATCTGCCGCCTGTCCCGAAGAACGAACGGACAACAATATCGCTGTTTCTCGTTAATATCGGGAATGCCCTCTCACCCTTTCTCTTCAGTTCAAGTGAGACTGCCGCTTATTATCAGTTGATTCAGATTCTGGCTGAAGAGATCCGATCTGCAGCCGGCGGTTCAGTCATATTCGATATCAGTCCCAATACTTTTATACGCTTATTGATGATCCGACCATGGATTTCTTTTCCAGCAGATTTGTCAGCCGCCATCGTGTATTGAATCAATTCGATCTCTCATGAGCCGAATTTCCCGTTCAAGGCTATTTGTTCCTATACACCGACTCTCTTCACTGAATCTTTGGGACCCGCCTGCGGCAAAATTAAAGCTCTGGCAAATGAGAACTGGAAATCTCGAGCAGACATCTCTGGAGCCTGTCAAACTGAATCATGGAGAATAGCTGGCAAAGAAAGCATGCCCCGAAACAGAATTCATTTGATAGTTACCTTTTTGTCAAAGAAACAGCCGGAATCCTCTCAGCCTTAATCCAGCAGGGCAGTCTGTACCATGCCAGAACTGATTTTATCGATTCCATTTCCGTCATGCTGACAAAAGATATCACACAGGGTGATGTGGAAACGGTCATAATCAGAACGTTCCGGGAACTACAGCAGGAGCTGGGCAGCTCAGACGATCAGGCGGAATTAATTAATCCGGAACTCCCGATTAAAAAGCTGGTTCAGCTCTCCCCGGATAAGGATGCTTTCCTTGCAGGGATCGGCGATCTCTTCAGCAACTATTTCTGTCGATATGCGAAGGCTGACAGCCGTGAGCTGATTCATAGTCTGGCAGGGTATCTGGAAGAACATTTATCACACCCCCTTACCCTTGAGATGCTCAGCGATCGTACAGGTTTTGAATCTTCCTACATAATCAGGCTGTTTCGACGCCATATAGGGACAACTCCGATGAAATATGTTCGGGATCTTCGAATGGAACTAGCCAGAAAGCTGCTGATCCACAGCCCTGAACTCGATATCTTCAAAATAGGAAACATGGTCGGATACGATGACCAGCACTACTTCTCACGGATTTTCAGAAACACAACCGGGTGCACCCCATCTCAGTATAGACGAAAACACACTGAAGCTGCTGATTCCAGCAACTGAAAAACACACATGGAGGCTATATGATAACTATACAGACGAGCGTATCTAAAGGCTGGCTTCATCGTGAAATGGGCATCAGATTTGAGGACAGCTACTATTTTGACCCCCATTTCCGCCTGAAGCAGGATCTCCAGACGGCAGAATTCCTGGAGGAACGGTTTCCCCGCTACCGGATTCACAACCTCGAATCCAACCTGGTGAATCTCCATCATTATTCTCCCCGGCAAATTATGGTAGGAGCGATTCAGCCCAACCTCATTATCGGAATGCTCCTCGGTGCCAAGTTCATCCCCTACCCCGATCAGGATGCCGACATCAGTGAAAAGCCGCTTGCCGGGCTTACGAATATCGCCGACCTGCCGTCACCGGATTCCCTGCTCGAGAACCCGATTCTGAAGGATTGGCTCCGTGCTGTTTCCACGCTTCAGAATTCTCCAATAGCCGACCGTGAATGGAGTGTCGTTGTACCACCCTTTTTCTGGGATGCCGGCAGTCGTGCGGTAATCCATGGAGCACTTACTACTGCTCTGAAGTTTTTCGGACACGAACTGATGCTGAAAATTTTCGATGAGCCCGATTTTATCACAGATTTCTTTCTTTGGTATGAAAGTGCCTGCCGTATACTGACAGCCGCCTCTGCCGGGGCAGCAAAAAAGACCATAACAGTCCTGCATGTGGGTGAATGCTCAGGCACAATGATAGGACCGGCGGAGTATAAGCAGTTCATCCTGCCATCGCTCGAACGCCTCGCCAGGACTGCAGCTCCGATCAGACTGCATCACTGCGGCTCCTGTACCTATCTGCTTCCGTATATCCGCGAGTTTGAAAGCCTGGCATCTCTCGATACCGGTGATGGAACAAGCGTCGCTGATATCAGGGCACTCTGGGGCAGAGACCTTCCGCTCGATCTCATGCCGCCAATTGATCTGCTGCTCGAAGGAGCACCTGCCGAACAGCTGTCGCAGTGGCTGGAACAGGTTCTCGCCGAGAACCAGGGAGGAGAACTGACTATTAATTATCACCTGGAACCGGGGTACGATGCTGAAAACCACCTGCTTCTGCACGAAATGCTTTACGAGCGAAAGCTGCTGACCCCGGGCCGGCTGTAATGGTGATTACCAATGTTCTGCTATATCTATCATCAGTTTGTAGTTTTCAAAGGTTTCACGGCGCAGCTTTCTTCCGATGGGCGATGCTGAAGGCATAAGGACGAAGCCTCTGCCTGATCCGGCCGTGCCCTCCGCGAGAGCGGTTTCAACCTTTCCCCTGAACTCTTTTGGAGCCATGGTTTCGATATCGCTCAGTTCCAGATTTCCGAAAAGCGTCAGGGCATCACCATATCGTTCCCGAACATAGCGAAGCGTAACATCACCCTGCGGTGCAGGTTCGAGGGGATCGATACCGGTACACCCGGCAGCAACTACGGCATCGAGAAGATCTTTAACATTACCGTGGATATGCATACGCGGATACCCGCCATACTTTTTTATCATGTCAACAATTGGCGTGTCATACTTCACGACATATTCATGAAAAAGCCGCGGCGGCAGATAGGGAGGAGAAGCATATTCAGGCCCGTAAATTCTCCATAGTCTGCCTGGCAGGGCTTTTGCTATCGCCTCTGTTCTCTGCAGAATGAGACTGCCTGCCTTCTCCAGGGCCTGATGAAACAGGGCTGGTTCCGTGAGGGCAGTAATGGTATATTCTGCAAGATCAAATTGTGAAGCTGCTTCACAGAGGGGATCTGCCATATCGAGACACACGATTCCAGCATCCCCTAGCTCCTCTTCAACAGCAAGTACAGACGAAACATCGACAGAACCCCCAAACTCCTGCCGGGGCAGGTCAATCCAGGACTTGAAGTCATCCAGATCCTTTATAAAGTGTTCAAGAACCCAGACAGTATCAACATCCTTATTCCTGGCAGTCACTTGAACGAGATCTCTTCCTTCAGCATGAATGACGGTTTTTGTACACGCATCACCCTTCTCATTGAAATACTGTTCTCTCTCGGTCATCGACTCTACAGGATCAGGAGGCTCATTCAGGAACTTGACCGGAACCAGTACTATGCGATCCGATTTTTCTGTCGTGAGGTCGAGCAGCTGCCGCCAGGACGGGTCCTGATATATATTATAGGGATCCGGGTCGTCGTAATTCTGTGTTATGCCGTCGAGTTCATAAAAGCAGACCGGCGGTCTGTCTGCCGGTTCACCTCGCACGGTCGCCAAAAGCCGCTCTTTTCTTGTCATATTAACTCGAGAACTCCTTCACATAGTCGGCCATATCAATCACGGTATGCTCCGCCCTGGCCTTCTCTGCGGCCAATGCCATCAGGTGACTCTGCACCGACACGTTAACAGCAGCGGCATGCGACGAAGCCGCCCCCTTCTGAAGCAGCTGCACCATATCACGCATGATGCCGGCATCTCCCCGCCGTGACTGACGGCCGTCCCATCAAGCGGAATTTCTGTGCGCTCCCGGGTAAGAAAATCGGTAACCATCAGCTTATGCTCTTCCATCGCTCCTGCGGGTCCCCTTTTGTCCCCATGATATAGATCTCCCGCCCGCCGTCCGCGGTAAAGGCGCTCATAGTAAAGGAAAATGTCGCCTCGTTTTCGAACACGCCGCTTACTACCTGGTGATCAACGACATCATTGTCACAGCGATAGACGCATCTGCCGTTACGGGCCGCTTTTCAAGGCTTCAGAACGGCAGCATCCGGTATCCTGCGATACGACTCGACGTAATATCGACGCCTGCCAGCTGTCCTTCCCGTCCAGATAGAATCGGGAGCATAGAACGGGCAAACTCGTCACTCTGCGGACAGCCGTCGGAGCAGTATGCCGGGGGCATCGGGAGCATTTTTTTTCAGTAAAATGGGTAAAGAGAACCGAAAGGCAACCGATCGGCAGTCGCTTCCTGCAAGCCAGAGCAGCACATCCATATCGTGACAGCTTTTTGCCAGAATCATGGGGCTGGAAAGTCCGCCTCCGCCAGTTACCTTCAAAGCTGTGGGCATGATGCCAGAAGGCAACTTTCTCGATGAGGTGAATCGATACCACCTCTCCTATGGTACCGGTTTCCACCAGCCGCTTGACCTGCGTAAAGAAATCGGTATACCTGAGAACATGCGCGACTATCACGTGCCTGCTGCACCATCCTGCGGCCGCCGCAAGCTGCAGACATTCTTTCCGATCTTTGGATATCGGCTTCTCCAGAAGAATATGATACCCTTTCTTCAGGGCCGCCATTGCCGGCTCAAATGCATCATTATCCCTGCGTGCATATGAGCAGAGTCGGCAAGTCGATCCTGACTGAGCAGCTCCTCAATCAGAAAACATGTTCTCTTCCGAAACTGCATGCTGACGCAGGAACTGCTCCCGCCGCTCCCGATCCGGTCTGCTGCTGCGGTAAATCCGCAACTCATCGGGATGCTGCAGGGCGTAAGAGCCCGTAGGTATCCATTCCTCGCTGCCCGGCTCCCACCAGGGCTGCGGTTATCTTTCCCATGTTTTACCTCAATGTGTAGTAATAGAAGCAGCTGATGTAGTCAGCCTCGCATGTAATTTTCGGATATCCGGTTCGGTCCAGGGGAAACACCTCCTGATTCTCCTTCAGTTCCGAAAAATATTCCTGCGTATAATTCATGACTATCCGACAGGAATTCTCGATAACGAATTTTATCCATAGCCCTGCAGCGCAGCATCCCTATCCGTGATCCCCTCCGGGAAGTTCTTCGTGCTTGATAATTGCCGCATACCCGTCGGACTTGATTTCTGAGTCCCCACGAATATCCGTAGAAATCCTCTGTTCCCAGATACTCCATCGAGGGAGTGCGTTCTCCGTCGATATACACCTCATTATTTGCTCACACCTTGCGCTTCTCCCTGAGCACAGCGGGGTCGTCCGCCTCTATCTGAAGCCAGTGGGCATTATGGAGCCCTTCTGCCTGGTGCTGAACAATTCCAGAAGATCATGGGGAATCCGGGTCCTGCCTCTCCGGTAATCGACAGAGAGAGCCGCAGGTTTCAGGCAGACGGGAATCTCCTATATTGAAGATCTGCAGCCAATCAAGTCTCGTTCTGAGGGGTTTTCCAACTGAATGGTTATATGCTTCCGAAAGGGATTTCAAGCGAAAATTGTGCGAATGGGCTACTCGGAAAAAAGAAAGCGTCTGATACCGGGCGCATGGGCCTTCTATATCGCCAAGAAAATCCATGAACGGCAGGGCAATTGAGGATCCAGCCTCATTATCGTACCAGACCCGCAGTATGATTTTTGACGCACATACAGTGGAGTTTGCCAAATCCAGGGGCTCATCCTTGCAGTAATAGTGAGAAGCATGGATCCTGTAACTATTCCCGGCCACGTCTGCATCCAGAAGGGTAATGGTTTTTCCGCTGTCCAGTTCCGGCATATCCGGATATGCATCCGTACGGCCAGGTCGCATTTTCAGGCGGCTGCGTCCCTTATCAAGCAATGCGTTCTGGCGAAAAATTGTTCATCTCGATTATTCCTCTTTTCAATTCTTGATGGAACCGGAGGTCAGCCCGGATATAAACAGCCGCCGCACTCAGAGATAGCCTGAGGGGCCAAGGGAATTACAGCATAGAAGAGAATAGCGGAAATACATCATCCCACTTCTGGAGTATATTGCCCGTTGCACGGTATATACCAGTTGTAACGGTGTAGAACTACTGCTTCCAAAGATGACAAATGGTGTAATGAAATCGTTCCACGTCCATACCATAACAAAATCACGACGCTGGCGGGAGCCGGCTTAAGGAGCGGAAAGATTATCCTGAAAAGATAACCAACGGTCCGGCACCGTCCATGCGGGCAGATTCATCAAGCTGAGGTGAAATAGTACTGATATACCCGGTCCGCACAAAAGTCGTAAACGACTATACCAGGCTATACGCAGCGGCACCAGCCCGGGGGCAGTAAGCATAAGTCCAGAAACTTGGATCTGGATAATGGGTATCAGGATTACCTGGATAGGGATAAGCATTCCAGCCAGCAGCAGCATATAGGCGCCGCGGTAAAAGCCTGTCTGTTCCGGCTGAGAATGTAGGAAAGCATGGAGAAATTATAACGGTCAGCAGCAGGGTAACAAGCACCAGCCCTATGGTAAAAAAATAGGCTCTTGGTACATTGAAGTTGGGTGAAATGAAGTTCCTTTTCAGATTCTCCAAGGTAAGGCGCCCGAGCGGAAGCGTCAAAGGGTTTGCATAAATATCTTTCTCCACTTTAAAAGCATTAATTATGGCTATATAGAAAGGTACCAGGCTGATAAAGGCAACCGCAAGCATAAACAGGTGCCTGATAAGCTTCTGTATGGTTCTTTTTGTTTTTTCCGTCATAGCGCGTCAAGTTCCTTGTCAGTCAGCTTATCAGCAGTTCTTCACGTTTCCTCAGTACCCCGGTAAGAATCAGCGCTATGGTCATCACAAGAACAGTCATGTATATGGCAACGGCCGATGCATAGGAGATCCTGAACTGGTTGAATCCTATTTTCATTATATAGATAGCAATACTCTGAGTCTTCTCCGCTGGTCCTCCGGCAGTCAGAACAAAGATAATATCGAAAATTTTCATATACCCGGTAAAAAGAAACACCGTAACTGCAGTAAACGAAGGGGCAAGCCAGGGATAAGTAACATAGCGGAACTTGACCCAGGCGTTGGCTCCATCTGTTTTTGCCGCATCGTAGAGATCGTTAGGGATTGCCTGCAGGCCTGCAAGATAGAGGACGGTAGCAAACCCGGTTGTTTGCCAGATACTGATCAGCAAAATAGTTATCGGAGCATTCTCGGGTTTTCCGAGAAAGTCGACCTTTGCCATTCCCCAATTTTCCAGCAGGGTATTGACAATTCCTATATAGCTGAGAAGCCCTTTGAAAATAAAGCCTATTGCGACAAGGCTTATAAGCTGCGGGAAAAAAAATGCCGCCCGGTAGAAGTTGGTCAGCGGATTTTTCTGATTGAGGAAGACTGCCAGAATAATCGCTATTATATTGACACTTACCGTACCGATGACTGCAAAATAGAAGGTAGTAACCAGGCTGGAACGAAATTCCTGATTGCCGAAGGCACGGATATAGTTGGTAAAACCAATAAAATCCATAGTCTTACTGATCCCGTCCCAATCAAAAAATGAATAATAGAAGCAGAGGATTATGGAAAAAATGATAAGACCGACATAGATGGCAAAACCGGGTGTAAACAAAATGAGATTCTGGATATTGGTACTCGTCCGACTCTTCAGCTTCATAAATTCGGTTCCCTTTCCCTTCTTTTCCTTTTCCTCTCAGGCTGGTTAATTCAGGGGAGGAACAGCCCTCCCCCTGAATCAGCAATTCAATCTGAAGCAGCAGACTATTTCTTCACATCTGCAACAAAGTTATCAATTTTTTTCAGTAAGTCTTCAAGACTTGTATAGGACTGTGAAAGCAGCGCTTCTCCATTGCTTTGAAAGAAGTCTGTTATGCCCATGGGAGGAGCTTCTCCCAACGGGTGGTTCATAACCGGTCGGGCAAATTCAACTTTGCCCATCAGCTCAAGCAGTTCCCCCTGAAGCGACGACATGGGATAGGTGAGCGGCGGGAGCAGATTGGAAAAAAGCCCGTCGGCTTCGATAAACCGTGCCCCATACTCAGGATCCAGACTAACCATTTTCATGAGCTCAAAAGCCAGTTCCGGATGTTCGGACTCGGCATGAATAACAAATCCGTTCCCGTATCCTCCTGATTTGGTCATGTTGGTTCTTCCATCTTTTGTTGGTATAGAGAAGACACCGCATTCCCAATCCTTATCAGCCGCAGCTTCTGCTGCCGTAAACCAGGAACCCATAGGATACATGACGGCTTTTTCTGCCAGGAAGGCCTGTTCGAGCTGCGCATATCCTATACTCAGAGCCCCTTCGATAAAGTAGCCGTTTTTTACCAGGCTGTCGATCCATTCTACAATTTCCAGCACCTGCGGATCGTTCCATTGTTTCTCCCCGCTGTTCACCAGCGCCCACCAATCTGGATATTCCTTGGAAAGTTCAGCACCAATAAAATAATCCCAGAGTATCAGAGGAACCCACTCTCCGCCGATAGCTATGGGGGTCATCCCGGCGTCCTGAATTGTTTCACAAACGGCATTGAATTCATCCCATGAATACGGAATATCATCTTCGGTCAACCCGCTTTGTGCCCACAATTCCTTATTGTAAAACATCAGGCCCTGCGGCTGGGCAAATGAGGCGAAACTGTAGAGCTCTCCCTTGTACGCTTGATCCATAAGGTTGTTAACCTGCTGCAGATCCGGATCGTCAGCAGGGATCGGCCACAGGTGCCCGGCATCAGCAAAAGCCGCTACATCCTGAAAATTCATCCATAAATCCGGCACATCGCCGGAAGCAAGCCTGTTACGTATAAAGTCGGAGGTGTTAGCGGTGCTCGTAGCTGAAGCCTGAACAAGCTCAACCTCTACACCGGGATTTTCGGACTCGAAGGCATCTGCAATTTCCTGCCAGTAGTCCAGGGTAAGATTTGGTGTTATCCACACCAGCCATTTCAAGGTGATCGATTCTTCGGCATCCTTCTGCCCTTGAGAAAAACCCATCGGCAGAATCAGAAAAAAACAAAGAATCAGCACAAGAAATTTTATTTTCATAATTGCTCTCCTTTTTATGCCTGCAGCGGCATATGTAATAATGCACCAATTCTCACATGACTACGGCCTCAAGTAAAGTTACTCCGGTATGCAATATAGGTACTCAGGTACCAAAAGGGCCTGCAGCCAGCAATAAAAAATTGTTTTTCAGTCGATCCATGTGCTACTATTCATCCATGCGGTACAAAAAGTACATTCATTGGATAGTTTTTGCCATCTCCTCGCTTATGCAGGGACTTTCAATTTTCCAGTACCACTGGAAGAATACAGAATCGTACTCGTTTAACTGGCTGGGACAGTATTACGCAGTGGTAACTTTCTCTATCCTGCTGACTCTCGCAATTTTCATCATCCCAAAAAACTCATATCGCAGCATTTTCTTCCTGGTGCGTTTTGTTCTCGTCATGATAGTCTACCTACCCTCCAGTCTCTACATTGGCATGAAGCTCTTCTTTTTACTTGCACTATTTCTGGATATCTCTTTCTTCCTTACCTTCCCTGGAAATCTGATCGCATCGGTATCAGCATTTCTGGCAGTCTATGCAGCCAGTCTCGGCAGCCGCCTTACTGCACAGAAAATACCGCTGCCGCTGTTTCACGATCTGCTGTTCATCTCGATGGTATCTTTATCGGCCATTGCCTTCTTTACGGTCTTTAAATATTTTTATGATGCATTTCTCGACAGCGAAGAGCGGCTGGAAAGAATGAACCAGACGATAGTAAAGCTTACCGATGCCAACAGCGGATTCCAGCATTATATTCGCATCGTGGGAGAAAAGTCATCCGAAGATGAAAGAAATCGGATTATCCGGGAAATACATGACTCCATAGGCTACACCCTTACTACCACCATGATGCTGGCAGCATCTGCTCTGGAGACGGAGGAGCCTACCCTCTCCCCATTGCTGAAAGAGACCCTCAACAATATCCATGCGCATGCCAGAAGCGGTCTTAACGACATGAGAATTGTTCTCAGAATTCTCAAGAATAAGAAAAAGCATGAACCGGACCTGATTAAGCTGAAAAAAATTGTATCAACTTTTGAAAAAGCGACCAATATCAAGATCCGGCTCGTATACGGCAATGCGCCGAACAATTTCGGGGAAGAACTTGCCAACCTTGTCTTTCGACTGATCCAGGAGGGGATGATAAACTCGCTCCGGCACGGCATGGCTACCAGAATAGATATCTTTCTCACGGTTGATAAGGGCAGTTTAATTATCACGATAAATGACGATGGTAAAGGATTTAAGGATATCGTTCCCGGAATCGGGCTTAAAGGCATCAGGGAACGGGTAAGAACGTTCAACGGGGAGTTTTCTATTACCAGCAGCGGCAGCGGAGCAACTTTGCGAATTGTGATCCCCATGAACCAAACCGCGAGGATACCGGAAGAGGGCGTTGAAGGTACTGAAGGTTCTGAAGGTTCTGAAGGTTCTGAAGGTACTGAGGAAACTGGGGGCTAATTAATTCCACATAAGAGGCAAAGGATGAAACAGATTGAGTTATTGATGGTTGATGATCAGGTCTTGTTTATCAACAGTCTGAAGACGGTAATTGAGATAAAGGATCCCGATATCAGGGTGGCCGGAGTCTGCTACAACGGGCAGGAAGCTATCCAGTTCTGCGCAGGAAACAGTCCCGATGTAATTCTTATGGATGTCAAGATGCCGATTGTTGACGGGGTACAAGCAACTGAAACCATAGCCAGGCGCTATCCCGAAATCAAGATTATCATGCTCACCACGTTTGACGAGGACGAATATGTCAAAAAAGCATTGCAGGTGGGAGCAAGAGGATATCTGCTTAAGGATATGCTTCCCGAAGAACTGATCTACGCCATAAGAACAGTGGATAATGGTATGATGTCAATTTCCCCCTCGATAATCAACCAGAGTATTTCCAGAAAAACCCCGGCTGATGCCCCGCCCTGGTTTCAGCATCTGAGCCGAAAGGAGATAGAAATCCTCAAGCTCATTACGTTCGGCTATGATAACAGCGAAATAGCCCGCGAGGTCAATCTGGCAGTTCAGACGGTTAAAAACTATGTATCTCATATTTATGAAAAAATGGAGGTCAGAGACAGAATGCATGTTATGCGCATCTGCATCGATCTGAAATTATTCGAGTAGCCTGGAACCTGCCTGCGTATGCTAGCCTTTGAACAAACAGCGGAAGATGAAAATCCGACTTGTCCTCTTCTATATTGAGGAATAATTACTGAACTACTCCCTATCAATCCGGACCAGCAGGGTACATGTCGCATAGGCAGGATGCTGCCAGCTGATTGTTCCTGCCGGAATATCTGCCTCCACCGGAAAAAACCGCGGATCTTCCTGAGCCAGCGGGATCTCATGCAGATCTCCTGCTGCTGCAGTTTCAATCTTTCCTCTAAGCTGCACCGTTACCCGCTGATCTATGCCGTCCACATCGAAAAAACGCAGAACGATACCTGTAAAACTCTCTCCCCGCTTGATTGCACCAAGAGATGCAGAACCCTCCAGAATCGACAGAAAAGAGCTGCCGCCTTCAGTTTCTCCCTCATCAAGACCCCGCGAAATCCACTCGGTACCATGAGTAAAGCTTTGGCTCAATCGCAGCAGTTCGGATCTCTTAATATCCACGTCGGGAAGGGGCATCAGGATAAAATTAAAGCGATGATCTCCTGCTTCCGGAGCGGGATCGGGATCTATACTGCTTCTTAAAAGATTCAGTGAAAGCACATCTTCATCTAACCTATAACCATAGCCTTCCTGCGAGACAATCATGCACCCCAGAGATTCTCCTAAGGCGGCACTGAATGAACCGGCAGCCAGATCCTGCCGCACAGGTTGTCGGGAAACCACCCCGTTCATACGGTCATGCACAACTTGCGAACCGGAAAAGGCGAGCGGCACCTGATAACGAAGCCGGGGGATCCCGCTTTCCTCCGAACCAAGCTCCCTCCAGACCACTGCTGCCTCGCAGCGCAGGAACGGCTCATCTTTGTTCAACCGGTAGACAGCTCTGACTTCCGAGCTCCCGTAACGATAGCTGAATGTGCAGCTGCTTTGAACCTCCCCTTTCCTGAAACCGGCGTCATCGCTCAGGACAACCTTATCAGCCTCCTTTTCGCCGATAAACGCTCCTTCTATCCAGGACGACATGTGCTTGCGGTCCCGCTCTTCAATAAGATACTGAAAGCCCGCCCCGGAAGAATCAATATACTCATCCCCGCTTGCTTTAGAGATGCAGGATACCACGCGCCCATTTTCTCGATCGAACCGCACGCTCAAACAATTATTCTCCAGAACCGATTCCAGTTCGTTTTCTACCAGCCATCCCTCCACGCCATAGGAATGAAACTCGCTTTCAGGAATCTGACGATTTTTGGGAACAGCATAGATATCCCTATAGCCGACTGCCGGCATTTCCGCCTCGAGAACGAAGAGTGAATAGTTATGCTGCCAATAGTTGTCCTTTCCGCTGTTCAGCAGCTGGCTGGGAATTCTCTGCTCGTCGGCAAACTTGTCAGCAAACTTGTCGGCAAACTTTTCGGCATAGAAGAATTCTGTCTCCTCTCCAGGAAACTCCCAATCCCACAGAGTGATAACCGGATAGGCTTTTCTGCTGAAAGAAAGGGAATTAAAAAGAGTGATAAGCCGCTTATCCCCGCTTCCCCGCTCTACGGCAGCCGTAATAGCCCGGTCATTGCCGAAACCTACGCCGGAACCAAAAGCCGTTGCATTAATTTCGGGATTATTTCTTTTACCTTCCGCAGCTGTGCCATTCGGGCCATTCATCAATCTTCTGTAGAGCGAAGTACGGATTGAGAGGGCTGAAGCAAGGGTCTTCTGAAACTCTCCCAGGGCAAAATCTTTTGTATCGACAGTTCCTGATCCGGGGAGAATATCGTGAAATTGTGAAACCATGGTTCGCTTCCATCCCTGCGCCAAGGCAGTCTGTTCTCGTAAATCCCTCCGACTCTCGGAAGTTCCCTTCCCAGATAGTAATGCAGCAGACTGCCAGAGCTCTGTTTCATAGAGATTCTTTTCGGAAAGCTTATTGGCCCGTTTTATACGACTTTGCGAACTGTAGCAGCCCGAGAAGATTACATTACGCTCGGCAGCAACTTCAGGAATTGCCTGAAACGAATCCAGCCCGGTAAAGTATTCCCGGTAGGTACCGGTTCTGATGGTCGGAGCCAAGGGCCATGACTGCATATCCTGTATCCGGGACAAATCTCTCCGGGTAGGGCCTCCGCCGTGATCACCGACTCCGTACACCGCCAGAATCCTGTCATACCCATATCTGCGAATAAATTCCGGGACAGTCGAAAACATGCCGTAATGAACCGGATCGTTGTACCATTTCGTCTCCCGGTAGGTAAGCACCGACTTGCCGGACGGCGCCTTCCACCGATAGATATGCTGATCGGATGCACCGCGACAGTGATAGTAATACTTCACCCCTCCTTCGGCAAGTATTTCCGGGACATTGGCACTATGACCGAACGTATCGGGTTGAAAAGCCACCTGAAAATGGTCATCATCCAGAGAAAACAGTTTCTGCAGGTACTGCTTCGAATAGAGCAGGTGCCGGACCAGGCTTTCCCCGCTTATCATGTTCATGTCAGCCTCGGACCACATGGCTGCGGTTATTTCCCATCGCCCCTGACGTATACGTCTGCCGATCTCGGACAACATTTCCGGCTCATACTCTTCGACAATGCGATAGAGTGCTGCCTGTGACTGGGAAAAAACAAAATGGGGGAATTCCTTCATGAGGATAAGCACGGTGCGAAATGTCTCAAGGGTTATGGAGACCGTTTCCTGCCAGCCCCACATCCAGTTGATATCAATATGAGCGTGGCCGGCCAGATGCAGAACCGGCTTTTTCAGCAGGTCGGTATAACCGGCAAGTGCTGACTCCACCGAAGAGACCAGACGCCGCGTCACTACCCGTTCCTTCCGGGTTTCTGTTTCTATTGTATCCAGCTGCTTCGCAACCGCCTGGAGCAGTGCATCTCCCTCCCCATTGAGCAAGGGTACGGTCCCCTGTACCAGATTTTTCTCTGGCAGAACCGCCATCTTAACCGCATACTCCAGCTCGGCAAACAGACGCTCGGCCCAATATTCTGAGGCAGTGCTTCGTTTCAGTCTGATAAGTCTTGTATAGGCATCCACTATATTTTTTTCCTTTTAAAAAGATTTCTAGCCTTTCAGTCCGGTCAAGGTAATTCCGCGGATAATTTTCTTTTGAAAAATGAAAAACAGCACCAACGGCGGCGTTGCCGCAATCGCCATACCGGCTATCTGAATATTCAGGGGCTGAGGATAACTCAAAGCAGTTGTCATCCTGTAGAGGGCTACCATTATCGGCTGAGACTGGGGCGAACCAGTCAGAACCAGATAGGGCCAGAAGAAATCCTTCCAGGTCCCGATAAGGGTAAAAATCGTGACTACAGAGAGTACCGGCTTGGAGAGCGGCACAATGATGCGGAGAAAGCTCTGGAGAGCAGTTGCCCCGTCAATGACTGCCGCATCCGTTAAATCACGGGGAATATCGTCAAAAAAACTTTTCAGAATGAAAATATTAAACGCATTCGCGGCTTGCGGCAGCAGAACTCCCCACCAGGAATCGAGAAGGGATATGCCAATAAGAGGAACCTTGACAACTGTCAAATATTGGGGAATAAGATAGGCCATGGACGGAACCATCAGGGTGGAGAGAAAAAGAAACATGATCACTTTGGAAAACAGCGGCTTCAGCTTGGAAAAAGCATAAGCTGCCGCCGTCGATATCGTCATCTGCAGCCCCCAGGCTCCCAGGGCAAGCATAATGGTGTTGAAAAAATACCGGGGATAATTCAGTTCTGTCCATGCTCTCAGATAGTTTTTCCAGATCGGGTTTTGGGGAATCAGGATCGGTGGAAACTTGACAATGGTAGAAGACGACTTCAAGGCGCTTGTATACATCCAGTACATGGGAAAAAGCCAGATAAGGGCCAGGCAGAGCAGGAGAAAAATAAAAAGCAGATAGAAAAACCGCCCTGCAGGTCGGTTAAGTTCCATCGGGGATATAAGGCCCCGCTCGGATGATGCTATATGGAGGTGCTTCATTTCGCGATCCTTCTGGAAAGTCGTAGATACATAAGCGAAAAAAGAACCAGGACGATGAACATCAGCACGCCGAGGGCTCCGGCAATGCCGAAATTCCTATACTCGAAGCCATAGCGATAGACGAGCATGATAACGGTCAGGGTCGCGTTCGCCGGTCCCCCTTTTGTCATAACAAAGGGTTCCACAAAGACCTGCATGGTTCCGATGATCTGCAGAACCAGAAGAATGATCATGACTCCGCGGATTTCCGGAAGCGTGACATGCCAGAGACGGCGAGGCAGTTTAGCCCCGTCAATCTCAGCGGCTTCATACAGAGATGCCGGCACTCCCTGAAGAGCTGCCAGATAGAGAAGCATGGTTCCGCCGGAATAGGCCCAGGTTGACATAAACACGATGGAGAGCATGGCCGTATCGGGCGAATTGAGCCACAGCAGAGGTTCTCCTCCGAACAGCCCTACCACGAGATTGGCCAGCCCCGACCTTGGATCATAGATCCATTTCCAGAGCAGCATTGCCGCCATGGGAGGCACCACGGTCGGGGTATAAAATACCAGACGGAAAAAGCTCTTGCCCCTTCGCACCTCATTTATGAAGAGCGCTATGAGAAGCGGGACCAGATACCCGAAAATCACTCCAAGAAAGCTGTAATAGAGGGTGTTTTTCCAGGCTGTCGGCATATCCTGATCTTCAAAAAGCATAGTGAAGTTTTCTATTCCGACAAATTCCGGCTTGTTTATTAAATCTATGGATTGGAAACTGATGATAAATCCCCGGATAATCGGGTACCAGGAAAATGTGGAAAATACGAGAACTGCTGGAAGGAGAAAGAACCATCCAGTCAGACTCTTTGTAATGCGGGGCTTGGCCGTCATGAAAAACCTCTTTGGAGATCAGCTGGAACGGAAACGAAAACCTGTGGGCAGTACCGGCCGCAGCACACTGCAGCCGGTTACTCAGAACACTGTAATAGTTACATAGCCCACATTTCAACCTATTCCTTCTATGCAAACAGACGTTTGCTAGTTATCAGCATTCGCCCTGTCAAGAACCTGACGCTGAAACTTCGCCGCGGATTCATCAAGTATAGCCTGAATATCGGGATTCTTCTGGCTCATAACCTTCTGATAGACAAGCCCGAGCTCGGTATAGAGCGCCTGAGCTTCGATTGGCGGTTCCCCTTTTATCTCCACTTCAGCATTATTGAAATTGACATAATTTTCCAGAGGAGCATTTGCATATTTTTTAATAATCTCTTCCCGTTTCTCTCCCAGTTCACCCGTGAAAATATTCACCTGTGGAAAACCCACCAGGTCTCCCCGTTCAGCCTGCGCCTTGATGTCATTCTCAAACGATTCCAGATCAAAATCTCTCCAGACATTATAAGCCACAGCCTCTTTCAATACCTCGGGATTGCTCTTGGGATTATACAGCCACACATTGCCGCCGCCCAGAGTTGCGTTACCGCCGCCGTCGGGCATTCTTCCAAATCCGGCCACCTCAAAATCAAAATCTTCCATATTACCGACCATCCACTTGAGCGTATCCCCTGCTGCAATAGTCATTGCGACCTTACCGGCTGCAAAATCAAGAACCTGAGGAAAGTTTCCCCATCCGGTAATATCGGGTGTGGTAGTTTTATCCTCATGCAGCAGCGCATGGAGAAATACCAGAGCCTCTGCCATTTCCGGATTATTGTAAACAGCCTTCCACGCTCCATCCACCTGCCGTTCGGCATCTCCCCCGAAAGTGTACATCATGGTGGTAAGCATCCAGCCGCCAAGACCACCCTCGTTCCGGATATTAAAGCCGTCGACACCATCAAGCTTTTCCTTGATAATCTTTGCATAGTCTCTCACTTCGTCCCAGGTCTGGGGAGGGCTGTCCGGATCGAGGCCGGCCTGCTCAAATAACTCCCTGTTGTACATAAGTCCCAGTCCATAGGCGTCATGGGGCAGTCCATAGATATTGCCTGCAGAATCTTTTGCCACCGCCAAGACAGCCTGATTAAAATCATCAACATAGGGGAGGTCCATCACAAACTCGGTTATATCAGCCGCGTATCCGTCGGAAATCAGCTTCTGGGGCTCTGTGAAAAAAACCGCATAGCTGTCTTCCAGCTGGCCGCCGGCAAGCCGTGCAGTAAAGGTCTGAGGATCGTAGCGGTAGGGATTGTAATTGATCACTACATCGGGTGCCTCTGCTCGATAGTTGGCCAACAGCCACTTCTGGCGCTGAATGGCCATTTCATCGTTTTCCAAAGCCGCATTGGTAAGGTTTACCACGATGATATCCTCACCGGCTCCGTCAGTTGCCTGCTCCTCGACACCCCCCGCCCAGACGGACGAGAAAGCAATGAGCAGCAGTGCAGCGATTAACAGAATGGAAGTTCTTTTCATATTTGTCTCCTTTTAGATTGTTATGTATACTCATACTATACATGAGAGAACCTGTTGTCAAGAAAAAGTTTTTACATCTTTTCCACAGCTTCTCCAGACAGATCTTTTCCAGACTGCAAACCTGCTGGAGACGGGATTTTTTTGCTGATATTTCCGGGAAAAAACTATTATGGTTATGACAGACGGCGAATTGAGTCCCGCACAACGAGTCTGGCTGGAAGCTGCTCAACGACAAATTTCCTGTTGGGATTTTCAATACGGTCAAGGAGGAGCGATGCCGCACGATAGCCGGCAGAGCGGGCATCCTGAGCAACAGAGGAGAGTTTAACAACCGTATGGGCTGAGAAAGGATGATCATCGAACCCGATAATACTTATATCATCAGGAATCGAGATACCGCGAGCAGTCAGGTACTCGAGCAGGCTGAAGGCCAGGTAGTCATTTATACAGAAAAGGGCGGTGGGCGCAAGAGGAGAATCGAGAAGTCTCTGCAGCTCATGAAAATCTGAGTGGGAGAACCGGAAGATGGCACTGTCAGATGCGGTATCTCCAGCAATTTCCGTCTCAACATCAGCCTCCACGGCAGCCAGAGGGATGAGCCCGTTTTTCCGCATAGCAGTCTCATACCCCCTGATCCTGTCGACAATACTCGAGGGCCGGGTTGGCGTGGAGACACAGGCTATGGATCGGTGTCCCGCTTCGATCAAGGCCGAAACTGCATCCTCCGCCCCTTTTCTGTTATCACAGAGCACAAGATCCGATTCCTTGCCGAACAGTCGGCGATCAAGAACCACCAGAGGAAACTGATCCGGCAGCAGAGCATTGACCGGAGCATATTCCTCACCGTTGCCGGCGGGAAAGAGTATTATCCCCCCCGCCCGGCTATCGAGAAATCTCCTCACCTGATCAGCCTCGATATCCAGATCCCCCTCAGAATGCCCCAGCAGTAGAGTATATCCTTCTTCCCGTAAACGATTTTCCACTCCCCGCACCATTTCACTGATAAGATGATCATGAAGCCAGGGCACTACAACCCCGATCTGGGTTGACCGGCTGCCGACGGCGGTTCCTGAAACAAAGGTTCCCTTCCCTTTTATCCGGGTAAAGAGGCCCTCCTGCACGAGCCTGTCGAGGGCCTTTCGCACGGTGCCCCGACTGACGGCATACGACTCAGCCAGTTCCAGCTCGGTAGGTATCTTATCATTCAACTTAAGCTTACCTATGAGAATATCGTTGCGAAAACGATCGGCTATCTGCTTGTACAGGTGTTCTGGACTGTAGGTGTCAAAGTTCATGCTCATTATGTCTATACATTATTAACAATAAACCGATTTGTCAACGCTTGAATACTAAATAGACATAACGATATTCTCACAGATTTACATTCAGCAATCTGACACCATCCCCCTTTTCAAATCCCTGGTATGGATATACACTTATATGTACATACAAATAATACATGGAGAATACTATGATGAATTTATTCCAGCTCTGTCAGTTCACTGCAGCCCGGTCCCGTTCCATATCCCCGGAAAACCCCTCAGGCAATGCCGGTTCCGGAGGAAGAGAAAAGCCTTCAGGAGAAGGCCATCCGGCCAGAGAGCTTGGGCTCGGCTGGAAGGCAAAACCTTGCATAACGCTGGCGGCGGGCACTACTACAGACCTGGCAGATATCGAGGGACCAGGCGTTATCCGCCAGATATGGCTCACTCAGACAGGGAAGTGGAGGGACCACATTTTCCGTATAAGCTGGGACGACCAGCCGCACCCCTCGGTAGAAGTACCAGTAGGAGATTTTTTTGCCTCAGGGTGGCAGGTATTCGGTCAAATATCCAGCTTGCCCGTGTGCGTCAACCCGGGAAGCGCTTTCAACTGCTACTGGCAAATGCCTTTTCGTCACCGCGCCCGCATCACCATGGAAAACCGCGGGAAAGAAGATTCCGTCCTCTACTATCAAATAAACTATGATCTGACAGATATTCCAGAAAATTCTCTCTCTTTTCATGCCAGCTTCAAACGTTCCAACCCCCTTGCATACAAGGCAGTTCATACGCTCCTGGAACTGCCCGAAGGAGAGGGCAGCTATGTCGGAACGACAATTGCCTGGGGTTCCAACAACAGCGGATGGTGGGGCGAAGGAGAGGTGAAATTCTATATTGATGGCGACCGGGAGTTTCCCACCATTTGCGGTACGGGAACCGAGGACTATTTCGGCGGCTCCTACAATTTCGAGGTTGTCGGCGATTCAGGTGGATACAGGGAATTCACCACCCCCTATTCCGGCCTTTCCAAGGTGATACGGCCTGACGGTCTGTACCAGTCGCAGCAGAGATTCTCCCTATACCGCTGGCATATCACCGATCCAGTCAGGTTCCATCATGGATTAACCGCAACTATTCAGGCTCTGGGATGGAGAAGTGAGGGACGCTTTCTGCCGCTTCAGGATGATATCGCAAGCACTGCTTTCTGGTACCAGCGGCTGCCTTCCGCCCCATTACCCTTGCTGCAAGGCAGGGATGAACTGGAAATCATCTGAGTCGTAAAATGACCAGTTGGTGTACCCTTTTATGTGAAGATTTGCTTGAATTATATCTTCTTCTACTGCTGTTGAATCATTTTTTCCGTATACTTTTTACTCAGATTCAGCAGTGATCATCCCAGGCTTTCTCAGACCTGCTTTCTCAGGTCTGCTTTCTCAGACCTGCTTTCTCAGGTCTGCCTTATCAGCGGGCTATCTCCTCCCGGGCAATTTCAACCCACCTCACGGCATTTTCCGGGCTGCCTCCAAGCGTGTGGTTGTCCTTCATGATCAGTTCTATGAAACAGCCCTGTCCCCGGGCGGTTTTCAGGACTTCCCGGATCTCTTTACGTGCCTCATCCTCGGCCATCTGCGGTCGGGCAAGAAACGTCGGATTCGGTTTGACCGACAGAATATAATCGCGGCCAAGCTGTTCGGCCATGGCGCGGCGGTCGGCCCAGGGGGAAGACGAGACGCGCCGCAGTCGGGGAATCTTCTTCACAAATTCCCAGCGCGAATCGATCGGCTCACAGCAGCCGTAGCAGGTAATCCCGAAGCGTGAAAGCACATCAACCTGATACGGCAGAATAAACTCACCGAACATCTGCGGCGATAACCCCACCGTCTCCTGACTCTCTCCGAAACCCCACATGTCTATAGTACGCACCCGGGCAGGATTGAAGTCCGGCTGCGGCAGCAGGCTTGTCCAACCGAAACCGCCTGAACCGACATAGGTGCCTTCCGTGTTGAGCGAGAGCAGGCCCTCCTGTTCCAGAAAATCGAGCCGATGGAGCGTGCCGTCCCGGAGAAAGCCCATCAGCCTGTGAATCCCCTCTGGATTGTCGTACATATCCATCATGAAGTTGGTCAAGCCTCTCAGTTTAATGAATTCCCAGGTCATGCCGAGGGTCCACCACCAGGTTCCGCGCAGACGGACGGTCAGCAGGCCGTCAAACAGCTCCCGGGCAACGTTGAGCACCTTTTTTGTCCCTTCATAGTCAACAACGATCTCGGGAAACCGAAGTTTTGGCAGATCTGCTTCGTAGTCGTTGATCGGGGCATCCCAGATATAAGCCCCCCCGTGTTCCGGATCACCGTGAATGGTCTCCGTCAGTCCCCAGCCGGTATCCTCGTAGAGGTAGGGAACATTGAAAAACGGTTCGATTACGCGGTCGTCCCGCAGTCGTTCGGCCCAGAAAATCTCCTTCCGCAGGGTCATCTCCCAGACTCTGAGCAGAGGATGGCGGCAGATAAGCTGGTCGGAAGTGATTATTTCGTTCCAACCGTTTTCCGGATCGATGAATACCAGCGGTTCTGCTCCCTGCAGATCGTTGTGAGCATGCCACTTCAACCGTTTTTCATGCTCCGCCGGACGGGCGGCAAGTTCGGCAACTTCAGCGGCAAGCATCCGCAGGATTTCGCGTTCAGTCAGGGTTACCGTAAGACTGCCGGCAATCCCCCTCCCCGTGCTCAACCCGGCAGCCGTCTGGATACGTGAGAGATCGGATGCTTTATCAACCTTTACCTCAACGCTCTTTTCGGTGTCGTGTATGTCAGTATCAGCCTTCAAGCTATCGTTCATTCCAGAAACGTTCGCTGCCGTCTTCATCCCAGCCCCCCCATCATCCTCGAGTTTTCGATCAAGAGAATCGCTTGCAATAGGGTAAACTGCAAGCTCTCTACTGCTGATAGTATTGATGACATCCGGGAAATTGGCGTGTATAATTTTCTTGTGTATAATAATGCACATGCAGTCCGGGGCCCGCCCCTGTTTGAGGAGCTGACATGAACATATATCCCCTTCCCTACCTGGATCTTCCCTGGATCAGCGAAACGGCACTGCGAACCTATACTGCTTCGACCGATCTGTGCTTCCATCGTAACAGCGGCTTCGAGCTTGTCTATGTAATCTCCGGACATTACCGGTGGGAGCTGGAATCGGGCAGGATTCTGGACATGCGCGGAAACCAGGTAAGCCTCACTCGGCCTGAAACGGTGCATCGGGGATATATCGATCATATCAGCCCGGGGACAATTCTCTATATCGTATTCGACCCGACATCTCCCGATTTCGGTCAGGCATGCGGATTAAGCTCGAGTGAGCAGGCATCGATCCGGTCTCTGCTTGATGCCGCCGGGGATGAGATTCACGGGACCTCTCACCACTTCAGAACCCATATCTTCATGCTGATAGAGCAGTTGAAGGAGCTGGACGAACGGGGGGATCTGGGGCAGCAGCGGGAAATATCCGGACTCCGGCGCACCCTCCTGCGGCACACCATGGTTCAGACCCTGCTGCTTTTTTTCCGGGACCTGGAGGCAGGCGAGACCACAGAGGATGATTCCCCGCTCTCCGAGCTCTTAAGCTGCATAGAGAATCATATTGGTGAAGAGCTCGGTATCGATGTTTTGACCAGGGTGTCGGGTTGGAGCAGTTCCCGCCTCTATTCGCTGTTCAGACAGTATACGGGGCAGAGTCCAAACGACTATATTCAGTCGGTACGGTGTGACCGGGCACGGGAGATGTTGTCTCGGGGAACGGAACCAATAACCGCTATCGCTTTCCAGCTCGGATTTTCTTCCAGCCAGTACTTTGCGCGGGTGTTTCGAAAGTATACCGGAATTACGCCGAGCACCTACCGTGAGCGTATGCGCTCGGGAAATCGGAAAAGGGTGCCGGGTGAAAAATGGTAAACACCATTCATGATAGAAAAACAGTACTTATACACAGTAGAAAATAGGTACTCCTACGTGTATGTTGAGAGGTGATGAATAAGCTCCCCGGTACCTGCCCAGTATGCGGATGCAAAACTATAGAAGTCTCGGAGATTGCCGGAGTGCATCCTTCAATGCTAAAAGTCGTAGAAAGGGATCGGTATACCACGGTCGTGATTGATCTTGAACCCGGTACAGACTTCTACGTTGAAGCTCTAAGCCAAGCTCACTTTACAAAAGTCGCACGAGCAGCTGGAAAGGGGGAAATAAGTTATTGATAGGTAAAGAGCTGCCGAGAGGAGCCCGAACCCCCTGAGCTGGACTTAAATTACACGAGCCGCACGAGTAGGAGCGGTCGGGTTTCAGCGGTGAGCAACGGGCAAGTATTCGCATCAGTTAACGTGCAAATACTCTCTTTATCACGGCAATCGGACTGGTAGAAGGCAAACATCAGGGAACCGGCCGCTGCTCGTGTGACTCGTGTATAGTAAGCCGACCTTAACCCTTTTTCAGGAGTGGCGGCAGGTCATTACGTGAAAAGCACTTACAGGCTGATGAATTTCCAGTCGTGGAACTTATGTAAAGTCAGCCGGACTTAAGCGCCCGCCGGGCGCTCAGAAGCGGCGAAAATTGGATTTCTAAAGAAATTGGATTTCTAAAGAAATTGGATTTCCTTTTGGAAATCCGATTTCCTCCCTATATTTTTTTGGGAAATCGGGGATTTCCTTTTTGGGAAATCCGATTTCCCATTTGTCCGCAGTATGACAGCAGGCAGAGGGTTTTTCTTCCGACTTCAGCGGCGGCGTTGAGCCTGTTTTTCCATCAAGACTTCTTCAAGAGTGTTTTGGTAGTCTTTCCTCGAGCCAGTATTTTTAACTTATTCATAATACCGATGATATCTATTGTGCTTCTCCTCATTGTGCCTCTTTGCTCTCTTCTCAATGATCAGTGCAGTTTATTTTACTTCAAATCAAAACAAAGGACCCGGGGCCGCATTACCTGTCTGCTGCCCGGACAGGGCTATCTGTTACATGAGATACTCATCAGGCCTCTTCAGCCCGGTTCTCTGCCTGCCGGATTGAAAGTGATCACCCTCAAAGAATCTTGAATAACAAACGGGATGAGTAAAAATGAATACCTATAAATACGAACCTACACCTATACTCTTGGGCAGCCTGTGCGGTCGTGTCGCGCAGCTTCAGGCTGTCAACATGCATAGTTAGCCGGATATCAAGGGATTAAGCCAGTAACTTCGGGATCACTTCAATGAAGAAAATTTCCTGGCAAGGCAGGCATCCAGCTGGAACGAAATTATCGACGGTTATCTTGAAGGTTACCGGAATGGGACTGATAGAATAATAAACTGGATATTGATGTTTTCTTGGGGGCTGGAGCTGCGTTTCCTCACTGAGAATGATAACGATTTTCTTATTTTTGGCGTCGACGAAGGGTTTTTGCGAAAGTATCCTATTTTTATACCAGGGGGATCGGATGCCTTTTCAGCAGTATTGCAGACTGTGATGATATAATTTGCCCGCTTCAGGCTCATCCGTTCCGCAATGGGTGCTTTCTTGCTGATAATCCGCTCATGGGCATGAAGTATGCAACGGTAATCAGAGACACGACTCCAGGAATGCCGCTGCGGCCGGTGGTGCCGCCTACGAACGAAACTCGCTCAAACTTTCCGGTTCGGACTTTCATCGCCCTGAAGATATTGACAGAGGCGGCGTACTGCTTCCCCGAACGCCTGCACTCAATCCAGGACCTGGTGGCCAGCCTTAAGACCCCGCCTGACGATGCCCTGATAATGAAGCTGTGCTTAGAGATTGTTTGAGCCTTTCTGAACTTGCACCTCTATTAACCCATACATCCCGGAACTTGCACCCCACCATAGCCCCTCGATGCCATTTCTATTTCATGTTAATTGTCGTTGCCGCGTAATTGTCGTTGTCGTTGTCGTTGTCGTAAATTAACAGTTGCTTCTGAGAACTATTGTATGATAGAATAATTTTTTAGAGTTCTTTGGAACAAAAACTATTGAAATCCTGGATGAACTGAAGAGCAGAAGATAGTAGCTGGAGGTTTTGGGGGCTATCTTCGAACGGTATCAAATATTTAAAAAAGAGACCATAGTCGTATGATTATTACCAGAGTCTTGAGAATTGCACCCCAAATGATAAAATCCTGATGCGGTTGACAATGTCGAACTCAGATGCAATCGACCCCGGGAAAAGGGCAAACAGCATAAAAAGAAATCAGGGAATGAATTCGACCTCATTTTGCGGCAAAAAGCCTGCGCCCCCCGATCCGATTGGGGGACTCTTCGTTTTCTTGCCAGATAAAGGGTTAGTCAGTGGAATTACCTAGTACCATACATCCCCAAAAGCAAGACAATGAATGGATAGGAAACTCGGAAAAACTGTATCGTACTTTACAAAGTGCATACCCCGACGGCATTGTCATCATGGACCTGGACGGAAATATCATCGATACTTCAGATATCACAACAGATATTTTCAAAGTTGCGAGTAAGAAAGAAATAATTGGCACACAGTTTCTGAAGTATGTTCACGAAACTGAAATAGAGCGAATAAAAAAGATATTCACAATGGTAGAGACTGAAGGCATTGTCAAGAATGTGGAGATTGTTCTGATACGCGAAAATCATTTATCATTTATCTGTGATATGAGCGTAACTCTCATTCAGGAGTTTGACGGCACAGTGAAAGCATATCTTATTGTTTTCAGAGATATTACCCGACAGAAAAAAATTGAGGCCCAGCTGATATACAAGTCCCGTATGGTGTCTCTCGGGCAAATGGCTACAGCTATGGCACATGAAATTAATCAGCCGTTAGTTTCTATATCCTTAAGTGTAGAGAACCTCCAGAACAAAGTTAATTGTTATGTACCCCAAGTAGAGCAGTATCTGCAAGATAAAATCAAAAAAATCCAGGAAGATGTATTACGTATTGGAAGAATCATTGACCATATCAGGGCATTTTCCCAGGACTATGATGATAAGCTGTATTCCTCATTCAATATCAATGAAATCATACGAAACGCGTTATCCATGATGTCACAGCAACTGATTAACAATCGGATTAATCTGGTCCAGGCATACGATCAAAACATATTGCCGACGCATGGGAATCCCTACCGCTTTGAGCAAGTGATTGTAAATCTGCTTGCCAATTCAAAAAAAGCCATAGAAGAAAAGAGTCTGGCAGTCAAAAAAAAATTCCAGAGATTAATAACCATTAAAACATACCATGATGCAATCAATAGCTATGTAAAATTTTCAGATAACGGGATCGGTATTAAACATCAGGATATAGAAAAAATCATGCTGCCCTTTTATACCACTCATAATTCTGAGAAAGGAAGCGGACTTGGTCTTCCTATAGCATTTATGATACTCAGGGAATTGAACGGGACCCTTGCCATCGAGAGCCAACCGTTAGTCGGTACAACAATTCAGATAACTATTCCCAATAAGGATGCAGTTCACCATGCTCAACTCGGATCCAAGTAGTAGTGACCACAGCAGCAGCAAGCTGAATGTGCTGATCCTCGATGATGAAAAGCGGTTCACCGAGGAATTGGCAGAGTACCTGCGCCACTTGGGGTATCAACCGTATGAGGCTCTTTCCGTGAAAGAAGGGCTTTCTCTTCTGGAAGAACACCCCGTAGACTTACTCATTGTTGATGTCTGCCTGCCCGGGGCAAACGGGCTCGACATCGTTAAGGATCTCAAAACCTCCCATGCTTCTCTGGAGATTATTGTTGTATCTGCATATGGTGATATGGATACTGCAATCAAAGCTTTTCGAACAGGTGCCATTGATTTCCTTCGCAAGCCGTTTCATCATGTTGATATGCGAATCGCAATTGAACGTACCCAGATATTCATGCAGTTCACCCGGAAAAACAGGTATTTGGAGATGAAATACAACCTGATCTCGAAAAGTCTCGAGGATCTGATTGATTACAGTTTTATTGGTGTATCCCAGCAAATACGGAATGTATTGAATATGGCCTTGACTGCTGCAAAATATTCCGATACCAATGTGCTGATAACCGGTGAGAGCGGGACAGGAAAGGAGATCATTGCACGGATAATCCACTATGCCGGAGAGAGAAAGTCCAATGTGTTCTTTCCTGTGAACAGCTCAGCAATAACTGATTCTTTGGCGGACAATGAATTCTTCGGACACAAAAAAGGCTCCTTTACCGGTGCATTGAAAGATGAAAAAGGGTTTTTTGAAATCTCCGATAAAGGGACACTTTTCCTGGATGAAATTGCCAATATGTCCAACCCCCTGCAGGAAAAGTTATTGCGGGTAATAGAGGACAAAAAAATTACTCGGGTTGGTGGAACTGGTGCGGTAACAGTCGACTTCCGGATAATTTCCGCAACAAACAGGGATATGTCAGAACTGGTTAGCAAAGGACATTTTCGGCTTGATCTGTATCATCGTCTCAATACCCTCTGTATCTCCATCCCGCCACTGAGAGAGCGGAAAAGTGATATTGAACCACTATTGATGTATTTTATTGATAAACTTGCAGCAAAGTTGAATAGACCGGTTCCCAAGGTGAGCAGCAGTACTATTCACGCTTTATCCAGCTATGATTACCCCGGCAATGTACGGGAACTGAAAAACATGACTGAAAGGGCGATAATTCTCAGCAAAGACAATACTCTGACTATAGATGATTTCTTCATCAACCCTGCTTCAAAGTCAGTGGAAAACAGCACCTTGAGCAATCTGAATCTGAAAGAACATGAAATCACCCTTATCAGGCAGGCACTTCATCAATGCGACTGCAATATCAGTGCAACGGCTAAGCTGCTTGGCATCCAACGTATGGCATTGACGCGGAAAATGGAGAAATATGAAATCAGTATCACAAAAAATGATTCATAAAAATGAGCTTCTGCTCGAAATCAAGCACAATACTTTTCAGTATTTTCCAGCACATTGAGCCCTTTCCTTTTGCAGCAAAAAACTTACCTCTTCCTCAAAAAGCATTTACCGTAAAAACTGATATCTTTTGAAACTTTTGGCATTCTTTTTGCTAAAGAATAGGTAAACCGTATTATTTCGCGGTTTAATCTTTTTTGCATGGAGGAATGTATGGCTGTTGAAAAGACGATTGGTTCATCAAGTTTGGTCGAGGTAATCGACCGAATCCTGGACAAAGGTGTCGTGGTGGATGCATGGGTTCGGGTATCACTGGTTGGTATCGAACTTCTTGCAATCGAAGCTCGTGTAGTTGTCTCGTCGGTTGAAACATACCTGAAGTATGCAGAAGCCATCGGACTGACCGCAAGAGTTGCGTAAGCACGTAGGTGTTTGAGAAAGAGTTCTCTATTTGCTTAGTCATCCTTTTTGCTTTCAACGGAAAAAGCATGACTAACCAGATAGGCTCTTATTAATTCAAACTGGTTTTAATTCAAACTGACATTTTGTTACGATGCAAATATCGGGATGCATATTCGATATATTATATAAGGCAATTTCCAAATTCAAGAATTCTGAGAGATCCCCCATTGAGGTTTATAATTGCAGACACAGCATCGTCGCCAGAGATAAGAACTGCTGGAGTGAAACACATGCGGAATGACAATATAGAAGGTGTGATCGAGCATTTCATTGATGCATTCGATGCGCAGATTCAGAGAATTGAGACAGTTTTTGACAGCTCTGAAGCTGTATCCAACTCATCCAGTCACCTGGCTGAGGATTTCCAGTATGTACTGGATAACCTGAAGGAAGAGCTGACACAAGCAAATGGAATGCTGCGTGACCGCCTGGCAAAAGCTGGTTCTGTACGAAAAATTGACTATGACCACCTTGTAGATGAAATCTTTGTCATGCTGGATACCAAAGAAAAAGAGGCGAAGGATAGTTTATACCAATATATCAAGGATCAGAAAACAACGGTTCACTTGCTGCGCAGCGGTATTCTTTCTGTCAGGAATTCGAATGACGGCAGGAGCAAGCAGCATATTGAGAACTTCAAAAAAGAACTTGATCAAATTTTAAAAAGCCAGCAAATCATGAAAGAGTTTGTCATGTCAAAGTTTCAAGATTTTCAGCAAGCGCATAACAGTATCATAGAACGATTCATAATAGCACTTGAAAATACCGATGATGAGGATTTTGTGAATATAAAGACATTAAAGAAATTTCTGTCAAAAGACACATCTTTAGATAATGCAATGATTAATGTTCCTGACTATGAAAGCGGCAGATAAAAGGAGACACAAATGAGTACCCCAGATGATGAAAAAAAAACAATCAAGGACGAAAACAAGGCAAGAAAGGATAAAATAGTTGCTGATTATCATGAGAGGCTTAAGGTTAACGAGGAAATGGTCAGGGAAGTTCAGGAAATCCTTGATGGTTTTCGTACTGACCATCAAGATTTAACCGCAGCTTTACGTGATAATTTAGACAAAATGCGGATCAAGCTTGCAAATGAAAGAGAAGAACGGCTGAGATCTTATACACAGATGATGAAAGAAATTCATACTGTATTATCAAGAATAAAAAAGGAAGTAGAGGGCATCAGAACTTCTGCCGAGAACTTCTGCAAAGACTATTCGACCAGGCAGAATAAAATGGCGTCTGCCTTGCACATAGAACTGAAAGGAGAACAAGCAGCTCGGGCGGAATGGAATGGTGACCGAGTGAAGGAATTTGAATCACTGATGAAAAACATGAATCAGTTGTTGAAAACATCTTTTGAGGATATGAGAAACGCCAGGTACAGCGATACGAAGAGAGTTCAAAAAGATGTCAGTGCGATTATAACAGGTGCAGAGAATTTACTTGAACAGTTCTCTAAAGCCCGCACCAGCATGTCTGCGGAACAGAATAATGAGCTCAAGATGAACATGACAGAACGGGTTAACAGCACTGCCGCTCTCATGCGTGAGTTTGATCAGCAATTTGATGAGATAGCCACGGAGAATAAAAAAACAGCAGACATGCTTATGCATGAACTTGGTATGTCGAGAAAGGACCTCGCTCACAATAACAAACAGCGATTAAGTGAATTTCAAACATCAATGGATGGTATTAAAAAATCAGTACAGGAGATGCGGGAGTATGTGCACACTTTGCTGAATGGTTTTTCTGTAGAACGGGTACAACCCCAGGCAAAGAAGGCTGAACCGGCACCCCAGGCAAAGAAGGCTGAACCGGCACCTCAGGCAAAGAAGGCTGAACCGGCACCCCAGGCAAAGAAGGCTGAACCGGCACCCCAGGCAAAGAAGGCTGAGCCGGCACCAGAAGTGGGCCGAAATGGCACCCCAGGCAAAGAAGGCTGAACCGGCACCCAGGCAAGAAGGCTGAGGCACCCCAGGCAAAGAAGGCTGAACCGGCACCTCAGGCAAAGAAGGCTGAACCGGCACCCCAGGCAAAGAAGGCTGAGCCGGCACCCCAGGCAAAGAAGGCTGAACCGGCACCCCAGGCAAAGAAGGCTGAGCCGGCACCCCAGGCAAAGAAGGCTGAACCCGTCGTGCAGGCAGTATCAAAACCCAGAAAGCCGCCTGTATCTAAGAATGCGAAAACCGATTCAACAAAGGATATACCCCTTGAGGAGAAAGTGCTGAATCACATCAATGCATCTAAAGAGGGTGTTACGATAGTTGATATGGAAAAACCGTTAGGTGAGTCCCGGATGAAACTCAGTTATATTACCGAACAGCTGCTCAATGATGGGAAAATCCAGAAAGTACAGAACGTCTATTATCCGAAATCCGAATAATTCAATACAGTCAATTGAATAAGGTGTAAAAACTACCTGAAGGAAGGGATTAACATATGATTCAAGAACTGAACACAGTGCTAAAGCCGACTCCGCTTCCTGACTTTGTTGAGACCCAATACGTCAGGGATATTATTGATCGCGCACTAGCATATATTCAGGCTGGTTTTCCGGTACACTTCAGAGGCCCCTCAGGTACCGGTAAAACCACAATGGCAATGCATCTAGCCAGTAAACTCGGAAGACCTGTGGTAATTATTCATGGTGATGCTGAATACAAGACTTCCGACCTGATCGGGGGCGAAAGCGGTTATTCATTCAAAAAGCTGGATGACCGATTTATTCATACAGTCCACAAATACCAGGAGGACATGACCAAGCAGTGGGTCAATAATCGACTTACCCAGGCGGTTAAATATGGTTTTACTCTTGTATATGACGAATTTACACGGTCACGCCCCGAAGCGAATAATATCCTCCTGCCAATTCTGCAGGAACGTATGATGAGCACCCCCTCAATAAAAGAGGAAGAAGCGTATCTTAAAGTCCATGAAGATTTTTGCGCGATTTTTACATCCAATCCTGAAGAGTATGCAGGTGTTAACAGAACACAGGACGCGCTTCGGGATCGCATGGTTACCATGGATCTTGATCATTTTGATTACCAGACAGAACTTCAAATAGTGATAGCCAAATCTCAGCTTCCATATGAAGAAGCTGAGATAATCGTAAAGATCGTCAGAGGTCTCAGAGAATCAGGGAAGACGGAATTTGATCCCACCATCCGGGGAGCCATCATGATTGCAAAGACTCTGGCTGTACTGGGGATCCTGCCATCTAAAACTGACAAGAAATTCCGGGTTATATGCCAGGATATTCTTACCTCTGAAACAAGCAGAATCGGATCCAAAACCAATCAGGAGCGGGTACGTGCAATTGTTGAAGAACTGATTGTTACACTGACCTGATCCAGCTGCATAATGCACGGTATAAGCAAGGAGATGCAAAATGAATACACCAAAAGCAATTAAAGGGATGCAGCATGTACGAACTATACAGTCTCTCAGAAAGGAGGACAGTAACTATCTCAAACTGTTCATGCTTGATAAAGAACGTGCAAGAATTCGTATGGAGCATGAGCGACTAACCATTCGACTTGAAATCCTGAACCGTCGACTAGAGGAAATAGAAGGTTTTTTTTCTGAATTTCATGAAATTGAAAAAGAGCATGAATCTGAAAGTAAATCTGATACTGAGTGGAATACCATGCATGTGAGTTATTAGAGAATAAAAAATTCAAAGGAGAATGAATGTCTGAAGCCATATCTCATTCCGTAAATTCTACTGGTTTAGCTGATATTCTGGAACGGGTTCTTGATAAAGGCATAGTGATTGCTGGAGACATAAAAATCCAGATTGCTGATATCGACCTGCTGACAATAAAAATCCGCCTTCTCATTGCTTCGGTCGACAAAGCTAAGGAAATCGGGATTAACTGGTGGGAAGATGATACCTATTTATCGACAAAGGCCAGAGAGACCGAATTAAAGCAGCAAAATGACAGACTGCTTGAGCGCTTGGAAAAGCTGGAGGCTTCAGCAGTCAACTCTGACAGCACAAACTGACACAGTTCTGCATATGCGTATGACTTCAAGAAGGAGGAGGAAACTTTGAAAGACAATAAGAACAGCAATGACGGCAAGGAAAAAGAGGAATGGGGCAGTGATATTTTCGGATTGGGCGGCTTATTCAAAGGAATTGAAAAGCTGGTCGAGACAGCAGGCAAGCTCCAGGATATTAATGGAATAAGCAAGCAAGGAGAAATCAACCTCGACCGCCTGAATCAGGCGAAAGGCGTGTATGGATTCACTATCAGGTCTGTCCTTGGCGGAGAAAAGCCGATTGTTGATACTTTCGGCAACATCAAGAAAACACCAGACGGTCCACGGATGGAGCAGGAACGCGAACCAATGACTGATGTGTTTGAAGAGGAACAGGTAGTCATCATTGTAGCTGAAATGCCTGGTATAGAAGAAGGTGATATCGTTCTGGAACTGACGGATGATATCCTTGACATCTCAGCGGAAAGGGGTACGAGGAAATATCATAAGGAACTGCTGCTGCCGGTAAAAGCAGCTGCGGGGAGCATGAAAATGAAATATAACAATGGGATTCTTGAAATAAGGATAGAAAAGTAAGCATGGGACTCGCCGGATTGTTCAGCTCTGATATGACGCTCATCATGTTCGGGGGAAAAGGTGGAGTCGGAAAAACCTGCAGTGCTTCCGCTGCGGCAATTGCTCTGGCAAAAAACTCAAACACCCTGATCATTTCAACAGATCCTGCCCATTCCCTTTCAGACTGCTTTCAGCAGCAAATCGGAAAGGGCATTCATCCCATTACCGGTGTGGAAAATTTGTCGGCGACGGAGATTTCCGCCGAACATGAATATACAGAATTTATCAGGATGCATAAAAAGGAACTGATGGAGCTTTTCGACACTTCAACAGGCTTGGATGAAGAAGATGCTGAAAACCTGCTTAAACTGTCCATACCGGGGATTGACGAAATAATGAGCTTTAAAACCATCGTGGATTATATTGAATCTGGCAGCTATGCAAAGTACGTTGTAGATATGGCCCCTTCCGGCCACGCGCTGCGGCTGATATCCTCACCAGCCATTTTGGACCAATGGATAAAAACAGCAGCGGGGATGCGATGGAAATACAGGTACATGGTTACACGCTTTTCCGGATCTTATCAGCAGGACGGAGCTGATGCCTTGCTCTTGAACTTAAAAAAAACAGTAAAAAAGATCGAGAAACTGTTCCGGGATTATACCCGGTCTGAGTTTATTCCAGTTTGCATTCCCGAAGCAATGTCGGAGGCTGAGACAGGGAGGTTGATAGCAAGTTTAGGTAGTTTCGGAATCACCGTTAAACAGCTGATTATAAATAATGTAATGGAACCAGCTGGAGACTGCATTTTTTGCATGGAGAGAAAAAAGGGGCAGGAAAAATATATTGCAAGAATTGAAAAAACATATCCCGAGGTGAACAAAGTGCAGGTTCCTCTTTTTGCGCATGAAGTATGCGGACTGGGCAGGCTGAATGAAGTCAGCCGATATCTCTTCTCTCCAGAAAAAGATAATAGGCAAAACTTCAAGTCTGAATCCGACAGGATAGCAGGCAAGGACTGAAAAGTATGCGTGATAATGATTTCATCTCAGACACCATTCGTGAATCCTTTATGTATAAAGTGAAGGAAGCTCTGGGAAAAGATACAGGGAGAGCTGTTGCCCGAATGGATCCTGATGATATGAAAAGCTCCGGACTGGAACCGGGAGATGTAATCTTCATTACAGGGAAACGCCGCACCTCCGCAAAAGTCATACCATGCTATGCAGATGAGCGTGGAAAATGTATTCTTCAAATTGATGGGATTATCCGGGAAAATGCACAAACGAGTATTGATGAAAAAGTAACCATAGAACCTGCCGAATGTAAAGAGGGGATTCGTATAAAGCTGCAGCCTGATTCCGGTTTCGGTGTTCAGTATACAGGGAAGGATGCGAGATATTTCGGCTACCTCCTTGAAGGCCTTCCCGTGATGGCAGGTGATAAGGTCAGGGCTAAACTCTTTGGTTCCCGTTCAGTTGACTGCTGGGTGGTGGAAACAAATCCCGTCGGAGCAGTGCTGATCACATCAAAAACAAAAATTGAACTTTCACACCCGAAAAATGAGGAAAAAGGATCCTCCAAGGTCCTCTACGAAGATATCGGCGGGCTTGGACCCCAGGTGCAGCGTATCAGGGAAATGATAGAACTGCCGCTAAGGCATCCGGAAATTTTCAAACGGTTGGGTATCGAAGCGCCCAAGGGAGTGTTTCTCTATGGCCCTCCCGGTACTGGGAAAACGCTGATAGTCCGTGCGGTTGCCAATGAAACGGATGCCTATTTTCTTTATATCTCCGGTCCTGCAATAATGGGGAAGTTTTATGGCGAGAGCGAAGAACGGCTTCGAAAGGTTTTTTCAGAAGCTCAGGCAAATGCTCCTGCAATCATTTTCATCGACGAAATTGATGCAATTGCGCCTAAACGGGAAGATATGGGCAGTGAAAAACAGGTGGAAAAACGCGTCGTGGCACAGCTTCTGTCGCTGATGGACGGTTTGGAATCCAGAGGAAAAGTTATTGTCATAGGTGCAACAAATATTCCCAATACCATTGATCCGGCGCTCCGCAGACCGGGACGGTTTGATCGTGAGCTTGCTATCCCCATCCCGGATAAAAAACAACGCCTTGAAATACTGGAAATACATACGAGGGGAATGCCTCTGGCCGAAGATGTGGACCTTGATAAACTTGCTGCAGTTACCCACGGCTTTGTGGGAGCTGATTTGGAAGCATTTGCCCGTGAGGCAGCTATGACAGCCCTCAGGGGGATAATCCATGAAATTGATTATGAAGTTGAGGAACTGCCGTACGAACAACTGTTGAGTCTTAAAATATCGATGGATAACTTTCGAGAGGCTAAGAAGGAAATTGAGCCTTCTGCAGTACGTGAGGTGTTTGTGGAAGTCCCTAAGGTAAGCTGGGAAGAAGTTGGGGGACTTGATGAAATCAAGGAAGCATTGCGGGAAACCGTGGAGTGGCCGCTGAAATATGCTTCGCTGTTCCGTAAAGTAAATACCCAGCCGCCGAAAGGCATCCTGCTCTCTGGCCGTCCGGGGACAGGTAAAACCTATATGGCAAAGGCTTTAGCAACTGAAAGCGGAGTTAACTTTATTTCCGTCAAGAGCTCGCAGATTATGAGCAGATTTCTTGGTGAATCTGAGAAAGGGATCATGGAGTTGTTTAAAAAAGCAAGGCAAGCTGCTCCATCAATTCTTTTTTTTGACGAGATCGACAGCATATGTCCGCAGCGAAGCAGCAGCAACGGTGAATCAAACACCTCTGATCGGGTGATCAGTCAGTTCCTGACCGAAATGGACGGTATTGAGGAACTCAGCGGAGTGTTTATTTTAGCAGCAACAAACCGGATCGAACGTATCGACCCTGCGCTGCTTCGCAGTGGCAGGTTTGAGCTGATATATGAACTGCCTTCTCCGAATGAACAAACCAGGCAAAAGATATTTGAAATCCATCTTCGTTCAAAGCCTTTGCATAGAGACGTGGATTTACAGGTTTTAGCAGCAATGAACAAGGATATGGTGGGGGCTGATATATATTTTATCTGCCAGAAGGCTTCTTTTTATGCAATTCGCGATGCAGTTGAAAGCCTGGCGGATGGGGAAGATGAATCCAGGGCCGAGGTCTTCGTTAAGCAGAAGCATCTCTTACAGGCCTCAGAACTTGTAATACATAATAACGCAGAGAAAGCACGACAGGGGTTGCGGTATGAATGATAAGGAACTCTATCTGTATTGTATCGTTCCAAACAACAGTATGACAGAACTGATCAAACTGCTCGGTCACACGAATCTTTCTGTTATTTCTTATGAGTCCATTTCAGCGGTAGCCTCAAAAAGAGATCATACTGATTTCAGAAAATTGGGAACTGAACCCTTGGCTGAGCTGCTGGTTCATCATCAGGAGATCATTGAATCTGTCATGAGCCTGGGATTCAGCGTAGTTATCCCGATAATGCTCGGGACCTTTGCGAAAAACAAGACAGAAGTGCGTGAGATTCTTAAAAAAAGTTTCACCATGGTAAAAAATATCATGAAGAACATTTCCCATACGGTGGAAATGGATGTAGTCGCTGTCCTTAGTAATCTTAACAAGACCCTATCTGTAATCGCCGACGATCAGCGTGTATTAGAGATGAAATCTATTATTAAACAAAAAAAAGAAATAGACCAGACCGATCAGATTGCTGTCGGCCGGCTTGTAAAAGCAATACTGGATGAGAAAAAAGATGCCTATGCACTACAGATCAGTGATGCACTGCACCCTTTGTGTCAGGATATACGACAGCATGAACTGCTTAATGATCTTATGGTCTCTAACTCAGCTTTACTGGTAAATCGAGGCAGACTGGCAGCATTGGAACAGCTGGTAAGCTCACTTGATGCTGAGTTTTCCGGTAATCTCAATTTCAAGATAGTTGGTCCGCTTCCCTGTTACAGTTTTTATACCATAGAAGTCAGGCACTTGATTTATAAAGAAGTGGAAGAGGCTAAACTTGCCCTGGAATTAAGTGATATGACATCGAAAAGATCTTTCAAAAAAGCGTACATGACAAAGGTTAAACAGTATCATCCTGATGTAAGTGAGGATAGCAGCCATTCAGAAATGTTTGATCGTGTGGAAAGGGCCTACAAAACCATGCTTGCTTATGTAAGCTTTCTGGATAACCTCCCGGATGACGAACAGTTTTCGCTTCTACCCGATGCTGTATCGGAAAATGCACTGAAAGTGCTGATAAGGGAGTAACATGCGAAAAGAGGGAAAATACGTATACTGCATAATCCAAGCGGATAATGATTTCAATTTTGGTCCCATCGGTATTGGGAACCGCGGAGATTTGGTCACCACCATCGGTTTGGATAACTTGAGCATGGTGGTAAGCGATCATCCGCTGGACAGGTTTACGGTGAATCCTGAGAATATTCTTGCTCATCAACGGGTTATTGAGGAAGTAATGAAGGAATTCAGCAGCGTATTACCATTGAGATTCGGCACCATTGCATCTTCACCGGATGAAATCAGAAATCTGCTCAACCGAAGGAGCAGGGAATTCCTTGAGTTACTCTATAATAACAACAATACCTTTGAGGCTAATGTAACGTGCATATGGAAAGACATGAGTGAAATATACCGGGAGATAAAAGAAGAAAATGAGGTACTGAAAAAACTGGAAGTGGAATTCAAGCGGGAAAAGGATCCGCAGGAACGCCAGAAAAAAATGAAGGAAGCAGGGATCATCGTTGAAAAAGATCTTATAGAAAAAAAGAATAAAGCCGCCAGTCAAATCATGCTCGCGTTCAAGAAAGTAGTTGTCGATTACTGTCATAATAAAACATCAGATGATGCCACGTTTTTCAACACCGCATTTTTAGTAAGAAGGGTTCGTGAAAAAGAGTTGGACAATATTGTAGCTGATCTGGGAGAAAAGTACCTTAGTCGAATTGATATTCGGTATACCAGTCCACTGCCGATATTTAATTTCATTAACTTGACAATTTTTCCTGAAAAATGGGAGACCTAGGTTTTTTAGCGAAATTGGGAGAAAACATATATCCATGAGGCTTATGGCATGAATAGTAGTGAAAAAAAAGAGAGTGGAATCTATTTGTATGGGATCATCAGAAATGCGGAAACGAAAACATTTGATGTTCCGGCAATAGGAAAAGAGAATGAGCAGGTGTATACCATCAGCTATAAAGATATAAGTGCGGTAGTCAGCAAATCCGCATTGATGCGGTATGAAGCCCGACGGTTATACCTGGTCGCCCATCAGCTGGTTCTTGAGGCCGTTATGCGGGAATATACAGTGCTTCCCATACGGTTTTCAACGATATCATCAACATCAGATGAATCAAAGATCACCAGAATGCTTGAACATGAGTATGCTGTTTTTTGCAGACTCCTTGAGCGGCTGGAAGGTAAAAAGGAACTCGGGCTGAAAGTGCTGACCCGTGAAGATACTATCTATAACCATATACTCAATACATATGACGATATCCGCACGCTGAAGAAAGACCTGATAAACAAAGATCCAAAAAAGACGCAGGGGCAGCTGCGGAAAATAGGGGAAATGGTGGCGGCGGCACTAAGCAAAGAGAAAGAATTGCTTAAAAAATCAATGCTTGATCTTCTGACCCCGCTTGCCGAAGAAGTAAAAATAAACGAAAACTTCGGAGAACGCATGCTTCTGAATGCTTCTTTCCTGGTCAGGAAAAACGATGAAACTAAGTTTGATGCAGCGGTAGCTTCTTTGGATCTCCAGTTCGGTAATCTTGCGTTATTCAAGTATACCGGCACGCTGCCTCCGTATAATTTCGTGAACCTGATAATACGAATACACTAGGAGATATGCAGTGTTTATCATAGATGATCTGTTCATGGCACCACTTAAAGGGCTCCTTTTTTTAGGAAAAAAAATAGATAAAATTGTTCAAGAGGAGTTTTCTGATGAGGGCAGGATCAAAGAGCGCCTTATGGAACTTCAGCTGAAATTTGAAATGGATGAAATCAGCATGGAAGAGTATGACAAGGGTGAAACTGAATTACTAGAAATCATTGAAAGGATTCAAAGTGATAAACTGGAATAGTACTGAGCGCAGTAAACAATGAATACGTCGCGATTTCCTACAGAATAACGGGAGTTTAGCAATGAGCAGCATAATTGAGATTAAGGAACTTGTCATCAAGTTCATAAAGGAAAACACCCCCAGTCAGGATGTGACTGTCATCAAACTGGAAAAGAAGGCAGCTGACTGGCATGCCGTTGTAGAGTCATATGAAGATGATGCCTTTTTGAAAGCTATGGGATATCCACCCAAAAAAAAACGGGTATTCTATACTGTCGTAGTGGGTGGCGGACAGGAAATTGTATCATTCAATCGAAAGAACGAACTCGACAAGGGTGATGACAGCGATGAGTAACTGACTAGTAACTGACTGAGGGTAAGAAAATGAACAATTCATTGATCTATATATTCTGCTTTATCGATCGGCCCTTACCGGAGTTGCTGAATTCTCTTCCTGAAAGCCTTACCTGTTTTCCCATCGATGAATTATATGCAATAGGAAAAACAGTAAGATCGTCGGAGTATTCGCAAGAAAACCTGAAAAAGGGTTTTTCCGATTTGCCCTGGATAGAAACTCAGACCAGAGAGCATGTTCAGGTTATCTGCGAGGTGATGAAACACTGTGTGGTACTTCCATGTAAATTCGCTACAGTGTTTACATCAGTAGAGAATATGGAGAATTTTGTCAGGGAGTATGCCCCTTCGCTGAAGGAAAATCTACGCTGTGTTGCGGACAAGGAGGAGTGGTCAGTAAAAATTTACTGCGACCGAGATAAACTGAATGAGAAAATAGGAGAAATAAGTGAAAAGGTAAACTCCTTTGAACAGGAAATTATAAAGAGCAAACCCGGGAAGGCTTTTCTGCTGAAACGAAAAAAAGCTGAACTGCTTGAAACAGAGGCTGAGCTGATCCTGCAGAATTATGGACGGCAATGCTTTTCGCAGTTTCAAGACATTAGTGAGCAGATCAAGTTGAATACCCTGCTGCCTCGGGAGGCCACCGAAAGAACATACGACATGATCTTTAATGCTGCTTTTCTGATTCACAAACAGCGTATCGAGACAATGCTCAATTTAGCTGAGCATTTGCAGACTAGTTACAGGAATGTCGGAATGTTTCTTGATGTCACCGGCCCATGGCCGCCGTTCAGCTTTATTTCCATGAAGGAGTAATCAATGCAGGATAATATGCTTTATACATCGAAAGAAATAACGATTTGCGATCTCCTTGACCGGGTTTTAAATAAGGGGATTGTCGTAACCGGTGATCTTGTCATTTCCGTAGCTGATATTGACCTGGTATATGTCGGACTGAAACTACTGGTGACATCAGTTGAAACAATGCGGCAGCAGCAGCTGACAGTGGTTAAGAGAAATAGCGAATAACATGGCTGTAGTGACGAAGAAAATCACCTATGCAGTAATATCCCTGCAGCATAGCGCAGCAGAAGGGCCGGAACAACTGCCAGGGATAGCCGGATTAGCAGGATCCCGTTTATATGCATTACCCTGTAAAAACATTGCCGTTGTTACGAGCGATTTCAGCGGTCAGCACAGCAGAATAACCAAGGATCTGTTACTGGATTATGCAAGGGTTATTGAGGAGCTTTTTTCTCGGTACACGCTTCTTCCTTTTCAGTTCGGAAATTTCTGGAATTCGGATGAATCAGTTTTGCAGATGCTCGGGTCTGCCTATGAATCATTAATACAGAATCTCCATGCAGTAGATGGTAAGTACGAATTCAGCCTGAAGGTACTGCTGGACCATCCTTTTATCGCCGACAGCGCTGATATCGAAAGCCCTGACTATGCTGCTGTTTTTTCCAGGCGTACTGAACACACAGAATATTTATTACGAAAAATTCGAGAGTATGATAAGAATCAAGCACGTAAGGCGTATGCTGACAAATTGGTCAAGGAACTTAGGGGACTGATGGATATTGAGGAGTCTTTTTGCAAGCTCAAGAAGGAGAATTCGAAGAATATCCTTATTGACGGGGTGTTCCTGATTGAAAAAAGCAGAATGAAAGATGCAGTTCGGATTGTTGATGAAGTAAGTCATAAGTACAGCGGTCTCTATTTTCTGATGACTGGTCCTTGGCCGCCCTACAGTTTTACAGAGATTCTGTCATCATGACCATACTATGGGGGGAAAAAACTTGTGGAAGAGAATAAAGTGCTTTTTAATACTGCACCTGCCAGAGAACTTGAGCAGGCTATAAAAACCTCTGAACAATTGGAAACCTCACGGATAAATGCATCCCCGGATAATGCGGATCATGGCCTTGCCAAGCTGGTGATGACCCTTATAGAACTTATTCGCAGGCTTGTGGAGAAACAGGCAATCCGTCGGGTTGAAGGAGGCTCTCTTACTGAGGATGAAATAGAGAGGTTGGGTGAAACCCTGATGAAACTTGAGATGAAAATGGATGAGCTTAAAGGGGTCTTCAACCTTACTGATGAGGATTTAAACCTGAATCTTGGGCCACTGGGCAATTTGCTGTAGCTGGGGATTCACACCCTGGGTGCCCCTGATTCTACGGCAAGTTCCCCTCAATTAAATTGTGCACGCTTTCATCAGCTATCCATCAGCTATATAAAAACTGCTGAAATATTTCCGCTCTTATCCATATGTCAGCATTTTTTGCCTATGCTGAGAAATTCTGCAGCATTGTAATCATCAAGAAAAACGTAAATACTGCTTTGTGGCATCGATCAATGTGGTTTTATTCCATGATTCCATCATTACGACCTCTTCCTTTTTGATAAAGGGGAGAACATCATCCCGAACTCTGTTAAAATCGACAGAAGCAAATCGCTGACACAGCATTTCAATAATTGATTGTTCGGTAAAAAACCCATGCGGATTCTGCTGCAGCAGTCGTTGCCGCAGATGGTTATAGTTAACGTTAATTTTTTTTTGAAGAAACCAGATATAATCATAGTAATCTCGACCTTTCACTCTATTTATCCAGGATCGGGTTAATACTGCAGAGATTTTCCCTGCTGCCTGTGAAGACAAATCATACAATCTCACCTGGTACAGCTCCGGCTGTAATTGTGTTTTAACTTCGTAGTCTGCTCCGGCAGGAGGGTTTGTATCTACTTCAAATTTTACTTTGATGGTCTCATTTCTGGGGACACCTCTAATTGGAGCCTGCATGGCAGTAAACGAAACCAGATGCGTCAGTGTATCCCCTTTGACAAAAGCTGACTTAATTGGACTTACCGCAGTTTTATCTTTTGTCTCAACAATCATATCAAAGCCATATGAGTAAAGAGTATTCTTGACAGATTTAATGTAGGGATTCAAGGAAAACTCTTTATCTGGCTCCAACAACGAAAAATCTAAATCTTCCGAGAACCTTTGCAGGTTATGAAATTTTCGTAACGCTGTTCCTCCGTAGAATGCTGCCTTCTCAAAGAAATCCCCTCTGGCCAAACCCAATAGAACTAACGATTGTACGATTTCTTTCAGTGCATTGCGGTATTCTTGAATCGATTTACACTCATACTGCTCAAGCAAACTAGAAATAATCGTGTTTTCCATTGACAACCTTCTTAACAATAGTATGCAGCTGGTTTACTGTTTCCCGCCTATATAGAGGAGCAAGGTCTTCAAATGCTGACAACTGCAAGGAAGCTAGCGATTGCTCCTCTATTCGAAGATCCTGATAGAGATATCTTTCAATATCACCCTGATTTTTCGTATAACGTAATTTATAGACCATATCACAAAGAGCTTTTTCCGGGTTTGCGACTTTGATTGTATATCCAAGTTCTTGAACCAGCCCTATTTCTATATAAAATACTTCCTTTGGTATGTATTTATACACATAGACTCCAAAAGGTGTTTTAAAAACTTTATCAGCCTCCAAACCAAACCCCGCACAGGTAAAGTTACATACTGCTTCAGGAATAAGGCCGTGATAGGCTAATGCATATTGGAATGACAGGTATGAAGGTGAATATACCAGCGGAGCAAAGACCTCTCCCGGAGTTTCCGAAGTGTCGCTGTACAATCCTCTTCTGACACGTATGATTTTCCCTTTTTTAATCATGTGGGTAATTTTCGAATACGGTGAATTGTACTCTTTCATTATTTCTGTAATCATGTCTTTGGTATATATCATCACTATTACCTTTACTAACTACGATTTTATCATAGTTAACAAAGGTAATCAACCATCAAGCAGTCAGACACTGCTCGCCCGGGCAATGTCTTTCCCGAACTCTTCTGCCTGTTTGAGGATCCGGTCATCAGGCTCCCACAGGGTTATCAGCCCCTCATTTATCAGCTCAAATCCGGCTTTTTTAAGATACGTGTTAAGATTGGGAACAGACTCCCCGCTCCAGCCGTAAGTCCCGAAAGCCGCTGCCCTCTTGCTGCGGAATTTCAGTCCCGTAACCTCTTCAATCAAGGCAGCCATGGAGGTGAGAATCCCCCTGTTTATGGTAGGAGATCCCAGGACCACTGTCTTCGAACGGAATATCTCGGTAATAATATCATTCTTGTCCCGCTGGGCAGCATTGAACAGGCGAACATCCACCTCGGGATCGGCTCCCTGTATCCCCTTGGCAATGGCATCAGCCAGGCGCCGGGTCCCTCCCCACATCGTATCGTAAATAATCGCAATCCTGTTTTCCTGGTAGGCATCGGCCCATTCCAGATACTTTTCAGCAATCTGCAGGGGCTTGTCCCGCCAGATAACTCCATGACTCGCGGCAATCATATCGACCGGGACCCCGAGGGCAAAAATCTCTTGTATTTTCCTGGTCACCAGTGCGCTGAACGGGGTCAGGATGTTGGCATAATATTTTATCGCTTCAGTATAGAGTTCATCCTGGTCGACCAGATCGTTGAACAGATATTCAGAGGCATAGTGCTGTCCGAATGCATCATTGCTGAACAGGATATTGTCCCCGGTGAGATAGGTGAACATGCTGTCTGGCCAATGAAGCATCGGTGCTTCAATAAAGACGAGCTGTTTGCCGCCGCCTAAATCCAGCGTATCGCCTGTTTTAACAATCTTGAAGTTCCACTCTTTATGATACTGTCCCTTGAGGGATTTCACTCCATTGGCGGTGCAGTATATGGGAACATCGGGCAGATACTGCATGAGTTCCGGAAGGGCTCCGCTGTGATCTACTTCAGCATGGTTTGCAATAACATAATCTATGCGCGAGAGGTCGATCTCCTGCTTGAGGTTGTCCACGAACTCTTTCGAAAATGGAGCCCATACGGTATCGACCAGCACCACTTTCTCTTCTTCAATAAGGAAAGCGTTGTAGGAGCTGCCCCTATGGGTAGAATACTCATTACCATGAAATCGGGTTAACTCCCAATCCATTTTTCCAACCCAATATACGTTTGATTTCAGCTTGCGTTTCATACCAGCCTCCTGTTTTGAACAAGGTATCTGCTTACATGTTAATACCGTTCCCGGCTGTTGTATGTAACACTTGTTACATTCTGGCTGGGCAGCTGCAGGCTCAGTGCGGAGTGTATCGCCATCCGGTTGACCATTCACACAGATGCTCCCCATCCGCCTTCCAGCAATACACGAATCGACTCGAGTCTGGTTCGCAGTCTGCTCTCCAGCATCCGGGCAAGGATCGGTTCGAACAGGCGCGCCAGACCATGGGTCCGTATCCACTCCTTCTGGATAAGACGAGTTCCCTTCCCCTCAGGAACAAAACAGTAGGCAAGTCTGCCGCTCATACCTGGACCTGTAAAATTTTCCTCCAGATATACCGGTGAATCGTCTGCCTGCGGAAAGGCATCCTTGTCGCGAAGAAACTGAAAGACATCTTCCTGACTTCGCTGGATACATACTGAGAGGTTAAAAACCATACGTTTCACGTCTGTTCACGTAACAGCGTATGGTCGTTACTGTTTCTTTTTTTTCTCCCGCTTTTCCTGCCGTTTTTCTTTCTGGGATTTTATCGGCTTCTTCTTATCATCCTTCTTGGCATCCTGGGCTTTTGACATGTTGATGTCCTCCTAAGCTGAACTGTATCAGCAAATGCTCCGCCTGAAAAGTAAGCATTTACAAAAAAGTGAGAGATCAAATGTCTGCAGCTGCAAAAACGTTGACTTATGCCTATAGTTCTATTATTATGTACATAATGAGGTTTGTGATGAAAAAAGCGGCAATTTACGAAGCTAGAAACAGTCTGACCGGATATATACACGCAGCCGAACAGGGCACTGATGTAGAACTGACCCGCCATGGAAAGCCGGCTGCAGTGCTGGTAGGCTACGACAGATACACGGAACTTACCAGTACTGAGCGCACCTTCGCCGGGGCACTAACTGCATTTCTCACGGCTTGGCCAGCAGATATCCTTGAACACGAACTCGAGGCTGATCTTGAAGGTACGCGGAAAGAATTAAGCGATCCCTTTGCCGATATCCGGATAAAAGATCCCGGGAGGAGATATCCCAGGTGAACCCTCTCTACCTTCTTGATACCTGCATCCTTTCAGAACCGGTAAAGCCGCATCCTTCAACTTCAGTTCTGGAAAGGCTCGAAGCCTGCGGAAACCGTCTGGCCATGCCCGCTATTGTCTGGCATGAGCTGCTCTACGGGGTTCAGAGTCTGCCCCCCGGAAAGCGGAAACAGCGCCTGAACGCATACCTTTTCGATGTGCTGCAGCCAACAGTACCGATTATCGCTTATGATAACCACGCCGCCTGGATTCATGCCGATATACACACCCGGCTCGTAGAACTGGGCCGAACGCCATCCTTTGCCGATGGCCAGATTGCCGCAATTGCCCTGGCCGGAGGCATGGTGCTCGTCACCCGTAATGAAAAAGACTTTTCCGATATTCCCCTGCTTACCGTCGTTAACTGGTTCTCCGAGCAGCTGGTTTCTCCAGCTGATTTCCCGAAATGATTGACGGAAAACGGCGAGGAGCCTATGCTGTAGATGTTCAGCAAGGCGTCACCTGAGCAGATGCCGGATGCCGGATGCCGGACACCGGATGCGGAGTGCTGGACGATAAACAGGAACCGGAAGGGGGTACAGCCATGCAGCAGAAAATCTACATCAACGGGGATATTGTCACAGTCGATGACCGTAATCCTGCCGCTGAAGCCGTCGTTGTCCGCGAGGGACGTATCCTCTATGCGGGAGATACGGAGACCGCCCTCGGGTACCGCCAGTTCCAGAATGGACATAGCCAGCCCGGCAGCAATCACCCCAAATCGCAGGAAGCCTTAGAAACAGAAATCATCGACCTGCAGGGACGCACCATGCTGCCGGGATTTATCGATCCCCACAGCCACTACCTCATGGCTGCATCCACAGCCAACTATGCCGCCCTCTCCTCCCCTCCCATAGGAAGCGTGGAGTCGATCGACGACATTATCCGCCTGCTGAAAGCGGAAATCCAGGAAAAGCGGATACCCGCAGGAAAGATGGTACTTGGCTGGGGCTATGACGAATCCCTGCTCAAAGAGGGAAGA
>JAGYPA010000239.1 GCA_018399255.1 Spirochaetales bacterium | reverse complement strand
GGAGAAAATCCTGTTCCGCAAAATTGCCTTTATAAGAGTGGGCATATTTATAATTTTTCCCATAACCTATCTCTTTCATCAGTTTTGTAGGTGCATTGCGGATATGCAATGGTACTGGCAGATCGCCCGTTTTGGACACTAGTGAAAGTGCATTTTCAATTGCCATATATGCGGAATTGCTTTTAGGAGAAGTAGCCAGATAAATGGTACATTCCGAAAGTATAATCCTTGATTCAGGATAACCAATCTGGTGGACGGCATCGAATGTACTTTGGGCAAGCAGGAGGGCATTAGGATTGGCAAGTCCGATATCTTCGGCTGCCAGTATCAGTAGACGCCTGGCAATGAATTTTACATCCTCACCTCCTTCAATCATCCGTGCCAGCCAGTAAACGGCAGCATCCGGATCGCTGCCCCTGATGCTTTTTATGAATGCAGAAATTATATCATAGTGCATTTCGCCCTGTTTGTCATATGCGGCAAGATTTTTTTGAAGACATACGGTTACCCTGGCGTCGGTGATTTCAATATCATTTCCCTCTTCTGAATTTACTACCAGTTCAATTACATTCAGCAGTTTCCGGGCATCACCGCCTGAATAGCGGAGCATTGCATAGTCTTCCTTTATTGAAATGTTCTTTTTAGTAAGTTCCGGATCTTTCTTCAGGGCGGTGTTAACTATCTTAAGTAGTCCCCTTTTATCAAGAGGATCCATTATATAAACCTGGCATCGTGAAAGTAAGGGTGATATTACTTCGAAGGAAGGATTTTCAGTAGTTGCTCCAATTAGTGTTATGGTACCATTTTCAACTGCTCCCAGAAGTGAATCCTGTTGGGATTTACTGAAACGGTGGATTTCATCGATAAAAAGTATCGGATTCGGCCTGTCAAAGAATTGTTGCTTTTTAGCTTTTTCAATAACCTCACGTACATCTTTTACACCTGAATTAATTGCGCTTAATGTGTAAAAAGGACGTTTAAGGGTATTGGCAATGATCTTTGCCAGAGTTGTTTTGCCTACTCCCGGCGGCCCCCAGAAAATTATTGAGGGAATATTTCCCGATTCAATCATTTTACGTAACACAGCCTTTTTGCCAACCAAATGTTCCTGTCCGATAAAATCATCCAGGGAAGTCGGCCTCAGTCGTTCTGCCAATGGCTGGTTACTGCCCATTATTATA
>JAGYPA010000238.1 GCA_018399255.1 Spirochaetales bacterium | reverse complement strand
CTGGTTTACGGGTTTTTACGTAATATTGGCGATATTCGTGTTTCAAATTCCACAGATTTCTGCGTTGACCCATTTTTACTGATTCTGACAAGATCAGCAGATTCTCCTCAACATATTCTCCTCAGCAGGGATTTCAAGTAGTTCAAATGCTTGTGGCTCTTGCAAAAAGCAAGAGCCACCTACATTCACAATATTCGTGTTGCTTTCAATGCTATTTTCAATGCTATCCTTACGGGTGGAGCTCAGGCAAGAATATGTTCTGGTTAGTGGAAATTTCAAAATGCGAAGCATTTTGAAATTTCCTCGTTGTTAATCCTCATTCGCCCATTCTTCTCTTACTTTGCTCTTGGCATCTTCCCATTCTTCAGTGATTATTTTGTTCAAGTTTTTTTCCAGCTCTGCTCTATCCTCATCCGATTCCGCCCATAATCTCTCCGCCATGCTATTAAACCATTCCTCTCGAATATCGGGTAATGCCGCTTCCCATCTTTTATCGGCGTCCATCTCTTCATCCTCGATGGTTATCAGCAGTTCTCTTCCTTCAGCCGCTTCCTCAGAGCCCGGCTGGTTTTCGAACAGCGTTTTTAGTGTCGACTTGGCTTCATCATAATCACCGCTCACAAGTTGCGCCTTGGCATCCGCAAGCAGCCTATCTGCTTCATATCTCGAAATATCAAGCGCTGAAGCCAGGTCCTCGTTTTCAGCTTTGAGGTTATTGACTACGGTAAAACTCATTATAGCGAACACCAATAGTCCTCCGAGAAGGAAAAATACTGCGTTTTTTACGATAAGTCCCCTTTTTTCTTTTGCATCCATATAATTACTCCTTTTGTCTATACAACTCAAACGTACTGACAGTTGTCAATAAAGTAAAGCTTTTACTGATGATTGGTATTTTTGCTCAGGTCTTATTCAGTTGAAGATACAGATAGGTACTCATAAAAATTCATTTTGAGCCTATCATTACATCCCCTTCCAGAATACCTTTCCTGCAGGTTTCCGCCACGTTGCATTGAATAATCCATCGCGAAGGTACTGAAATGTATACTTGCCAAAAAAACGTATTCATCCATCACCCTGCCTGATGTACATCTCCAATACGAAAGCGACACGAAGCATCTCTTGATAATCACCCCGAAATCACCCATAATCATGTAACAGGGGGATACTGCAATGAAGAAAAAAACTGCAT
>JAGYPA010000237.1 GCA_018399255.1 Spirochaetales bacterium | reverse complement strand
CCGATCCGTCCTGAAAAGCGCGCGAAACCGGGCAAATCCTTCTAAAATTTTCTCGGTATGAACCACATCATCACCTTCAAAAACAACACGATGGATGTGTTGCCCGGCCAGCGCTCCCACAAGCATATTACCATTCCAATCTTCGTACCTGGGACTGTTAACAAATGCCAGGCCGCAAGGCGCTATTGAAGGTGTCCAATGAAGAACGGGATCAATCATTCCAGGCAGCGTGGTATCGGGCGTTATCACACTGCCATCGTAGTTGATACCGTGTGTGGCCAGTGGCCAGCCATAATTACCCCCTTTCACCATCAGGTTGATCTCATCACCACCTTTGGGACCGTGTTCGTGTGACCAGAGTTTTCCAGTTTCCGGATGCAGCGCCATTCCCTGTATGTTCCGGTTTCCGTATGTCCATATCTCAGGCATGGCTCCGGCGCTGTCAACAAATGGGTTATCCGAGGGCACACTGCCGTCGTCATGGATACGCATTACCTTGCCATTGTGATTGGTCAATTTTTGTGCATTGCTCATCTGACCACGGTCACCAATACAGAAAAAAAGATGATTCTCATCATCAAAGACAATACGACAACCGAAGTGATGTGCAGCTGTAGTTAAATCGTGGCCATGAAATATCTCCTCAACATTTGTAAGGGCATTTCCCTCAAGTTTTGCTCTTGCAATTGCCGTATTTCCAACATTGCCCTCCTTTTTTGCAAAACCAAGATAAAGCCATCCGTTCTGTTCATAATCAGGATGAAGTGCAACTTCGAGCAATCCTCCCTGGCCATGTGACCAGACTTCGGGCAAACCACCTGCTGGCTCATCCAACAGTTGACCGTCTTCCCAAATCCGCAGCCTTCCGGGACGCTCGGCAATTAGCACCCTGCCATCAGGCAAAAATGCCATACTCCAGGGGTTGGTCAATCCCAGAGCAAGCGTATCAATTGTAAAAGTAAGCTCTTCGGTAACAATCAAATCGTTTTGAGCTATATCATCCTGCGAAGAGCAAAAAGTAAACAGAATGAAACTCACTAATATCATTTGTCTCATAATCTATTGTTTTTTGGGTTTCTAATTTCATGGCCATAAGTATTAAAACGGATCACACTTTGGCATGTTCAGCAATGGTAACATCCGTGATCCATCCCAGCATTGCTTCATCTCCACGCCCGTTAGCGGTAACGATGATATCCTGAC
>JAGYPA010000236.1 GCA_018399255.1 Spirochaetales bacterium | reverse complement strand
ATTCCCAAACGAAGCGAGAGGAGCGGAACCATCTTGATGGTTCCATTCCCGAGCGAGTGCCGGGATCGCAAGGTTGAGATACCCCGCCCCTTGGGGCGGAACGGAGGCACGAAGTGCCTCGGGTCCAGGGCTTGCCCTGGGGTATTGATACCTTTCATTACAAAAATGATATCCTTAATATAGTGCTAATTTTCCGTATCATCAAGATGTCTTCTCGGATTTTCAACCATACTGATGGTATCATCAAGGTTTGTCTTCCATGTCCTCCTTACTGTTTCATAGCTCACATTGAGAAACCGTGCTATTTCGACAAAAGGAACCTGTTCGGCGGCAGCGTTCATTATGAAGTTCCTGCGAAGTTCCACTATGCGGTGTCCGGTAAATGACGATCGCACCATTTTGCCTTCAGTCTCACTGATGTGGAGATCATTGAATATTCTACGCAATATTAGTTCCGAAGGCTGGACCAACAACCCCCTGCTGTTGAGCTGCGGTATCTGCAATGGATCAGCATCAGCAAGCAACTTTTTGTATTTTACCAGAGCCTGATCTGGATCCTTGGCAAACGGCCGCAGCACCAGCTCTTTTTCTATCAGATCAGAACGGTTTTTCAGTATATGCGTATATCCCAGCCATGGGTACTTTTCAGGAGACTTCACCAGCTTCGCCTTCACTGGATTATAGGCAATGTACGGCAGCAGCTTGAAATAGTAATCTCGCTGCCAAACTTCGATTGCCTGGTATGATGAATTATACAAGGTTCCGCTGCGCCTATGTCTTGTGTTATACAAGCGGGTAAACTGCTGTTTGAGCATTCCCAGAATTTTTCCGGTCGGCACGGTTCTTTCGAGCAGCAGCAGATGGAAATGCGTATTCAAAAGCGCAAAATCCATCAAACTGAAATCAAATTTCTTCTGATAATCCCTCAGTATTTCCAGAAAAAGCATCTTGTCCCCATCACTATTAAACAGGTACGCTCTGTTATGTGCCTGCTGATACACATGTTTAACCGTTCCGTCATAATACTGCCTCATCGATATCACTTTTTTTCCCATTGTCTTTCTCTAGGAGTCTGTAGAACTCCCCCGCCTCCTTTAATTGTTGTTGTCAGTTGAGGCTCTCCCTCCCCTGCCACCATTGCTGCCTCTCCACTCCATTATCTATGAACCAGAAAAAATCCTGTAAAAATTCAATTTTCTCGAAAATTTTTTAATATTTCTTCAACAGTAAGCCGAACCATTACGGATTAGTTAACCTAACTTCTTTCCAGGAGTCTGTCGGAGTTAGGATTTTGAAGCGAAAAGAACGAGGTTT
>JAGYPA010000235.1 GCA_018399255.1 Spirochaetales bacterium | reverse complement strand
AACCTGCTGTAACTGTCGTATCATGTCTGTCATATCTGGGGAATTGTCCATTGTAGATAAACATTACAACAACCATGGAAATGATTGAAAAAAGCAGAATGAATCCTGCAATACTTATTCCGACAATTTTCTTTGTACTCAATTTTCTATCCCGCTGCATTTTCAAAAAAAAATCCTGCCCCCCCCATCCCTTTCGACTCTCACGGATCAACATCATACTACAGCCATTTGCCTGATTCCCTGCACTGTGCTTACGAATTATTATCACTATCAGAAGGAATTATGTACATCGTCATTAATCATCCCCAACAGATATACCTGATAAAAACGCATCGGTGATTTCTGCAATACGATCAATATTGTTGAGATAGATGAAATGCGTCCCATCAAGAATTTCATATTTTACCTGGTCACCAATACGGGCAAGGTGCTGTTCCTGATATTCTTGCGGCGATATCTTGATTTGGCTGTTCCTGGTTTCATATGTTTTCCTGGAAATGATCTTGAAGAACGGCACGCTTTCCGGATACATCAGCCTGTTAGCATCCTTGATGAAGTCAGTAGAACTTGCAATCTGATCTAACGTGTTATCGTTCATGGAAAACCCGGCGTAATAAAGCAGGTCACGTACTTCTTTCTCTGTATAGCCAACAGAAAGCAGTTTACCTTTATTGGCGGCTATGGGTGCCGCAATTGAGGTAAATCCGATAGCCTGCTGAAACTTAGCTATACCAAGTAATGATTTGACAAAACCAGGCATCTCAGCGCCTATATAAGCAGTTGAGGTACCGTCAAGAGATATGATGGCTTGTACTTCATCGGGATATCTTGATGCATAGTATTCGCTGTATACACTTGATATTGAATGGGGCATTAAAACATAAGGAGCTTCTGCCCCGGCACCTTTCAGGGCTGTACGAATTTCATCCACATAGTTTTCAGAAGTTCTTGCTCTCTGCGTGTCACTGCTGAAGCCGACACCGAAATACTCAATGCAGACCACCGTATACTTTTCACTCAGCTTCCGCATAAGCGGACCAAAATCTGCGGACGGGAGACTGATCCCCATACCAGGAAGCAAAATGATAGTTTCTTTGCCGTTTCCCATCTTGTAGACATGCATTTGCCCATCATAAACATCAACCATCTGACCGTACGGTTCTATTGCTGTTTTTTTGCTTGTAAAATAGGTTGCGTGCAAAATAGAACCAATCAGCATAAACACAATAATCACAGCGAGAATAATACCGAGTACCAACATGATTTTCTTACCTCTTTTCAGTTTTGGACCAGAGCCTGCAGTTCCTTTAGATTGTACTGATTTATAATTTCGGACAGTTTGGTAAGGTAGTGAAAATGGAGGAAGCGATATACCTCAGACG
>JAGYPA010000234.1 GCA_018399255.1 Spirochaetales bacterium | reverse complement strand
CCCTCCTCCATCCTGACTGTATGCACCTATACAGGTATATATCATATTGTGCTTTTGGGGTTGTCTGCTGAAGCCTCGAGCTTTTCCAAGCGCTCCAGCAGCCTGCTATTCTGCTCCTTCAATTCGTTCTCCCTGGCTTTTGTCGATAAATACGTATCATCTTCCCACCAGTTAATCCCGATTTCCTTTGCTTTGTCGACTGACGCAACCAGAAGGCGAATTTTTATTGTCAGCAGGTCGATATCAGCAATTTGGATTTTTATATCTCCTGCTATAACAATGCCTTTATCAAGAACACGTTCCAGAATATCTGCCAGACCAGTCGAGTTTACGGAATGAGATATGTTTTCAGACATTGATCCTCCTCAGAATTTCTCCTGATCTAATAGCTGACATGCATAGTGTTCCACCTAGAATCGGGTTTGCTGTCGGACTTGTGTCTTTTTTCAGTTTCTTGAAATTCAGAAAAAAACTCTTCAATTGCTCCTAGCCGACGGTTCAGGATTTCAAGACGATTGGTAAGTCGTGCATGCTCCATGCGGATTCTTGCACGTTCTTTCTCAAGCATGAACAGTGTAAGATAGTTGCTGTCCTCCTTTCTGATTGACTGTATTGTACGTAAATGCTGCATCCCTTTTATTGATTTTGGTGTATTCATTTAGCATCTCCTTGCATATACCGTGCATTACGCAGCTGGATCAGGTTAGTTTCACAATGAGTTCTTCAACAATTGTACGTACCCGCTCCTGGTTGGTTTTGGATCCGATCCGGCTCGTTTCAGAGGTGAGAATATCCTGGCATATAACTCGAAATTTCTTGTCTGTTTTTGATGGCAGGATCCCAAGTACAGCCAGAGTCTTTGCAATCATGATGGCTCCCCGGATGGTGGGATCAAATTCCGTCTTCCCTGATTCTCTGAGACCTCTGACGATCTTTACGATTATCTCAGCTTCTTCATATGGAAGCTGAGATTTGGCTATCACTATTTGAAGTTCTGTCTGGTAATCAAAATGATCAAGATCCATGGTAACCATGCGATCCCGAAGCGCGTCCTGTGTTCTGTTAACACCTGCATACTCTTCAGGATTGGATGTAAAAATCGCGCAAAAATCTTCATGGACTTTAAGATACGCTTCTTCCTCTTTTATTGAGGGGGTGCTCATCATACGTTCCTGCAGAATTGGCAGGAGGATATTATTCGCTTCGGGGCGTGATCGGGTAAATTCATCATATACAAGGGTAAAACCGTATTTTACCGCTTGGGTAAGTCGGTTGTTGACCCACTGCTTTGTCATGTCCTCCTGGTATTTATGAACCGTATGAATAAACCGGTCATCTAGCTTTTTGAATGAATACCCACTCTCCCCCCCAATGAGGTCTGAAGTCTTATATTCAGCATCACCATGGATAATCACCACAGGTCTTCCAAGTTTG
>JAGYPA010000233.1 GCA_018399255.1 Spirochaetales bacterium | reverse complement strand
TACCTTTCATTGATCCTAAGAAAAAATCAATTTTTTTCTTTTTTTTTCAGAAATTTGAATATTTTCTCCTTTTTTTTCAGTCTTTATTAGTAGTGAGCAGAAAAAAATCACTGCCCCGAATTCTGCATCGATACGATTCGTCAGGGAGAAAGACTTGAAAAAACAGCATGATGATACCCGGCAGAAAAGTCTACGAAACCACCAGCAAGATGTCGGCCCCCGGAGAGATGCCGACTCCACCCAAGGCAGTCAGGACAGCGCCTGGAAGGAAGTGATTAAAGAGTACTTTCCCCTTTTTTTACAGTTCTACTTCCCTCGGATGGCCCTGGAGATAGATTTCCACCAGCCCCTCAGCTTTCTGGATAAGGAATTCAAGAAGCTCTTTGCTCAAAGCACCTCTCGGAATCGATATGCTGACCTGCTGGTGCAGGCCTCCGCCCGAACGGGCACTCCCCCCCTGCTGTACATACATATCGAAGTACAGGGGAAGAAGGAACAGAACTTTACAAAGCGTTTGTTTACCTATGCCTACCGCATATTTGACCGGGTGGGTGAATTTCCCGCCTCATTAATCCTCCTCACAGATTCTGACCGGGAATACTATCCATGCGTTTACCAAGCAGTAGGAAGAGAAAGGCATTTACGGGTAGAATTTCAGCTGGCGAAGCTGATATACTTTGAAGATAAACGGGAAGAGCTGGAGCGCAGTACCAATCTATTTGCAGTCATCACCGATATGCAGCTGGAGGAGATGGCTCTCAAGCGGCGGTTGCGGCACAGTCGTAAAAAGCCGGGTGAGCAGGTGAACGAGCGCTATGAGCTTAAGAAGCTGCTGATAAAGAAACTCCTGCGGGAGGATTTCCTGCAGAAAGAGCTGGATGGAGACCAGACCGCATCGTTGTTCAAGTTTCTCGACTGGCTGGTACCACTGCCGCAGGTTCGGGAAGAGCAGCTTATCGATGAAGTGGAGGCAGAGACAGGAGGTGGAACCATGGCATATGTGACAAGCTGGGAACGGATAGGCGAGAAGAGGGGCAAGCTCGAAGGCAAACGAGAAGGTAAGCTCGAGGGCAAACGAGAAGTGCTGTTGCGCCTTCTCAGCCTGAAGTTCACCCTCGGTCCAGAAGAGCAGCAAAAAATAACCCGAGCTGATAATGCCGCTAAGCTGAACCAGGCGCTGGACCGCATGGTATTTGCCTCCTCCAAAGACGATGTGCTGAAGGAGCTGGACTAGGAATCTGAGGGGAAAACACCGGACTGAAGTTTCGAAAGGAAGGGCCAATCAACTATCTGCTGGTTTTTGCTGATGAAGTTCACCCGGATAACGCTAATTGTCAAATTTACATTTGGATGTCACTAGGAGCCTGTCGGAGTTATCACCACAACCAGTTGGTGTGCTCACCAACTGGTTGCTTTTTGGCTGCAAAGAACGAGGGTTTTGCCA
>JAGYPA010000232.1 GCA_018399255.1 Spirochaetales bacterium | reverse complement strand
TGGAGATGGTTTCATAATTACCTGATACTGGTAATAGTGCTGAAGCCTGTTAGGGTTTTCTCCATACCTGCCGTCCGTAGGCCGGCGTGACGGTTCGACATATGCAACATTCCATGGTTCCGGACCAATTGCCCTGAGAAAGGTGGCGGGATTAAATGTTCCGGCGCCCACCTCTATGTCATAGGGCTGCTGAACGATGCACCCCTGATCGGCCCAGTATTGTTCCAGGGCGAATATCAATTCCTGAAAGGTCACTTTTACCTCCTTGGCGTATCTGCAACTATCCTTAAACGCGAGCGAAACTATCATTAAGGGGGGATCACTGTCAAGCAGCAAAGTGACAAAGATATTGAAAAGACGTTACCGTGTACTCTCGAAGGCTTGAATTTACACTATTCTTCCTATCTCGTCGAGTACCTGCAGGGACTTTGGCTCTTTTCCAAGAATATGGTGTATGAAATGTCTGAGTATCTCCCGGCTTTCTCGCAGGGCGTTTCCCGACAGTACCAATCTGTGTATCCGGTTTGTTTCTATCTGTTTTCCCATAAGAAGCGTCTTGAGGGTCCCGGTGGAAACCGGTATACCTCCTTGATTATCCCGGCCGCACAGCGAGCACCGTATACCACCCCGTTTGGCGTCAAAGAACGCGGCGGGGATTTCGTCGAGTGATCTATTGCAGATGAAGCATTTTTCCAGTGTGGGTTCATATCCCGAGAGCATAAGCAAGCGCAATTCGAAAAATCTCACTGTCTCCTCCGGACCGTTTCCCCTCTCCAGAAGAGCCAGAAAATCGTCCAGAAGCTGAAAAATACCGGAGCTCTTTTTGCTTTCAATAGTGAAATGATCTGTAAGGTCAATTAGATATGAAGCAGCCATGGTTTTTCTCAGGTCAGTTCTGATTGCCGGGTAATGATTAATGATGTCACAGTTTTCTATGAGGGCAAGGCCGGATTCTCTTTTTCTGGAGAAGAGCAATGAGGAATGAGAGAATGGTTCTATTGCATTGGAAAATCGTTTCCTGCTGCGCCTGGCTCCCTTGGCAATGCCCCTGAGTTTTCCGAATTCACTCGTAAAGAAGGTAACAATACGATCGGATTCCCCATAATTGATAAAACGGAGGACAAACGCCTGTGTCTTGAAAGACGGAGTTTTCATGTCAGCAGTTTCAGAAAAATGGTTGCAAGTCCCAGAAAGGAAAAGAACCCGAATGCGTCTGTAAATGCAGTTACAAAGATATGAGAGCCCAGCGCCGGATCAGCCTTCAACCACTTCAGACTCAGAGGGATTAATGTTCCTACCAGCGTGCCCACAAAAACATTTATTATCATGGCAAGGCCAAGTACCAGGCCCAGCACAGGCATTCCCTTCCAGAGGTATGCGATGACACCGAGAACGACACCAACTGCCAGACCGTTGGTAATCCCAACGGTGATTTGTTTATACAGTGCTTGTTTTGAATTTTCGAATGTGACTTCGCCCAGCGCCAT
>JAGYPA010000231.1 GCA_018399255.1 Spirochaetales bacterium | reverse complement strand
GTTTTATCGTTGTCGATATGTTCTTTACGGAGAATTCAGGGCAATACAAAATGGTAAATAGAGCCTGTCCCAAAAGGTGCTGAAAATCAAGAGCCAGAAAGCTTACCTTTGGGCAAGAAGATAACCCTGGATGAAACTGAGTAATTCGACCTTTGATGTAACTCTCACATTACGAATCCGGACCCTTTTTATAACGGGAAATGAGTTTGGCAGAAGATTAGGGCACACCTATCTCATGACCTGGAGAAAAATAGCTAAATCTACGCTGTTTTTTTCGTTTCTTCCAGCTCTTTCTGGTTTTCTGCTGCCATAGTTGCGAGCTTCCAGAGATTATGGGAGAGTATGCACCAGTGAATACGAATCGATCGGTGGGCAAACCCTTTTGATCTCAACGGCTTGCCCAGATAGGCATTCTTGAATATGCCGATCCGTGCTTCAGTTGCTCCCCGTCTTGTCTGCAGCTGACAGAAAACCTCATCCTCAAGCTTCTGCTCCAGCTTCTTCACCGACCGCGGACAGATTGCATTGATGATCTGAAGCTCCTCAAGATCAATACTGTTGTCCTTGCTGTCGAATCCCCGATCAGCAGCATAGCTTGAAACGCTCCCGTAGTGCTCCTCCAATCGTTCTATGCTTTCGGGTACCAGTTTGTTATCTCCAGGAGGCTGTTCCTTAATGAACTTCCAATCAACAATCAGTCCGTCTTCCTGTTCAGCAAGATACAATGCGTTGCCGAACTCAACTTCTGCTCCTGCTTTTCCACGGACGAGCACGCGGATGTCATCCTCATACAGACTGAGGATCTTATCGGTGTTCGCAACTCTCCGCTTGCCGATGATCCGCTCATGCGCCTGCTGTATTGCATCAGGGAGTTGGGCAAGAACAGACTCCATGCGGTTCAGTACTACCTGTGCTTCAGCCTCACTCCAATCAGTCTCTTCAAAACGGTCTTTGAGCAGCTGCACATAGTTCTTTCCATGCTTTCCAATGACCTTCATCAGCTTTTTCATCCGACGAAAGATCACCTTTCGGGCTTTATCGGCACCTTTCTTCTTTCTTGTATGGGTCATCTCGATACAGAGTATATTCATCTCCCTCAGGAACGATCGCGGATCCCCGATCCGGTGATACAGCCCTTGTTTGCGTATCAGTATAATGGCTTTCATCAGGGTCCTTGCCGCATCCCGGAGTAACACCCAGTCAACCGGGAAATGGATGTTCGCTTTCACACAGGTGGTGTCGGCAAAGATCTGATCCATTTTCAGGACAGCTTCCTGATAGAGCAACGCTTTCACCTGCTTCTCATCTGCTACGGCTCGATTCAGATCATGAATAATCTGATTCAGTTCCTCTTCAGAAAACAGCTTTTCATATCGTTCAAGGGAGCTCTTTGATACCGGTCTGATTGAGTCCAGCTGTTCAGTAAAGGTGAACCAGCAGAACAGCTGGCTGTCGGCTGCTCTGATTGACAAATCTCGATACGAATACCCTGTGATTGCGAGTA
>JAGYPA010000230.1 GCA_018399255.1 Spirochaetales bacterium | reverse complement strand
GTGATAAGGATAAGGATAAGAAAAGCAGAAGAAACTGGATATCATAAACCTTTGCTCTTTGATGCCCACCAGGAGCTGCTCGATGAGTATCTCTATACCTTTATTCTTTGCGAAGCCGAGGTTCTGCAGAACAGACGTCCGGTCTTTACTGAAATCTATCTGCCCCTGCTCAAAGCACAGGGAGTCAAGTTTGTTTCACTGTCCATCGGCGGCGACCACACCGCCCAGGTAATCTACAGCACCAGCGAAAACAGATTCTGGGATGCTCACAAAAAGCTTGATGCCCTGCTTGTCGAAGAAGAAAACGGTTGTCAGTCCTTCAGAATATGTCGAAGCAACGCAGATATTGATGCCGTCCTGGCAGGCGATCAGATTGGACTGTTTCTCGGTATCAGCGGTGGACGCCCGCTGGAGGGCAAGAAAAATCTCAATCTGCTCTCCAGCCTGCGCTCGCTTTACCGTGGAGGTTTGCGGAGAATTCAGCTTACCGGAAACGGACGCAACCGGCTCGCAGACGGGGTCGGGCAGAGACGGACCGGAGGCAAACTGACCCGGTTCGGCAGGCAGGTTGTCCATGAAGCCGAGCGACTCCACATCGTCTTGGATACCGCGCAGCTCGCAGACAGCGGATTTTACGATCTCGCAGAACATACTGCCAACCCGCTCATCGATTCCCATACCGGAGCGGCTGCAGTATCTGCCCATCCGCGGAATATCAGCGATGATCGGATACGCATGCTGGCCCGGAGCGGCGGGGTAATCGGCATCAGCTTCCTGGCGGCTTTGGCTGCTGCGGAGAAAGCACATCCCGGACCGGAAGATCTGCTGCGTCATATTGATCACATTGTAAATCTGGCAGGGATAGATCATGTTGCGCTGGGACCTGACTACAGCGCTTATAAAACACCTGTCTGCCGGGACCTGGTACGCGGCTACGGAAATCTGGGACCGCAAATCTGCGATTTTGATAAGCTGACCCCGCTTCAGAACGAGAAGTATCCAGGGTGGATAGACGGGATCAATTACGGTATCCGGAAGAGTGACTACATATCGGGGCCAGATTCGCACGAGAATTTTCCTCTGATGCAGAAAATTCTCCTCGATCATGGGTATAACGATGAGGAGGCAGGTAAAATTCTGGGTGGAAATATGCTGCGAGTTTACAGAACGATACTGAGGTAAGCATCAGCATCGGGCTGTATAGCGAAAAGGAACTGGGCAATATGTCGAGAATGAGACGAGGAGTACTTGATGAACCCCCTGTATGCAGAAAATAAAGAGATTGTTGGACTCTTGAATGCCGCTCTCTACGATCTTGATCAGGATCGGTTTCCTGAGCAGCTTAATCAGCTGTTTTCCGCCGATTGCGAAATTCACCTCTCTTTTCCCTTTGAGGATCTCACCGGTCCTGCCGAGCTTTACCGGCAGGTGTTCATGCCGCTCATCCATGCAGTTCCGGATCTGGAGAGGAGAGTGTTTCTCGAGGTTTCCGGCCCGGCGAAACGGGGCAACTGGGTCGGCTGCGCAGGAAACT
>JAGYPA010000023.1 GCA_018399255.1 Spirochaetales bacterium | reverse complement strand
TTCCCTTCGGGAATGCCGCTTGCCCAAGGTCAAGTTCTTGACCCGGGTATTGATACCTTTCATTTCAAGTCCTTTTTTTGCGGGATTCTACAGCCAGCCAGGGGGCGCAGGCGAGTTTGCAGGCGAGTGGTGGCGATTACGGTGCTGTGAAGCTGGAAGGTATGATGGTTTTAGCCCAGCTGATAGCTTTGTTTCCAAGCTCAACGGCTTCGTCAGCTTCTTCCTCGTTCCAGATAAGTGAACTTTCTTCATAACGGCGGACTGCCGCAAACTCTGACAGTCTGTTGATTTCATATCCGAACGGGGGCTCGATTTCCCGGGGGATTTTAGCGATGAGAATTCCCAGGTCATGAACCAGCGGTACGGGAAGCTGTTGACTTACCAGCACAGCTTTGAGGAGCTTTTCCAGAGTCTGCTGAACAAAAAAGAAGAAATTCTCACTTCTTACGGCATGCTCCTGCAGTCCTTTTCTGAGATACAAGGCGGTATTCCAGTCGGCTTCTGCTATAGAGAGCAATTCCAATGCATAAGATTGTTTGAAGACTCTCTCCTGATGTGAAGGACTCATGGCCACCTCCCGTGCAGAAGTATTCCTTCACTGGAAACAAGCTCACAGAGCCCCCCCCGTTCCAGTTTTCTCTGATATTCGGTAACGGTAAAGAAAACCAGATCGCATGGCCAGAGTTCAGTTAACGGCGGGGTTTCGTATAGGGCGTTGCGTGCTGCTGCCAGTTTTTCAGCATCAGAAAAAATCAAGGCGATATCAATATCTGAGGATTCATTCATTTCACCTCGCGCGGCTGATCCGAAGAGGATGCAGGCAGAGGGTCTGCATCGGGAGAGTATCCACGCCTTGCAGGCTGATATTATTTGCTGCTGCTGTTGGTACTGCAGCGTAAGGGGGGTAAGCAGTCCCATGGCTGTAATTCTAGATGATCAGGTATCACTGGTCAAGCGGGAAAGTGATCATGTGATTAAGTGATCATGCTTGAACGGTCCTGCCTGAGTCGGCCTGTCATGCCTTCCCGCCGGCCTGCCGTTTCAGGTGGTCGATGAGAACCAGGGCAGCCATGGCCTCTACTACCGGTACGATGCGCGGGCAGATGCAGGGGTCGTGGCGTCCTTTGGTAGATATGGCGGTCTCTTCGCCCTTGATGGTGATGGTTTCCTGGGTTTTTTCGATTGATGATGTCGGTTTTACGGCGATCCGGAAGATGATATCGCTGCCGGTGCTGATTCCGCCCAGAATTCCGCCGGCGTGGTTGGTCTTGAATCCGCTGCGGTCCATCCAGTCGTTATGGCTGCTGCCGGTCATGTCGGCACAGGAGAATCCTGATCCGATTTCGAAACCCTTCACAGCTCCGAGTGACAGCATGGCCCGGGCGAGGTCGGCATCAAGCTTGTCGAAGACCGGTTCGCCGAGACCGGCGGGAACCCCCGAGACGATGCACTCGACGATGCCCCCGGTGCTGTCATGCTCATCGGCCAGCTGGCGAACCCGCCTGACCATTTCTTCGGCGGCGACAGGATCGCAGGCGCGCATGGGATTCTTCTCTATTTCGTCAGGCTCAAAGGCGGTGCAGGAGATGCCGGCGGCTCGTTTAGTGTAGGCCAGGATCGAGATGCCGTCTGCTGAAAGCATTTTTCTGGCTATTGCGCCGGCTGCTACCCGGGCGGCGGTTTCTCTGCCCGAAGCCCGGCCGCTGCCGCGATGATCACGGATTCCGTACTTTTTAAGGTAAGTGTAGTCGGCATGGCCGGGGCGAAACTTGTCTTTTATATCGTCATAGGCTGACGGCTGCTGGTCTTCATTGTAGAGAATCAGCAGCATCGGGGTACCGGTTGCCCGGCCTTCGAACCAGCCCGAGAGGATATGGATGGTATCGCTCTCCTTTCTGGGAGTGGTAACCTCCGACTGGCCGGGTTTGCGGCGGTTCAGTTCTGCCTGAATCTCCTCTTCACTGATTTTCAGGCCGGGTGTTATGCCTTCTACTACCGCCCCGACAGCTCCGCCGTGAGATTCTCCAAAAGTGGTCACACTGAAAAGTTTGCCAAAACTGCTTCCCGGCATAGTTCCTCGCTTGTGGTCCTGCAGGCGGAAGGTGAGCCTTCGCGGCTGCAGGGTTAGACGGTTAATATCGTGCTGACTGCGTCCAGAGCCCTGTAGGCTCGATCAGCCCCGTGAGCTCGATCAGCCCCGTGAGCTCGATCAGCCTCGTGAGCTCGATCAGCCTCGTGAGCTCGATCAGCCTCGTGAGCTCGATCAGCTTCACTGCTGGAGCAGCGCAAAAAAGGCCGAAAGGGGCCCGTCGCCAGCTCCCGAGAGTACCTGGCCGGTAAGCACTTTGCCCAGCTGCACGCCTTCCTGGTCGAATGAGTTGACGTTCCAGCAAAATCCCTGAAACATGACCTTGTTTTCAAAATGTGCCAGCAGGGCACCCAGGGCTTCCGGTGTAAGACGGCTTCCGAAGATGAGGCTGGACGGCCGCTCGCCGGGGAACTGCTTGTTGGGGTCCTCATCGTCCTTTCCCCGGGCAAAGGCTACTATCTGGGCGGTCAGGTTGGCGTTGAGCTTTTCCTGACTGGTGCTGCCCCCGGTTTCCGCATCCTTGCCGTACTGGGAGGCTGCGAAGCCGATAAACTGGAGAGGGATGATGTCGGTGCCTTGATGGAGCAGCTGGTAGAATGAGTGCTGCCCGTTGGTTCCGGGCTCCCCGAATATAATCGGTCCGGTCTGGTAGTCTATCGGTTTGCCGGAACGGTTAACCCGCTTGCCGTTGCTCTCCATATCGAGCTGCTGCAGATGGGCGGCGAATCGGCTGAGTGCCTGGGAGTAGGGCAGTACGGCGGTTGTCTGGCGGCCGGAAATATTGCGGAGATAGATGCCGATCATGGCATCGGCCAGAGCCGCGTTTTCGGTAATATCGGGTTTCAGGGCAGCTTCGTCGGCAGCCGCTGCTCCGGAAAGCAGTTTCTTGAAGGTTCCCGAACCGTAAGCCAGGCTGATCACCAGTCCGCCGACGGCGCTTGTGGAGGAGTAGCGTCCGCCAATGTAGTCGTCGATATAAAAGCTGGCAAGGTAGTCGCTTGAGGCTGCCAGGGGACTGGTCTTGCTGGTTACGGCAACCATGTGCCGGGCAGGGTCTATGCCCGGGATGCCCGATCCGGCTATGCCGCGCAGGACCAGATCCCGGTTGGTCAGGGTTTCCTGAGTTGTCCCGCTTTTGGATACCAGTATAAAGAGGGTCCGTTCAAAATCGATACGGCTGAGAACGGCGGCGGCATCGTCTGGATCTACATTGGAGATAAAATGCGCATCCATTTTCCTGCCGTTCGGCTGAGCGGATGCATGCCCGTCCAAGGCCAGGCAGAGGGCGCGCGGGCCCAGGTCTGAACCTCCGATACCGATCTGGACTACGGTTGTCAATTGCTTGCCCGTCGATCCGGTAATGGTTCCATTGTGCACTTTGCGGCTGAAGTCATCAATTCTTTCCAGCTCCCCGAGGTAGAATTCGCGCTTGTCCTCATCATCGAGCACTACATCACGGCCAAGTTTGCCGCGGGTCAGGTGGTGGAGGACCGCCCGGTTTTCTCCGGTGTTGATGCGGTCGCCGTCAAGCAGTCGGCGATATTTTTCAATGAGCTGCTGTTCGTCGGCAAGCGCCTGCAGGGCGGCAAGGATCGAATCGCTTACCGGCATGGCTGCGTAGGAATAGGTCAGTCCGCCGGCCATCGGGATCTGGTATGCTGCGATGCGTTCGGGGGCAGCGGGTGAGTTGAACTGTTCTTTCAGGGATACGGGTTTCTGTTCGTTCAGCTGTGCAAAGGCAGCCGCCTCTGTGAGGTTTTTGTAGAATAGGTCCATGATAGTCTCCTGTAGGTTCCGGGGGGCTTGTGCTTTCCGATCGGGTTTCCGCTTCGGGCAAAGGAATCAGGCTTCCGCATCAGGCTGATTTCCCAGGCTTCCACTTCCTGAATCAGGCTTCCACCTCAGGTATTCGTTTCCGGAAGCTCTGGATGAGGTCTTCTTTGGTCATTCCTTCGCGCAGGATGATGAATATGGTATCGTCACCTGCAACGGTTCCGAGGATTTCCGGCAGCGAGAGAACATCGAGGGCCAGGGCAACGCTGTCCGCATGTCCCTGACGGGTTTTTATGACCCCGATATTGCCGCTGAATTCTATGGAAAGCACGCCCCTGCGAACATCCTGAATATAGCTCTTTTCGGATTCTGAAATCAAGTCGTTATCCGGCAGGGCGTAGTAGTATCCTGACCAGCCGTCGGATATTTTTCCGACTTTGAGCATCTTCAGGTCGCGGGAGAGGGTTGCCTGGGTAACATGATAGCCTTCGTTTACCAGCAGTTCCAGCAGCATTTCCTGGCTGTCTATATGGTGGATCTGGATGAGTTCCTTTATTTTTGCTAGGCGGTTCTGGCGTTCCTTCATCCTCTTCTCCCTGATGAATATTTATACATAAACATGGAAATATCTGCCCATGGGGCATCTTATCGATGCCTGGCTGCTTTTTGTTGATAAATGCCTGAAAATGTACATTTCCGGCATCCTGACGCATCCGATAATTCGGTAATTACGGCAGTTGGTTTCTTCCTCGTTTCTGGTATCCATAAGAGGTATGTATAAACATACAATATGAATGTGAATAATTCAAGATATTTTTATCGTTTGTGCGTTTGGGCGTTTGTGCAGGATAGGGCTGCAGCGGATAGGGCTGCAGCGGATGTTCGCGCGTGCGGCGGCCTGGGCTGAGGCTGCTCGACGGGGACTGTTTGACGGCGGCCGGGACGACAGGCTTGCCTTGAAGGGTGAATAGTGTATATAGTCTTGAGGTATGGAACGTCTGTCGGTGGATAATCCCTTTTCTGCAGCTCCGATATGGTATGTCGATTCGACGGATACCACGATGCGTCTGGCCCGGGAGGCGTTTGCGATGCCTGGCGGGGGATCGGGAACTGTCGCGGCAGCCGGGTTTCAGGAGCAGGGGCGCGGAAGGGACCGCGGCGGGCCGGGCAGGAGGTGGGAATCGAGTCCAGGGGAAAGTCTGATGCTGACGCTTGCCCTGGAGCCGGCGGCTGTCCGTTATCCGGTGCAGCTGCTGCCCTTGCTGACAGGGCTCGGGGTCTCCCGGTTCATTGCTGATAGCTGGGGTCTCGAGACTGCTGTGAAATGGCCGAACGATCTGCTTTCCCGCGGCCGGAAGCTCTCCGGGATTCTCTGTGAATCCTCACGCGGCTGTCTGCTGGTCGGAATCGGCATCAATATAACCCAGACCCGGTTTCCCGATGAGCTGATGCGGCGGATGTTCCCCCCCACCTCCATTCTGCTCGAGCGCGGCGGCGGCGGGGATCGGATGAATTTCAAGCCCGGCGGGGGAGCGGAATACCGTCGGCTGGTCGGCGGACTGCTGCGGACCCTTTACGATACCTATACGGCAGATGGCTGGGAGAAAGAACTGTCCCGGCGAATCTGGGGAATCGGGCAGCCGGTTGTTTTTCATACGGGGGCAGCCGACAGTCCGGGAGCGGAAAATCTTGTTTCGGGGATTTTGCGGGGGATTTCAACCGACGGGGGGCTGCGGATCGATGACAAGGTTTTCTATGCCGGGGAGATCAGGAGCTTCGGAGCCGGGGGCTTTCAGGTATGAAGCGGGGGCTTTCAGGTATGAAGCGGGGGAGAGCAGCCTTTGGCTGAAACCAGAAAAGGCAAAATGCAATTACGTAAAAACAAACAAGGAGCATATAGATGAGTACCATAACCCGGGAGGAAGCCTGGAAGCTTCTCACCACCCATGTAACCCAGCCGGCCTTGCTGAAGCACGCCCTGAGTGTAGAGGCCGTTATGCGGTATTTCGCCGGACAATTCGGGGAAGATGTCGATGAATGGGGAGCGGTGGGACTCTGTCATGACATCGATTATGAAAAATATCCGGAAGAGCACCTGGATCATGCCCGGGGCATGCTGGAAGAGGCCGGCTTGCCGGAACCCTTTATCCGGGCAGTGCTCAGCCACGGCTGGGGAATCTGTTCTGATGTGGAGCCGATCTCGCGAATGGAGAAAACGCTATTTACGATAGATGAGCTGACCGGCCTGGTGACTGCATCAGCTCTGGTGCGACCCTCCAGGAGCGTTCTGGACATGAATGTGAAGTCGGTGAAGAAAAAGTGGAATACCCGAGCCTTTTCTGCCGGTGTTGACCGGTCGGTTATCGAGCGCGGTGCGGCCATGCTCAGTATGGAGCTCTCCCAGGTTATTGAGTGGACGATACTGGGAATGCGGACGGTTGCCGATGAGATCGGGCTGGCCGGACAGGATCTGAATACCAGTGAGGTGCAGCATAATGAGCAGTAATACAAGCCCTGTAAAGCAGGAATTCAAGCAGATGATCGTTGACGGCGGGAATGAGATGGTGGCCAGGGAGCTTACCGTGGGAACCTGGGGCAACCTCAGCATCCGCGATCCCGAGACCGGTTTGATCTATGTCAAGCCATCAGCCATGAAGTACGAATCCATAACGGTTGATGATATAGTGGTCTTCAACCGGGAATACGAGATTGTTGATGGTTTCAGAAAGCCCACCATAGAGTATCAGTTTCATATCGGCATCATGAATGCCCGGCCCGATATCAACGCTGTCATTCATACCCACCCGGTCTACTCGGCAGCCCTGGGCACCCTCGGCTGGGACCTGCCGGGAATCAGTGAGGATTTTGTTCAGCTTGTCGGGGAAAAGATTGTCAACTGCAAATACTCCCTACCCGGATCGAACGAGCTGGCGGATAATCTGGTGGAGGCTCTGGGGAAGGAGCGGAACGCGGCTATGATTCCCAACCATGGAACCGTCTGCTGCGGCAAGGACTGGTCCACCGCCGTGAAGGTCTGCTTTGTGGTGGAAAAGGCTGCCCACATTTATCTGCTGGCTTCCAGCGTGGGCACTCCCAAGTTGATAGCACCGGAAGATATCGCGGCTATGCGTGATTTCGCCAAGCATCACTACGGACAGTAGGTATGGAAAGCAGCAAGGACCTCAGGATTGATGGAAACGGCGGGATTGATGGAAACGGCGGGATTGATGGAAACGGCGGGATTGATTGAACGGCGGGATTGACGGGGAACGGCGGATTGATGGAAACGGTGGGATTGATGAAACGGCGGATAGTAGCAGATACCAGCCAGGGCAGCCTATCCGGATCGGGTTTTCCGCTTCTGTCCCGCCTGCGGAGCTGAGGTTCTTTGCTGTAGCGAGGGATTGCCTCCCGGTGAAGGAATCATAGGTTTGACTGGGTTGTCCCGCCTGCGGTCCGTGGCTTTATATTAACGCCTCGGTCATACACGGCAATCCTGGTGAATGACCGGGATGAGCTGCTGATGGTCAGGTACCTGCGGGAGCCGGAAAGGGAACCCTGATCTGCCCGGCGGGTTTGCCGCTCCGGGAGAGTGTTCGGAAGATGCCGTCAAGCGGGAAGTCAAGGAAGATAGGTGAATCTGACGGTAACCGGATGCCGCCCGTAAAGAGATCCCACCGCAACGAGTATGTCTACGCGGTATCACCCTATTTCCATTACCGATTTATCTATATTCAGGAGGCGATGACTGGGAAAACCTTGCCATGAGCGAACCCGATGATAAAGCTCGAGCCGCTGCTGGTGTATCGGCGCAGCGTGATGTCGAGCAGATCGGTCTGCCTTCGATCTGGGAAGTCACAACGACCTGTTCAGCGCCTACCGCCGCATACCCGAAAACAGGCGGCCGGAGTTCAGAGCTGGATCAGCTCAGTTTCAGCTCGCGAATAACCGCAGACAGCCTCGATATCCTCAGCGGAGAGATCGAGATGGGTAACCATCCTGATCCGGTCGGGGCCACACGGAAAAACAGAGGAATTTCCGCCCGGTTCAGCTGATCGACCACCTGCGGCCGGCTGCTGCGGGGTTTTGAATATGACAATATTGGTCTCTACCCTCGCCGATCGATTTCGGCCCAGGGGGTCCGGGCAAGCCCTGAGGCTCAGGAGGCATGGCAGTGGTCTTCGGAGAGGCGGTCGATATGATGCTCGAGGGCATGGAGCCCGGCCGCTGCGAGAATTCCCGCCTGTCTCATGCCGCCGCCGAGCATCTTGCAACTGCGCGCCTTCGATGCTAAAGACGGCTGAACCGCAGAGCATGCTGCCGGCGGGTGTGCCGAGCGCCCTTGAGACAGAAGGACTGTATCGGCATAGCGGCAGATTTCAAAGCAGGTTTGACCCGCCGGCGACAGCGGCATTCATCAGTCTGGCGCCGTCCATATGGATCAGATGTTAGGAAATCACCAGCTGGTAGATTTCTTCGAGGTCGCGGATAGCAGGTGCCGTTGGTGGTGTTCACTTCGATCAGCCCGACAGCGGCAGAGGCGTGGCCCTCGGATAGCGTGGGGCATCAGGGCGGCGGCGCTCGCAGGCCGCGCCCCCGTCCAGCCCGATCGGCGCAGAACACCGGCAATGGCTGCCGGGGATCCGACTTCATGTTCAATGATGGTGGTTGCTGGTGGGCGAGAACCTCATTGCCCCGGCCGCCGTTGATATAGGAGTGAGAGAGAGCCTATCGACTGGAGTGTGACGAACAGGGCCGCCTCCTTCCCTTATCAGGTTGGCTGACCGTTCTTCAAGGCATTTACGGTCGGGCCTTCGTAAATGACATCATCGCCTACCGGTGCCTCGGCTATAGCCTTGCGCATGGCCGCTGTCGGTCGGGTTAGCGGCATTTTCGCAGATCGTATGTCGTTTTCATCACGTATCCTCCATACTGCGCTTTCGATTCCTCGCTCAAATAGTTTCTATCAGGTTCCACTCGGATAAATTCTGCAGGCCGACTGCAGCAGGTATAGAGTCATCCATCCTGTCCGGGGCTGTCCTGGCAAATACAAACCCGAAGATATTAAATGTTCTGAAGTCTACCGGCCGGATTTCCAGCGGCTGGAAAAGTCACCAAAGGCCAGAAAATCGAACGAATCGATCAGAGCGAGGAAACCTGGTGGAGTTGTCGAGGACGATGATGTTGAAGCAGTCATCTCCCCATGCCTCGCGTACGGTTTTCCAGTCGGGCCGGCGGGATGCGAAGAAGTATTCATATTGGTTGAACCCGTAGGCATAGCGGCTCAGGTCGGGTGTCGCACCATCCGCCGAAACGAAGCGGGTTGCTAATTTCTTATGAATCATACCATACTTGGGAGAAATTGCACCCTCGGCATGGATGGGGAAGTGTTTCAGGGTAACGGCTGTTCTGCTTTATGGTTTCAGAAATGCAGTGCACGCTTCCAGCCGTGAATCATTATGGCGCCTGAGTGTGATGTAGATCGCGGCTGCCGACATCGGCTTCAGAGGAGAGCGTGTTCGTATATGCCGTTATCCACGGTTTCCCATCACCATCGAAGTAGGCGTCTATTGCGTATTCATCACCATTAATACTCTCTCACGAAGACAGACTGGTCCAGCACCTCTTCGGGGTAGGGATGGGGCGGCGTAACGCACCAGGTGAGATTTCGGCGGTCGCCGCCGCCAGGCTGCGGGGTCAGATGGTCCGGACGCCGAGACTGAAAGAACTTACTACGGTTTGAGGATGCAGGGATAGGGAGCGTTTCGGGGATCGATGGTTTCGATTTCTTCAGCTTTGACTGCCTGGTAGAAGAAGCCGGATAGCGATAAAGGTGATCCCGGAAGATGACTTTATGCTTGAAGGCTTTAACTGCCTGTTTCAGGGCAGGGGAAGGTTTCGCTTCGAGCAGGCTCAAGGCGTTTTCCGAGTTGGCAGAGGCTGGCTCCGCTGTGTCACCAGCAAAGACTGGTCCTATGCTGGCGGGAGGCATAGCTACAGGCTTCTGCCGGTGATATAAAATGGACAGCAGCATTTGTGCCGATATGCTGTACCTGCGGCGGTCGATTTACCGGCCACGTTTTTCTCTGCGTTCGATATGTAGGGGAAATATAGGGTAATCCAGGCGCTAATAGCAGGCCTCAGCAGACCTAAAAGAGGAAAATTCCCATAATACGAAGTATTTTGAAATTTCCTGAGATTCGGAAAGCCTGTCTATTCCATCCTTTTTTCGTGAATTGCTTCCAGCAGCAGAAAGAAATCCGGGAAGGTTACATCAACAGCATCGGTTCCTAGATTTCCACTGTCCGTCAGCCGCGAGGATGGCATAGCGAGGCTGCGATTATCCGGTGGTCGGCATGTCCTCGCACCGTCCCGCCGGAAAGTTTTCCTGTGCCGGTATCACAGGCCAGTTCGAGTTCGGTAATGGCGGCTCCGGAGATTGCGTCGTTCGGCTGCCATAACGCAATCCGGTCGGTCTCCTTGATGCGGGCCTGCGGACAAGCCAGAGCAGGCGGGGTGATTCCGGCGGCAAAGCAGGCGGTAACTGCCAGCATCGGCAGGGCATCCGGAGCACTGTTGAGGTCGATGTCGATGCCGAAGCCAGCTGGCCAGGCTGGCGCGTCTGAAAGCCCGTCGGGCGGCAGTTCAGGATACCGCAGATCAGGACGTGGTTATGAGGCGGACAACCGCAGATCAGGATCGCGGCAGGGCAGAACGCCGGGGTCCGGTTATGCTTACCGTTTCCTGCCCGTATCAGCGTTCCCGTCAGTATCAGCGTTCTGTCAGTATCAGCGTCGCGGATATCAAGATTTTTGGTCCATGATGCGGCATCCCATCTGTTCCAGCCATGAGGAGCATCCGGTCGCCCTGCGAATCTTCCCTCCTGAGTCCTCTGAGGCTCAGTGCTGCCGGTAACTGCCGCTGCGCAGAGAAAAAGGAGTGGCGACGAGTATAGTCTCCCGAAACAGCCTGCTCTGAAGGTTCGGCGGCTTGCGCCGGGAAAATAGAATCACATCATCCTTTCAAAGCCAGAACTGACTGCGCCTGAAAGCCATTCCATCGTCATTTCCGGCATACGGGGCTTCGTTGGAGCAGGGTTACTGTTATGCCGACCGGGCTGAGAAAGCGGTGCAGCAAGCAGCAGGCTGGAGAGATACTGACTCGTGGGACAGGCTATGGCGGTTTCTCCCCCTTTGAGCGGTCCGTGGATCAGCACAGGCGGACATCCGGGTTTTCTGGCGCCTTCCAGCCCGAGGTGCGGGGGAATGGCATAGGAGACCTTCACGCCGAGATCCTGATAGGCGGCAAAGAGATTTCCGACCGGGCGGCTGCGGATCTGCTCGTCTCCGGTGAGCACCACCGGTATTCCCAGAGAGGCAGCCAGGCCGGCCCCGAGGCAGATGGTTGTCCCCGAATTACCGACATCGATAACCAGCGGGTTTTCATCGTTATACTGCGCCGCCAGACGCTCGCGGGTATCGGTCCCGGCGATGCCGGTCACCTTCCAGTATGTCGGATGCTTTTCGACTTGTGCACCGACAGCGGTGCACAAGGCAAGGCATGAGCGGGTGTCCTGCGAATCGAGCGGGTTGATAATCCTGCTGGTCCCCTCCGCGGCTGCGGCGATGAGCAGAGCCCTGATGGTCTGGGACTTGGAAGAGGGTATGGTTACGGCACCTGAGAGGGTGCCGGGAGTTAGCAGTGTGTTCATAAGCGCATTTTACGGCATAATTTCTTGTGTATCAATATGGATATACAGAAAATGTTATATTTATGCATAAAATATACTGTTAATTATAGAATGATTTTTTTTTGTATTGACTTAATATTCCTGCGGGAGTATAAAAGATACCATTACGATAATCTTTCGACCCATAAGAACAGAGAGAGGAACGCGACATGACAAAGCAAAAGGAGATGTACCGTACCTGTCCGCCGTCGGCAATGGACAGTTATCAGCGGTATGAAGGCACAAGCCGTTTTACGGCCCGGTATTCGGCAAATCAGTATTCGGCAAATCAGACTTCATCCATCACCATTCCTTATCCTTCCGTCACCATCCTTCCTGTTATAGTACGCAGCCTCCCGGTAATTGTACTACTGACACTATCTGTAATTCTTCCACTAATTATTATTCTATAAGTCTACTAACGGTCTGAGGTCCAATCCGACCCTGGGGGCAGTCTATTCCCAGTGATCACCGGAGCGGAATAACCAGCGGGCTGCAGGGCAGTATCCGCAGAGCATTTGCTTGTAAGCCCCAAGCTTATAAGCAGAAAGCTGCAAGCTGCAGCTTGCAGAAAGCTGGAAGCAGCAGCTTGCAGAAAGCTGTAAAAGGAGAGTCTATATGGAACGATACGTACTTTCGGTGCTGGTAAACAACCATTCAGGAGTGTTGAGCCGGGTAGCTGGGCTGTTCAGCAGGCGCGGCTACAACATCGATTCCCTCTCGGTCGGCGAGACGGAAAATCCCGAGTTGTCACGGATGACCATCGTTGTCAAAGGTGACCACGGAATCCTCGAGCAGATAACCAAGCAGCTGGAAAAGCTTGTGGATGTGAAGCATATTTCAGAACTGAAACCGGGCAGCGCGGTGTTCGGGGAGCTGCTGCTGATCAAGGTCAAGGCTCCGCAGGCAACTCGGGCCAATGTGGTGGAAATAGCCGATATTTTCAAGGCCAAGATCGTAGATGTCTCTCCGGAAGCCATAACCATGCAGATTACCGGTGATCAGGATAAGAACTTTGCCTTTGTCCAGCTTCTCGAGCCCCACGGTATAACCGAGATTGTGCGGACGGGTCTGGCGGGCATCGGACGGGGGACCGAGACCCTGATGGACGAGATGATGGAAAAGAATCAGTAGGCGCGGGGAAGGGGGCCAGGATACTGGCCTTCAGGATACTGGCCTTCAGATTACTGGCCTTCAGATTACTGGGTGCGCGAGAATAGAAAAGAGCGGCTGAGAGGTTGTTCTTTCACCATAGCAGCAGGCCGGTTCCAGAGTTCTGGAACGGCAGCAAATCGGCCGTATCCGAAAAAACGGATTGGCTGAGGAAAACCAAAGGAGCATTAACATGGGAAAGATTTTTTATGAAAAGGATACCGATCTTCACTTGCTGGACAACAAGACTGTAGCAGTTATCGGTTACGGAAGTCAGGGGCATGCACATGCGCTGAACCTGCACGAATCGGGAGTTGATGTCATTGTAGGTCTCTACAAGGGCAGCAAATCATGGGCCAAGGCGCAGGATGCCGGTCTCAAGGTGGCAACCGCCGCTGAAGCGACAGCCGCTGCCGATGTTGTGATGATTCTGGTGAACGATGAAAAGCAGGGAGACCTGTATCGGGACAGCATCGGTCCGAACCTGAAATCGGGCAGCTATCTTGCATTTTCTCACGGTTTCAACATCCATTTCGGGCAGATTGTTCCCGCGGCCGACATCAATGTCATTATGATAGCCCCCAAGGGACCTGGGCACACTGTCAGGAGTCAGTTTCAGGAAGGCAAAGGGGTGCCCTGCCTGATCGCGGTCAATCAGGATCCTTCCGGTGATTCCGAGAAAATTGCCCTGGCGTATGCGGCTGGAATCGGCGGAGCCCGGGCGGGGGTTTTCGAGACGACCTTCAAGGAAGAGACCGAGACGGACCTTTTCGGGGAGCAGGCGGTATTGTGCGGCGGCTTGTCCGAGCTCATTAAAGCCGGTTTCGATACTCTGGTGGAAGCCGGGTACAGCGAAGAGATGGCCTATTTCGAATGCTGTCATGAAGTGAAGCTGATAACCGACCTGATCAACGAAGGCGGGCTGGAATACATGCGCTACTCGATCAGCGATACAGCCGAGTACGGCGACTACATGACCGGCCGAAGGATTATTACCAAAGAGACCCGTAAAGAGATGAAGAATGTGCTGGGTGAAATTCAGGACGGTACCTTTGCCCGCAACTGGATGCTGGAGAACCGGGTGAACCGGCCCTTCTTCAACGCCCGCAAGCGCATGGAAGCCGAGCATCCGATTACCGAAGTTGGAAGCCGTCTCCGGTCGCTGATGAGCTGGCACAAGAAGAAATAGCCGGCACAGAAGGAAATAGCCGGCAGAAGAAGAACTGCCGGCACAAGAAGAAATAGCCGGCACAGAAGGAAATAGCCGGTCGAGTAAGAACTGCTGGAAAAAGGCGCAAATGATCACGAGCAAGAATGAAGGATGGGGGATAGAAACATGGCAAAGCATATAAGAATTTTCGATACAACCCTGCGCGACGGCGAACAGGCACCGGGCTGCAGCATGAACCTCGATGAGAAAGTGCGGCTGGCGCGACAGCTGGAAGCCCTTAAGGTCGATATTATCGAAGCGGGATTTGCCATCGCTTCTCCCGGGGATGCGGCGGCGATCAGCGCGGTTTCCGAAGCCCTGAAAAGCTGCACCGTCGCCAGCCTCTCCCGCTCGCTGGAAAAAGATATCGATGCCTCCTGGAATGCCCTCAGAAAGGCAGTCAGGCCGCGCATCCATACCTTTATTGCCACTTCGCCCATTCACATGCAGTACAAGCTGAAAATGCAGCCTGAGGATGTCCTGCGGCAGGCTGCCGCCATGGTGGCCTATGCCCGCAACCTCTGCCCGGAAATCGAGTTTTCGGCCGAAGACGCCTCCCGCAGCAGCCCCGAATTCCTCTACCGGATATTCGAGGCCGTTATCGATGCCGGAGCGACCATCATAAACGTGCCTGACACCGTGGGCTACACCACCCCGGACGAGTTTGAACAGCTGATCAGAGGCATCCGGGAAAACGTACCCAACATCGACAAGGCGGTGATATCCGTTCACTGCCACAATGACCTCGGACTGGCCGTGGCCAACTCGCTGGCTGCCGTCCAGGCCGGGGCGGAGCAGGTAGAGTGTACTGTGAACGGCATCGGCGAACGGGCCGGCAATGCCGCCCTCGAGGAACTCATCATGACCCTTCATACCCGACGGGACCTGTATGATGCCGACTTCGGGATCGACACCACCCAGATAGCGAAAACGAGCCGTCTGATCTCATCCATCACCGGGGTCATGGTACAGCCGAACAAAGCCATCGTCGGCGCCAATGCCTTTGCCCACGAATCTGGAATTCACCAGCACGGCATGCTGGCCAACAGCCAGACCTACGAAATCATGACTCCCGCATCCATCGGTCTCAACCGGAATTTCATGGTGCTCGGCAAGCATTCAGGACGTCACGCCTTTGTCGAACGTCTGAAGGAGCTGGGTTATACAGCCGACAAACAGACGCTGGACGAGGTGTTCGCCCAGTTCAAGGAGCTTTCCGACCGGAAGAAAACGGTTACCGACCGCGATCTGGAAGCCCTTATGGACAGCCGGAGCACATTGATAGAGCCCACCTATCTGCTGAAACAGTTTGTCATCAACTCCGGCAGCAATATGACCGCCACGGCAGCCGTCAAGCTGACCCGGGACAAAAAAGATATCGAGGATGTATCAACCGGGGACGGACCGGTCGATGCCGCCTTCAATGCCATTGAACGGATTACCGGCATCAGCTTTACCCTTGAGGAGTACGTAATCCATGCGGTAACCGCGGGCAAGGATGCCCAGGGTGAAGTATCGGTCAGGGTAAGCCATAACGGACGAACCTACAAGGGACGCGGAGTAAGTACCGACGTTATCGGAGCGAGCATAAAAGCGTACCTGTTTGCCGTGAACAGCATGCTGTATGAGGAATCATATGAACAATAAGCTGGAAATATTCGACTCTACCCTGCGCGACGGAGCCCAGGCCGAAGGCATCTCCTTTTCGGTGCAGGATAAGCTGAAAATTCTCAAATCCCTGGATGAGATAGGGATATCGTATGTCGAAGCGGGAAATCCGGGATCAAATCCCAAGGATCTGGACTTTTTTCAGCAGGCCGGACGCATGAAGCTCGGCCATGTGAAGCTGGCCGCATTCGGCAGCACCCGCCGCTGGGGCATAGCGGTTGAGGATGATGATAACGTCAAGTCGATGCTTACCGCCGACACCCCGGTTGTCGTAATCTTCGGCAAATCGTGGGATTTTCATGTAACCGATATTATCCGGACCACGCTGGAGGAAAATCTGGCCATGATCCGGGATACGGTCGCCTTTTTCAAGGCCCACGGAAAAGAGGTGCTCTTCGATGCCGAACACTTTTATGACGGCTGGAAGGCGAATCCCGAATATGCGCTCAGGACACTGAAAGCCGGCATTGCCGGCGGGGCAGACTGTCTGGTGCTCTGCGAGACCAACGGCGGGGCCCTGCCCATGGAAGTCTATGAGATTACCCGGGATGTCGTGAAGCAGTTTCCGGGGACCAGGATTGGCATTCACACCCATAACGATGCCGGCATGGCCGAAGCAAACACCATTATGGCCGTAGAGGCCGGGGCGGTTCATGTGCAGGGAACCTTTGTAGGCTTCGGCGAGCGCTGCGGCAATGCCAACCTCTCCATCCTGCTGCCCACCCTGCAGCTCAAGAAGCACTGTCCCTGCATTCCGGAGACGGAGCTGGGCCGGCTCACCCATACCGCCCGCAAGATAGCCGAGATCGCCAATGTGTCAATTCCCCACGGGATGCCCTACATCGGCAAAAGCGCCTTTACCCACAAGGGCGGCATGCACATAGACGGCGTATCGAAAAATACCGCCTCCTTTGAGCATATCGATCCTGAGCTGGTGGGGAACGAGCGACGCATGCTGATGTCCGAGGTTTCCGGCCGCAGCATGGTGCTTAAGCGCATCCACAGAATATCGCCGGAAATGACCAAGGACTCCCCCGAAACCAAGGCCATAATAGCCAGGCTCAAGGAGCTGGAGATGGAAGGGTATCAGTTTGAGGGTGCCGAGAGTTCCTTTGACCTGGTTATCTGCAAGCATCTGGGAAAATATAAGCCGTTTTTCGAACTCGACCATTTCAAGGTTATCGGTGAGCAGCCCCCCCTGCAGGAGGGGTTGAGCAGCACCGCGATGATCAAGATCAAGGTGAGCGGCAATGACGAAATTACCGCCGCCCAGGGAGACGGTCCGGTCCATGCCCTCGACCGCGCCCTGCGCAAGGCTCTCGAGGTGTTTTATCCCGTCCTGCGGGATGTCCATCTGACCGACTACAAGGTGCGGGTGCTCAACAGCCGGGATGCCAGTGCCGCCCGGGTGCGGGTGCTTATCGAATCCACCGATGGTGAGGATGCCTGGACAACCGTGGGGGTATCGACAGACATTGTCGATGCGAGCTGGATTGCCCTGGTCGATTCAATTGAATACAAATTGCTCCAGCAGACCGAAAATTTGCATGAAGGGCTTACGGTAAAAGAAAATACTTGAAGATGTAGGAGAATGTGATGGGAATGACGATGACACAGAAGGTCCTTGCAGCGCATGCCGGACTTGAGAGCGTCCGGGCTGGACAGTTGATCCTGGCCAATGTCGATCTGGTGCTGGGCAATGACATAACCACCCCCGTGGCGGTAACCGAATTCCGGAAAATCGGGATCGATGCGGTCTTTGACAAGGCCAAAGTAGCCATTGTGCCGGATCATTTTGTTCCGAACAAGGATATAAAAGCGGCCGAGCAGTGCCGGTATATCCGCGAATTTGCCCGTGAAAAGGATATCGAGAACTATTTCGAGGTGGGCGAGATGGGGATCGAGCATGCCCTGCTGCCCGAGAAGGGGCTGGTGACCACCGGGCATCTGGTTATCGGGGCTGATTCGCACACCTGCACCTACGGAGCCCTCGGCGCCTTCTCGACAGGAGTCGGCAGCACCGACATGGCTGCCGGCATGGCTACCGGGAAAGCCTGGTTCAAGGTTCCCTCGGCTATCAAGTTCAATCTGGTCGGCAAGCCCGGCAAATGGGTGAGCGGCAAGGATGTTATTCTGCACATTATCGGGAAGATCGGGGTCGACGGGGCGCTCTATCAATCTATGGAGTATTCCGGTGAGGGGCTGCAGCATCTGGGTATGGAGGATCGGTTCACGATGGCCAATATGGCGATCGAAGCCGGGGCGAAAAATGGGATATTTGCCGTTGACGAGCAGACGCTGGCCTATATAGCCGATCATTCCACCAAGGAGTTCACGGTTCACGAAGCCGATGCCGATGCCGAATACGACGAAGTGTATACGATCGATCTCAGTACGATCCGGCCGACGGTGGCCTTTCCGCACCTGCCCGACAATACGCGGACGATCGATGAGGTGGGGGAGGTTGTTATCGACCAGGTGGTTATCGGTTCCTGCACCAACGGCTGGATCGGCGATATCCGCATGGCTGCCGGGATTCTCAAGGGGCGGAAGGTGGCTAAAGGGATCCGGGTTATCGTTATTCCCGCTACGCAGAAAATCTACCTGCAGGCCCTGGAAGAGGGGCTGATAAAGGACATTGTCGAGGCCGGGGCGATTTTCAGCACCCCTACCTGCGGACCCTGCCTCGGCGGGCATATGGGAATTCTGGCCAAGGGAGAGCGGGCAGTCAGCACGACTAACCGGAACTTTGTCGGCCGCATGGGCCATCCCGGATCGGAGGTCTATCTGGCCAGCCCGGCGGTTGCCGCGGCATCGGCGCTCACTGGAAAAATAACCAGCCCGGAAGGGCTTGACGCGTAAGGCGGGAGGAACAAGATGAAAGCACAAGGAACAGTTTTTAAGTACGGCAGCAATGTGGATACCGATGTCATCATTCCGGCCCGTCACCTGAATACCTCGGACCCGGCGGAACTGGCCGCCCACTGTATGGAAGATATCGATGCCGATTTTATCAGCAAGGTCAAGGCCGGCGATATTATGGCGGCCGACAAGAATTTCGGCTGCGGTTCGTCGCGGGAACATGCCCCGATTGCCATCAAGGCTTCCGGTATCGCGTGTGTTATTGCAGCCACCTTTGCCCGGATATTCTATCGGAATTCTATCAATATCGGTCTGCCCATTCTCGAAAGTCCCGAAGCGGCTGCCGGGATTCGCAGCGGGGATGAGGTTGAGGTCGATTTTTCCACCGGCGTCATTGTAAACAAGACCACCGGTGAGAGCTGGACGGCCGAACCGTTTCCCGGTTTCATGCAGGAGATTATCGCTGCTGACGGGCTGATTAACTATATCAAGCAGGGAGGGATGGCCTGATGGACTACGCTATTGCTGTTATTCCCGGGGACGGGATCGGACCCGATATTATTGACGAGACGCTGCAGGTGCTTGACCGGATTGGCGAGCTGTATGGCCATTCTTTCAAGTATACCGAGCTGCTGGCCGGCGGTGCTGCCCTGGATGCGGAAGGGGTTCCCCTGCCCGCAAGGACCCTGGCTGTCTGCAAGGAGAGCGATGCCGTTCTGCTCGGCGCTGTCGGCGGGCCGCAGTGGGATAATCTGGCGGGCAGCCGGCGTCCCGAACAGGCTCTGCTCGGGCTTCGTTCGGGCCTCGGGCTTTTTGCCAATCTGCGTCCGGCTATTCTTTTCGAGGAGCTGAAGGATGCCTGTCCCCTCAGGTCCGATATTATCGGCGAGGGGCTCGATATCTATGTGGTGCGGGAGCTTACCGGCGGCATCTATTTCGGGGACCGGGGCAGCGAGGAGCTTGCTTCGGGAACTCGGGCCTGGGATACCATGGCGTATTCGGTTCCGGAGGTGGAACGGATTGCACGGCTCTCATTCTCCATTGCGATGAAGCGTTCGAAAAAGGTTACCAGTGTCGACAAGGCCAATATTCTCGAGAGTTCCCGTCTGTGGCGGGCAACGGTGGAGAAGGTGGCCCGCGATTTTCCGGAAGTCGAGCTGAACCATATGTATGTCGATAATGCCGCCATGCAGCTGGTACGTAATCCGCACCAGTTTGATGTCATCGTGACGTCCAACATGTTCGGGGATATTCTTTCCGATGAGGCGAGCATGATTACCGGTTCCATCGGTATGCTGCCCTCGGCTAGTCTCGGGGAGGGCAGTTTCGGTATGTACGAGCCGGTGCACGGTTCCGCTCCCGATATTGCCGGGCAGGATAAGGCCAACCCGATTGCCGCGATACTTTCGGCGGCCATGATGCTGCGTTATACTTTCGAGCTCTCAGCGGAAGCCGATGCGGTGGAGGCTGCTGTTGCCGCGGTGCTCAAGGGGCCCTCCCGGACCGGCGACATTATCCGCGAGGGGAAGGGTGAGAAGCTTACCGGAACGCGTGAAATGGGAAAACTGATCCGGGATGCGCTTGTTTCGGCGTAGATTCCGGGTTTTGAGGTTTTAAGGTCTTGAGGTTTTAAGGTTTTGAGGTTTTAAGGTTTTGGAATTTTGAGGTTTTGGAATTTTGAGGTTTTGGAATTTTGATACAAAATACTGCCGTCGGTGCACTGCGTAAAATTCGCTGATGCATCGGGCTGAAAGGAGAGGTTGAGGTATGGCGGAAAAACAGTGGATATATATTGACGGGTCTTTCGTAGATTCTGCGGATGCAAAAGTTTCGGTTTATGATCACGGTCTGCTCTACGGTGACGGTATTTTTGAGGGCATCCGGGCCTATAACGGACGGGTTTTCAAGCTGGATGAGCATATGGACCGGCTCTACAATGCCGCGAAGGCGATTGCCCTGGATATTCCGCTCAGCAAGGAGGAGATGGGAGAGGTTGTGCTGGAATCCTGCAGGAAGAACGGGATTGCCGACGGCTATATCCGTCTGGTGGTTACCCGCGGCCGCGGCGATCTGGGACTTTCCCCGAAAAAGTGTCCGAAGCCGACGGTATTCTGTATTGCGGCAACGATTACCCTCTATCCGGCCGAACTCTACGAAAAAGGGCTCAATATTATGACGGCGACCCAGCGGCGCAACAAAGCAACTATTATTGATCCGCAGATCAAGTCGCTCAACTATCTCAATAATATTCTTGCCCGCATCGAGGCCGACCGGGTCGGTGCCGCCGAAGCCCTGATGCTTACCGAGGACGGGCTGGTAGCCGAGTGCACCGCAGATAATATTTACATTGTCCGCAAGGGGGAAATCTGGACCCCGCCGATTCATCTGGGAATTCTCGAGGGGATAACCCGCAGTACGGTAATTGAGCTGGCAGAGAAGAACGGCTATACGGTGCGGGAGAAGGAATTTACCGTTTTCAATCTGGTTACTGCCGACGAGTGTTTTCTGACCGGAACGGCAGCCGAGCTGATTGCAGTGACCGAAATTGACGGCAAGGTTATCGGAACCGGCAAGGCGGGACCGGTGACCAAAGCGCTGCTGGCGCTTTTCCAGGCCCATACCCGGGAAGAGAGTTCCGGCACGAAGATATAGAGTTCAACTGTGCGCTGAACAAGATGAAGCAGCCTACGGCAGCAGTATATTGCAGTGTAAGGAAACAGCGTACGGAAGCGTAGAAAGGAGCACGTGTATGAGAAGCGATAAAGCCAAACTCGGAGTGGAAAGAGCTCCGCATCGATCCCTGATGAAAGCCCTCGGCCTGAATGACCGTGAAATAGGTCAGCCGCTGATCGCGGTGGTCAATTCCAAGAATGGAATTATTCCCGGGCACGTGCATCTCGACCGCATCGTCGATGCGGTAAAAGCGGGAGTCCGCTCGGCCGGCGGGACCCCGATCGAGATTCCGACCATCGGCGTCTGCGACGGCATAGCCATGGGACATGCCGGGATGAACTACTCCCTGCCTAGTCGGGAGCTGATAGCCGATTCCATCGAGATTATGGTTAACGGGCACGCCTTTGATGCCATCGTGATGGTTCCCAACTGCGACAAGATCGTACCGGGAATGCTGATGGCCGCTGCCCGCATCAATATTCCAACGGTGTTCGTCAGCGGCGGTCCCATGCTGGCCGGCAAACTTCCCGGAGGCAAAGCCATCAGCCTATCCAACGTATTTGAGGCGGTAGGAGCCCATTCGGTGGGAAAAATGAGTGATGAGGAGCTGAGTCTCTACGAAGATTCCGCCTGTCCCACCTGCGGTTCCTGTTCGGGGATGTTCACGGCTAACAGCATGAATATCCTGACCGAGGTTCTCGGGATGGGACTGCCGGGCAACGGTACGATTCCGGCCGTCTATGCCGCCCGCGACCGGTTGGCCAAGGATGCCGGCTACGCGGTTATGGAGGTGCTCGAGAAACAGCTCCTGCCACGCGATATTATGAACGAACGGGCTTTCGAGAATGCCCTGACCGCCGATATGGCTCTCGGTTGCAGCACCAACAGCATGCTCCACCTGCCGGCGATCGCCCATGAGGCGGGTGTTCAGCTCGATATCAGCAAGGCAAACGCTGTCAGTGCCAGAACGCCGAATCTGTGCCACCTGGCTCCGGCGGGAGCTCACCACATCGAGGATCTCTATGCAGCAGGCGGCGTATCCGCAGTACTCAAGGAGCTCTCGAAGAAGAACCTGCTCCACCTCGACCTGCCTACGGTAACCGGAAAGACCGTCGGGGAAAATATCGCCAAGGCAGTCAATCTGGATCCCGAAGTTATTCGTCCGATCGACAATCCTTGGAGCGCCTCCGGCGGTATAGCCGTTCTCTATGGAAATCTGGCTCCCGACGGCGCGGTGGTAAAGCGGTCGGCCGTGGCGCCCGAGATGATGCAGCACCAGGGACCGGCAAGGGTCTTCGATTCCGAGGATGCTGCCATAGCCGCTATCATGGGCGGGAAAATCCGCAAAAAGGATGTTGTGGTTATCCGCTACGAGGGGCCGAAGGGCGGACCGGGCATGAAGGAGATGCTTTCTCCCACTTCCGCAATTGCCGGAATGGGACTGGACAAGGATGTAGCGCTTATGACTGACGGCCGCTTCAGCGGGGCAACCCGGGGAGCATCCATCGGCCATATATCCCCCGAAGCAGCCGAGGGCGGCCCGATCGCCCTGGTGCAGGAAGGGGACAGCATAACCATTGATATAGATCGGGGTATTCTAAAACTCGATATACCTGAAGAAGAGATGAATGCCCGGCGGACGGCGTGGAGAGCGCCCGAGCCGAAGCAGCGCAGCGGATACCTCGCCCGGTACGCAGAAATGGTTACCTCGGCATCTACCGGAGCAGTATTCAGGAACACACAATCGCCGCAAAGGCTGGAGGATTAGGCTATGAAAATGAAAGGTGCGCAAATATTGATTGAATGCTTGAAAGAACAGGGAGTCGACACTATTTTCGGGTTTCCGGGCGGTGCGGTACTGAATATTTACGACGAATTATATAAGCAGCAGAAAAATATCCGTCATATTATAACATCTCATGAGCAGGGTGCTGCCCATGCCGCTGACGGATACGCCCGTGTTACCGGCAAAGTCGGCGTCTGCTTTGCTACATCGGGACCGGGGGCTACCAACCTGGTGACGGGTATCGCGACTGCCTATATGGACTCTTCTCCCATTGTGGCCATTACCGGGAATGTGCCGGTCTCCCTGCTTGGCAAGGACAGTTTCCAGGAGGTTGATATTGCCGGCATTACCATTCCTATTACCAAGCACAATTATATTGTGAAGGATGTCACTAAGCTTGCCGATATTATCCGGGAAGCCTTTTACATAGCCGGAGAGGGGCGTCCCGGTCCGGTCCTGATCGATATCCCGAAGGATGTCACTATTCAGGAGGCCGAATACGAGAGCAAGGTGCCGGAAAAGGTTGTCCGCCGGACCCATATCAAGAAAGATGATCTTGCTGTGGCCATAGAGATGATCCGGGAGGCGAAGCAGCCGTTCGTCTACATTGGCGGCGGGGTGATACGTTCCTGGGCCGATGCGGAGCTGAAGGAGTTTATCGACAAAATTCAGGCCCCGGTCGGGTCTTCGCTGATGGGCAAGGGAGGGTATCCTGCAACCGGGGATCTCTACACCGGGATGATCGGCATGCACGGATCGAAGGTTTCCAACATGGCGGTATCCCAGAGCGATCTGCTTATTGTAATCGGGGCACGTTTCAGTGACCGGGTAGTCAGCCGGGCCGACCGGTTTGCCACCGGGGCAAAGGTGCTGCAGATTGATGTGGATCCGGCCGAGATTAACAAGAACATTGCCACGCAGCATTATGTTATTGGTGATGTGCGGGAGGTTCTCAAGGCCCTGAATGCCGCAATAGACAAGCCGATTCTGCATGACGACTGGCTGGCAAAGGTTGCCGCATGGAAGGAGAAGTACCCTATCCGGGTAACCATCGAGAATCAGCGGCCCAAAGAGATTATTTCTGCCGTCCATGATGTGGCTGGTGACGATGCGATTATTGTTACCGATGTCGGCCAGCATCAGATGTGGGTTGCCCAGTTTTACAAATTCGCAAAACCTCACCGGTTTGTAACTTCAGGCGGTCTGGGAACCATGGGTTTCGGCACGGGAGCCGCTATCGGGGCCCAGATTGGCCAGCCGGACAAGCGGGTAATCAGTTTTTCCGGGGACGGCAGCTTTCAGATGAACTGTACGGAGATAGCGACAGCTGCCAAGCATCATATCCCGATTGTCGTGCTGATTATGAACAACCATACCCTCGGGATGGTACGGCAGTGGCAGACCCTGTTTTACGATGGACGCTATGCCGAAACCACGCTCGACCATGTTATTGACTGGGTTAAGCTGGCCGAAGCCTTCGGGGCAACCGGCATGCGGATGGGGCCCGGCGATGATGCCGAAGAGGTTATACGCAAGGCCCTCGCCGTGGGAGGTCCGGTGGTAGTCGACTGTGAAATCCCGATCGACGATATCGCGCTTCCGATGGTGGCTCCCGGCGCCTCGATAGAGGACGTGATCCTCAGCGTCGACCCGCTGGTGTAGTTTATGGCCTCCGGCCTCCGGCTGCGGAGCTGTTAAGCTCGGATGACTTTGCACAAGTTCCGCGAGCAGCCGGAGGAAGGCCAGTTATTCGTTAGAGGGTAAGAAGCTGCGGAGAGGGATCCGGAGCCCCTTGTCCGAGATAAAAACACATGAGTCACACGAGTAGGAGCAGGCGGAATTCAGTCAGGGTCAGCGGGCGCAACTTCGTATATGCCTGGAAGTTAGACGAAATCACGAACAGATAGGAAGAATTTCTTGCCATCCATGGCAAGAAAGAAGAATTGACAGCAGGCATGTAATAACTATATAATTACATCAAGAGGCAAATTATGTTAGTTTCAGTAATTCCTATTGGAAATTCTCGAGGAATAAGAATCCCTAAAAGTATACTACAGCAACTAAATATTGAAGAAAATCTAGAATTGGAAATACATGACAAAGGGATTTTATTAAAACCAGTTATTAAGAAGCCTAGAGAAAACTGGGAAAAAGCATTTAAAGATATGCATAATAATGGTGATGATAAAATTATCATTGATGATTTTGACGAGCAGGCAGATTTTCAATGGGAATGGTAATAAATCAATACGATGTTCTCTTGATAAATTTGGATCCCACAATAGGGCATGAAATAAAAAAAGTGCGTCCATGCCTGGTAATATCACCAAATGAAATGAATGAATCAATTCAAACAGTTATAATAGCTCCGATGACCAAAAAATCACATAAATATCCCACAAGAATTCAGGTTGATTTCGAAAATAAAGAAGGGTGGATAGTTATAGACCAGATAAGAACTGTGGATAGAAAGAGATTAATAAAAAGGTTAGGAAAGATAAAGAAAAAAGAAATAGAAGAAGTAAAAAATGCATTAAAAGAGATGTTGGTTGATTAAACGTGAGTTTTGCACCAAATTGTACTATTAATTTTCAAGGCGCGGCTTCCTCGGCCGGCCTCGCTTTATCTTCGACTCAACTTTTCTGATCTCGTAGCCGACATCACAGCTGCGGGGGATTTCATAGCCAAAGGCTTTACAAATATCACGCTGCTTACCAACGAATGCAGTTATATGTTTCGCTGTACCTGAATACTCAGGTAAGAATATCGTTGACCAGAGCCGCAGGATCCTCAGAGCCGCAGGAACCTCAGAGCCGCAGGAGACCATCGACCTCGTTGAAATGTGAATCGAGTGTGAGCAGGTGGGCGCCATGCTCCAAGGCGCTGGCCGCAATCCAGACATCATTGATGGGAATCGGGCGGCCTTTGATACGAAGCATGCGTTTAACTTCAGCAAACCACAGTGCAGTTTCTGCGGTGATCGGTACAATCTGTGTGCGGGGTTTTGCCAGGAACCGGCTGAGAATTTCCAGGTTTTTGTCTTTTCTGCTGCCTGCACCGAAACCGTCATAGAGTTCTCCGAGAACAACAGGATTGATAAGTATTACTGGATAAGTGTTCAGCAGGAGGGCCATTTTGCGATCTCCTCCCATGATTGCCGAGTATGCTGAGGTGTCCAGCAAGAGTCGCTTCATCAGGTCCACTCCCCATCGTCAATACGGTCATTTTCTTTCTGGATTCTATTGAAATCTGCTGCTTCTGCAGCACTCCACAGCCCGCAGAATTCTGAATAATCATCTACATAGGAACCGTTTTTGTCGGGCATCCCGAGATGGCGGGCAAGAATTTCCTTAGCCAGTTGATTCTTGCTTTTTTTTTGTCGTTTTGCCTCAATTGAAAGCTGATAATCCAGCTCATCATCAAGTGCGTGAAGCGTGAAAGATCCCATGGCAATTATCCTTACTCCTGTATGTGGCTAAAGTATATCACAGCAATGGTTCAAATATACCATAACAGTGGTTCATTAACAAGATATTCTCTTATACATCTCATATTCATCACAAACATCACAGGCATCGCAGAGCAATTGCCATAGGCCGGATAGCCAGCACGTTTTCTACAGGAGTATCGGCCTGGATAAAGTGGCAGGAGCAGGGCAGGTAACCCGCCGGACCCAGTTCACGCAGGCAGGCCGCTGTTTCCTTCCGGACCTCGGCAGGGGTGCCGAACGGCAGGGCATATTGATTATCCACGCCCCCGTGAAATATGACCCGGTCGCCGTATTTGGCTTTCAGGGAACGGCTATCCATTCCTGGACAGACATGCTGAATGGGGTTGAGCACATCAATCCCAGCCTCGATCAGGCGGGGAATCAGCGGCTCAGCCGCACCGTCGGTATGGAAAAACACCCGAACCCCGAAGGAGTGCACCATATCGCACCACTGCTTCAGCCGCGGGAACAGGAACTCATCGAAAGCCGCCGGTGAAAGCAGCAGACTCTGCTGCGTTCCCACGTCATCACTGATGAACACCATATCGACCGCCCCTTCAGCCGCCTCCAAGAACCGACGCGTCATCTCCCCCTGGGCATAGGCTATATGATCCAGAGCCCGATGGAGAAATTCCGGTTCGGCAATCGTATCCACCAGGGCCTCCTCAAGCGAGCGCATACTGCAGTAGACCTCAAAGAGTGAAATCCACGGACCCAGCGTCACAAATTCCCGGGAGATCCGTTTCGCCTCCGCTGCGGCCTCTGCATAGTCGAAGTCGTCCGGGTCAGGCCACGGATAGGCGTCCAGCTCCTTCGTGCTCTGCAGCCCGGCAGCCTTACCATCCTCAACAGTGCCGGCTTGAGTGATGGGTCTATGTTAAAATAACGTACAGTTTGGTAAGGTAGTCTCGAGGAGAAAAAGATGACAGGGCTGCAAAAGGGGGCGGTAAAGACCGGCTAATCTCGAATGATTTTACTCAAGTTCCACAAGTAGCCGGAACAGGGCGATTAATTTTTTTCAGGGTTAGGATCTACGGAGAGGTGCCTGGGAACCGCTATCCGAGATAAAAACACATAAGTTCCACGAGTAGGAGGGGCCAGAATTTTTCAGGTACCTCCGATCGGAAAAACACATATTATAGCGAGCAATCACATACCCTGAAAGGGCGTATATGCTGCTAAAGTGCCGGCAACCGGGGGGCAGCCGCTGCTCGTGGAACTCGTGTATGTTTGTCCTACTCTAACACCTTTTGTAAGTGCCCGAATTAATTTGACCCAAATACCCACATTATTTTAAACCGAAAATCCTTCAGTAGTTGCTAAAATCCCGAGGTATTATCAACTTTTTATTCCCAAACGAAGCGAGAGGGAGTAGACGGGAAGCAACTTGTTGGTTCCATTGCCGAGCGAGTGCCGGGATCGTGGGGTAAGCTTTGCTAACCCCGGGCAAGCTTCGCTAACCCCGGGCAAGCTTTCGCTAACCCCGGGCAAGCTTTCGCTAACCCCGGGCAAGCTTTCTCGCCAAAGTTCCTATACCCCGCAGTAATCTGCGGCACCCTTTGGGGCGGAACGGAGGCACGAAGTGCCTCGGGTCCAAGCATTCCCTTTGGGTCGCCGCCGCCGTAGTGCAGTTTGCCGCCACAAGGTCGTTTTGACCCGGGCATTGATACCTTCATTTAAGGCTCTTGCAAGCAAGAGTTGAAACAGCTATTTACCCAAAAATAAACATTTGAAATTGGCCATTTGCCCGTATGATTTTACCGAACGACAATAGCGCGGGCATACACGTCCTGGATGCAAGAAGCCATTAAAGAAAACGGCGCAAACTCAGGGTCGCCTTAAGCGCCCGGCGGGCGCTCAGAAGCGGTGGAAATCTGATTTCTATTGGAAATCCGATTTCCTCCTTCTTTTTTGGGAAATCCTGTCATGACTGCAAAGGAGGGCAGGATTTCATGGGTTTTCAGGGTTGCATAGGAGGCTATGATTGAAAAAAGAAGGGCTGTAAAGAACTCCGGTTAAGTCCTCGGCTCAATATACACATGTCGCACGAGTAGCCGGAAGGTAGCAAATAAGGTTTGCAGGGTAAGGAGCCGCGGAGAGGTCACGAAAACCTTAAGCCTGGCTCAAAACACACGTGTCCACGAGTAGGAGGGGCGAACTTGTAAGGACAGGGCTAATAAACTATATCTTAGAACGTGCGAACACACTTTTATACACGGTAAACCAGCTGATCGAGGGAGAAAGCATCATGATCGGCCGCCGCCGTGTGACACGTGTATATTGAGCCGACCTTAGCGATTTTTCAGGCTTGGAGGCAGGTCCCTATGAAGTAATGACTTACTGACTGTAAAATTTCTACTCGTGTGATATGTGTAAAGTGAGGCTGCCTTAAGCGCCCGGCGGGCGCTCAGAAGCGGTGGAAATTGGATTTCTAAAGAAATCGAAGATTTCCATCGGAAATCCGATTTCCATCGGAAATCCGATTTCCATCGAACCATCTTAGCTTTTCCAAGGCAAAAGGCATCACAGAGCTGGGTGTAGAATTCAACACCCAGACGGAAGGGCATAGAGCTAACAGCCTTTGAACAGTTCCGCTGATGCAAATTGATCATTGAGCAGGCACAGCAGGTTGTGACTTTACGTTGTTGAATGCGGAAGATGCCGATGATCAGGCGGTAGTAATATTTCCAGTACTTCCCATGCCGGCTGAATGTTCCTTCAGTTTTGCGTTAGCGACAGATCAACCCTGACAAAAGCCTTGCAGTCAGGTAGAGTGATGCAAAGCAGCAATTTTCTTTTGTGGTTCTTACAAATTATCGTTTTATTTGGAGACAATAAACTGTTAAAGAATTATGTTCTTATTTTTTTCCTTTCTAAACTACCAAAGAATGGCTTATGTAAAGGGCGCTTCTCTCATTTCAAGTCAGTTTTTAGTGCCGGCAACCGGGGGGCAGCCGCTGCTCGTGGAACTCGTGTATGTTTGTCCGACTCTAACACCTTTTCAGGCCTTAAAGCAGCTCTTTATGCTGACAGGGGTTACCGGCTGCCGAATTTCTACTCGTGGAACTTGTGTAAAGTCAACCGGAATAAAGTGGAAATCCGATTTCCTCCTGCAGTGGTCCCTCGCATGCGCACTCACCCCTCGCTGAAGGGGCATACTCGCACCGAAGGGGCCTGCTCGTAAGATGTTTGGAATGCAAACTCCAAAAGCCAATTTCAAAAATGCGAAGCATTTTGAAATTGGCTCACGCACTATTGGCGAACTTCGTGCTGCGTATCCCACAGGTTTCTGCGTTGAGCCTTTTTTCTCATCGTTGTATTATAATTTTCCTGTCAATTCTGCAGTAGGTTCTACACCGTAAACCTCCTAAAAACTGTTTTAACATCTGGGCTCATTATAAGATCTTCGGTTACAGTAATGGGGAGATGGCTGAAAGGTTTTCTGATTTGGGTAGTTCGTTGGCTATTGAGGCAGGGGATGTTTATCGTATGGTAACAACCAGTTCCTTACCAAGAGCTTTGGCAAATCGTTCCAGAGTACTAAGACGGATATCTTCTGCGTGGTTCTCAATACGGGAAATGGCGGGTTTTCTGGTCCCCAGCTTTTCTGCCAGAGCGGCCTGAGTTAATCCTGTTTCAAGACGCAGTTGTTTCAGCATGACACCAACCTTGAAGGCTTCATATCCCTCCTGCCAGGTTTCCCCAAATTCCTTGTCCTCTGAACACCGTTTTTTAATGTACTTCTTTAAGTCACTCATCATTCCTCCTCTAGACTACCTTACCAAACTGTACGTTATTTTAACATAGGCCCGCTTCACATGCTGCATTTTATTGGTTAGTGATTATGGCCAGAGTGCTGCAGCTGCAGGGAAAGACGGGCAGCAGCTTCCTGTAAAGACGGGTTGCATACGCCGACTGGAGGTTGTAGAATGGATACAGCATAGTGGTAAAGTGGTAAAGTGGTAAAGTGGTAAAGTGGTAGGGTGGTAAGGTGGTAAGGTGGTAAAAGAATCGCGGGAAGGGGCAGGTATTACAGAACGTATGAAAAAGTTTTTTTCGATTTTCATGGTTTGTTTGTTTGTGAGCACACTGACCTATGCGGAACGTCCGGTAATGAGGATTTCCGTGGAGAACACTGATGCCCATGTTCAGACCATCGCGGTAAGACGCTTCGCGGAGCTGGTTGATCAGCGGCTCGGCGATCGTATCGACGTGCAGTTTTATTCTTCTGCTTCGCTCTTTCGCGACAGTGAAATTGTCAAGGCTCTCGCTCGGGGAAGAGTCGAGATGGGGGTGCCGGGAACCTGGCAGATTGATCCCTTTGTTCCTGAAGCCGGAGTTTTTCTGCTGCCTTCTTTCTACGGTACCCGGCCTGAGGTGGTCTATCAGTTCCTTGCTGGCGAAGCAGGCCGGGACCTGCAGACCTTGATTGAACAAGAACTCTTTGTCGTTATTCCCGGCAGCTGGATGGATCTCGGGTTTATCCAGCTTTTCAGCACCGAAAAACCGATCCGCACGTATCAGGATATGGTCGGGATGCGCATCCGGGCAGCCGGCGGCTATGTCAATGAAGCAAGGATTGCCCGGATGGGCGGTATTCCCGTAATTATCCCCTGGCCGGACTTACCCTCCCGTCTCGAGCAGAAACAGGTTTCCGGTTTGCTCACCTCCTATGAAACCATACGGAGCGCAGCCTTATGGGAGAAGGGTATCCGGTATGCCTTTGAGGATCGTCAGTACTTTGCCCAGTACATTCCCATGATTTCTGATCACTTCTGGAACAACCTGTCCATCGATATGCAGAGCGTGCTGACGGAATGCTGGGAGACTGCCGCCGGCGAACAGCGCGCTGCTGCAGCTGAAGCCCAGAAAAATGCACGGAAGGAGCTGATTCGTCAAGGGGTTCTCATAACGGTGCCGGAACCCGAAGAGGTCCTGAAAATGAGGCAGAAACTGCTTGAACAGCAGGATGCTATTGCCCAAACTCTGGGGATCCCACAAGGCCTTGTGAATGCCCTGGAAGAATTTATGCGAGATATCGATGCCGCTGACAGTCAATAAGCGAACCCCACGGTGGTACTATACGATTCTCTTCGTGGTCCTGCCGATAGTGTTTATCGCCGGTATTCTCGCTATCTATCAGCTTACCTCCTTTTCCATGCGGGATACCCATGTGGAGAACCTGAAAGCTCATGCCCGGTTTGAAAATTCCCTCCTGGCAAGCCAAACGGAAAGCCTGTTGGATTCACTGAGCAATCAGCTGCTGCTGATCCAGGAACAGGCGGCAATGGCTGATCTGACAGATCCGGAGGTCTTTCCCCAATTTACTCGAACTTTGCGACGTCTGGTTATTTCTGATAATATTGCTGCCCGAGCTGCGGTTGTCGATGCTTCGGGTACTGCACGCTACACCACAGAGCGGGGAAGGATTGCAGATGAAAATCTGATCAATATCCTGAACACCGCCCATAATGAACAGCTTTTCAAGTTTTATTTTCATATTTCTCCGGAAAGTGAGACGCTGGCGATGAGTGTCTCGCTTGACAGTCCCCGGAGTGATCCTCTTTTCTGTTTCGTTGAAATCGACAAAAAGGTGTTTTTCTCTGCGCTGGATACCATCGAAACCTTGGGAATGTTTATGGTTCTGCTTACCGATCAGAACGGGGATACGGAGGCGAGATGGCTCAATGAAGATCTCTCTGCAGCGGCAGCGATTGCTGAGAGTGAGAAGGATTTCGTCGGGCAGCTTCAGCAGGAACTGAGAAACGCCCGGCCGACGGCTATTACCGGGGCCCAGAAATTGTATGAAAATGATGCAGGCATTATGACTACGGTGAAAATGCAGGCCTATCCGCTCTATATCAGTACTCTCTTTGATAAAGAAACTCACCTGCAGAGCTGGAAGCAGTCATTTATCAGGAATATGCTGCTGATTCTGAGCCTTGGCGTGGGAATTCTGGGGGTCAGCCTGCTGCTGCGAAGCAGAATTTTCCATATCGAAACCCTGCGCAGAAAGATGGTCAATCAGCTCGAGGTGCTGGTGCAGGAGCGAACGGCGGAGCTGCGGGAAAAGAGCGCCCACCTCGAAGCAGAGAATCTGGCCCACCAGAAAACTGAAGCTGCTTTGCGGGAGAGTGAGATACAGTATCGCAATCTGATTGCCTCATCTCCCGATGCCATTTTCATCAATTATCAGGACCGGGTGGTTCTGGTCAATACGGCGTGTCTTACCCTGTTCGGGGCAGAGGATGAGAGTCAGCTGCTGGGCAAACCCGTTCTGGATCTGTTTCACCCGAGCTTTCAGGAAAAAATCCGCAGCCGTATTGAACGGATGCGTACAGAAGGCATTACGGTTCTCCCGCTGGAGGAGCAGGTGGTCAGACTGGACGGTACTACGGTGGCTGTGGAGACTGTGGCAGCTCCCTTTGCCTATCGCGGTGAAAAGGCAATCCATGTGATTATGCGCGATATTACCGCCCGCAAGCAGTTGGAAGAGCAGTACCGCCAGGCCCAGAAGCTTGATTCGATCGGCCAGCTGGCCGGAGGAATCGCCCACGATTTTAACAATATGCTCGGGATAATGCTCGGATATGCTGAGCTGGCGCTGGAACAGGTGCCGTCGGGGAGCGATGCCGCGGCAAGTGTGAGAGAAATACAGAAAGCCGCCAACCGTTCTTCCGACTTGACCCGGCAGCTGCTGGGCTTTGCCCGTCGCCAGACGATAATTCCCCGTACCGTTGACCTGAACAGGCTGGTGGAGGATCTTTTGGCGGTAATCCGAAGTCTGATTAAGGACGATATTGAGCTGCAGTGGTTTCCCGGAGAGAATCTCTGGAAAGTCTTTACCGATGCGGGCCAATTTGATCAGGTTCTGATCAATATTCTGATTAATTCCCGGGATGCCATAGACGGAGTGGGAAAGATAACGCTTGAGACCGAGAACATCGAAATAGACAGCAGCTATGTTGCAGATCATCTTGAAGCCGGTATGGGCCGGTATGTCATGATTACCGTAAGTGATGACGGCTGCGGTATGAGCGAAGAGATCCTCGAACATATCTTCGATCCTTTTTTCACCACAAAGAAGCTGGGGTCGGGAACCGGGCTGGGGCTGGCGATGGTGTACGGCGTCATCAGGCAGAATAAGGGTTTCATTAATATCTACAGTGAAGTCGGAAAGGGAACGTCCGTAAAAATCTATCTCCCTGCCTCTGATGCAGAAATAGATCCGGACAGCCTTGACGGAACCGGCAGAAATGAAGATGCCGGCTTAGTCAGTCCGGATGCCGGTGCCTATACTGTTTTGCTGGTGGAAGATGATCCCAGCCTGCTCAAGCTGAATGCCGATATGCTGGCCAAGCTCGGGTATCGCGTCCTGGCATCCTCATTGCCGCAGGAAGCCCTGGAAATTGCCGATGCGCATTGCGGTCAGCTGGACCTGCTGATAACTGACGTTATCATGCCCCAGATGAACGGACGGGTTCTTTCAGAAGAGATGCTGAAGCGCTATCCCGACATGCAGTGCCTCTTCGTATCCGGGTACACGGCCAATGTCATAGCCCATCACGGAATTCTCGATGAGGGCATCAACTTTATTCCGAAGCCGTTCAATCGGAAGACGCTGGAAGCAGCCGTGGCAAAAATCCTCAATATCTCATCGTAGCCGGCCGTGCAGTGCGGCTCAGCCGGCAAGAGCGCTGCAGATCAGCCGGTAAGAGCGCTGCCTCCCCTTACACGTTGTGACAGGAAACTACATGTCCCGGAGCCATTTCCCGCAGCTGCGGATCCTCCTGTTTGCATCTGGCGGTCATGATGGGACAGCGTGAGGCAAAGCGGCATCCAACCGGCGGATCGATGGGACTGGGAACGTCTCCTTTCAGGATTATCCGCTTGTTTTTCCGGGTAAGGTTGGGATCGGGAATCGGGATCGATGAAAGCAGCGCCCTGGTGTAGGGATGGATCGGGTTTTTGTACAGTTCCCGGCTGCCGCAGACCTCAACCAGCTTTCCCAGGTACATGACGCCGATACGGTCGGAAATATGCTTGACCATCGAGAGATCGTGGGCAATAAAGAGATAGGTGAGATCGAACTCGTCCTGGATATCCTCCAGCATATTCACTACCTGCGCCTGTATGGAAACATCGAGGGCGGAAATCGGCTCATCGCAGATAATCAGCTCCGGTTCCACGGCCAGAGCACGGGCTATGCCGATTCTCTGGCGCTGACCGCCCGAAAATTCATGCGGGTAGCGGTTGGCATGGTCCTTTTTCAGCCCGACATGCTGCAGCAGGTCGTGAATACGTTCCTGCTTCACTTTGCCGGTATACAGTTCATGGGTGGTGATGCCTTCCCCGATAATCTCGTTGACCGTCATGCGGCTGTTGAGGCTGGCGTAGGGATCCTGGAAAATCATCTGTATCCGTTTCCGATAGGGCTTCATCTGCTTCTCGCTCAATTTAGCCAGATCGGTCCCGTCAAAATTAATCTCGCCCCCGGTAGCCTGGTAGAGACGCAGGATTGTCCTGCCGGTGGTCGATTTTCCGCAGCCCGATTCGCCGACCAGCCCGAAAGTTTCGCCTCGTTTTATGGAGAAGCTTACATCATCAACCGCTTTGAGGTAGGATTTCTGCCTGGAAAAGAGCTTTCCTTTCTGGAGGAAGTATTTCTTGAGGTCCTTGACCTCGATCAGGGTCTTTTTATCCATAAGATTGATGTCCGCTTTCTGGTTTTGTACAGTCTGATTATTTGAAGTCTGCTTATCACTCACTGACAACCTCCGCAGTTATATAGTCTCCCACCTTCGGGGCATCCTCATGCAGCAGCCAGCAGGCCGATGTGTGGTTTTCCGAAATGGAAAAGGTCGGCGGCTGCTCCTCTAGGCATATCTGCATGGCATGCGGGCAGCGTCCTGCGAACGGACAGCCTATCGGCGGGTGGAGCAGATCCGGCGGGGAGCCCTTTATCGGGACCAGCCGCGCTTTTTCATCGACATTCATCTTGGGTATCGACTGGTGCAGTCCCACGGTATAGGGGTTCTGAGGATTGTAGAAAATATCCTGCTCGGTGCCGGTTTCCATGATCGTACCGCCGTACATGACAACGATATTGTCGCAGATTTCGGCGATAACCCCGAGATCGTGGGTGATAATGATAATGGAAGTGCTGATGCGTGTTTTCAGGTCTTTCATCAGTTCCAGAATCTGGGCCTGAATGGTAACGTCCAGGGCGGTTGTCGGTTCGTCGGCAATAAGGAGCTGAGGATTGCAGCTGAGGGCTGTGGCAATCATTACCCGCTGACGCATGCCTCCTGAAAACTGGTGGGGGTAATTTTTGATCCGCTTTTCCGGCTGGGGGATGCCGACCAGCTTGAGCATTTCAACCGCCCGTTCTTTTGCCGCCTTCTTGGTAATCGTCTGGTGGCGCTGAATAACCTCCACCATCTGGTTCTCGATTGAGTAGACCGGGTTGAGGGAGGTCATCGGGTCCTGGAAAATCATAGAAATATCATTGCCGCGGATTTTTGACATGGCCTTGTTGCTCAGACTCGTCAGATCACGACCGAGGAAATTGATGACGCTTCCCTCCTTGACCTTCCCGGGCTCCTGAATGAGCCCCATGACAGAAAGGGCCGAAACACTTTTGCCGCTGCCCGATTCTCCGACTATGCCGAGCACCTTGCCCTTTTCCAGCTGGAAGGAGGCGCCGCGTACGGCTTGAATCTCTCCCAAGTGCGAATAAAACGAGGTGCGTAAGTTTGAGACTTCCAATAGTATATTGTTCATACCGGCTTATCCTTTTCTTAAACGTGGGTCCAGGGCATCCCGCAGGCCGTCACCCAACATGTTGAACGAGAGCATGGTCACGGCAATCGCCAGTGACGGGAAAAACAGCTGATAGGGGTAGGAGAGCAGTCCGCTCAGGGCATCGTTGGCCAGGGTTCCCCAGGAAGCCATCGGTGCCGATACGCCGAGACCGATAAAGCTGATGAACGATTCGGTAAAGACAGCCGACGGTATCATCATGGTCATCGATACGATAATCGGTCCAATGGCGTTGGGTATAAGATGGTTGCGGATTATCTTGTTGCGCGAAACTCCCAGGGCCCGGGCGGCGAGCACAAATTCCTGTTCCTTCAGGCTGAGAACCTGCCCCCGGACAAGCCGGGCCATAACTACCCAGTAGACCGACCCCAGGGCGATAATCATCGTCCATAACCCCCTGTTGCCGAAAACAACCATAATCAGGATGACGTAGAGGATCAGCGGTATGGAGTTGAGCAGATCCACGATTCTCATCATGATAATATCGGTTCTTCCCCCCTCGTAGGCGGAAATCGAACCATAGAAGACCCCGATAAAGAGGTTCACCAGACTCGCCACGAAGGCGACAGTGAGCGATATCCTCGCTCCGTACATAACGCGGATGAGCAGATTGCGCCCGACAATATCTGAACCGAACGGGTACTTCTTGTTCAGCACCCTCCGGGTTGACTCGGTGACCACACTGTTATTGTAGGTCAGGGTATAGTCGTAGGGGCTGTCCATTTTTCCCGGAAGCAGGTTGTAGGAGAAATCCAGCACCACTTCGATATCTCTGGCTGCATTGGCGTAGGTGTATATCTTGTTGACAGGGTCCTGCTCGATTCTTTTATACTTTTCCAGAACCATTCCCGATCTCGAGACCTGGATCAGCTTATAGTCGTTGGTCAGGAATACATAGATATCTTCGTCCATCTGATAAAGGTTCAGCACTGGAGGAAGATTGGCAAAGTCAACATCCTGGTCGGAGTAGGAGACCGATGACAGCAGCGGACCGGCAAAACCGAAAAGAATGATGAAAATTACCCCGATAAGCCCGGCAATGGCCGGCTTATGCTTTTTCAGGCGGCGCCAGGCATCCTGCCAGTAGGTGAGACTTTGCCGGACAGGTTCAGTATCGATCAGTGTGCTTTTATCGATGATGACAAATTTGGAAGCATCCATATCAGGCCTTCTCCTTCTCGAATCGGATTCTCGGGTCTACCAGCGCATAGGCAATGTCGACCAGCAGCACCATGAAGACATAGATGGTCGCATAGAGCACCGTTACTGCCATAATGGTGGTGTAGTCACGGTTGGTGACGCTTTCCACAAAGTAGCGACCGATGCCGGGAATGGCGAAAATACGTTCCACAACGAAGGAGCCGGTCATAATGGCGGCGATAGTGGGTCCCAGGTAGGTGATGACGGGGATAACGGCATTCTTGACGGCATGTTTTGCTATGACCGAGTATTCACTCAGTCCGTTTGCCCGGGCGGTCTGGATATAGTCGGCCCGGAGAATTTCCAGCATGCTCGAGCGGGTGAGGCGGGCGACAAACGACAGTGAGTAGCCGCTGAGGGCAATCATGGGTCCTATGTAGCTGACGGCATTCCGCAGCCCGAACGGCGGCACCCAGCCCAGTTTGCCGGCAAAGATATAGATATAAACCGTGGCTATGACAAAGCTGGGAATTGTTACCCCCAGGGTTGCCCCGAACATGACAATATAGTCCAGCGGTTTGTTCTGCTTCAGCGCGGAGACGATGCCGACGGGAACCCCGATAACGATAATGGCCAGGATGGCGAAAAATCCGACTTTTGCCGTGTTGGGAAAGCCCGCTACTATCAGGTCGTTGACGCTGGTGCCGACTTTCTGAAACGACGGTCCCAGATCAAAGGTGACCAGGCCCTTGAGATAATCGAAATACTGTTCGTACAGCGGTGCATCGAGATTGTACTTGGCCTCGATAACCCGCAGGATTTCATCAGGAATAGCTTTTTCCCGTGTGAAAGGTCCGCCTGGAATGGCATGCATCATGAAAAACGTGACAGAAGCAATTAGCCAGATCGTCAGCAGTGAATACAGGAAACGACGGAAGAAATATCTGCCCATCTGCAGCCTCCTTTACAGTGATGTTGAGAGTTCAGCTATTTCGCAATTGAAGGCAACCGCAAAAACAGCAGAGATAGGTAGTATACCGCAAAATAAAAAAAACCGCCACCCGAAAAGGGCGGCGGAAGTGCTCAGTTTTTACACTGAATGAAAAAACGCTGTTTCAGGTATTCCTGTGGTGTCTGACACCAGCTAAGCAGTATCAGACACTGTCAGGAGTCTTCCTGTCAGCGGTTTACCGTTGCATAACGGAAGTCGGTTCCGCTCAGCTGTGATCGTGACCAGCCTTTTACGGCGGGGCTTGAGAGCATGGCATCGGTGTAGTGATATACCGGAACGACCGGCAGTTCAGTCATCAGGATATCCTGTGCTTCGTAGAGTGCCTCATAATGCTCGGCATCGGTGGTTGCGGTAAGCGCACGGTTCATGGCTGCATCGTAGGCAGGATTGTTGAAGTTAGGATCGTTGTAGGCGTTGCCTTCGGTGAAGATGGCAAGGAGTCCGCTCGGATCGAGGAAGTCGGTTATCCAGCCGCCGCGGGAAACTTCGTAGTCTCCGGCTTTACGGGTATCCTGGAATACTGCCCATTCCTGGTTTTCGAGGGATACATCGAGACCGAGGTTTGTTTTCCACATTTCCTGCACCATTTCGGCAACAAGTTTGTGACCTTCGCTGGTGTTGTACATCAGGACGAATTTCGGGAAACCCTTTCCGTCGGGATATCCGGCTTCTGCCAGAAGTTTTTTAGCTTCGGCAAACTGGGAATCATCAGTTTCAATGCCGTAATTTCCGGCTGTCTCAAAAAAGTCCTCGCCGTTGTGATCGGGGAATCCGGGGGGAACAAATCCGGGAGCCGGTACCTGGCCGCCTGCAAGAACTTCCACGATCTGCTCTCTGTCAATGGAGAGGGCCAGAGCGCGGCGCACGTTTGCATCCTGGAACATATCGAGGTCCATGTTGAAGTTATAGTAGTAGGTTCCCAGCAGCGGGAATATGTAGTACTCGGGGTTTTCAGCGATCAGCTTGGGTACTTCAGCTGGCGGAACATCGTTGAGGAAGTCGAAATCGCCGGCATTGTATGCGGTGTAGGCGGTTGAGGCTTCATCGATGAACTTCACGTTGATTTTGTCAATCTGTACGTTGGCTGCATCCCAGAAGTAGGGGTTTTTCTCGAGGGTCAGTCCGTCGCCGATAACATAGGAGGTCAGGACGAAAGGACCATTGCTTACATAGATGCTCGGATCTTTGGCCCAGGCGCCTTCCGGTCCCGCTTCAACTGCCGACTGCTTAACCGGACCGAAGTGGTAGAAGGAGGTCAGGGAGACAAAGTAGGGGGTCGGAGCGACCAGTTTTACTTCCAGGGTATAGTCATCGAGGGCTTTTACGCCGACTTCATCAACCGGAACTTCGCCCATGGAGGCGGCGGTCGAGTTGACTACGTTGGTGTATTCCCAGAGCCAGCTGTACTCGGATGCAGTTTCCGGGGCAAGGGCCCGTTTCCATGCGTATTCAAAGTCATGAGCGGTAAGGTCTGAACCGTCTGACCATTTTGATTCGCGCAGGTGAAAGGTAATTGTCTTGCCGTCGGCTGACACGTCCCAGCTTTTTGCAATACCGGGTTTTACCACGCCGTTTCTTTCTACGACAAGTCCTTCGAAGGTATTGGCGATAATGTCGCCGCCGTCGGTGGCACCGTTAAGACCGGGATCGATGGTTTTGGGATCTGCGCCGAGATTCCAGTTAAGAACCATCTCTTCCTCAACAGCTTCAGCTTCAGCGGCTGCGAAGAGAGCAGCTGGCATAATGAATGCCAGGAGCAATGCAAGAATCAGTGTTCTTTTCATAAAAAGCCTCCAGTTTTTTTAATTTCATCTTAAACGGTACTCTAAAATATGCTTAAAGACAAGTTTTTTATTTATTTTTTGCTGTATTTCTCGTCTTTTTTCCGCTGCTCAGGTGACTTGCGTAAAGTGATCCTGCCTGATTCAGATCCTCTTGACAGGATCTGCCGCTAACCGGAAACTGTCCAGATAGGGAAAAGCTCATGAAAAACTGCAGATCGGCGGAAAGTCGCCGGAAAGTATATATCGAAAATCTCGGCTGCGCCAAAAATCAGGTTGATGCCGAAGTCATGCTGGATGCGATGCTGGAAACGGGAAGCTGGGAATGCAGCGATTTGCCCGATCATGCCGATCTGATCATCATCAACACCTGCGGATTTATCGAACCTGCCCGTGAAGAGTCTCTGGATACCCTGTTTCAGATGCGTGCTGAGTATCCGGATAAGAAAATTATCATGGCCGGGTGTCTGGCAGAGCGCTACGGGAAGCAGATAAGCGGGGAGCTGGGCGAGGCTGACGGGTTCTTCGGCAATCTGAATCTGCCGGAAATTACGGTGCTCGCTGAACAGGTTATGCAGGGAGGCCGGGCCGAGCTCTATCCGGATCTGCCGGAGCGGGAATACTTTATGCGCAGAAAGCTTTTCTCTTTTCCCGGCAGCGCCTACCTGAAGATATCGGAGGGCTGCAGCCACCACTGCCGTTACTGTGCGATACCGCTGATTCGGGGCGAGCTGCGCAGCCGTCCCTTTGACGAGACGATCCGGGATGCCGAACAGCTTATTGCCTCCGGTGTGCGGGAAATTAATCTCATTGCGCAGGACCTGGCGGCCTACGGAACCGAAACCGGGCGCCTGGGTGAATACGGGCGCTTGGGCGAATACGGGCCCAAGAGCGAAGACGGGCGCTTGGGCGAGTACGGGCGCATGAGCGAAGACGGGCGCTTGGGCGAGTACGGGCGCTTGGGCGAATACCGGCTGCCGTTTCTCGAGCTGCTCGATGCCCTGTCCGCCCTGCCGGGCGAACACGTGCTGCGGATGCTCTACATCCATCCGGACGATTTTCCTGACGATCTGCCCCGCCTGGTGAAGGAGCGGAAAAACATCCTTCCCTATTTTGATCTCCCTTTTCAGCATGCCGCTGCCCCGGTTCTGCGAGGGATGGGGAGAAAGGGGTCGGCAGAGGGCTATCTTGAACTTCTGCAGAATATCCGGGAGACGCTGCCCGATGCCGTTATCCGTTCCACCTTCATGCTGGGTTTTCCAGGCGAGCGGAAGCAGCATGTGGATGAGCTGATGCGGTTCGTCGAAGCAGCCCGGCTCGATTGGGCCGGACTCTTTATCTTCTCCCCCGAAGAGGGCACTCCGGCTTACCGCCTGCGAACCCCCGACTCCCACAAACGGGCTGCCCGCAGCGCCGAACCGCGAAAGAAGGAGCTGGAAGCCCTCCAGACAGCAATCACTGAGCAGCAGCTGGAACGGTGGGTCGGTCGTGAGTTCGATGTCCTCATAGAAGAGAAGATCGAGGGAGAGGACCTGCTGATCGGCAGAATGTTTGGCCAGGCTCCCGAAGTTGACGGATCTACCGTGGTTATCTCGGAGACCGGGAAGCCGGGGGATGTGATCCGCTGCGGCATACGTCGTCGGGTTGGCATCGATCTCGAGGCCGTCCCGGTATCGTGGTAGAAGTCTGCGAAAATCGCGCCGGGAAAATCGCGCCGGGAAAATCGCGCCGGACGCCTGCTGAACGCGAAAATCGCGCCGGGAGTTTCCCGCCGGAAGCCATCTGAATATCTTGAATAGAGGTTACGTTTTGTCAATTTCGAGCCAGACGCCATCTGAAAAAACTCCATCTGATCCGGCAGGAAAGCAGTCCGCAGGAAAGCAGTCCGCAGGAAAGCAGTCCCCACAAAGGCAGTCCGCACAAAAGCTGTCCCGTCCATCCTATCTTGCATCGCTCAACGAGCAGCAGCGGGCTGCCGTCCTCGAGTGCACCGATCCGCTGCTGGTGCTTGCCGGGGCCGGTTCGGGAAAAACCCGGGTCATAACCACCAAAATCGTCCATCTGATAGAAGCGCTCAGCTGCAGCCCCTATACGATTTTAGCCGTCACCTTCACCAATAAGGCGGCAGCCGAAATGAAGGGCCGTGTTCTCTCAATGGTCGACGGCGGCGCCGATGAGGTAATGGTGAGGACCTTTCACTCCTTCGGGGCCTGGCTGCTGCGCCGGCACGCCTCCCGGCTGTCGCTTTCGGAAAACTTTACCATCTATGACGATGAGGATTCCCTGACGCTGCTGCACAGTCTTTATCCCTCCTTCAAGCGAGCCGAACTGAAACCGTACACCAAGTCGATCAGCCGGGCAAAGGACTCCTGCCTCCGACCCGATGACGACCTTTCAGGGATCAGCCGGGACCCGAAATTCCCCGAAATGTACGCAGCCTACGAGCGTAAGCTCAGGGCTATCGGAAACGCCGATTTCGGCGATCTGATATCCCGTTCGGTGGAGCTGCTGAGAGAGCATCCGGATGTGCGGCAGAAGATACAGAACCGCTTCCGGGCAATTCTGGTAGATGAGTACCAGGATTCGAACGGCGCCCAGTTTCAGCTGCTCCGTGAGCTCTGGGAACCGGGTATCTTTATCTGTGTGGTTGGCGATGACGATCAGTCAATCTACCGCTTTCGCGGGGCCGAGCTGAAGAACATCCTGGACTTCCCGAAAATCTTTCCCGCCACCCGGGTAGTCAAACTGGAAGAAAACTACCGTTCAACCGGCAGCATCCTGAAAATTGCCGAAGCGGTGGTTGCCAATAATTTCGGCAGGCACGGCAAAACCCTCTGGACACGGAAGGAGGAGGGCGAGAAGGCGAAGCTGATCTACTTCAGCGATCAGTTTGCCGAGGCGCAGTTCTGTGCCGGACTTGTCGACCGGGATCGCAACTACGACGGTACCGCCGTGCTCTACCGGACCAACGCTCAGTCAGCCGCCTTCGAGACGGTTTTCATGCGGCTCGGCATTCCCTACAAGATCGTCGGCGCCCTCAGGTTTTACGATCGTGAGGAGGTGAAGGACGCCTTGGCGATTCTTTCCCTGATCCTCAACCCTGCCGATGAGGTGGCCTTTCGCCGGATTATCAACAAGCCTTCCCGGGGCATCGGCGAGGTGTCGCTGAATGCCGTTCTTGCGGCTGCGGCCCAGGAGCAGGGCAGCTGTACGGAGGGGCTGCGTCAGGCTGTTCCCGACCTGAAGGGGAAGGCGCGCAGAGGTGCGGAGGAGTTCCTGACCTGGTACGATGCCGCCCTCGGGAAGCTGGATGGATACGATCTTGCCGGATTTACCCGGGAGGTGCTCACCGATTCGGGGATTATCGAGTATCACCGGCGGCAGGACGAGATTTCCATGACCCAGAAGGTCAGCAATCTTGAGGAGCTGGTCAATGCCGCCGGGGTATACCCTCCGGGGCGCGCCGGAATTACCCAGTTTCTGGAGTCTCTCGAGCTCGACCCGACCAGGCTGGGGAAGCGGGATCCCTCCGATCAGCCGGGGGTTACCCTGATTACCATGCACAACACCAAGGGGCTCGAGTTCGACCGGGTTATTATTACCGGTCTCGAGGAGGGGCTGTTCCCGGGACGGGCTAACGAAACGGATGAGGATATCGAGGAGGAGCGGCGCATCTTTTACGTCAGCATAACCCGGGCAAGAAGGGAGCTCTATTTTACCTCCTGCCAGAGACGTTCCATCTGGGGGCAGACCCGTCCGCAGATGCCCTCCCGGTTTATCGACGAGCTGCCGATGGATCAGGTAACCCTGATGGGATCAGATCCGTACGAGTCGTCGGGATTTTCGGGGAGAAGACAGAGCGGTTTTACCGATTCTGATGATTATCCGGGCTTCGGTCGCCGCATCAAGCCTGATGCGTCCAGACAGCTTGATGCCTCCAGACAGTCCGATGCGTCAAGCTTTGCTGCAGGGGACCGGGTCTATCATGATGAGTACGGGGCGGGGTACATTACCGAATCCCGGTTCGAAAACGGGCGGGAAATTGTTGCGGTCCGCTTCGATACGGGGCAGACGGCGAAGTTCATTCCGCGCTATGCGCGTCTTGAGAAAATTGCCGGGGACTGATACTATTCCCGTTATGGCAAAAGAAGGAAAAGAGCTCGCGTACAGTATGCCCATCATCGCCCGTGCCCGCGGGTATCGTCTCTACGATCTGCGGGGTCGGCGCTATATCGATCTCTATCAGAATAACGGCAGGGCTATTCTCGGGCATCGTCCTGACGGCATGACCCAGATAATGAAATCCACTGCCTCGCGGGGGCTGATCGCTGAGTATCCATCAGTCTATGACGGTCGGCTGGAAAAAATCCTCAAGCTCATGTATCCCGAATATCTCTATTTCCGTCTCTATGCGAACCGGGAAAGAACGCTTGAGGCGCTCTCGAAAGGCGCTTCGGCCCGGATAACCGGCAGCGATATAACTGACCCGGCCATGACCGATTCCCAGAAGGGCAAGGCGGCATTCTGGCGTCCGTTTCTCGCTGATAAGCGGATGGAGCAGGATCTGCTGGTTCCTATTCTGCCGTTTCCCGGGAGTTTTGTTCCCGACATTGTCTGTATCAGAAACAAGGCCGCGGCAGTCAAGATGCCCCCAAGCGATATGATTTCCCCCTTTCTCATCGATACGATGGTCAAGACGGTCTCCCTGCTTATTCGCGAGATGCACAGTCCTGCCGGCGTGGGGTCGGAATTCCAGCGGCTGATCGATGTGTTCACCTGGGAGCGGCGGGGTCCCTATATCAATACGCAGATGGACCAGGTTTCCTACATGGAGCTCTTCAAAAAGGCCCTGGAGGTGGGAATTCTGCTCCCGCCGGGCGAGAATTATCCGATTATTATTCCCCGTGAATTTTCGGAAGGGGAGATCGAGGGGCTCAGCCGGTTCGTCCGATCGATGAGCGGTACGTAGCGCTTGCTGAAAGGTTCATCTGATTGGTGAGTTCCCTTGGGGCTTGCCTGTGGTTTTGTGTCTCGACTAGTTTGGTGTCAGACACCGGATCCCTCAAAAATAGCGTGCTAAATTGCGGAAAACGGTGTCAGACACCGGATCCCTTTGACCCGTTTTCAGACTTGGTGGTAGGTCATTACCAAAAAAGGACTTACCGGCCACCGAAGTTCCAGTCGTGGAACTTTTGTAAAGTCAGCCGGACTTAAGCGCCCGGCGGGCGCTCAGAAAAGGTGGAAATTGGATTTCTAAAGAAATTGGATTTCTAAAGAAATTGAAGATTTCCTTTTTGGGAAATCCGATTTCCTCTCACGGTTTCCTTCCATTGCGACTCAGCTTTTTACATATCTTCTCTTATCGTATGCAATTTTATCCCTGTGAATTTTATATAATTCGTAAAATCTTTATCAGTTGTGAAGACACGTAAATCATTATTTTTTGCAGCACTGCAAATCAGATAGTCAATATGAGATCCTTGTATGCCATTTCTTCTGCATTCATTATGTATTTCTGCAGCATTTTCATAGTCAGAAGATAGAATTTCCATATCCTCAAAGGCTCTCATTTTCTCCTTTAACATTTCGAACTTGATTTTGTCTGATATGCCTGAGAGCAACTCCTGCCGAATTGGACCAATTAATACTACTCTCTCCTCATGGATTAATTCTTTCAGTTCTTTAACTATTTTTGATTCTTCATTCGTCAAACTTTTCTTTCGTAGAGCTAAAGACCAAACTGAAGTATCTACAAGAATTTTCATGTTCTGTTTCTCAATTCTTTGTAATTGTATTGTTCGTCATACTCAATCTTTCCGAATAGATCTATAACTTCTTCTTGTTTTCTCCTCTGAACAAACTCCTTCAAAGCCTGATTAACGGTGTCCTTCTTGGTTTTCATCCCCCCTATGCTTTGTGCCAACAGTAATAAATTATTGTCTATAGCCAGATTTGTAGCCATCCATTCCCTCCAAAACTTCGTTATGTGTAGAATATAACACACACCTATGTGTAAATCAACACATTTTGATTCCCAAACGGAGCGAGAGGAGCGGAACCAACTTGTTGGTTCCATTCCCGAGCGAGTGCCGGGATCGTGGGGTTAGCGAAGCTAACCCGGGGTAACATACCCCGCCCCTTGGGGCGGAACGGAGGCACGAAGTGCCTCGAGTCCCAAGCATTCCCTTTGGGAATGCCGCTTTCCGTAGGTAAGCCGCTTCCCCTGGGGTATGATACCTTTCATTAGGTGTCAGACACCTCATTAATTAAAAAACTACCTGATCTGCTGCCTACTGGCTGGCGACTACTGGTTGGTGCCTACTGTCCGGCAATGGTATCTTCGAGCATCTTCAGGGCTTCATCCATCTTGAATTCGGCGTATGCAGCGGCCTCGTTGGACGTGAACGATTCCTCGGCTGCCTCAAAGGCCTTCAGGGTATTCTCAATGGGAATCGAGACAAGCACCCAAACGCCGCCGTCCTGATCTACCCAGAGCCCTTCCTGCGAAACCCCGACTAGAGAGTTATTGGCTACCTGCCGGGAGATTGATTCGAAAGCCTCGATCGACTGGCGGTTGTCGCCTGATCCGAAGTCACTGGTATAGTTGACAATTACGCTCTGAACCGTCGTGCTGATCCACTGGGAAATTTTCTCTTTAGCATCGGCATTTGCCCGCTGGATTGAGTTTGCCTTGTTAGAAAGTTTGGCGTAGCCGGTCTGGTAATGGTAGTCGGCTGCTCGAGGAATAGTGTTCACCCATTCGGGCTGCGGCTGACCTTCTGCCCCGATAATCGGCTGGTAGACAGGGGCTTCCGGTGGGAGCGGCGTCGGGGTGGCACAGCTGGAAAACAGCGCGGCAAGGACGACAAGGGTTAACAGGATCGATACGGTTCTTTTCATGTGTGTACTTCCTTCATTTTTTTTAATTGCAGCGGACCGTTGCAGAATCGCCTCCTTGCACAGAGTGTTGCCTCACTGTCCAGTCTGCCCTTACATAGTAATATGGTTTCATGCATCATACAATAGTTTTTAAAAGTTAATCTGCCACTCTTCCTTATCGGTAAGAACTGTCAAAATTTGGATACAGGAATGATTTTCTGTTGACTCAGTCTGATAGTGGGGTAAGATATAGGATATGAGAAAACTGATGCTTTGTATAATCTTCTCTTTGACGGTCCTTTCAGTGGGTGCGGTGCCCCAGTGGGTATCGACCTACGGCGGTTCCAGCCCTTACCGACTGCCCGAGTATCTGAGCGGGTACGGCTTTTCCGATCTGCCGCAGAAGACCGAACGGCTCGCCGCCGCACGTGATGCAGCGCTCTCCCAGCTTTCCCGCCAGGTCAGGATGCGGGTGACCAGCTTGGAGGACTACACAACCGAGGATGATGGGAAAACCAGTGCATCACGCTACGTTACCAATATCCAGACGGCCTCTGAGCTGAGTATCAGCGGTGCCCGCTTTGCTGTCCATGCGGAGGGAGAGACGGTCCATGTGCTCGCCTATATCGAAACGGAATCCCTCTACCGACAGTTTATCATGCTTGCTGAGGAATCCCGGAATCGGTTTGATGCTGCCATAGCGAAAGCCGACAGTGCCCTGCAGGATGGCCGCTTACCGGAAGCCCGTACCCATCTTGTTGATGCGGCCGCTGAGCTGACATCCATGGTGGAATCTGCTTCGGTACTCGGGGCAATTGCCGCAGCCGTTGGCCCGGGCTCTTTTTCGGGGGAGTCAGGAATCAGTATCGATGAATTTGAAGCTCTTCTACTCGAGAGAAAGGGAGTCGTTGATACCTTCCAGCCGGAGAACCTGGAACAGGCCATTACGCTGCTGGCCGAAGACCTCGGCAGCCGACTGACCATGCCTGCACAGGTGATGCCGCTGCTTTATCAGGATGGGGATTTTTCCAGCTCCTTCGGCAGCCGGACTGCCCACCTGCTGGAAGAACGGCTGCAGCGGACAGCAAGTATCTCCAGAACCGCCGGTTCTGCCAGAACCGCCGGTTCTGACCGTTCCACCGATTCCCCTGATACGGCGGTAATACGCGGAACCTACTGGGTCGATGCCCGGCAGGTCGAGCTGCTGCTGACTGCCCGCAGCGCTGCGCGAGGCACCGTGCTGGCTTCTGTAGGGACCACGATACCACTTACTGCGCTTGATCCTGATTCCCTGCGTCCGGCAAATGCTGATGCCGCTTTCAGGGATGGTCAGCTGCTGCTGGATGACCGGATAGTCAACGGCGGGCTCGATGTGGAGGTCTGGACCGATCGCGGCCGCAATGAACAGACACTGGTCTTTACTGAAGGCGAAGAACTGCAGTTCTACTTCCGGGTTAACCAGCCGGCCTTTCTGCAGCTCAGCTATGTACTGGTTACCGGTGAGACGGTTTTACTCGAGGAGAGTTTCTATATCGGTATAGACCGGGTCAACCGGGTGGTGGCGCTGCCGTACAAATTCCAGGTAGTTCCTCCCTACGGGGTGGAGCGGCTGATCGTAACAGCCCATGCACAGCTTCCCCCAAAACCCGATGTTATCCCCCGCATGATAGCCGGGCAGTGGTACGACGTGTTTCACAGCCCCGAAGCAGCGGTTGCGGCCACCCGGGGGCTTGCCCGGGTTCGGCAAGAGACTGCTGCATCGACGGTGAAAGTCGGTGAAGCCTCCCTGGTGATCACGACGATGGCCGGGGAAAGCCGTTGATAATTGCAAACCGGTGATCTGCAGTATCTGGACAATAGAGATAAAGGAGAATTAGATGGTAACGCGAACGAAGCCGGCAGCTTTCACGATCCTGTTAGTTGTATTGTTTTTACTTAAGGCCTTTCTGCGAAGTCTCAGGATGGTATGCAGCAAAATGGACGATTGGATTTTTTTCACGTACAGCGGTCTTAACGAAACCTTAAGGCTGCCTGCATAGAGTACTGCCTGCATAAAGTAAAAGAATTTGAAGGCAATTTTAAAATACTTCGTACTCATGGTATGAAATATCGACGATTTTTAAAGGAAATACCCATGAAAAGGAACCTGCTGCTACGTATCAAAATGACTTGTATCTTCTTCTTGCTGCTCCTGCTGCTGGGGGGTGCGCTCTTTGGAGAGTCTGCTCGAAAAGCCCTGGTAATCGGCAACGGTGCCTATGAGCATACCACCCCGCTGGCTAATCCGGTCAATGATGCCGTTGATATTGCCGAGTCACTGAAGCAGTTCGGGTTTGCGGTCCGTCTGGTTACCGATGCAACAGCCGGAGAGATGGAACGGGAGATCAGGAGCTTTACCAGCGATGTTGAAGAAACCCCGACAGAAACGGCACTGTTTTACTATGCCGGACATGGAGTGCAGTTTGAGGGAGTGAATTATCTGCTGCCGGTCAATGCCGATATCCAGGAAACCTTTGAGCTGCTTGATGAGGCGGTAAGCATCGATCGGGTAACTAACGGACTGGAACGTTCAGGTTCTACCTTCAATCTGATCATGCTCGATGCCTGCCGTGATAATCCCTTCTCCTCTTCAAGAAGTGCCTCTCGCGGTCTCACCGTAATGGGGGCAGGCGGGAGCGGCAGCATGGTAGTCTTTGCCACGGCACCCGGGGCAGTGGCGCAGGACGGCAGCGGCCGAAACAGCCCCTTTACCGAGGCCCTGCTGAAACATATCGAGATTCCAGATATGGAGATTAGAAACCTGATTACCGAAGTCCAGAGAACGGTAAGCTATACGACCGGCGGTAAGCAGATCCCATGGGTAAATACCTCCTTTACCGGAGAGTTTTATTTCCGGAGTGCAGAAGAGCAGCTGACCAAGAGTCAGACGGAATTGAGCGAGCTGGAGGGGGAATTATCGGCACTGGAGCAGGAGATTGCCCAGCGGGAAGCCTCCATAGCCTCGGCCACGACCTATGAAGAGCGGCAGCGGCTGGAAGTGGAACAGCAGCGGGCTAAAGCGCTCGAGGAAGCTAAGCGGCTTGAGGCTGAAAGGCTGGCTGAGCTGCAAAAGCAGGCCGAAGAGGTGCTGGCTTCCAGAGCATCACAGGATACCCTGCGGGCGGAGATGGAGGAAAGGCTGTCTTCCCAGCGGGATACTTTGGCTCAGCAGGCTGCCCGGAGGAAAGCGGAGCTGGAAGAGCTGCGGTCTCAGACGGAGAGTACCGACGAGTTGCGAAGCCGCCTGGAGGCAATAGCCGGTATTTACCGAACTATTGAAGATATTCGAACACGGTATAGTGAAATCACCAGCAATACGCTCGCAGAACTTGAGCGGCTGCATGGAGAACAAGTTTCGGCATATAGAGATCAGAACCCCAAGGACCCCTGGGAGACTGATAAGGAATATGAGGCGCGGCTGAAGGTCGGGCTGGATGACTTGGAGGCCGAATATACGGTTAATAAAGAACAGCAGGAGCAGGATCTTACAGTCCGACTGGAAGGCGAGCTCGTATCCCTGGAAGTGCAGCTGCAGCAGGCGAAGGCTGAGCTCAATGGGAAACGCTTTACACCTGAATCGGAGGCAATTGCAGTGGAGGTAAAACCCTTCAATGCCGAAGAGAAGCGGTTCCCCATCAGCCTGAAAGTAAATGATGCCAGCGTCAGCTACACGGTACCGCTTACCTATGCCATAGAGAGTAGGGATCGTGAGGTGCTCAGGGATGAGTACTACCGTGTTTTCAGCGCTTATGAGTCAAATGCTCTTATCGGCCTGGTGGAGTATGCAGTCTACGAGCTGGAACCTAATGTGTGGGGGGTCTTTGCTGTGCAGAGCGAAGTGGCGAACCTGCTGGAAAATGATGCCGTTCTGATTTCTGGAAATGCACCGGAAAAGAATGTGAAGATAGGCAATCCGCTGGTGCTGTTTACAGCAAAGGATCAAGTTACCACCTCACTGCCCGCTTCCGCTCAATTCCGGGACACGCTGCTGGTTACCGGGCTTCCTGCCGGTGCGACCTTGGATAACGGAAAGGCGCAAGCTGCGGCTGCCGAAGGCCCCCTGCTGCTGGGCATTGTTGACAGACGATTCACCCTGAACGCTGACAGCCGCTGGTTTGCAGAGCCGGTCTCGATTACTGTCAGTCGAGACGAGCGGCCCAACGAGCTGGTCTGGGTTGATTTCAGTGAAGGTACAAAACTGGTCGGAGAGCTATTCATACCCAGGTCCGACCTGCAGATATCGATGAGCCCGGAAAACGTTGCCTCTGCACGTCCCTACCAGAATTCCCAAAGAATCGAGGAAGGCGCACTCTACCGGCTGGAACCGGGAATCTACACAGCCTCGTTTCGGCTGCTGGAGGATCGCTACAATTCCCGACAGGTCAAAGTCGCCATTGAACCGGGGAGGCAGCTGATCTACGATCCCGGGAACATTGACCTGTCACTGCCATATCGACAGGAACTGAAGCTGGATGAGCAGAAAAGCGTTGAGCGGAGAATCGAGAACCTGCCGATCCGTCAGGCTGCTTCCTACGGGTTGATCGGTGCCGGTGCAGTTGGGATCATCGGGAGCGTCCTCAGCTACCTGAATTATGCTGATGCAGTAGAACGCTATCAGGATGCGGTGCTGACCGAAGATGCCCAGGCGTATCGGCAGAAGGCCAGCCTGTGGAGCACACTGTTCTCGGTCAGCATCGGAGTAGGTGTCGGAGGGGGAGCCTCAGGCGGATATCTGATGGCATCTATGCCAAGTCGCTTCGATCTGGAAAACGAGAGGAAGGAGATTGAACGGCAGCTTCAGGAGCTCAACGGCGAAGCAGCCGCCCAGAAGGCCCGCGAAGCACGGGATGCGTTTATGAGCAGCGAGACAGTCGGATGGAATGCCGAGAATGAACAGACTGCAGCTTCTGAACGAATGGTTGAATGGAAATCGGGAGAAAGTCAGGCAACCCTGACAGTGTGGAGGCCTTTATCAAGCTATATCGTGTTTTTCTCTAACCAGGGGGGGAATTCTCCAAACCCTTCGCAGAAAACGGTGAATAATGGCTTTTACTACGGAGAATTGACGACTCCTGAAAGAGAAGGCTACACCTTTGGAGGATGGTGGACAGAAACCGATGGGAAAGGGAGTC
>JAGYPA010000229.1 GCA_018399255.1 Spirochaetales bacterium | reverse complement strand
AAGCGCGAACAGCATCAATATCTGTTTCTTCGGCCAAAAGATACTCTATGCCAGTATGCTCAAGCTCCCATGCGCCATCAAAAAGAGCTTGAATATCATTTTTGATTGCCGCATTTTTTTGAAGATCATAGAAGGCATAAGTTTTCAATCCGAGGTCTTTAAAAAACTGCCCATAACGAAGGATGCCTCCATCTCCTTCACAATGGACTACAGTCACACCTGACAAATCCAAAGGCGTGTACGATGATTCATCATAATAATTCTCCAATACATTTGAAGCCGCATACAACACTTCTGCATCAGACACTCCCTCGACACAAATGACACCGTTACCGAGCATTGATTCCGCTAGAATACGCCGTAGATTACCTCGATAGGTTTTCCCTTTGATGCCGCTAACTTCAATCTGGCGGCCTCCAAGTGAACCGTTTGTATCACGTTCCAGCAATACAATGTTCTCAGGACTAAACTGTTCGAGAACAAAGGGCGAATGTGTCGTCAGAATTGATTGATCCATATTCTTTTGCAGGAATTGAACAATTCGCCTTTGTGTATGCGGAGGTATCGCTATCTCCGGTTCTTCCATAGCGAAGATCACATTTACTTTTAGTTCAGCAATAAATGTGAGCAGAGAGAAAACGAGTGCATTAATCACACCTGACCCTAAACGCCAGTATGGAACATGCGCTTTTGACCGGGCGGACTCACCGAATAGAGTGATGGATTCACGTAAATCATCACGGGTTAGAGATGATGGGTATAGCTGAAATGCTCGATCATTCTCTGACATATTAACAAAACGGCGAACCCGACCATCAATCTCATCAAGCACGTCTCGGAGCTGCGGAATACTGTCGATCGGCGGATCAAGACCTTCAAGAGCATTTAAGGTCTGTTCCCACATAGCTGACCGATCATCATCTTTTAGACGGAGAATTATATCGAGTAACGAACCACGTTCAAGACTAAGAGCGCGTGATCCAGTGCGCAGTGCACGCAAATAAATAAAACCAAAACTGCGTTTTGCGGAACGACTTACTCTCGCTCGGCTTACATCATCTTCAGGCGGCGGACTTGCAAAAAAAGTTTCTGCCGTAAACTCGTCCTCCTCTGTGTCATAAAGGCCCTCAAACTTTATTCTAAGGGCAGGAATAACGTTATCAGTGTCCGTTTCCTCAGGTTCGGCATTCTCATCTAGCAAGGAATTGGTTTCAGTGTCCCAATACTCTCGGTGCGCTCTGAATCTTGTTTCAAGATCAACCGTTAAGTCTGTCAGAACCACTTCTAGTTCAATTGCGATTGGCGTATTATCGGTAGTAATGTATTGCCGTTGATAAAAATCGTGTTCGTTGATAGGATTGGAACGTGATAAGCGATCTGGACCAAGGCATAAATCCAGTGCTTCACACATCGTCGATTTTCCGACGCTATTTCCACCGATTACCGCAGTATGACCGGAAAAAAGAATTTCTCCGTTCGCAACACTCCGAAAGTTCTTTATTTTGAGACGACGAATTTTCATTATTTTTCCTTAAATATATAGAATTGACCCACCCAATCACGTTGCAAATAACGTCCGCTTTGGGGTCGAACCCGGAATTT
>JAGYPA010000228.1 GCA_018399255.1 Spirochaetales bacterium | reverse complement strand
CACCCGCATAACACTCGTAACTCAAAAAACGATTTGTAGTAATTGATTGCAAGGTAAAAACTTTTTAACCCTTCAACCTATGACCCCAAATAACGGTTGGATCCAAAGCAAATAACGATAAGAAAAAGAGATAAATTCATACCAACTAATAAATATCAAGTATATGAAATTGTTGCACTCCACTCATACCCTTTTCCAGGGCCTTGAAAGCAAGATACTGAGAAAAGGGAAGGATTTACAGCTCGCCAAATTATTAAGTATATGATATAATTTTACATATAAACATATACTTAATAAAGGGGGCTTCCATGATTTCTCCTGAAGTTGAAAAGGAAGTACTGCAGAAATTTCATACAAAAAAAGCCTTTAGCGTTGACCAGTTGAAATCTCTGTTGCATTGTTCTGTTCCCACGGTGCGAAACCATTTGAAAATCTGGGGAACTCTCACCAGCTACAACCACAACGGCAGGTATTACACCCTGCCCGATATTCCTCAGTTTAACGAACATGGTCTCTGGAGCTATAGGAGTATCCGGTTTTCCCGTTTCGGGACGCTGAAAGAGACTGTGATCCAGCTCATTGAAGCAGCTCCGCAAGGGTTAAGTGCCGCTGAACTGGGAGATCTGCTGGGTCTCGATCCTCGTTCATTCATGAACCATTATAAAGATCTTCCCGAATTGCAGAGAGAAAAAATCCAGGGAAGGTTTGTGTACCTCAGTGCTGATGAGCAACTGGGGTCTGTCCAGCGTGCTCACCGGAAAGAAGCTTTAGACCAGCAGTCGCTGCAGCAGCTCTCTGATCATGATGCGCTGCGGGTATTTGCAGACTTTATTAAACATCCCCAGACACCGATAGATAACCGGGTTACCCGGTTGAAGCGGCAGGGAGTTTCTGTGGAGGCTCATGAGATCACGGCTTTATTGCAGCTGCATGGATTGTCGGAAAAAAAAACGGTTCAGCAGGATTTCTGAAAGCGTTTTCCTTCCATCGGGAACGCAGCATCATGCAGACAGAGAATCAGCAGGTCTTTGTAAAACACCCGGTAGTGACATTCGGCCCGGAGCGTACTACCTGTCCTTTTTGCCATAATCGCATGAAGATACGGAAAACCCGGCACAGGAAACTGGCGCTGTATTCAGTGGGGATCATTAGCGCGCATGAGACCCTCTATGGCTGTTCAGCATGTAATTATACAGCAGGTTCGCAAGAGCTTGCTGCTTTAGCCCCACCACGGCATACTTTCGGCTATGATGTAATCATATACATTGGAGAAGCCGTATTCCGGCACGCCCGCAATGAACAGGAGATCAGAGACCATCTGCAAAAGCGTGGAATACCCATTTCCATTAGTGAAGTAGCGCTCCTTGCAAAAAAATACATCTGTTATCTTGCCTGTGCCCATCGGGAAAGTACTGAAGCACTCAGATCGCATATGAAAGATCGGGGAGGGTATATCCTGCATCTTGACGGCACCTGCGAAGCAGATAGTCCGCATCTGTTCGTCGGCCTTGATGAAATTTCAGCATTCGTACTGGATTCAGTGAAGATTCCCTCCGAAAAGAAAGAGGCTATAGTCCCATTTCTTCAGGAATTGGAAAGAGCGTATGGAGAACCGGCGGC
>JAGYPA010000227.1 GCA_018399255.1 Spirochaetales bacterium | reverse complement strand
TGCAGATGTTACGTTGCTTGCCAAAGAATGCAGTTATATGTTTCGCTGTACCTGCTTGCTCAATACACCTGATCGGCTTCATCTCATCTGCTTAGACACCACCTATAGGTGATTCACGACCTTAGACGGAAAGAGCTTTAGGCGGACCATTGACCTGGGACAAACCCCGTATATCAGAGTGGTCAAATACCGATTACTGATTTCCTGTCTATCAATCTCTTTCTTTTTCATAGACATACAGGGGAGATTATTTATGTAAAAATTTGTTAATAATTAACTTATACATTTATTGATCAAATAAGTGTGATATGATATGGTTCATATATGATAGATGAATCAACAAAAATACGAATGTCAAAACTGATGCCCCTTCTTACAGAAAGTCAAAGGCGAAAATATCTTGGTTTGGAAGCGAGCGGCTTAGGATATGGCGGTATTCAAGAAATCAGTAGATTCACCGGAGCTTCCCGAGCCACGATAACTCAGGGAATAAAAGAGCTGGATGAACTGGTATCTGACCCCAAAGCCAGACCAGCAACCGAAGAAGGGTTGCGGATTCGAAAAAGTGGGGGAGGTCGCAAAAGCATCACAGAGACCAGCCCACACATAATTCAAGCGCTTGAGATGCTTGTTGATGAGGCAACGATCAGTAATCCTGAAAACCCATTGCGTTGGACGACGAAAAGTCTGCGGAACCTGCAGGATGAACTTAACGTGCAAGGCTTTACCGTCAGTCATGTAAAAATAGGGCAACTGCTGGAAAAGCTTGGTTACAGTCTGCAGATGAATAAAAAAAGCCTGCAGGTAGGAGTTGCTCATATAGACAGGGACGCGCAGTTCAAGCATATCAATAGTATGTCACGTGAATTTCTGGCTGATGGGCAACCGGTAATCTCGGTAGATGCCAAAAAAAAGGAGTTTATTGGAAATTTCAAGAATCAGGGTGCCGAATATCGTCCGATAGGCAAACCGCTGGAAGTGCTTGATCATGATTTTCCCTTGCCGGAATTGGGGAAAGCAATTCCCTATGGGGTCTATGATATAGGAAGCAATGAGGGATATGTTAATGTTGGTATCAGTGCTGATACAGCACGGTTTGCCGCACAGAGCATACGCGCATGGTGGGATGAAATGGGCTGTCAGAAATATATCGGGGCAACAAAACTCTACATTACTGCTGATGGCGGCGGGAGCAATGGGAGGCGTAATCGCTTGTGGAAAACCTCGCTGCAGGAACTGGCCAACGAAACAGGACTGGAAATTCATGTATCCCACTTACCGCCTGGAACCTCTAAATGGAATAAAATAGAGCACCGACTGTTCAGTTATATCAGCAAAAACTGGAGAGGGACCCCATTGGTATCTCTGGCAGTGATTATTCAGCTTATCAGCAGTACCACGACAAATAAAGGCTTAAGAGTGCGCTGTGGTTTGGATAATAAAACCTATGAGAAAGGCATAAAAGTTTCAGATGAACAGCTTGAAGAATTGAATATCACCAGGAATGAATTTCATGGTGAGTGGAACTATTACATTTCACCATCGGAACGGTTTGCATGATTTATTAATTAACAGTACCTAAGAAAATGTATTTTGAAAAAGCTTGACAAAGGTCACATCATATCAGGTGCGGAACGGAGGCACAAAGTGCCTCGGGTCCCAAGCATTCCCTTCGGGAA
>JAGYPA010000226.1 GCA_018399255.1 Spirochaetales bacterium | reverse complement strand
GATTGATCCGATCCACGGCGCTACCCTGAGCGCACTTGCAGCCGCGTTGATAATAGGTATGGTGACATTATATGCCGAAGAACGTGAAGATACGGTGATAGGGGCGCTTTGGGCAAGCGGCATGGCGATCGGCGCTATTTTCCTCGCCCTCACTCCCAGTGCTTATGTGAACCCTATGAGCTATCTTTTTGGGGATATATTGCTGGTAGGACGCGGAGATCTTTACCTGATCGCCGTGCTTGACATCATCATTGTTATTCTCGCCATAGTCTTCTACAACAAATTCCTAGCAGTCTGTTTCGACGAAGAATTTGCTCGTCTGCGTGGTATAAAGGTCGGAGTATATTACATGCTGCTGTTATGCCTGACCGCCCTCACCATCGTCCTTTTGGTGCAGCTTGTGGGGATTGTCATGGTCATCGCTTTGCTGACTCTGCCGGCAGCGATCGCCGGCCGTTTCACCAACCGCCTTTCCCGGATGATGCTGCTTGCCATCATCCTATGTACTGTTTTTACGGCGTTAGGACTGGCATTCAGCTATTCCTGGGAACTGCCCAGCGGGCCGGTAATTATTGTGTTTGCAGCAAGCTGCTACCTGATTGTTGCCGTGATGACCCGCATATTGAGGTAAGCATTAATAAACACACATCTCCTTGACTCAAAACTGATTTACCTATACAATTCATTGAGTTTACTTCACCAGAGAGTAAGGTCAATCCTCAGTGAACCACCTTGTTTCCCCCCCCGTGCCCTGTGCCGGTGGGGATCAAGGGGGCGTGTTTCACTGAATATTTTCGGAGTAAGTATTCACCTAAAATCAGGAGTTAAAGATAGATGATAGTTATAGCAGAACGAATCAATGCTACACGTAAAAGCATTGCCAAAGCGCTGAAAGATCGCGATGAAGATTTCATATCCGGGGAGACAAAACAGCAGACGGAAGCCGGTGCTGATTTTATAGATGTTAATGCCGGGAGTAATCCTTCTGAAGAGATAGAAAACCTTCGTTGGGCGGTTCAGGTCGTTCAGCAGAATACGGACCTGCCGCTCTGTCTTGATTGTGCCAGCCCGGAAGGGTTTGAAACGGCACTAAAACTCGTTGAAAACGATACGGTTATGCTCAACAGTGTTAACGGCGAAGAGGAAAGGCTTCAAGCGATAATGCCTATTGCCGCCGAAAGCAAATCCGAGCTGGTTGGACTGCTGATGGATGATGATGGCCTTCCTCAGTCAGTTGATGACAGACTCAATATTGCCGAGAAAATAATTGAGCGTGCGGATAAAGAAGGCATAGCCGTTGAGAAGCTCTACCTGGACCCATGTATCCAGCCGCTGAGCACTACTCCCCAGGACGTAGGTAATGTGATCGAGGCCGTCAAAAAGATAACCGCATCGTTCCCGAACGTTCATATGACCTGCGGGCTGTCCAATATTGGGTTCGGATTGCCTTACAGGAGCATTCTTAATCGTATCTTCCTGGCGTTTCTGATCCATGCCGGCATGGATTCCGCTATTTTAGACCCCACGGAACCGGACATGATGGCTACGGTTTTCGCTGCTGAAGCGCTTGCCGGTAAAGACGATTTTTGCATGAATTATATTCAGGCCGACCGCCAAGGCTTGCTCAAACCCGAATGACCTCTCCCCCTCCCCTATCAGCGTGGCCGAAAAGGTTGTAAATGGCTTGTAGTGAGCCCTTTTAA
>JAGYPA010000225.1 GCA_018399255.1 Spirochaetales bacterium | reverse complement strand
CATTTTTAATATTTACCGGAGCCTTCACATTCCACATTCAAAGTTATAGCCCAATTCCTCCAGTGATTTCATCTTTTTAGGGAAGTCAAGCTGAATAACTAAGCTGTTATTGATGGAAGAAACAGACTTGACTATGTAATTCATGTATTCGTAAGGAATAGCTGATCTTGATTCAAATTCAATTTCGGCATCCGGTGTTTTCAATGTAATGGCGCCTTCTGTAAGCACCTGTAATTCCAGTAAATTCATAAAGACAGGATTTAAATATTTATAACTGAAATCATGGAAATTAATTATTTATGATTTTCCTTGTCCCCGCTGGCGGGGATTTGCAATCTGTATCATTTACTGCTGGTCTTTCTGCCAAATAAGCAAATGCGGCCTGTCTTTAAAGAAGTGTTCCATTTGCTCAGAAGTCATAATAAGATATATGATTTTCCGGCGAATCAGCTTTTCTGCTTTTTTAATCAGCTGGTCGATATACGCTGTATCGAGCTCTTTCCCTACCAGCACCAGCTCTATTGTATCTGAATCGACCCCTGTAGCAAATGAACCGGTAATGTATGCAACTTCCAGGTCACCTACCTGGCTGGTTACCCGGTCAATAATCTGGTCGATTCCGACTGTTGTACGAACGATGCGTGTAATATCGTCATAAAGAGGATGCTTTGGATTGGCCATGAAGAATTTCTTCTTCCCTTCATATTCTGAGTTAATGAGTCCGGCCTTCTCCAACCGGTTCACCTCTTTGCGAATAGCATTGACAGACTCATGAAACTCCTTTTCCATGCCACGGATGTATGCCGTGTTGTCTTTAATGAAGAAAAGCTTAATAAGCAGTTTCAGCCTTGTTTTGGATGGAACAATTACATCGAGCATATGAATAAATTGTGAAATTGTAGAATTGAGAAACTGTCAAACGGATAAATTGTCGAATGAAGAGATTAGAGATTAGAGAATTGAAAAGTAGGGAATTGGATAAACCGGAGAATCGTGAAAAAAAACAGTGAATAAAGAAATTAGCTTTGGTTTTTACACAGCTCCGCCTTCCCGGTTACATTACTCTACTATATAACAGTTTAATTGAATCCAAATATTAAGAATATGACGTATACTTATAGTATTCAAAAAACACGTCAAATATAAAACTAATCAATTTATTCGCCAAAGGGTTAACAACTATTTTTTGTGATTTATTTCAACAGAATGTTGAATCGCCGATCTGTCAGGATATTAAAGACAAGCTGTCTGCCGGCACATCCGCCATAAAAAACCTATTAATGGCATTGATCCGCAGCACAAACCTTTTTTTCCCGTGTTCCTTCATCAGTTCACCGGGTACACCCATTAACGGGCCATTAATAATCTCAACCTTTTTCCCCGGGCTGAATGTTTCATGCGTTACCTCTACTTCAAAGTCAGACTGCTCCAGCATCTTTTTTATAAAGTTGATTTGCTCTTCCGGTATTACTGCGGCCTTTTGTTCGAAGATAATATAGGATACCACGTTATTGGTCTGCAGCACCCTGTCGTAATCGTGCCTGCTGATATGCACAAAACAATACCCCGGCATCAGTGGCATTTCAACCCATTTCTTACGGTCTTTCCACTGCCGCAGTTGCTTTTGAACAGGCAGGAAACATTCAATATTTTGGGCTGTAAGGTCGGCATGCACTTTCTTTTCGGCTCTCGACCGGGTATAAACTACATACCATGC
>JAGYPA010000224.1 GCA_018399255.1 Spirochaetales bacterium | reverse complement strand
ATAAATGGGAAATCAGTATTGTATTGATGATGTTTCATATTCTTTATCCATAAATTAAAAAGTATTTACTTTTATTAATAAATTGATCCTTTTTTTGATGCTACTGCTTCCTTATAGTACTGATCGATTACTCTTTTTACTAAGCCTACTTGTTTTGCTCTCTGTTTCGCTTCTGCAGTTGTTGTATCCCAGCCATGAGTCTTTGCAACAGAACCGCCAGTTTTCAAATATACAGGTGCCGTGGTTCGAATCATTTCAGGCACCTCATAATGCCTGATAAACCCCCCTGAAGATGCCGGATTTTCGGTATGCAGATCTATAGGTACCGACACAGCTTGCCGCAACGCTGAAAGCATGGGCAACTGCAAATCTCTAACTGGATTAATGGAGTCTGCTCCAAGTTTTTCCAGCAATACAGCTGAACAGGGATTTCCATGCCCCATATGCGCTGAAACTTTGAATTTGATAGTTTCCGGAAGTTCATTCTGATTACGCATTTCATTCAGTACCCAAAGGAGACCTTCATCATATAATAAAAAGGAATAACATCCAAGATTGACTGCCCGCTTCACATCTTCAACAGCTCGAACAATCTGATCCTGCCCCCTTAAGCGCAATCCCATTCGCTGTCCTTCTGCTGTCAGCACTGAAGCACTCGTATCATACGTTGCTCTTGGACCAATAGCCAGAACAAGATTGACTTGCGCCTGTTCAGCCAAAGCTGTCATCTCCAAAATTTCATTATCAGAAAGAAGCATAATACCTTTCGTCTGAGTTACTCGGTGTATATCAATATGCAAATTCTCAAGTGCTTCCAGAAGAGATTCCATTGCAGCAGGGTTCTGTATTCCAGGTACTTCAAATCGATATTGTGCGCCATCAGAAAACCTTTTTTGTGAAGTGACTAAATCATAGCAGTCGCCACCCGGCAGCCCAATTTTCTGGAGAAATTCTTTTGTTTCTTTCATATTATAACCTCACCCCTTATTAGAATCCATGTTTCTGCACATGTTGTAAAGCACATCATCTATTCAGTTATGTGATATTTGATAATCTCAATAATTTCAGTCTGAATTATATCATCTATATCAGCATACATAGGCAAACAGAGAATCCTTTTTGAGATATCTTCCGATATTGGCATTATCTGTTTTTTCCCACCATTTTGCTCAGCATAAGCATCAACAGTATTCAAAGAAGGATAAAAATATCGTCGTGGGAAAAAATTCTCTTTTCTTAATGCAGACTGAACTTTTAAAAGCTGTTCTTCTGAATTGAAGACCACCGGAAAATATCCGAAGTTCTGATTGTCGGCAGTCCATTCCTGCAGTTTTAGACTGTGTGGGATAAAGTTTTTCAATCCAATGAAATATCTATCCCAAGACTGATTTCTTCCTTCTGTGACCGAATTCATTTCATCCAGCACACAAAGGCCCATGGCAGCCTGGAATTCATTCATTTTGGCATTTATACCGATTGATGCTATGGAATCTGGTCCCACGATACCGAAATTTATCATACGCTTTGCACGTTCAAGATCCTCTTTCTGCTTGAAAACAATTGCTCCGCCTTCAATGGTATGAAACAGTTTCGTTGCATGAAAACTGAGAATGGAAGCATCTCCATAGTTCAGCAGGCTTTTCCCCTTGTAGTTCACTCCGAATGCATGGGCTGCATCATAGATGACTTTCAGGTTATTTTTTCTTGCAGCGGCATCGATAGCT